>NZ_JASTLC010000001.1:9663372-10296154 GCF_030499575.1 Streptomyces sp. DG2A-72
ATGGACGTGCCGGGCTGGGAGAGCGCCACCGTCCACTGGGTGATCCAGCGCGAGGACCTGACCGCGCGGCGCTTCGACCGCGCGTTCACCTCGGTCTTCTGGAACCCCTGACCTGCCGAGGCCGGGACCTGTTCGTCAGGCCGAACGAGTAGTCGACGAACGAGACTTGTGCAGGGTCCGCGAGCGCCGTCAGAACCAGTGCAGGCAGTGCGGGGAGCGCTCGGCGCGGAAGAGTGCGTCAGCGAGGGTCGCTGCGCCTGGGCGGTGGGCCCGGATGTGACCGGCACGCACGAGCGTGCTCGGGGTGGTGCCGCCGAGGTAGACGGAGCCCAGGTCTCTGACGTCCAGGGACAGGTCGGGCTTCCGGTCCGCGGGGACGCAGCCGGCCTTGCCGTCCCGGACGGTCAGCAGGTAGCGGTCGTGTTCGCCGAGGAACGGGTCGTCGATGTCGAGGACGAGCTCGCCTGTCCATGAACCAGCCGCGCGCGGTCAGCGCACGCGGGACGTCCAGCAGTCGCACCCAGAGCCAGTCCATGTCGCCGCTCACCTCGCCGGCGCGAAGCGCCCGAACGCGGCATGGACTGTGTCGACGAAGATGTCGAGGTCCTTGTCGGTCGTGGGACGGCTCTCCATTGCTGCTGCCTCCCCGGGATACCGGCACCGCGACTCGTGATGTCTGGCCACAGTGCAGCGTTGACCCGTGGCAAGGGCAAGTGGATTGGCCGGCAGCCCGGATGGATCGAGGACCTCGGGGACATCACGCGCCCCCGCTGGGAAGCAGGAGCCGGCACCGTACGAGGAAGCTGCCCACGGCCTCGCCCGGTTCGCGCGGCACTCGCTCGTCTCGACCCGCCGAAACCGCCTAGTCGCCCGTGGTCACCGAGACGCGGTCCACCACCAACCGCTGTGGGAAGACCGTGGAGGCGTCCGGGGCGCCGGGCCAGTAGCCGCCGACCGCGAGGTTGAGGATCAGGAAGAACGGCTTGTTGAAGACCCAGGCGTTGCCGCCGAGGTCGGCGGGTGTGCGCCGCTGGTAGACGTTGCCGTCCACCGACCAGGTGATGGAGTCGGGTGCCCAGTCGACGGCGAAGGTGTGGAAGTCGTCGGCGAAGGCCTGACCGTCCGGCAGGGAGTAGGCCGCGCCTATGCCGCCCGAGCCGGAGTAGCCGGGGCCGTGGATCGTGCCGTGCACGGTCGAGGGCTCGAAGCCGACGTTCTCCATGACGTCGATCTCGCCCGAGGCGGGCCAGCCGACCTGCCCGAGATCGTTGCCGAGCATCCAGAACGCGGGCCACATGCCCTGCCCGCGCGGCACCTTGATCCGTGCCTCGACATGCCCGTACTGGGCCGTGAACTTGCCGGCGGTGTTGAGCCGCGCCGACGTGTACTCGCAGGTGCCGTACCAGCACTGGTAGTTGGCCGGGTTCTCACGGCGGGCGGTGATCACCAGATGGCCCTGGCCGTCCAGGGCCGCGTTGTCGGTGCCCGATGTGTAGTACTGCCGCTCGTGGTTGTTGACGTTGTCGCCGGTCTCGAGCTGCCACTTCGAGGAGTCGACGCCCGCGCCGGCGGGCCCGTCGAAGGTGTCGGAGAACGTCACGGCCCGGACGTCGGCGGGCTCCGCCCCTGCGGGGGCGACGGTGGCGGACGCGACCAGCCCGGCGGACAGGGCGGCGAGGAGACAGGTGCGGAGCGAACGTGGGGAGACCACGGCTCTCCCTTCCGTACGGCGTCCCGGCGTACGGGTGCGCCGACCGAGGTGGGGGGTAAGGGTGTCGCCTCTTGATTCAAGGAATGAGATAAGAGGGCGTCAATACCTTGGTACGGACCAGATGTGCCCGGCGCGGCACCGTGCTGTTCCGGTGCTGTTCGGGCGGCTAGGAGCGACGCTCCCGGGCATGCACCGCACGGCTCATCCGCCGCCCCAGGACGAGGTAACCGATCAGCGCGCCCGTGGTGTTGAGGATGACGTCGTCGATGTCGAAGGCGCGCCCGGCGACCATCAGGCCCTGTACCAGCTCCACCAGCAGCATCACGGTCGCGGTCAGCAGGAGGATGCGCAGCGGTCCCCGGGTGCGCGGGGCGACGACGGGGGCCAGGATGCCGAACGGGACGCCGAGCAGCAGGTTGCCGCCGATCTGCTTCACGGCGTCACGCAGCTCCGGCTGGTCGAGATAGGCCTTGAGGGAGCGGCCCGGCCGCAGGTTGGTGTGCGTCAGCGCCTCCGACGCGGGGGAGGGCTGCAGGGTCAGCTGGGCGAGCACGACCGCGAACGCCACCATGAGCACGAACGCGCACAGCACCGCGAGCAGCCGCGCGAGGAGGCGAAGAGGATCCCGCCCGCGACGGGCGGACCGCGGCGCAGGCTTGGTCTTCTGGGCCTGCTTGGTCTTCGCCGCCCCGGCCGCCTTGGGCGCCCGCTTGAGCTTGGTGACCCAGGCCGCCTTGGGGCCGCGCTTGGGATTGGACGGCTCCTCGGACTTCGGCTCCCGCTTCGACTTGGACGCCCGCTTCCCCTTGGGCAACCCCACGGACGCGGACGTGGCTGTGCGGAGCCGTAACCCGGCACGGGATCGTGAGGCTGTACGGGCCATGCGGTCCTCCAGTCTTCAACTTCCCTTTGTCGTAGGGTGGTTACCCGCGAACCGGCCGAAGATGCCGCCGCGCGATCCCGGCCCCCGGTTTCCCCGCGTGCCGTAGGGGCACTCCGGGCGGAGACCCGCGCGCCGTCACGCCACACGGCGAACACGGTGTTTGGATGGCGCGAAAGCGGCGTAACCGGATGTATCGCCGCGTCGGTCGGCGGTCGAGGCTCGGGAGGTGTGGCGCGTGAACCGGCGTACGACACTTCTCGCCACCGCCGAGATCCTGGCGTGGTGGGCGGCGCTCTCCGTGCTGTGGCTGGTCCTCGTCAGCACCGTGGACGCCCTGGAACTGGCGGTCGGCGCGGGCGCCGCGGCTGTGGCCGCCCTCGCCGCACGGGCCGCGCGCAGGGCGGTGGCCGGACGGTGAACGGCTGGATGCCGGCGGCGGCCGTCGTCCTCGCGGGCGGCGTCGGAGCCACCCTCTGGGGCGTCGCCACCGGACCGCCGCGGCGCGCAGTCGTGGCGCAGAACCTGGCCACCGCGTTCGCCTGCCCGGCCCTGCTCCTGCTCTCCCAGGCCTACGACCGCCCGTCCTACGTCGATGTCGCCCTGGTCCTCGCCCTGCTCGGGCCCGTCGGCACGCTGGTCTTCGCCCGGCTGCTCGCCGACGAGCTGACCGCTGATCCGCCGAGCGCCTGGGGCGTGACGTGGTTGGCCGCCGGCGTCGGCGCGGTGGTCGTGCTGGTGCTGTGCGTGGCCGTAGGACCGAGTCGCGCCATGGTCAAGCTGCTGGTGACCGGCGCGCTGCTGATCGGCGGGAACGTCGTCGCGTCCGGCGCGCTGTCCGGCGGATTCCGTGGAGTCCTCCGTGGCTGACGCAGTCATCGTCATCGCCCTGCTGCTGGTCGCCGCGACCGCGACCCTCGCGGTCGCCGTCCGCGACCCGGTGCGCCAGGCCCTCGTGCTGGCCGTCCTCGGTGTCGTCCTCGCCGTTCTGTTCATCGTGCTCCAGGCACCCGACGTGGCCCTGTCGCAGCTCGCCGTCGGATCCGCGCTCACGCCGCTGTTGCTGCTGCTCACCGTCCGCAAGGTCAAACGGCCCAAGGGACGCGACCGATGAGCCCCCGCACCCGACTGTGGCTCGTCCTCGCGGCCGGCGCCGGCCTCGCCGTCCTGCTGGTCGCCGCCTGTCTGGACCTGCCCGGCTTCGGCGGCGACCGGCATCCTTACGGCGACCGTGCCGTGCGCGAGGCCCTCGCCCGGGACGCCGCCAACACCGTGTCGTCGGTCAACTTCGACCAGCGCGCCTTCGACACCCTCGGCGAGATGAGCATCCTGTTCGCGGCCGTCCTGGGCTGCGTGGTGCTGTTGCGCCAGACCCGTGACGAGCACCGGGCCCGCCCCGAACCCGCCGAAGTCGCCCTCCCCGTACGCCGCTACGCCCTCGTGGTGCTGCCCGTCGCCCTGCTCACCGGCCTGTACGTCATCGCCCACGGGCAGCTCACCCCCGGCGGCGGCTTCCAGGGCGGCGTCGTCGCCGCGACCGCCCTGCACCTGCTGTACCTGGGCGCCGACTACCGCGCCCTGGAACGCGTCCGGCCGGTCGGCCTGTTCGAGGTCGGCGACGCGCTCGCCGCCTCCGCCTACGTCGTCACCGGCCTCGCGGGCCTGATCGGCGGCACGGCCTTCCTGGCGAACACGCTGCCGTACGGCACGTTCAGCACGCTGTCCTCCGGCGGCACCGTCTGGTTGCTGAACGCGGCCATCGGCATGGAGGTGGCCTGCGCGGTCGTCGTCCTGCTCGCCCGCTTCCTGGACCAGGCCGTCGAGATCGAGGAGGAGAGCGGGAAGTGATGGACGTACTGCCCTACCTGGTCGCCATGTGGGTCTTCCTGGCCGGCTGCTACGGCCTGGCCACCAGCCGCAATCTGATCCACGCCGTCGGCTGTCTGACCGTGTGTCAGTCCGCCACGTACGTCCTTCTGCTGGCCGTCGGCTACCGCGACGACGGCACCGCGCCTGTCTTCTCCGACGTACAGCCCGGTTCACGGCCGGTCGTCGACCCCGTCGTCCAGGCGCTGGCCCTGACCGACGTCGTGGTCGGCGCGACCGTCACCGCGCTGCTGCTCGCGCTCGTCGTGCAGATCTCCAAACGGCACGGCACGGTCGACCCCGACGAACTCTCCGAGCTGCGCGGCTGATGAACGACCTGCTGCCGCTGCTCGTCGCCGTACCCGTCCTCGGCGCCGCCCTGCTGGTCGCGGGCGGGCGCCGACTGCCCCGGGTCGCCGCCGAGTCCGTGGGCTGCGCCGTGTCGGCCGGCACGGCGGGCCTCGCGATCGTGCTGCTCCTCAACTCCTCGCCCCCGCACGTCGAGTGGGTCGGCGGCCGGCGGCCGAAGGACGGGGTGAGCGTCGGAATCGTGCTGACCGGGGACGGGCCCGGGCTCGGGATGGCCGCGCTCGCCTCGCTGCTGACGCTCGCGGCCCTGGCGTACTCCTGGCACTACTTCGACGAACCGCCGCGCCGCCACGCCGGGTCGTTTCCCGGCCTGATGCTGCTGTTCCAGGCGGGCATGTGCGGCTTCGCCGTCGCGGGCGACCTGTTCAACGCGTTCGTCTTCTTCGAGCTGATGAGCGTGGTCGCGTACGCGCTGACCGGGCACCGGGTCGAGGAGGCGAAGGCCGTGCAGGGCGCGCTGACCTTCGCGGTCGTCACCTCGCTCGGCGCGTACGCGATGCTGATGGGCATCGCGCTGCTGTACGGCCGTACCGGCGAGCTGGCCATGACGCAGATCGGGCGGGGGATCGACGCGCACGGCGGTCCCGACGCGCTGGTGCTCGCCGCGTTCGTCCTCGTGCTGACCGGTCTGCTCGTGAAGGCAGCCGCCGTGCCCTTCCACTTCTGGCTCCCGGACGCACACGCCGTCGCGCCCACCCCGGTGTGCATGCTGCTGTCGGGCGTCATGGTGGAGCTCGGCGCGTACGGCGTCTGGCGGGTGTACGGCACGGTCTTCGCCGGGCCCGGCGGGGTTCCCGCGGCCGACCTGCGGCAGGTCCTGGTGACGCTCGGGGCGGTGACGGCCGTGATCGGCGCCGTCATGTGCTGGTACCAGCGGCACATCAAGCGGCTGCTCGCCTACTCGACCGTCGCCCACATGGGGCTTTTCCTCATCGGCATCGGAGTCCTGACGCCCAAGGCGGACGACGGGGTCGCGCTGTACATGCTCGGCCACGCCGGTGTGAAGGCGGCGCTGTTCGCCTGCGCGGGCATCCTGCTCGACCGCTACGGCAGCGTCGACGAACACGCCCTGCACGGACGGGCCCGGCAACTGCGGGGCGTCGCCGTGCTGTTCGCGACCGGGGCCGTGGCCCTAGCCGGGCTGCCGCCGTTCGGTACGGCGCTCGGCAAGGCTGTTACGGAGGAGGCCGTGGGCGGCCCGCTGACCGTGCTCTATGTCGGGGCGACCGCCCTGACCGCCGGAGCGGTGCTGCGGGTCGGCGCGCGTGTGTTCCTCGGGCTGGGACCCAGGCCCGAGGACGGCGCCGAGTACGAGACGACCGGCTCCGGCGAGGAACCGGAGACCGGGCAGCGGCTGCGCCGGGTCCCCGACACGATGACGGCCGTGCCCGCGATGCTGCTCGCCGGAGCGCTGACCGTCGGCGTGGCCCCCGGATTCGGCGACGTCGTGGCGCACGCCGTGAACGAGGCCGGGTCCGGCGGTGCGCATGTCTCCGTGCACTGGACCCCGGTCGGTGTCCTGCTCGGTCTCCTCTCGACGGTTGTGGCGGCGGGCCTCGCGGCCGTCGCCGTCACCCGCCCCGGGCTGCTCGCCGCACCGGAGTGGGCGCTGCCGCTGCGGCGTCTGCAGTCCGGGCACGTCGGCGACTACGTGGCATGGATGCTGGTGGGCGCCGTACTGCTCGCCGCACTCGCCCTGCCGGGGATCCTCGCCTGATCAGGCGCCGTTCTTCGGCCCCGGCCCGTACGAGACGTCCACCTCCTTGAAGCCGAGGGAGTGCAGCAGGCCTTCGAGCATGTCGGTGGTGTTGGACTCGGCGCGCTTGGTCAGCCCGCTGCCCTTGGCGGCGTCGCCGATGTGCCGCGACGCGAGCTTCTGCACGGCCTGTTCGCTGTTGGGGTTGTCGGAGAAGAGGTCGCCGAGACGGTCGAGCAGACCGCGCTGCTTGGACACGGCGTAGGAGCGCTCGGGGTCGAGGGCCGGTTCGCCCAGTGCCGCGTGCGGCAGCCGGAGCGTGGCGGACGTACGGTCCTCGTTGACCGTCACGTCCTGCTTGCCGACCTGTCCGAGGTCGACGTAGGCGTCCACGGTGCCCGCGCCGACGTACAGCGTGCGGGTGCCGCGGATCGCGTCGGGAAGGTACTTGGCGTCCTTCTCCAGGTCCACGACGACCTGGAAGTTGCCGGAGGCGGCGTCGTAACGGCTGATGTCCTGAATGGACTCCAGCAGTGCGGGACCCGAGCGGTCGTGGGTCTCCGTACCGAAGAAGTCCTTCAGGCCCGGGAGCAGACTCAGCCGGATCCCGGCGAACATCACGGCGAGCACCAGTACGACGGCGGTCACCAGTTTCGCCCAGCCGGGCATGCGCCTGGGTAAGCGCTTGATGGAAGTCGTCATGGCGACGGTCCTCCCTTCCTCCCTGACCGGATGCCCCTCAAAATCCGTGTCAGACCGGGTTGTTGGGCAACCAGGACAGTTGACGGAGGCGCGCACCGGCGCGCGCGGTACCTAGGGGCGAGCTCGCAGTTCCCGGTCGCCGGACGGCCGTGACCACCACACGCCCTCGCCGCGCGTGAGCCCCGGCAGCCGCAGCTCCACCTCGCGCACCCCGCGCGGAGCAGCCGGACCGGATCAGGGCGACCCGGTAGTCCGTCACGGCCGCGCCGGCCAGCCCGGCGTGCAGCGTGTCCTCGATGGCCTGGTGGAAGGCGCGGGGGAGTGCGCCGAGTTCCGTCTCGTACGTGAACACCCCACCGGAGCGGAGAGGTCCCTGCTCGATGCGCGGTCCGATCGTCGCCCAGTAGCGCGTGTGATCGTGCCACGGCATCTTCGCGCAGGCCTCGCCCCTTCCCCTCGCCGTAGAGGAGCAGCGCGGTCGCGCCGGAGTCCGCGGGCCGGGCGTGGATCAATGGGTCCTGGTCGGCGAGGGCGAGCAGGGCGGAATTCGGCGGTGCGAACTGCGGGGCACGGTCGGTGAGTTCACCGAGCCGGTCGCCCAGGCGCAGACCCGCCGGGACGGTGAGCGCCGCGATGTTCCCTGCGGTGAGCGTGTCGCCCCCGCCGACCACGTCGAGGCGCGTCACCCGGGCGGAGACCTCGGTGGTCCGGCCGTCCGCCTCCCGCCGCAGATAGGTCAGCCGCCGGCGCCGGGTCACCTCACCGTCGTAGAGCCGCAGATACGCCGTCCGCTCCCCGCCGGGACCCGGTCGTACGGCGAAGACCGTGCCGCACGGCTCGATGCCCTCGGTCGCCGGGGCCGGTGGGATCAGCCGGAGCACGCTGGAAGAGGACCGGGTGGAGGGAGCCGTCGGCGGTGCGGGCGGCGAGGGCGGTGCGCAGGGTGTCCGGGGTCGGTTCGGGACCGTCGACGACGGCCGCCAGGATGTCCGGGTCGACCTCGGCGAGGGACTCGGGAAACCTTGTCGTCCGGGCGCCGGCGCGGTCGATCTTGTTGACGAAGATCACTGTGGGCAGCCGCAGCGTCCTCATCAGTACGCGGGTCTGCGTGTGGGGAATGCGGACGCCGTCATGACGGCCTGCCGTCCGATGCGGTCCGCAACCGAATTTCCGCGGTCAGTAGCATGAGGGCGGCAGCCCGGAATGATCATGCGAGGAGCGGACGTGCGAGACATAGCCGTGTTCAGCGGTAGCGCCCACCCCGAACTGGCGGCGGAGGTCTGCCGGCATCTCGGCGTGCCGCTCAACCCGATCCGGGTCAGCCGGTTCGCCAACGACTGTCTGGAGGTGCAGCTCCAGGCCAACTGCCGCGAGCGGGACGTCTTTCTCGTCCAGCCGCTGGTCGCCCCCGTCCAGGAGCACCTGGTCGAGCTGCTGATGATGTGCGACGCGGCCCGCGGCGCGTCCGCCCGCCGTATCACCGTCGTCATGCCGCACTACGCCTACGCCCGCTCCGACAAGAAGGACGCGCCCCGCATCTCCATGGGCGGCCGGCTCGTCGCGGACCTGATGGTCGCCGCCGGCGCCAGCCGGGTCCTCGCCATGACGCTGCACTCGCCGCAGGTCCACGGCTTCTTCTCGGTGCCCGTAGACCACCTCCACGCACTGCGCGAACTGGCCGCCCACTTCCGGCAGTACGACCTGACCCGCACCACCGTCGTCTCACCGGACCTCGGCAACGCCAAGGAGGCGGCTGCCTTCGCCCGGCTGATCGGCGCCCGGGTCGCGGCCGGCGCCAAGCAGCGGTACGCGGACGACCGGGTCAGCATCAGCTCCGTCATCGGCGATGTCGCCGGGCGCGATGTCATCGTGCTGGACGACGAGATCGCCAAGGGCAGCACCGTGCTCGAACTCCTGGACCGGCTGCGGGAGCTGGGGCCGCGGTCGATCAAGGTCGCCTGTACGCACGGCCTGTTCGCGGCCGGTGCGCTCAAGCGGCTCAGCGAGCAGCCCGACGTGGACGAGATCGTGTGCACCAACACCGTGCCGGTACCGGCGGAGGAGCACACGGACAAGCTGCGCATCCTGTCCATCGCCCCCGCCCTCGCCGAGGCCGTGCGCCGCATTCACAACGGTGAGTCCGTCAGCGCCCTGTTCGACGCGCCGCGGAGCGAATAGGGACCTGAACAGGGCACCAAGATCATCGAGTAGCCGCCGTCAGACCTGACCGGACGTGGCCTCGGGCTGGCCCAGGGCCGCGTCGAGCGTCGGCGCCGGAGGCAGCAGCCGCGCCAGTCCGGTCACCCGGAGGATGCGCAGCGTCAGCGGATGCGTGCACACGAGATGGAGCTGTCCGTCGCGGTCGAGCACCCTGCTCCTGGCCCGGTAGAGGAGACGCAGCCCGGAGCAGTCGAAGAACTCGACCCCGCTGAGGTCGAGCACGACCCGTGGGCCGGATCCGGTGGTCGCCCGGTCGAGGAGCGGGATGATCTCCACGGACGCCGCGATGTCGATCTCGCCGCGAAACTCGAGCACTGTGAAGCCGCGGTCCTGCCGGATGCGCAGATACCGGGGGAGAGGTGCGGGTTCCTGCGGCACGACGACGTCGCCTCCAACCGGTTCCCTGGGCGGCAATTCCTTTTCCCGCCCAGCAAGTTACCCCCGATCGAGCGAATCTGCGCAAGTTCGATTGACATATGTCTTCGTGTCGCACACAAGCGTTATGACAGTGCGTGCCAGGCCCGGGAGAGCGCCTGCCGGAACTGTTCGGTCTGGTGTGCCGTGAGATCGCGCACCATCCGCTCCTCCAGCTCCCGCACCGGCCCGGCATGGCGCTCGAGCAGCTCCCGGGCGGCGTCGGTCAGCAGGATCAGCAGCTCGCGCCGGTTGCGTGGGTTGCGCTCCCGGCGGACCAGGCCGCGGCCCTCCAGGGAGCGGACCAGGTCGGCGATGGACTGGGCGGTGACGAACGAATCGCGGGCCAGCTGCGCGGCCGACAGTCCGTCGTGTCGCTCCAGGACGGTGAGCGCGGTGTACTGGAGAGCGGTGATCCCGGACGGCCTGACCAGCTCGTCCAGGTGTGAGCGCACGACGAGCTCCACCTGCTTGACCATGTACAGCAGTGACGGGGGTGCCTTGGTTGCCTGGGTGCCGACCATGAGATCGAGCCTAGAGCATTGACAGGAAACCTGTCTGTAAAGAGACTGCGAACCAGACGATGTACCAACAGGAATCCTGTTGGTTGAAATCTTGGCAATGAGGCTGAGGAGTGGTGATGACCACCTTCGAGATCGAACCCGGACGGCTGTTCATCGGGGGACAGTGGCGAGAGGCCGCCGACGGAGCGCGCACCGAGGTGGTCGACCCGTCCCGGGGCACGGTCGTCACGACCGTCGCGGAGGCGGGCGCCACCGATGTGGACGCCGCCGTGCGCGCCGCCCGGGAGGCCTTCGACGACGGCTCCTGGTCCGGTCTCAGCGGCCGTGAGCGGGGCCGGATCCTGCACCGCGTCGCCGAGCTGATCCGTGAGAACGCCGACGAACTCGCCCGGCTGGAGAGCCTCGACGTCGGCAAGCCGATCACCCTGTGCCACGCCGTCGACATCACCAACGCGGCCAACGACTACGAGCACTACGCGGCCCTCGCCCACTCCCTGCACGGCGCCAACCGCGACACTCCCATGAACGCCCTTGCCTACACGCGGCGCGAGCCGGTCGGCGTGGTCGCGGCCATCACGCCCTTCAACTTCCCGCTGATCCTGGCCGGTTCGAAGCTCGGCCCCGCCCTCGCGGCGGGCAACACGGTGGTCCACAAGCCGGCCGACGAGACCCCGCTCAGTGCCCTGTACATGGCCAAGCTGCTCCAGGAGGCGGGCGTTCCGGACGGGGTGGTCAACGTCGTGACCGGCACGGGCCCGGTGGCCGGTGAGGCACTGCTGCGTCACCCCGGCGTGGACAAGGTCGCCTTCACGGGCTCCACGACCGTCGGCCGGCACGTGGCGAGCGCGGCGGGCGAGGCCCTCAAGCCGGTCACCATGGAACTCGGCGGCAACGCGGCCCACATCGTCTTCGAGGACGCCGACCTGGAGAAGGCGGTCGGCGCGGTCATCAAGGCCTTCGTCTTCAACACCGGCCAGTTCTGCATGGGCGGCCCGCGCCTGCTGGTGGCCCGCTCCGTCCACAGCACCCTCCTGGGCATCCTCGCCGAGGCCGTCCCCGGCGTCCCGGTGGGCGACCCCCGCGATCCCGAGACCGTCGTCGGACCGATGGCGGGGCCGAAACATCTGGCGAAGGTCGAGGAGTACGTCGACCTGGCCCGCAAGGAGGGCGGCCGCATCGTCTGCGGCGGCGAGCGGCTCGACCTGGACGGCGGCTTCTACTACAAGCCCACGGTGATCGCCGACCTGCCGAACGACTCCCGCGTCGTCCAGGAGGAGGTCTTCGGCCCCGTCCTCACCGTGCAGCCCTTCGACACCGAGGACGAAGCCGTCGAGCTCGCCAACTCCACGCCGTACGGCCTGGCTTCGGGCATCCAGACCGGCAACCTCGCCCGCGCGCACCGCGTCGCCGACCGGCTCCAGGCCGGCATCGTCTGGGTCAACGACTGGGCGATGCTCGACCCCGCGGTCCCCTTCGGCGGTGTCAAGGACTCCGGGTTCGGCCGCGAGTACGGCCCCGAGGCGCTCGCCGCCTACACCAAGGTCAAGTCCGTCGTCGTCTCGCTCGACTGAGCGCCGCCCTCAAGGAGTTCGTACGATGTCCATCACCACGCGCGCCGCGGTCGTCGAGTCCGGCGGCGCACCGTTCACCCTCTCCGACGTCGTCCTCGACGAGCCCGGCCCGCACGAGGCGCTCGTCCGCATGGTGGCGACCGGCCTGTGCCACACCGACCTCGGCGTCGCGAGCGGCGGACTGCCCTTCCCGCTCCCGGGAGTTCTGGGACACGAGGGGGCCGGCGTCGTCGAGGCCGTCGGTGCCGCCGTCACCGGCGTCGCCCCCGGCGACCACGTCCTGCTGTCCTTCACCTCGTGCGGTGGTTGCCGCAACTGCCGGGGCGGGCACCCCGCGTACTGCGCGACCTGGCTGCCGCTGAACCTCATCGGGGGCCGGCGGGCGGACGGCAGCAGCACCGTCAGCCGGGGCGGCGAACCGCTCGGCGGCCACTTCTTCGGCCAGTCCTCGTTCGCCGAGCGGGCCTTGGCCGACGAGCGCAGCCTCGTCAAGGTCGACGCGGACGTACCGCTGGACTCCATCGCACCCCTGGGCTGCGGTGTGCAGACCGGCGTCGGTGCCGTCTGGAACGTCCTGAAGCCGGTCACCGGCAGCACGGTCGTAGTCCTCGGCGCGGGAGCCGTCGGCCTGTCCGCGGTGATGGCCGCCGCCCTCACCCCGGCCACCACGATCATCGCGGTCGACAAGGTCGGCGAACGACTGTCCCTGGCCAAGGAGTTGGGCGCCACCCACACCGTCGACGCCGGTGAGGCCGACCTCGGCGAGGCGATCGCGTCGCTGACGGGCGGTCAGGGCGCCGACGGCATCGTCGAGACCACCGGCAGCGTCGCCGTGCTGCGCCAGGGCGTCGACGCGCTCGCCGCCCGCGGCACCCTGGTCCTCGTCGGCGCCCCGCCGTTCGGCACGGAGGTGTCCCTGGACGTCAACGGGCTGCTCGGGGGCAAGCAGATCGTCGGCCTCACCCTCGGCGACAGCGAGACACAGACCCTCATCCCCGCCCTGGTCCGCATGGTGAAGGAGGGCCGCCTCCCGCTGCACCGCCTGATCAGCACATACCCGTTCGCCGACATCGACCAGGCGGTGCGCGACATGAGGGCGGGCAAGACGATCAAGCCCGTGCTCACGTTCTGAGCGGCGTCAGTCGACCAGCAGGACCAGCTTCCCCGTGGTCCGGCCGGTGCCGCCGAGCCTGTGTGCCTCGGCGGCACCGGCCGGCGGGAAGGTACCGGCGATCGCGGGGCGCAGCTTCCCCGCCTCCACCAGCTCCGTGATCGCCTTCAGACCGCTGTGCGAGGCGTCCACGACCATGCGCAGCGACCGGACACCGAGCCGCTCGGCCTCCGACACGACGATCCCGCCCGGGCGCAGCACGCGCAGCGAGCGCGTCGAGGTGTCGCTGCCGATCATGTCCAGGACGACGTCGACGTCCTTGATGGCCTCGGCGAAGTCCGTCTCCCGGTGTTCGAGCGAGGCCGGCTTGTGGGCGAACCAGCGCGCCGGGGCGGCGACGTACTCGGCGTGCGAGCCGTGGCCGAACGGGTACGCCGGCATGCCGAAGCCCTGAGGACCTCAGGACCGCCGAGGACGTCCCGGCTGATGGCTCGCATCGTGTTCACCACGGATTTTCGCTCTGCAGTGCGTTGCGAGAACCAAGCCGACACGAGCACAACCTGGCTTTGCTGTAAGACCTTTCAGGTCGCCGACTTGCAGGACTTCCTGAGCTAGGAATCCCCCTACTTCACTGGGGGAGGGTTCAAAGTGCTCGTGGTGGTTCAGCCCGCTGGGTTGGGCGCCCCCCGCGGCCGCGCACTGGAACCTCGCCGACACCTTCCGGCGTCGACGTCTGCCTGCATCTCGTGCGCAAGGATCACGGCAGCGAACCGGCCAACACGGTCGCCCGCCGCTTCCACGACGAGGTCGGCCTCAGCCCCGGCCGCTGGCTGATCCAGCAGCGCGTCGCCGGGGCCCGGCATCTGCTGGAGGCCGGCGACCTGTCCGTGGACCAGATCGCCGGTCGCGTCGGCTTCGCGACCGGAGCCTCCCTGCGCCAGCACCTGCACGCCGCGATCGGCGTCTCGCCGCAGGCGTACCGGCGGACGTTCCAGGCGGCGCACTGATCCGTCACGGACGGAAGACCTTCACCGGCTGGCGTGCAGGGCCACCAGCAACTGCCAGACCTGGTCGGCGACTTGCTCGGAAGACCCGTCGAGGAGCCCGTGCAGCCAGTCGGCCAGGACCCCGGCGAAGGTCGCGGCGACCGCGGACGCGACCAGCGGAGCGTCCGCCGCGCCCGCGAGCCGGCGCTCGGCCAGACTGCGGGCCCGTAGATCCCGGTGCAGGACGCGGCCGAGCGGGCCGCCGCCGCCCGGGCTCAACAGGGCGCGGTACAGGGCCGCGTGCGGTGCGAGGCCCGCGAAGAACTCCAGCAGCGCGGCCGGCGCGTGCACCGGATCGGGCCGGCCCCGCCAGGCGTGCAGCGCATCGACGGCGTCCCGTACGACATCCGCGCAGGCGTCCACGGCCAGCGCCTCCAGGTCGGCGTAGTGGACGTAGAACGTGGCCCGGCCGACACCGGCCCGGCGCACCAGCGCGGCGACCCCGACCTCCGCCAAGGGCCGCTCGGCGCACTCCGCGAGCAGAGCCTCGCGCAGCCGCGCCCTGGTGCGGGCGGCCCGGGGATCCTCGGGCACGCCGCGGGTCACTGTGCGACGAGGACGGCGGCCAGGGCGAGCGCGCCGGGCAATGCCTGCGCGACCAGGATGCGGATGTTCGCGGTGACCGCGCCGAACACGCCCGCGACCACGACGCAGGACAGGAAGAACACCTGCGCCCTGAACCCGGTCGGATCCGCGGCGATCAGACCCCACACCAGACCCGCGGCGAGAAACCCGTTGTAGAGCCCCTGGTTGGCGGCCATCGGCGCGGTCGCCCGCGCCATCTCACGGTCGAAGCCATGGAACGACCTGCCCGGCTTCTTCTGCCACAGGAACATCTCCATCACCAGGATGTACGCGTGCAACGCGGCCACCAGTCCGACCAGCACGCTCGCGACAGTCTCCATGCCTCACCTCTATCTTCTGGACGCCTGTCCACTATAGCTGGACGCCTGTCCAGGAAGTGCCTGCTGTCGGAGAGTGACGGAACCCTCGCTTCCGGGAGGCCGTGAGGTCGATCCTTTCGGATTCGGACCCGATAAGCTCCCCATCGGCGCTGCGAGTTGACGCGGTCACGATCCGTCGTCTCGCGGTGCGTACTCATGAGTGCGGCGCCCCTGCACACCCCCCGTCGTTCGACGTGTTGCTTCGAAGGATGCAGATGGAACTCGCCACTCCGCCGCCGGCGGCGAGCCCCTGTCACCTGGTACAGCTGGTGGCTGATGCCGCTGTCCTGGGAGGCGGGACGGTTGCCGCCTCCAGGGTGCTCTCCAGGCCCCGGGCCGCCAGGTCGACCTCCTCGCAGTGCGCCACGAGGAACCGCCCCCAGGACGCGGCGAACCGGGTCCGCCAGGTCAGGGACATGCCATCCGAGAGGTGTTTCCAGACCTCCGCCCAGGCCAGGGTGATCGCGCAGACGACCCGGGGCCGGAAGCCCGCCGGCCGCAGCGGCGTGACGATGAGCTCGCGGGCGACCTCGGTTATTCGGTCGGCGCGGTCCGGCTGGTTCGCGTCGAACTGGTCGTCGAAGAGGAAGGCGAGCGAGAACCAGTTCATCAGGACGACCATGTCGTTCGCCGAGGCGTACGGATAGGTGCGCGCGGCGGCCTGCGGCAGGTCCCAGGACTTGTACTCCTCGAACCCGGCCTGGCTGCGCACCAGACCCATGTCCCAGATCCAGCGGAGGTGACGTGCCCGGGCGTACTCGAGGTGCTCGCTGACGGGAGTCTCGAAGGGCAGGTCGAACCGGACGTCCTGAGGCATGCGCTTCCTTTCGGAGGTCTAAACGCAGAGCCCCTCGCCCCTGCGAGCGGGCGGTCGCCGCGACCGCCCGCGCACTCGAACTCGGCTGCACGGTACGGAAGTTGAATCGGGAAGCGGTACGAGGCTGCCCCGAGCGTAAACGATCTGTACCGTAACCGGACGGTGCTCTGTGTTACTGCTCGCACTCACTGAGCTGCGTATACTCGCGCGCCCCCGACATAAGTGAGAGCTACACGAGTCTCCGCCAGCGCCTCCGTCGGCCCGTCGAACGGATCCCGGTCCAGCACCACGAGGTCCGCGAGCGCGCCCACGCTCACCCGGCCCGTGTCGTCGAGATGGTTCACATACGCCGAGCCCGCGGTGTACGCCGCCAACGCCTCGGCGAGAGCGAGGCGTTCGGCCGGCAGGAACACGGCGGTGTCGGCGCCCGGTGCCACGCGGTTCACCGCGACATGGATCCCCTCCAGCGGATCGGGGCTGCTGACGGGCCAGTCGCTGCCCGCGGCGAGCCGGGCCCCGGAGCGGAGCAGCGCGCCGAACGGGTACTGCCACGCGGCCCGTTCGGGTCCCAGGAACGGGATCGTCAGCTCGTCCATCTGAGGCTCGTGCGCGGCCCACAGCGGCTGGATGTTGGCGGTGGCGCCGAGCCGCGCGAAGCGCGCTATGTCGTCCGGCTGCACGACCTGAAGGTGTGCCAGGTGGGGGCGCGTGTCGCTCGGCCCGTTCCCGATGCGCGCGGCTTCGACGGCGTCCAGCGCGTCCCGTACGGCCCGGTCGCCGAGGGCATGGAAGTGGCACTGGAAGCCCAGCGCGTCCAACTCCGTCACGTACTTGGGCAGTTGGGCGGGGTCGATGAAGCTGGTGCCCCGGTTGGCGGTGGCGCAGCCGCAGCGGTCCAGATACGGCTCCAGCAGGGCGGCGGTGCCGGTCTCGGCGACCCCGTCCAGCATCAGCTTGACGGTGGAGGCGCGAAACCGCCCGTGCGTCGACGCCTCCCGCCTCTCGACGAGTTCGGGGATCTGCTCGGCCCCGCGCTCACGGTCCCACCACAGGGCGCCGACCACGCGCGCGGTGAGCGAGCCGTCGCGGGCGGCGGCAAGGTACGCCTCGGACGGATCGTCCATGCCGAGGAACTCCCCGACCAGCGCGTCCTGCCAGGCCGTGATACCGAGAGCGTGCAGATGACGCTGGGCGTGCAGCAGGGCCGCCTTCCGCTCGGCGGCTGTCGTGGGCGGGGTGAGCCGTCCCACGAGTTGCATCGCGCCTTCCTGCAGCGTCCCGCTGGGCTCACCGGAGGCGTTCCGCTCGATCCGCCCGTCGGCCGGGTCGGGCGTGTCGCGTGTGATCCCGGCGAGCGCGAGGGCGCGGCTGTTCACCCAGGCCCCGTGGTGGTCGCGGTTGGGCAGGTAGACCGGCCGGTCGGGTACGACCGCGTCCAGCAGCTCCTTCGTCGGCGTACCGCCCTCGAAGGCCTCCATCGACCAGCCGCCGCCGGTGATCCACTCCCGCTCGGGGTGCGCGTCGGCGTACGCGCGTACGGCGGCGACGCTCGCGTCCGCCGTACGGGTCCCGGTCAGATCGCACCGGGTGAGTTCGAGGCCCGCCGGCACCGGGTGGACGTGCGCGTCCTGGAAGCCGGGCAGCAGCAGCCGTCCGGCGAGGTCGACCACTTCGGTTCGGGGCCCGGCGAGGTCGTGCACCTCGTCGTGGCCCACGGCGGTGATCCGGTCGCCCGTGACGGCCACGGCGGTGGCGGTGCGGCCCTCGGGGGTGAGGACGGGGCCGCCGGTGAAGAGGAGGTCAGCGTGCATGATCCGTTTCCTGGTAGGTCTACTGCGGTGTGGCGAGCAATTGGGGCGCGTCGGCGTCACTGCCCTCGCCGGTGCGGAAGTACGGCGATCCGCGCACCCACTTGGCCCATGAAGCGGCCACGAAGCCCGACGCGATCATCGCCAGGGGAGTGAGCAACAGGAACCACCCGTTGTCCGCGCGGAGTTCGAGATGGTCGGTGGAGGTGTAGAACGACCAGCCGAGACAGCCGCCGAGGCTCAGCAGCGTGGCGGCGCTCAGCGTGGGCAGCACCACGGCCCGTCCGCCCTGCCGCCAGCCCTCGCGCAGCAGCGAGCGCAAGCGCACGGCGGCGGCCGGCGCGGTCAGCGCGTAGGACAGGGCGACCACGATGCCCACGGCGCTCACCGTCGCCATGATCATGTCCGCGAGCCGGGGGATCACCAGGGCGAGCGCCGCGACCGCCATGGCGAGCGCGCCGATGAGCAGTGTCCCGGCGGCCGGAGTCCCGTACTGAGGGCTGACCTTGGACCACACCGGACCGAGCGTACGGTCCCGGCTCATCGCGAACATCGCCCGGGCCGTCGGGATCACCCCTGCCTGCGGTGGGGCGACCGCCGAGAACATCAGCGCCACCAGCGGCAGCACGGCCAGCGGCTGCGATCTCGTGGCGGACATGCGGCAGAGCCACACTGCCCGCACGCTCCGCCAAGCAGCGCATGCAGGACACGCTGAACCGTCTGGAGAACGACGTCGACACCTGGGTCGCCACGGCCGACGGCGCCGGAGGAATCCCGTATCTCGTGCCGCTGTCCTTCCTCTGGACGGCACGACGGTCCTCCTCGCCACCCCGCCCACGAGCCCGACCGGCCGGAACCTGCGCGAGACGGGCAGAGCGCGGCTCGGGTTCGGGCCGACCCGGGACGTGGTGATCGTCGAGGGCACGGTGCAGCCGGTGGAGCACGCCGAACTGTGCAGGCCTGGCGGGAGGCCGGCGAACTCGTCGGACGCGACCTGATGCGGGACGGGGAGTGGCTCGTGGCCGACTGAATCCGCGGAACGGGGTTAACCGGGACGTGCGGGGAACCGTACGTCCCCGACCCTTACGGAGGAGACATGGCACTGGTGGAAGCGGGCCTCGTGGTGCTCGACTGTGCCGAGCCCGAGAAGCTCGCCGTGTTCTACAAGGAACTCCTGGAGGCGGAGGAGACGCACGCGACCGCCAACCGGGTGGAGATCAAGGGTGCGGGCGGGACGCGGCTGGCGTTCCGCCGCGATGTGAACGCCACGCCGCCGAGCTGGCCGCGTCCCGAGAACTCCCTCCAGGCCCACCTGGACTTCGTCGTGGCCGATCTCGACGAGGCCGAGCGCAGGGTCGTCGGACTCGGCGGGCGCCCGCTGGAGACCAAGGAGGCCTCGGGCCCGTTCGAGGAACGCGGCTACGCCGACCCGGCCGGCCACTCCTTCACCCTGCGCTGCGCCCCGCCCACGGCACCGAAGCAGGGCTAGGCGCTCCGCGGGACGGCCGGTGCGTCACGTGCGCGTCCGTCGTGGCTGGTCGCGCCCACGCGGCGGAGCCGCAGATCGATACAGCCCCGCGCCCCTTCGGGTCGCTGCCGAGCCGCATGGACTTCGCCCGACCCTGCTCAGGCCACATCGGCCTTCTTGTCGGCCTTCTTGCTCTTGTCCACGGCGGGCCACACGCCGGTGGAGCGCTCCACGGCCTTCGCGCCCGTGCGGTTCACGGCGCTGCGCACCACGGCGAAGATGGCGCCCTGGATCGCGGAGGCCAGCAGGATCTCGCCCCAGCCGCGCTCGCGGTCCAGCGGGTCGGGTGCGTCGTCCTCGTGCCGGATCGCCTTCCACGTCTTCTGGAAGGCGAGGCTCGCCAGCGCTCCGCCCGCCCAGCCGATCACGAACCCGAGGGGTTTGTAGGCGAGGGGGAGTTTGAGCTTCTGCTGCTTCTTGCCCACGTCTGCCTCCTGTGTGGTCAGGGCCGCCCTCGCGCCGGAACCTCCTCGGCCGTGGGCACCGGCCCGGGCGGTGTGCCCTCGCCGAACGGCCGGCCGCCCAGCCTCTCCCGGTGGTGCGGGGTCCGCCAGCCGGACAGATCCGGTCCGAGGGGCACGATGCCCGTCGGATTGATGCCGGTGTGCACCTGGTAGTAGTGCCGCTTGATGTGGTCGAAGTCGACGGTGTCGCCGAAGCCGGGTGTCTGGTAGAGGTCGCGGGCGTACGCCCACAGCACCGGATTCTCCGACAGCTTCCACAGATTGCACTTGAAGTGGCCGTGATAGACGGCGTCGAAGCGCACCAGGGTGGTGAACAGCCGGATGTCCGCCTCGGTGATCGTGTCGCCGATCAGATAGCGCCGCTCCTCCAGCCGCCGCGACAGCAGCTCCAGCCGCCGGAACAGGGCTGCGCAGGCCGCCTCGTAGGTCTCCTGGTCGGCGGCGAACCCGGCCCGGTACACACCGTTGTTGACGTCCTCGTAGACATCCGCCATGACCGTGTCGATCTCGTCGCGCAACGCCCGCGGATACAGATCGGGCGCCCCGTCCCGGTGCAGGGCAGTCCACTCCGTGGCGAGGTCCAGGGTGAGCTGCTGGTAGTCGTTGGTGACCAGCTTCCCGCTGGGTACGTCCACGATCGCGGGCACGCTCACCCCGCCCGGGTAGCCGGTCCCGCGCCGGTCGTACGCCTCACTGAGGAACCGGATGCCGAGGACCGGATCACGGCCGTCGGGGTCCAGGGTGAAACGCCAGCTGCGGTCGTCCTGGATCGGGTCGGCGACGGCCAGCGACAGGGCGTCCTCCAGGCCCAGCAGCCGCCGGGAGATCACCGCCCGGCTCGCCCATGGACAGGCACGGCTCGCCACCAGCCGGTAGCGGTCCGGCTCCACCGGCCAGCCGTCCCGGGCATCATCGGTGATCCGGTCCGTGAAGTGGGCCTTGGACCGCTTGAAGGGCTTCCTGCCGTAGGCGCTGTTGCCGTCATCGCCGCTCATCACCCAGCTCCTCACTGCCGACTACCTCCCCGGTTTCCCCGATTTCCGCAGACGAGACGGTGTGAGCCGGACCGAGAAGGGCAGTCGGCGAAGGTGAGTGGGAAACCCTCGAACGCGTCGAAACCCGCCAACCGGAAGGCCGACCGCAGAACCCGCGTCACCGTGCTGGTGGCGCTCGCCGCCAACCTGGTCATCGCGGCGGCCAAGGCGGTCGGCGGCCTCGCGGCGGGTTCGCCCGCGCTGCTGTCGGAGGCGGCGCACTCCGTGGCCGACAGCCTGAACGAGGTCTTCCTGCTCGCGGCGCTGCGCCGCAGCCGCCGCCCCGCCGACGAGCGCCACCCCTTCGGCTACGGCAAGGAGCGCTTCTTCTGGTCGCTGCTCGCGGCCGTCGGGATCTTTGTGATGGGCGGCTGCTTCTCCTTCTTCCAGGGCTTCGAGGCCCTCAGGAACGGCACCGAGGAGAAGCTCAGCGGCTATGTGGCGGGCCTGATCGTGCTGGGCGTCGCCTTCGCCGCCGAGGGTGTCTCGCTGGCGCGGGCGCTGTATCAGGCTCACCGTCAGGGCGGCCGGGACCGGCTGCGCGACCCGGCGCTGCGCACGGTGATCGCCGAGGACGGCACGGCGGTACTGGGCGTGAGCCTGGCCGCGGCCGGCATGCTGCTGCACATGGCCACCGGGCAGATCGTGTGGGAGGCGTCCGCCTCGTTCGCGATCGGCGCGCTGCTGGTGTACGTCGCCTACCGGCTCGGACGCGACGCGCGCGACCAGCTGATCGGGGAGGCCGCCGCCCCGGATGCGGCTGAGCGGATCCGGGCCCTGCTGCGGGAGCAGCCCGAGATCGACAGCGTGGAGGCGCTGTACACGATGAAGGTCGGGCTCGACGCGACCCTGGTCGCCGCCCGCGTCGACCTGGTGCCGGGCATGGACAGCGAACGGGTCGAGGAGGTCGCCGTCCGCATCAAGCGCACCCTCGCCCGTCGCGTGCCCGAGGCGGGTGAGATCTTCCTCGACGTGACCGACCGGCCCGCCCAGGAGGCACGCGAAAGCCCCGCCGCGACGGGGGAGCGCGGCGGGGCCTGATCCTCGGATGCCCGGTGGACACGGGTTCATGCGTCACGCCGGGCGAGATTTTTCGCGAGGTCACCCGCCGTCGGCCGGCTCCAGCACGAAGACGGGGATCTCCCGGTCGGTCTTCGTCTGGTAGTCGGCATACGGCGGATATGCCGCCACCGCACGCTCCCACCACTCGGCCTTCTCCGCGCCGGTCACCTCACGGGCCGTCATGTCCCGCTTGACCGGGCCGTCCTGGAGCTCCACATGGGGGTCGGACTTGACGTTGAAGTACCAGACGGGGTGCTTGGGAGCGCCGCCGAGCGAGGCGACGGCGGCATAACGTCCATCGTGCTCCACCCGCATCAGCGGCGTCTTGCGGATCTTGCCGCTCTTCGCGCCACGGGTCGTCAGCAGGATGACGGGCATTCCCGTGTCCATCAGGGTCGTTCCCTTGGTGCCGCCGGAGCTCTCGTACAGCTCCACCTGCTCGCGCACCCACTGCGTCGGGCTGGGTTCGTACTCACCCTCAAAAGGCATGGCATTCCGTTCCTCGGTCGGCCAACTCATGTGCAGCCCAGTCAACGCCGGTCCGCACGTGTTTCATCCACGCCCCTGCCCTGAACCCGCCCTGTCCATTACTTCGGCGGTAATCGCGCCGGATCGGCCGGCTCCGGCACAGTCGTGGCCCACGCCCGCCGGACGAGAGGCCACCATGACGAAGAGCACCGACACCACGACCCGCGCCGTGTTGGAGGAACTGCTGCTGCGGATCGGTCAGGGCGACGCGGAGCGCATCGCCGAGTTGTACGCCGAACGGTCCGACTGGAAGCTGAGCTGGCCCGAGGACGAGCACGGCCGCACCGCCACCCCGTGGATCCGACCCCGCTCGACGCGCGCCGACGCGGCCGCCCACTACCGGCAGCTCGCCGCACATCACGTCCCCGGCGAGGCCGCCACGGAGATCGAGCGCATCCTGGTGGACGGCGCCGACGCCGTGGTGCTCGGCGAGATCCGGCAGACCGCCAAAGCCACCGGGCGCCCCTATCGCGCCAGATTCGCCCTGCACCTCACCGTCGAGGACGGGCTGGTCGTCCGGCATCACGTCTACGAGGACAGTCTCGCCGTCGCCCGTGCCTTCGCACCGTGACGCCTGTGCCGTCACGCGGGCGTCGCCAGCATCCGTACGGCGAGCGCCAGCATCACCGCGCTCGACACCAGCGCCGTCGCCAGCCGGCCCCGCCGCCCGGTCAGCGCCCGGCCGAGCAGTGCGCCGCTCCCGGCGAGGAGCAACTGCCAGCTCGCGGACGCGAGGAAGGCGGCCAGCACGAACACCCCCTGCTCCAGAGGCGGTACGGGGTCCGCCGTCCGGGTGCCGAGCACGAGGGCGGCGAAGTAGATGACGGTGGTGGGGTTGAGCAGCGTGATGCCGAGCAGCGCGAGATACGCCCGCGTGGGGCTCGGGGGAGGCGACACGGCCCGGGTGGTGAGCCGGCGGCCCCGGTACTGGCGTACGGCCGTGACCGTGCCCCAGACCGCCAGCGCGATCAGCACCAGCACGGACGCCCAGCGCAGTGGCACCAGCGCCGGCTCCAGAGCGAGGGCGAGCGCGGAGCCCCCGACCATGGCCGCCAGCGCATAGAGCCCGTCGGCCGTCGCGACGCCGAGCGCGGCGCAGGAACCGGTGCGCAGCGAGGTGCGGGCGGTGAGAGAGACGAGATAGGCCCCGACGGCACCGACCGGCACGGCGATGCCGTAGCCCGCGACCAGCCCCGAGACGAGTGCGCCGGTCACGACGCGGGAAGCGTCGGCCTGCGGGGGCAGCCGGGCTGCTGCTGGTACCGCACCGGACGAACGGTGGCGGTCAACGGCAGAGAGGAATGGGTCATAGGCATGGCCGGATTCTGCGGGCGACGACCGCACACCGACAAGCGAATTTCCCGGCAGTGCCGCGTCGTGGTGCCGGGCTGACGGCGATCCCCGGCCATATCGCGCGGTCGTGTGATCTGGCCGAACTTGATGTGGCCGCAGTAGATGCCCAGGGCATCCAATGGCTCACGGAACGAGGCACTCCATCGTCTGCGAGGCCCCCATGACGCAAACGGAACCCGTCGCCTTCCCGCAGGACCGCACCTGCCCCTATCAACCGCCCACCGCCTACGACCCGCTGCGCGCCGCCCGCCCCCTCGCCCGGATCGCGCTCTACGACGGCCGCCCGGCCTGGCTGGTCACCGGCCACGCCCTCGCCCGCGACCTGCTCGCCGACCCACGTCTGTCGACCGACCGCACCCACCCCGACTTCCCGGCGCCCACCGCCCGCTTCGCGGGGGTCCGTGACCGCAGGACCGCACTGCTGGGCGTCGACGACCCCGAGCACCGCACCCAGCGGCGCATGGTGATCCCCGGATTCACCCTCAGGCGTGCCGCCGAACTCCGCCCGCGGATCCGGCAGATCGTGGACGAGCGGCTTGACGCCATGATCGCGCAGGGACCGCCCGTCGACCTGGTGACCGCCTTCGCGCTGCCGGTGCCCTCGATGGTGATCTGCGCACTGCTCGGCGTCCCCTACGCCGACCACGACTTCTTCGAAGAACAGTCACGACGGCTGCTGCGCGGCCCGACGGCCGCCGACACGCAGGACGCGCGCGCCCGACTGGAGGCGTACTTCGACGAGTTGATCGACCGCAAGCAGGCCGAGCCCGGCGACGGCCTCCTCGACGACCTCGTCCACCTGGGCGACGGGACACCGACCCGGCAGGAGCTGATCTCCCTGGCGGTCATCCTGCTGGTTGCGGGACACGAGACGACCGCCAACATGATCTCGCTCGGCACCTACACCCTTCTCCAACACCCCGAACGCCTGGCCGAGTTGCGTGCGGATCCGGCCCTGCTTCCCACCGCGGTCGAGGAACTGCTGCGCCTGCTGTCGATCGCGGACGGGCTGCTGCGCCGCGCTACCGAGGACATAGAAGTGGACGGCACCAAGATCCGCGAAGGCGACGGAGTCCTCTTCTCGACCTCCGTCATCAACCGCGACGAGAACGTCTACGCCGATCCCGACACCCTGGACTGGCACCGCCCGGCCCGCCACCACGTCGCGTTCGGCTTCGGCATCCACCAGTGCCTGGGTCAGAACCTGGCCCGCGCCGAGCTGGAGATCGCCCTGCACGCCCTGCTCGACCGCCTGCCCGAGCTGCGTCTCGCCGCCCCGGCGGACGAGATCCCCTGCAAACCCGGCGACACGGTCCAGGGGATGCTGGAACTCCCCGTGACCTGGTAAGAGGCTCCTCTCATGCACATCGACATCGACACGGACGTCTGCATCGGCGCGGGCATGTGTGCCCTGACCGCCCCGGACGTCTTCACCCAGGACGACGACGGATTCAGCACCCTGCTGCCGGGCAGGGAGGACGGCGACGGCGACCCCATGGTGCGGGAGGCGGCGCGGGCCTGCCCGGTGAGCGCCATCACGGTGTCCGACACAGGGAGTTGAACCCGGCCCGCCGTCACTTGCAGGACGCGAGCAACAGCCGTACCGCCTCCCGCGCCTGAGCCGCGGGCGCCGTGCTCCCGGTGATCCCCGCCGTGACCATGGCGCCCTCGGCCAGCAGATACACGGCCGAGGCGAACGCGGAGTCCCGCCCCGCGTCGGCCACCAGCCCTCCGACGTAGTCCTGGAACGCCTCCTTGTGCGCCCGGACCCGTTCCGCCACCCGGGTGGACGTCGCGCCCAGCTCGCCGTACGAGTTGATCCACGCGCAGCCGCGGAAGCCGGGCTCGCCGAACCACCGCTCCAGCCAGTCGAAGACGGCGAGGATCCGCTGCTCGGGATCCTCGTGCCCTGTCACGAATTCGGCCAGTAGCCGCCGCCAGCGCACGTCCCGGCGCTCCAGATACGCCTCGACCAGCTGCTCCTTCGCCGGGAAGAGCTGATAGAGCCGCTTGAGCGAGACGCCCGACGCACCGCGGATGTCGTCCATGCCGACGGACTGGATGCCGCGCCCGTAGAACAGCTCCTCCGCGGCGTCCAGCGCCTGCTCCCGGGCGACTGCGCTGTCCATGAGACGACCACTCCTTGACGCGAGAACGTGCGTTCTCCTACCGTAGCAGCCAGCTCGGAGAACGAACGTTCTCCGCCTGATCGAGGAGGCACCGTGACCGACCGCCCGCCCCTGCCGCCGTTCACCCGGGAGACCGCCGCGCAGAAGGTCCAGGCCGCCGAGGACGCCTGGAACACCCGCGACCCGCAGCGGGTCTCGCTCGCCTACTCGCCGGACTCGGTCTGGCGCAACCGCGACACCTTCGTCACCGGCCGCGCGCAGATCGTCGATTTCCTCACCGCAAAGTGGGAGCGCGAGCGCGACTATGCGCTGCGCAAGGACCTGTGGGCCTTCGACGGCGACCGCATCGCGGTCCGCTTCCAGTACGAGTGCCGGGACGCCGACGGCCAGTGGTGGCGCTCGTACGGCAACGAGCTCTGGGAGTTCGACACACACGGGCTGATGACCCGGCGGGAGGCCAGCATCAACGACGTACGGATCGAGGAGCAGGAGCGGCGCATCTTCGGCGCCCGGCCCGAAACCGAACGTGGGCGGTCCTTCCCGGTCGAGTAGGGTTCCCGGGTGACCGAACAGGACGGGAAGCCCTTCCTCTACGTCGTCGTCTGCGCGGCCGGGATCGCCGCGGAGGTCAGCAAGCTGATCACCGCCGCGCAGGAACGGGACTGGGAGGTCGGCGTCATCGCGACCCCCGTCGCCATGAACGGCTTCTTCGACACCGCCGCGGTCGAGGCGCAGACCGGGCGCCGGATCCGCTCCGCCTGGCGGACCCCGGGCGATCCCCGCCCCTTCCCGCCGCCCGACGCCGTCGTGGTCGCGCCCGCCACCTTCAACACCGTCAACAAGTGGGCGGCGGGCCTCGCCGACACCCTCGCCGTGGCCACCCTCTGCGAGGCGTACGGCCTCGGCGTCCCGATCGCCGCCCTGCCCTGCGTGTCCGACGCGCTGGCCGCCCACCCTGCCTACAACGACAGCCTCATCCGGCTGCGCGGCATGGGCGTCCGCTTCGGTGAGCCCTGCTCCGGGGAGCCGGACGAGCACGGGAGGCGGCCGGAGTTCCGCTGGGAACAGGCACTCGACCTCTTGGAGCACTGACCTACCGGCAGCCGACCGTCGGCCCCACGAGCATGCCGCCGGTGTACACGGCCTGGCCCTGCGGCATCCAGTAGCCCAGCTTGGAGACGACGGTGGAGCACGTGTCCGGCACCGCGACACGCACGACGACCTTGGCCGGACGGCCCGGCTGAAGGTCGGTGAGCGCGCAGTCGAGGGCGTGGAGCTGACGGGTCGTCGACGGGTGGCGGCCGACCAGCGGATTGACGCAGCGGGCGTCGGACGTGGTCAGCTCCACCCCGGAAGCCTCCTCACCGATGAGCCCGAAACGCGCGCTGCCGTCGCCGCGGTCACTGTCGCGCGAGACCGTGTACGTCAACGTGGTCACCGAGCCGGACCGCAGCGTGGTGCGGTCGACCCGGACGCTGTGCGTCGGCTCCGGCTTCGGCGCCGTGAGGGTGAGCGAGGCGCGGACGGTGCCGCGCAGGTCCACACCCGCGGGCGCGGACCGTACCCGGACGTCGGCCTCGATGTCGTAGGTCCCCGGGCCCGGGTAGGCGTGCGAACCGGGAAGCGGCCCGGACGCCACCGTCGCCCCGTCGCGGCGGGCCGTCCAGGTGCCCGAGGTGAGACAGGCGGAGCGGCGGCAGGTCGCGGGCGCCGAGACCGCCATCATCGGGGTGCCGCTGCCTGTGCACAGGCTGATCGAGGCCTGCTGTCCGCCCGGGCCGCGCAGGGTTCCCGCGGGCGCGCACAGGGTGGCCGGGGGATCGGCCGCCGGGACCTGCTCCGGGATCGGCCGCCCCCATGCCGGCGAGACGACGGCGAGCACCAGCACCGCGGCCCCGATCAGTGTCCTCAGCGTTGTCGGACGTGTTCGCACCCTGTGCCTCCCGCACGGCCGCGACCGGCCGGACGCCGGTCGTCTGCGCCGAGAATGCGGGACCTTGCGAACCGCCCGGGGCTCCCACGCCGGGCGGTCACCTGCAGGCAGCAACGGGTGTTCAGCGCGTCCGGCGGACGTAGCCCTCGCTGCCCGGAGTCGACACCATCACGTCCCGGCGCACGATGCTCAGCCGGTCACCGAAGCCCGAAAGGGCCTTCCGCAGGCCGCTGTCGGTGTACTCGATGTCGACCACCCGGTCGTCGAAGGCCTCGGCGTACTTGCCGCACTCGTCGTACTGACCGCACTCCTCCGCGACCGCGAAATCGAGCCCGGCCTTCTTCCGCTGCCCGGCCAGCTCCACGGTGTTCTTCTGGCCGATGGCGAGGTGCCGGGCATGGGCGTGCCGGGACAGCAGGGCGATGAAAGCGGTCGCGTCGTCCGCGGTGAGCAGGCCGTCCGAGCGGGTGTAGCTGTCGTAGTTGTCCGGCTCGACGGCGTCGAAGCCCTTGTTGGCGCAGCCGTCGATCCACTCGCCCACCCGTGCGGCGATCCGCTCGCGCTTGGCCGCGGTACCGATGTCGAGCAGCGCCTCGTCCCAGTCCTCGTCGACGACCACCTCGCCGTCCGCGTCGCGCAGCAGCAGGTCGGCGGGCCACGACCGCTCGGCGTCCGGCTGGGCCTGGAAGGCGTTGACGTAGCAGATGTTGTACAGGCCGGGTGCCGGGGACGCCGTACGGTCGCGGGCGACGATGCGGACGCCGGACGGTGGCTTGTAGGGGCCGCCGATCTGGTAGTCGAAGCCTGCTTGGCGTGGCGGGAGCCGCACCTGCGAGGACTTGGCCGCTTCGGAGGACCCACAGGCCGTCATGGCGAGGAGGCCCGCGACGGTGGCGAGAGCCGCGACGCGGGGGACAGCCATTCCGTTCTGCGGCACGTCGGTGATCAAATCGCCCGCGTGCCAGGGCCGTCAAGCGGGGATCACGCTGTCCGGAGGGGAACGGTGAAAGGAGGGGCGGGCGGGACGGACGACGTACGCTCCCCTCTGTAGCCAGCCACCCCCGAAGGCAGGAGCAGCAACGATGCAGTACGTGAAGCTCGGTTCGACGGGCCTGGACGTCTCGCGGATCTGTCTGGGCTGCATGACCTACGGCCTGCCGGACCGCGGCGTACACGAGTGGACCCTCGACGAGGAGGCGTCACGCCCGCTGATCCGGCAGGCACTGGACGCCGGGATCAACTTCTTCGACACCGCGAACGTCTACTCCGACGGCACGAGCGAGGAGATCGTCGGCAAGGCGCTGCGGGACTTCGCCCAGCGCGACGAGATCGTGCTGGCGACCAAGGTCAACGGCCGGATGCGGCCCGGCCCCAACGGCGGCGGCCTCTCCCGCAAGGCGATCATGGCGGAGATCGACCACAGCCTCAGCCGCCTCGGCACCGACTACGTCGACCTCTACCAGATCCACCGCTTCGATCGGCACACGCCGGTCGAGGAGACGATGGAGGCGCTGCACGACCTGGTGAAGGCGGGCAAGGTCCGCTACATCGGGGCGAGTTCGATGTACGCCTGGCAGTTCTCGAAGATGCAGTACACGGCCGAGCGGCACGGCTGGACCAAGTTCGTCTCCATGCAGAACCACTACAACCTCCTCTACCGCGAGGAGGAGCGCGAGATGCTGCCCCTCTGCGCCGACCAGGGCGCCGGCGTACTGCCCTGGAGCCCCCTCGCCCGCGGCCGGCTCACCCGCGACTGGGGCACGGTCACCGAGCGCAGCGCGGGCGACAACTTCGGCAGCCGCCTCTACCCCGACAGCGACCGCACGGTCGTCGAGGCGGTGACGCGCATCGCGAACGACCGCGGCGTCCCGCGCGCCCAGGTAGCCCTCGCCTGGCTGCTCCACCAGGACACCGTGGCGGCACCGATCGTCGGCGCGGCCAAGCCGCAGCACATCGAGGACGCGGCGGCGGCAGTCGAACTCCGGCTCAGCGACAAGGAGATCGAGGAGTTGGAGCAGCCGTACGCTCCGCATCCGATCGTCGGTCACTGAAGCGCGGCATACGGCCTAGTGGGGCCCGTGCGGTTCAGAAAACTCCGTACCGCACGGCCCCGCCCCCTCGCTCTCCGGCAACCGCACCCGCTCCCCGCTCATCGTCAGCGTGCGGTAGTGCTGCCCGATGCGCTCGGCCGACCGGCCGACATAGTGGGCGATGAAGGACCGCCGGAACCGATCGGCGGTGCGATTCGGCTGCGACCCATGCACCAGGCTGCCGTTGAAGAACAGGACGTCCCCCGGCTCCATGTCGACCGGTACGGGTGACAGACCGGGCGGCGGCGGCACGTACTCCCGTGCGAAGGACAGTTCCTCGTCCGCCTCCTCGGGACAGAAGATGTCCATCCGATGGGTGCCCGGCACGATCTCCAGCCCGCCGTTGTCCCGGTCGATCACATCGCAGGCGATCCACGCGGCCACGCAGGTACCCGGCTCGACCCGCAGATAGAAGTTGTCCTGGTGCAGCGCCTGCCCCCGCGCCCCCGGCGGCTTGAAGTAGAACATGCTCTGCGCGGCCAGCGCCTCCTCGCCCAGCAGCACCTCCAGCACCTCACGCAGCCGGACATCCAGCAGCACGCTCCGTGCCAGGCCGTTGATCACATGCGGGTGCATCACCCTCGGGTGGGTGAGCAGCGGGTCGGTGGACGGGCGCGGCTCGAAGTGCCCCGGCACCGGCCCGGCCGCGTGCAGCGCCGTGAACTCCGCGCACAACCGATCGATCTCGTCGTGGCCGAACAGCTTCCGTACGACCGTGAAGCCGTCCTCCCGGAAGCGATTCAGGCCTGCCTCGGTCAGGATGGGAGCGCCGGCGGCGCCGATGTCCGTGGCTGTCATGCGTCCACTCCTCGGTCGGGTGTCCTCGGTACAGCACGCTAGGCCGCAGGGTGCTTCAGGAGGATGCCCATGAGCACTGACGGATTGCCCGGGACTGCTGCGCCCGGCGCCCCCGCGCCGCCGCCGGGCCTGGTGGTGGTCGGCCGGTTCGACCAGCCCGAGGGCTACGCCGTCCAGCGCCCGCGCGGCGCCGACAGCTGGCTGTTCACCTGGACGACCGGCGGACGGGGACAGCTGCGCCAGGGGAGCGCGCGGGCGCGGGCGGCAGCCGGGGACCTCGTCGTGCTCGCGCCGGGTGTCCGGCACGGCTACGGGGTCGAACCGGGCGCAGGCCACTGGGAGTTCTGGTGGGTGCACTGCCAGGCGCGCCCGTCGTGGCCGTTCTGGCTGCGGCCGTACGACACCGGGGACGGGATGTACGTCGTCACGCCCACGCCGGCCGGGCTGCACGGCCGCCTCGGCGCAGCGTTCCGCCGGATGCTCGCCGACGCCCGCTGGACGGGCACCGGGACACCGCCGGCGACCGGGCCGGAGGACGACCGGGTGGCCGTGGCGCACGGCACCGTGGCCCGGGAGCTCGCCCTGTGCTCCCTGGAGGAGATCGTGCTGCTCACGGCGGCCACCGCACGGACGTCGTCGCCCCGGCCCGGCGTGGACACGAGGGTGCGTCGGGCGCAGGCGCTGATCGATGCCGATCCGGGGGCCCCGCACACCGTCCGCTCGCTCGCCGAGCAGGTCGCGCTGTCGCCCTCCCGCTTCGCGCACCTGTTCACGCGGACGCTCGGGCAGTCGCCGATGCGGGCCCTGCGCGAGACACGGCTGCGGCATGCGGCGCGGCTGCTGGAGAGCACCGATCTGACCGTGGAGCGGGTGGCCGCGGCTTCGGGATTCGCGAGCCCGTTCCATTTCAGTCGGGTGTTCCGGGAGCGGTACGGGGTGCCGCCCGGAGCGTACCGGGGCGGGCCCGTGGCCGGGTGAATGAAGGACGCTATTTCCATGTCGGAACGGTGTCAGCCGGAAATGGATCCCAATAGCAACCCTGGATTGACGTCCCGTCAAGTTTCTGTCAAGGGAAGGTAATCCACAAACCCACGAGATCCCTTGTTCCGCTTCGCTGAGCTGTGCAAAGGTGTGCCCTGTCGGCGTGCAGTCAGAACATGCAGCCCACATACCCATTGGTATGGACTTTACGCCGGATGTCCTTGAGAGGAAATGCAGCACGTGAAAGACGCAGGCCTGCCGAATTCCCCCACGCCCGCGCCCCTGTCCGAGGTGACGGACGAACAACTCAGCACCGAGTTGAGGAAATGGACGGGAACAGCACCCGCGCTGCACCCCGTCGGTGAACTCCTCGACCGGCACTGGGAAGCGGCCTTCGCCTACGCGCGGTTGTGCGCCGACGGCCCGCGGGCCGCGGGCATGCTCACCACGGCGGCCTTCACGAGGCTCTTCGGCGAGTCCCTGCGGCAGACCGGGCCGACGGCCGCCTGGCGGCCCCAACTGCTCGTCACGGTGCGCCGGATCGCCGCCGAGTGGGACGGCGACCACAGACGCGAACTGCTCCACCCCGAACTGAGATCCGAGGCCTGGGCCGGCGACCGTATCGCAGCGCGCCTGCTGCCGACGGCGGACCGGCGCCTGCTCTCCGGGGCATTCCAGCGGCTGCCCCAGTCGGCCCGCTGCCTCCTCTGGCACACCGAGGTCGAGGGCGAACCGCTGCGGACACCGGCCGCACTGCTCGGCCTCGACGAACAGGACGCAATCGTCGAACTGCAGCGCGCCCGGGAGCGGTTGCGCGAGGAGTGCCTCCAGGTGCACCGCGAACTCGCCCCCGAGCAGGAGTGCGGGCGCTTCCAGCGGATGCTCGACGTCACCTACCGGCGCGGCGGAGTCGATGTCGACCCCGATCTGCGCACGCACCTGGACGGCTGCCAGCACTGCCGCTATACCGCCGGCCAGCTCGACCACTTCAACGACGGGCTCGGCACGGCCCTCGCCGAAGCGGTCCTCGGCTGGGGCGCGCGGGCCTACCGCGAGTCCAGGGCGGAGGAGCCCGAGGCAGTCGAAGCGGTGACTCTCGGGGAGGAGCCCCAGGCACAACCGCCCTTCGCCGGCGAGGAGTTCGCTTCCGCGGTGCCTTCCCCTCGCGCGCTCTCCCCTCGCTCGGCCCACAAGGCCGCCCGCCGCGCCGCCCGCCGCCGGAACGTCACCATGGCTGTCGCGATCGTGAGCGGCCTGGTCGTCCTCCCTCTCGTCCTGTGGTCCGCGTTCGGCTCCGGGGACGACACCACCCCGTCCGACGGCGACCACTCCTCCGACGAACCCGTCACGGGCACGTCGCCCGGCAACCCCTCCTGGGCCGGGTCGGGCGAGGAGACGGACGGCACCCTGAGCGGCCGGCTGCACAACGTCGACTCCGGTCTCTGCATCGGCATCGAGGGCAAGAAGGCCGTCGACGGCGCGGAGGCCGAGGTCACCAAGTGCTCCGCCGCGGCCGGCCAGCAGTGGTCGTACGAGACCGACGGGCTGCTGCGCAACGTCGCCGACCCCGACTTCTGCCTCGACTCCCACCTCGGCTACTCGATCCGGCTCGCCCCCTGCACCGGGACGTCCCAGCCGGACACGAAGAACGTCCGCTACGACTTCACCCTCCAGGGCAGCCTGGTCCCCCGCTGGAACCAGGACCTCGCCCTGACCTCCGCCGAAGACGGGGCCGGTGTGCTGGTCCTCAAGAACCGCGACGACAGCGCGGGCCAGCGCTGGGTGATCGACACCGCCAAGACCGACCTCCAGATGGAGGTCGTCAAGTGGGACACCGCCGCAGACACCTCGAAGCCGCCCGTCCCGCCGACACCTTCGAAGACGCCCACGCCCACACCCACCGCCTCGCCCGAGCCGACGCCCACCACGACCCCGTCGACCGCGCAGCCGACGCCGACACCGACCTCGTATCCCTCCTGCTACGCGTACTACTGCTCCTGGAACAACCAGTACGGCTGGTACGGACACGGGTACGGCGGCCACGGGTACGACGGCTGGCGTCGCTGAGCGGCACGGCGGAGGGTCAGGCGCCGGTGCCGGGGCTGAAGACCGTCAGGAACACCGAGGACTCGTTGCCGCCCACCGGAACCTCACCGGCCGTCCACGCCACCTTGAGCGGGTCCCGCTCATCGGGCGGCGTCACGAGCAGGGAGTCCGGTGTGGCCGTACGGGCCCCGCTGATCTCGGGGCTGGAGTACGACAGCCCGGCCCAGGCGCTGCTGCCGGGCGTCAGCGTGACCGTCGTGGGAGAGCCGTCGGAGCGCTTCGGGTCCGGGCCCAGCTGCTTGCCGGAGGCGTCGACGAAGGCGGCGCCCGGGTAGCCGCGCACCGTGCAGGTGCTGGACGAGGTGTTGGTCAGCACGATCGGGTAGTTCCGCTGCCCGGCCCCGGGGTTGACGCGGCCGACGGACGCACGCAGCTCGGAGGTGTGGCAGCGGGTGCTGGTGGCGGGCCGGGTCTGCTCGGCGGGGGCGGACGAGGAGGGGGTCCCGGGTGTTTCGGGTGTGGCGCTCGGCTGTGTGGCCGTGGGGGAGGCCGAAGCGGGGGTGCTGGTGCCGGTCGCGGGACCTGCCGTGCCGGGCAGCGTGTCCGGAGTGCTCGTTGTGTTGCTGCTGCCGTTGCCGCAGCCGGTCAGCAGCCCCAGCACGGCGACGGCGCTCGCCAGCAGGGTCGCCCGGCGTACGGACCGGTGGGTGTCAGCCATGGTTCTCAACGCTCCTGAGGTGTCCCGCACCCGTCGTGACGCGTGCGTACGGCGCCTTGTGCCCCGTCACTGATGTCCGATGCGCGCGGAGCGGGAAAAGTTCGCGCCTTTCATCCCTTCGCTCCTACCGAGTCCAGGATGCGCTCTGACTGGGCGGGATCGCCGTTCTGGCGGATCTGCACATACACCTGAGGCTGCGCGTCGTCGCCTGCCGGAGTGAGCCCGGCCTCCGTGATCGACCCTCCGCCGCCCGGGCAGTCGGTCCAGGTGCGGACCCGGCCGTGCCACCGCTCTCCGGTGTAGGAACGGCCGCCGTCGTAGTGGCAGCCGGCGTGGGCGAGGGCGTTCACCCGCCCGGTGACGTCGCCGTGTTCGCTCAGGCCGACGAACACGCCGTTGACGTCCGACGTCAGGTCCTGCCACTTCGCCAGGTCGTCCGCGACGGCGAACCCCGGCTCGCGTCCCGGACGCAGGCCGATCGACGCGGGATCCCACCCCGAGTCGCGTACCTGCCGACCCCACTCGCCGGGCACTTCGGCCGACACCCGGCCGCTGGAGTCCTCGACGCGGATGCCGGGGACCGGCGTCTCACGGGTCACCAGCGCCAGGGGCACACCGACGGCCACCGCGAGCAGCAGCGCGGAGGCGGTCAGGACGATGGCCCTGCGGGGCCGCCGGGGGCGAGGCGCCCGGGACGCCAGCCGCTCGAGTTCCTCGGCGAAGGCCTGGGACGTGGGCCAGCGGCGCCCGCGGTCCGGTTCCAGTGCGCGCAGGAGGGCCCGCTGCACGCCGGGGGCGAGGCCGGGGCGCAGCCGCCTGGGCGGTACGACGTGTCCGGGCTCGCCCGGAACCGTGCCGGTGACGAGGTGGTAGCCGACCGCACCCAGGCTGTACACGTCGGCCCGCGCGTCGATACCCGCGCCGGGCCTGGCCTGCTCGGGCGGCCGGTATCCCGCCGAACCCGCCGCCAGGGTGAGACCGGACGCCTCCGCCAGGCTCTTGGCCAGCCCGAGGTCGGCGAGCAGCACCCGGGCGGCTCCGCCGGGGGAGGTGCGCAGCAGCACGTTGGACGGCTTGATGTCCCGGTGCACGATCCCCGCCTCGTGCAGCGCCGCCGCGCCCCGGGCGGCCGATGCCGTCAGCCGCAGCGCCTCCGGCACGGGGAGCGGGCCTTCGGTGAGCAGGTCGGCGAGGGTGCCGCCGTCGGCGTACTCCATCACGAAGTACGGCCTGCCGTCGGGCAGTTCGCCGATGTCGTAGACCTGGACGACCCGGTCGGAGCCGGCCCGGCGCAGCATCCGTGCCTCGGACAGGAAGCGCTCGCGGACGTCCAGCCGGTGCGCCCAGTTGTCGGCGAGCACCTTGACGGCCACGAGGGCGTCGAGTTCGTCGTCGTGGGCGAGCCAGACGGTGCCGAACGCCCCGGTGCCCAGGCGGCGTTCGAGGCGGTAGCGCCCGATCCGCTCGACGGAGTGCATACGACTATGATGCCTGGCCTCAGATCCACACCGAGGACCCGCGCCGAGGATCTGTCGACGCGAGACCGAGGGGAGCCCCCGTGTCCGACGCCGCGCCCACCGAGGACCTGGCCCGGCGCGCGGCCACGGGCGACGGTGCCGCCCTGGACGAGCTGCTGCACGCGATCCGGCCCGAGGTCGTCCGGCGCTGCGGGCGGTTCCTGCCCAACAGGGAGGACGCCGAGGAGGCCGCGCAGGACGTTCTGCTCCAGGTCGCGCGGAAGATCACCGGGTTCGAGGGCCGCAGCCGCTTCAGCACCTGGCTCTACACCGTCGTCGCCAACTGCGCCCGCCAGAAATACCGCGAGCTCAAGCGGCGGGCCGCCGAACAGCCCGCCCCGATCGACGCCGCGCAGTACGTCGACCCGCGGACGACGAGTGTCATCGCCGGCTCCCGCGTCGACCTGCTGGAGGCGCTGGACCGGCTGGAGCGCGAACACCCGCATCTGGTCGCGCCGTTGGTGTACCGCGACATCTGCCAGCTGGACTACGCCGAGGCCGCCGAACGCGCCGGCGTCCCGCTGGGCACACTGAAGTCCCGGCTGCACGAGGCGCGCAAGCAGGTCCGACCGTGGTTGGCCGACACGCCCTGAGGCCCCTAACCGGGTCCGGCGAAGTCCGGTGCGGGTCGGCAGCGCCCCAAAGGGGCGCGGGGCTGTGTCGATATGCGGCTCCGCCGCGGGGCGCGACCAGCCACGACGGCCTCGGGGCTGCCGGGATTGACCGACTGATGGGCCGCCCGGCGCAGCGTGACCGGCGCGGTCACCGGCCCGGTGGCAGGCTCGCGCGTGAGCCCGGGCGGGTCCAGGAGGTCGACGCTGACGAAGTCGGCGAGCGTGGGCACGCACACGTCCGCGAGTTCCTGTGCGGTCCGGGTGATGTCCAGGGTGGTACTGATGCGGACGCTCGCCTCGTTGACCAGCCGGAGCCGCTCGCGTGACGCGTACTGCTCGGTGAAGTCGTGCACGGCGACGCACACCCCGCGCGCCCGACCCGTGGCGTCGGTGATCGGTGCCATCCGGGCCGGCCAGGCGTTGACCCGGCCGTGCGCCGATCGGCACATAGGCCCGTACGTCGTCCCCCCGGCCGGTGGTGAGGGCCCGGTGCAGCTGCCGCTCGATCCTCTCGCCGTCGAGCCGACCGCTGAGCTCGGGCACGCGCAGTCCACGGATCCGCTCTTCGGGCAGTCCGATCACCTCGGCCATGGCATCGTTGATGCGGTGCAGCCGGAGCCGTTCGTCGTAGATCGCGACGGCGCAGGGGGACTGGATGAGGCCCGCCTGTGACGGCGAGCCAGTCGCCGGTGCCGCCGTTCTTGGGCTGCCGGTGGTGGACGAGCAGCCACACGGTCACCGTATGGCCGTCCCGGTGGCGCAAAGTGACCGTTCCGTTCCAGCGGGGCGGTCGGACGGTGGGCAGCGGGCCCTGGATCAGGTCGGCGGCCGGGCGCCCCACGACCTTCTCGGCCGTCCAGCCCAGCAGTCGCCGGGCCCCCTCGCTCCACTCGGTCACCGTGCCGTCGCCGTCGAGGACAGCCCGGGCCGTGGCGGCCTCGTCGAACGGATACACCGGGTTCATCGTCGTCGCTCCATCGCGCGTACGCACAGTGAACAGATGGGTCACTTCAGTTCCAGCCCAGTGCGCCGCGCTCCCGCGCGAACGGGAACCGTGAGCTGTCCGGCACCCCCGGTCAAGAGAGAGATCCGGCCGATGTGGCCCCTGGGACAGAAGCACCTCACGCGCCCCTTGACGGCCTTATGTGGCCCACCGTCAGAATCTGTTTGTTCACGATCAGTTGTGAGTACTTCTGGGCCCTGATGAGGGAGAGCCGCCATGACGGTCACTCGCAGATCGGTTTTGATCGCCTCTACGACCGCACCCGCCGCCGGGGTGCTCCTGACCACCCCGGTGGCACGGGCCGCCGAGGCGGTCGCGGGCGCATCCGGCCGCCGTACCGTCGCCCTGCGCGACGGCTGGCGCTTCGCGCTGGTCAACCCGGGCGGCATCACCGACCCGACCGGCGCCTACGTCGACGCCGCCGCACCCGCATACGACGACTCGGACTGGCGCGAGGTCGCCGTCCCCCATGACTGGAGCATCGAGCAGACCCCGACCACCGAGCACGGCACGACCAGCGGCACCGGTTTCCTCCCCGGCGGCCTCGGCTGGTACCGCCTCGCCTTCACCCTGCCGCCCGCCTTCACCGGCCGCCGGATCTCGGTGGAGTTCGACGGCGTCTACATGGACTCGTACGTCTACTGCAACGGCAAGGAAGTCGGCCGCCACCCCTACGGCTACTCCGGCTTCGCCTTCGACCTCACGGACCTCCTGCACACCGACGGCACCACCGAGAACGTCCTCGCGGTCAAGGTGCAGAACCAACTCCCCAGCAGCCGCTGGTACTCGGGCAGCGGCATCTACCGCGAGGCCCGGCTGGTCGTCACCGAGCCGGTGCACGTGGAGCGCTGGGGCACCTACGTCACCACGCCGGAGATCACCGAGCAGAGGGCCGTCGTACGGGTGCGCACGTCCGTGCTGAACGAGTCGGGCACCGCACAGGAGGTCGAGGTGAGATCGCGGGCCGTCGACGCCGACGGCCGTACGGTCGCCCGGACGTCCACCACCGTCACCGTCGACGACCGGACGACACAGACCCACGAACTCACCGTCGGCAGACCCAGGTTGTGGGACTTCACCGACCCGCACCGCTACACCCTCCACACCGAACTCCGTATCGACGGCAAGGCGGTCGACACCTACCGCACCCCCTTCGGCATCCGCACCTTCCGCATCGACCCGGACGAGGGCTTCCAGCTCAACGGAGTCCCCGCCAAGCTCAAGGGCGTCGACCTGCACCACGACCTGGGCGCGCTCGGCGCGGCGGTCAGCAAGGACGCGGTGCGCAGACAGATGGTGATCATGAAGTCGATGGGCGTCAACGCCCTGCGCACCGCGCACAACCCGCCCGCGCCGGAGGTCATCCAGGTCTGCGAGGAGCTGGGTGTGGTGATGCTGGTGGAGAACTTCGACTGCTGGCGGACCGGCAAGAACCGCTACGACTACGGCCGGTTCTTCGACGAGTGGTGCGAGAAGGACACCACCGAAATGGTCTGCGCCGCCCGCAACTCGCCCGCCGTCATCATGTGGTCCATCGGCAACGAGGTCCCCGACTCCACGACCACCGCCGGACTCGCCATGGCGGACCGCGTCATCGCCGCCATCAAGGCCGCCGACGACACCCGCCCCCTCGTCATCGGCTCCGACAAATACCGCCGCCTCCCGGCCAAGGGCTCGGCCGCCGACCTGATGCTGGCCAAGCTCGACGGACTCGGCCTGAACTACAACACCGCCAAATCCGTCGACCAACTCCACGCCGCCTACCCCCACTTGTTCCTGTTCGAGTCGGAGTCCTCGTCCGAGACCTCCACCCGCGGCACCTACCAGGAGCCCGAGCGCCTCAACACCGGCGAGAACTACACCCCCGGCAAGCGGGCGACCTCCTCCTACGACAACAACCTCGCCTCCTGGACGATGAGCGGCGAGTACGGCCACAAGAAGGACCGGGACCGGAAGTGGTTCACGGGCCAGTTCCTGTGGTCGGGCATCGACTACATCGGGGAGCCCACGCCGTACAACGTCTTCCCGGTGAAGGCGTCCTTCTTCGGCGCGGTCGACACGGCGGGCTTCCCGAAGGACATGTACTACCTGTTCCAGAGCCAGTGGATCAGCGAGCCGATGGTGCATCTGCTGCCCATGACCTGGAACCACGAACCGGGGGACGTCGTAGAGGTCTGGGCGTACGCCAACGTCGACACCGTCGAGCTGTTCCTCAACGGCAAGTCCCAGGGCGTACGGCGCTTCGACACGAAGAAGACCGTCGACGGCCGCGTCTACTTGGAGACCACCGAGGCCACCGGCGACGACAAGACCTTCACCGACGGCCCCTACCCCGGCAGTTACACCAGCCCGAACGGCAGCGCGGGCAAGCTCCATCTGACCTGGAAAGTGCCGTACGCACCCGGCGAGTTGAAGGCGGTGGCCCGCAGCGACGGCAAGGTGGTCGCCACGGATGTGCTGCGCACGGCCGGAAAGCCGTATGCCGTACGACTCACCCCTGACCGCAAGTCCCTTGCCGCCGACGGCCGTTCGCTGGTCTTCCTCACCGCGGAGGTGGTGGACGCCCGCGGCGTGGTCGTGCCCGACGCCGGGCATCTGATCACCTTCGACGTCAGGGGCGGCTCGCTCGCCGGGCTGGACAACGGCCGGCAGGAGAGCGCCGAGCGCTATCAGGCCAGTACCCGGACCGCCTTCCACGGCAAGGCGCTCGCGATCGTCCGGTCCGGCACGAAGGCGGGCACGCTGAAGGTGACGGCGCGGGTGCAAGGACTGCGGGCGGGCACGGCGGCTGTGCGCACCACTCCCGCCCACTCGGCGGCGACCACCCCCGCGGCGACATTCAAGCCCGACCATCCGGCGCCCCCGAACTACCCCTACGCGGACGCCAGTTACTCCGGCCGCCCCGACACCCTGCCCGCCGCCATGCTCGACGGCGACCCGGCCACCGGCTGGTCCAACGCCTTCTACAAGGCCGCCACGCCCCTGCTGCCCGCCTTCGACGGGGCCCGGGAGGAGGACTGGATCTCCGTCGACTGGGGGCGGTCCCGGACCCTGGACCGGGTGGAGGTCTCGTTCACCGTGGACGCGACACACTCGCTGCCCGCGTCGGTCGAGGTCGCGGTGTGGGACGGGCGCCGGTATGAGCCGGTGGACGGGGCGGCCGTCGACTGGGCCGTCGCCTCGGGCGAGCCGACCGTGATCACTTTTGACGCCGTACGGGGCTCCCGGCTGCGGCTCACCATGACGAGTGGTCATCCGGGCGAGGCGCGAGGGGCGGTACGCATCAGCAGGCTGGAGGCCCCGGTCGGCTGATCGGCCCGCGTGGTCCGGACGGGACGGTGTCCAGCCAGTCCCGTCCGGACCGTTGACGTGCCGTCAACTCTCCCACAAGCATGGTTCGCGCCCGCATCTGGGAGCGCTCCCACGCCGGTAGCGTCACCCGTACCTCTCCCGAGGAGCCCAGACGTGAAAAGACGCAGAACCGCCCTGTTGTCCCTGACGGCCCTGCTGGCGGCGGCGCTCACCGCGCTGCCCGCCGCAGCCGACGAGGTCGAGCAACTCAAGAACGGCACCTTCGACACCACCACCGATCCCTGGTGGACTACGAGCAACGTGACCGCCGGTCTGTCCGGCGGACAGCTCTGCGCGGACGTGCCGGGAGGCACCGCCAACCGCTGGGACGCGGCCGTCGGCCAGAACGACGTCACCCTGGTGAAGGGGGAGTCGTACCGGATCTCCTTCACCGCGAACGGCACACCCGAGGGCCATGTGGTGCGTGCGATCGTGGGGCTGTCGGTGGCTCCGTACGACACCTGGTTCGAGGTGAGCCCGCAGCTGAGCGTCTCCGGCAACTCGTATGCCTACACGTTCACTTCGCCCGTCGACACCACCCAGGGCCAGGTCGGCTTCCAGCTCGGCGGCCAGGCGGACGACTGGCGGTTCTGCATGGACGACGTGTCGCTGCTGGGCGGGGTGGAGCCGGAGCCGTACGAGCCGGACACCGGGCCGCGCGTGCGTGTCAACCAGGTCGCCTACCTGCCCGCAGGACCCAAGAACGCCACGCTGGTCACCGACGCCACCGGCAAGCTGCCCTGGCAGGTGAAGAACGCCGCCGGGACGACGGTCGCCCACGGCTGGACCGTGCCGCGCGGTACCGACGTGTCGTCCGCGCAGAACGTCCACTCGATCGACTTCGGCGCCTACCGCGGGCGCGGACAGGGCTTCACGCTGGTCGCCGACGGGGAGACGAGCCGCCCGTTCGACATCGACGCGCGCGCCTATGAGCAGCTACGTGTTGATGCGGTGAAGTACTACTACACGCAGCGCAGCGGCATCGCGATCCGCGACGACCTGCGGCCCGGCTACGGACGCCCCGCCGGCCATGTGAACGTCGCGCCCAACCAGGGCGACGCGAACGTCCCCTGCCAGCCCGGCGTCTGCGACTACACCCTCGACGTGACCGGCGGCTGGTACGACGCCGGCGACCACGGCAAGTACGTCGTCAACGGCGGCATCTCCACCTGGGAGGTGCTCAGCACCTACGAACGCTCCCTGCTGGCCCGCACCGGCCACCCGGCGAAGCTCGGCGACGGCTCGCTCGCCATACCGGAGAGCGGCAACAAGGTGCCGGACATCCTCGACGAGGCCCGCTGGGAGCTGGAGTTCCTGCTGAAGATGCAGGTGCCGGACGGGCAGCCGCTCGCGGGCATGGCCCACCACAAGATGCACGACGAGCAGTGGACCGGCCTGCCCCTGCTGCCCAGTGACGATCCGCAGAAGCGCGAACTGCACCCGCCGACGACCGAGGCGACCCTGAACCTGGCGGCGACGGCCGCGCAGGCGGCACGGCTGTACCGGCCGTACGACCGCCAGTTCGCGACCGAGGCACTGGCAGCCGCCCGCAAGGCCTGGTCCGCGGCGCTCGCGCACCCCGCGGTCCACCCCGACCCGAACGACGGCACCGGAGGCGGCGCCTACCCCGACACCGACGCGACCGACGAGTTCTACTGGGCCGCCGCCGAGCTGTATCTCACCACCGGGCAGAAGGAGTTCGAGAAGCACATCCTGAACTCGCCGGTCCACACGGCCGACATCTTCGGACCCCTCGGCTACGACTGGGCCAGGACGGCCGCCGCCGGACGACTGGACCTGGCGACCGTCCCGAGCAAGCTGCCCGGCCGGGACAAGGTGCGCCAGTCGGTGATCAAGGGCGCCGACACCTACCTGGCCACCCTGAAGTCACAGCCGTACGGCATGCCGTACGCCCCCGAAGGCAACCTCTACGACTGGGGCTCCAACCACCAGATCCTGCACAACGCGGTCGTCATCGCCACCGCCTACGACCTCACCGGCGCCTCGAAGTACCGGGACGGCGCGTTGCAGAGCATGGACTACATTCTCGGCCGCAACGCGCTGAACATCTCCTACGTCACCGGCTACGGCGAGGTCGACTCCCGCAACCAGCACAGCCGTTGGTACGCCCACCAGCTCGACCCGAATCTGCCGAACCCGCCGAAGGGCACGCTCGCCGGAGGCCCCAACTCAAGCATCCAGGACCCCTACGCACAGAGCAAACTCCAGGGCTGCGTCGGCCAGTTCTGCTACATCGACGACATCCAGTCCTGGTCGACGAACGAGCACACCATCAACTGGAACTCCGCCCTGACCCGGATGGCGTCCTTCGTGGCGGATCAGGGCTGAGGCTCGCCCGCTGCGCCTCCACCAGTTCCCCTGGCCGCTCATGGGCGGTCAGGGTGTGGAGCCGGGCCTGATCGAGCGGCTGGTGCACCTCGACGTACTCGCCGTGCGGCAGCCGCTTGATCACACCGGTCTCCCGGCCGTGCGCCACCAGCTCCTTGTCGCGGAGCTGGAGGCCCAGGCAGATGCGCCGGGTGACGACGAAGACGACCACCGGGACCACGAACACGGCGATCCTCACCGCCCACGTCACCGTGTTGATCGACAGATGCAGCCGGGTCGCCACGATGTCGTTGCCGCCGCCCGCCAGCAGGATCAGATAGAGGCTGATCCAGGCCGCGCCGATGCCCGTACGCACAGGACGGTTGCGCGGCCGGTCCAGGATGTGGTGTTCCCGCTTGTTGCCGGTGACCCGGGCCTCCACGAACGGATACACGCCGATGAAGAGCAGCAGGAGCGGGAAGACGACGACCGGGATCAGCACGCCCATGACCAGCGTGTGCCCCCACAGATCGATCTCCCAGCCCGGCATCACCCGGACCAGACCCTCGGCGAACCCCAGATACCAGTCCGGCTGGGCGCCCGTGGAGACCTGGTCGGCGCGGAAGGGGCCGTACTGCCAGACCGGGTTGATCGTCGCGACCGCCGCGATCAGGGTGAGGACGCCGAAGACCAGGAAGAAGAAGCCGCCCGCCTTCGCCATGTACACCGGCATGAAGGGCGAGCCGACGACATTGCGCTCGGTGCGGCCGGGGCCCGCGAACTGCGTGTGCTTGTGGTAGAAGACCAGCAGGATGTGCGCCACCACCAGCGCGGCCATGATGCCCGGGACCACCAGGATGTGCAGCGAGTAGAAGCGGGCCACGATGTCGTCGCCGGGGAACTCGCCGCCGAACAGGAACATCGTCAGATACGTCCCCACGATCGGCACCGACAGCAGCGCGCCCTCGACGAACCGCATCCCGGTCCCCGACAGCAGGTCGTCCGGCAGCGAGTAGCCCATCAGGCCCTCGAACAGGCCGAGGAACAGCAGGGACCAGCCGAACAGCCAGTTGATCTCACGCGGCTTGCGGAACGAACCCGTGAAGAAGTGCCGCATCATGTGCGTCAGCATCGCGGCCACGAAGATCAGTGCCGCCCAGTGGTGCAGCTGCCGGATCAGCAGCCCACCGCGCACATCGAAGCTGATCTCCAGGGTGGAGGCGTACGCCTCGGACATCCGGACGCCGTTCAGCGGCGCGTAACTGCCGTGGTACACCACCTCGTTCATCGACGGATGGAAGAAGAAGGTGAGCCACACGCCGGTGAGGATCAGCACGATGAAGCTGTACAGGCAGACCTCGCCGAGCAGGAACGACCAGTGGTCGGGAAAGACCTTCCGCAGGTACTTCTTGCCGAGCGTATGAGTGCCGAGGCGGCCGTCGAACCAGTCGGCGAGCCGCTCGCCCTTCCCGGGCCGCACGGTGGTGGTCACGCCTCCTCCTTGTGGACGTGCGTGAGCTTGTCGGGATTGCTGACGATGTAGACGCTGGACACCCGGTCGCCCTCGGGCGTGAGGTCCATGACCATCACCGCGTACGGCTCGCCGCCCTGGAACAGCACCATCGCCTCGTCGCCGTTGACGCGGCGGTAGCGCAGTTCGAAGCCCTGCGCGACACCCCGAGTGCGGTACGAGGTGAGGAGGCGGACCGCCTTGTCCCGGCCGTGCACCGGGCGCAGTCCCGCGCCCCTGCGCTTGCCGCCGCCGTCCGACCACACCGTCACGTCCGGTGCGAGGATCTCCATCAGCGCGGCGATGTCCCCGCCGAGGGCCGCCTGCACGAACCGCTCGGTCGCCTCCCGGCGCACCCGCGGATGCGCCTGGTACAGCGGCCGCCGCGCATGCACATGCGCCCGCGCCCGATGCGCCAGCTGCCGTACGGCCGCCGGGGTGCGGTCGATCAGCTCCGCGATCTCGGTGTGGGCGTACCCGAACACCTCGTTGAGCACGAACACCGCGCGCTCCAGCGGCGTGAGCGACTCCAGCACCACCAGCATCGCCAGCGACACGGACTCGGTGCGCAGCGCGGGATCGTCGGCACCGTCGTCGGCGACCAGCGGCTCCGGCAGCCAGGGACCGACGTAGGTCTCACGGGAGCGGTTGATCGCGGCGCGCCGTCCCAGCGCGTGGTTGACGGCGATACGGACCAGATACGCCCGGGGATTGTCGATCCCGTCGAGATCGCGGCCCCGGCCCCGGGCCGTCCAGGACAGCCAGGTCTCCTGGAGCACGTCCTCGGTGTCCGCGACACTGCCCAGGATGTTGTAGACGAGGCCGAACAGCAGCTCACGGTGGTCGACGAAGACTCCGGTCGCCTCGCTGAGTCGCTCGTCGGTGTCGGGCACAGGGAACTCGTACATGAACAGGCCTCCGCAGTGGTGCGCTCACTACTGCGAGGGCCGGAGGAGGCCGGATTGTGACGTCGACGGCCGGATTGTGACATACGTCTCACTGCTCGCCCATGCCGGAGTCAGGACGCGTCGTGGAAGACGAGCCCCAGCGAGTACCGGTGGCCGGAACGTACCGGGCTCACCCCGTGCCGCATCGCCCCGGCCGACCAGCCGCGCCGGGTGCGCACGGGCCGGTCCCGGGTCGTGAAGACCAGGCCGTGACCCTGCTCGAGCGCGGTGGCGGTGCCCCGCGACTGGGCCCTGGGCCGCTGCTCCACCATCAGGAACTCGCCGCCGGTGTAGTCGGTGCCGTACGCGTCGAGTCCGACGACCACCTGGAGCGGGAAGAGCATCTCGCCGAACACATCACGGTGCAGCGCGTTCCAGTCGCCCTCCCCATAGCGCAGCAGGATCTGCGCCGACCGGTCCTGTCCGGCCGCATGGCACCGCTCCAGCCACTCGTCGAGCGAGTCCGGCCAGGGCGCCGGGCGGTCGAGCCGGGCTGCCCAGTCACGGGCGATCGGCAGCAGGCGCGGATAGAGCGCGGCGCGCAGGGCGGCCACCGGGGCGGGCAGGTCATGGGTGAAGTAGCGGTACTCGCCGGAGCCGAAGCGGTGCCGTGTCATGTCGACGGTGGTCCGGAACAGCTCCGGCTTCTCGTACAGCGCCGCCAGGTCGCGGCACTCCGCCGGGGTCAGCAGCCGGCCCGTCCGCGCGCTGCCGTACGTGTCCAGCTCCTCGGCGAGGGCGGCCCAGTCCGTCCCCTCGACGCGGCGGCGGGCCCGGTCCGTGGTCAGCGTCATGAGATGGTCACCGTCCTGTGCGGTTCGTTCGTCGTGCTCTCGCTTCCGAGTCTGCCGCCCCGCCCGCGCCGCGTCCGGCGGGAATCGGACAGGGCGTTCCGGCCTGGTGGTACCGCGGTATTGACGCTGTGACCTGGTGGTATTTACGAGTAAGTACCCGCGCGGTACCCTGAAGTGCATGCCAGCCCTCAACGTGGAGTTCAGTGACCGCGAACTGGAGGACCTGCGGCAGATCGCCAAGGAGCGGGGTACGTCGATGAAGGCGCTCGTGCGTGAGGCCGCAGCCGCCGACATAGCCCGCCACCGTGCTCTCCAGGAGGGCGCGGAGGCCTTCCGCCGGTTCTTCGCGTCCCACGCCGACGAGTTCGCGGCCGCCTTCCCCGACGACGAACCAGCCATCAAGGGCGAGGGGCGGGTCGCCTGACCGATGGCTTCCGTCGTCCATATCGACGTCCCGTGGCTGCTCCAGCGCCACGAAGAGGTCCTGCCCGACCAGCCGACCATCAACGACTTCTCGGCCCTGGTCGCCGCCGTCGCCCGCCATCGCGTCGACCCGCCGCGCCTCGGCGTGGACTCCGACCCGGCCTGGCGGGCCGCCGCCCTGCTGCACACGCTCGCCCTGCTCAAGCCGCTGCCGGCGGCCAACGCCCGCTTCGCCTGCGCCACCGCCGTGGCCTATATGTTCGTCAGCGACGTCGGCATCGACCCGCCCTACGGCGCCCTCGTCGATCTGGCCCGCGACCTGATCTCCGGCAAGGCCGACGTATACGGCGCGGCCGACCGGCTGCGCTCCTGGCAGATCTGACCCGGCCGCCACCAGTGCACTACGCGGGGGCGTGCGCGAGGGAGCGTGCGCGGCGCACCGGCGAGTGCGCCCGATTCACACGGGGCGCATGGAAAAACGGGAAAACAGGTGCCCAGAGGCGAGTTGCCGCCGCCTCTTGCTCTCTTGCAATGAGGCGGATGTTGCCCGAGTGCCTTGTCGGTCATGAGTGTGTTGTGCAAGGGTGAACAGCGCATGTGGGGGGCATTGGCGGAGTCGCATTCGTCCTGAGGGGAACAGGTCCGGATCGGCACTCGTGAATTCATGCTCCCCGCGTCGTCGCCCCAAAAGGTACGCACCAACCCCTGAGTTCCTTTTCGGCGGCCAGAACATCTGAGAGTCACCTGCGCGTGGGAAGGAATCCGCTCAGTGCCCACCCCCCACCCCCCTCGCCCGCCCTACCCCCCGCCCGGCGGGGTTCCCGGAGAATCCGACGAGGACCTCGCCACCGGGCTGAGAGGCCGTACGGACGCCGAGGCCTCTCCTTCCGTCGCGCTGCTGATGGCGCGGCACTGGCGGCCCGCTCACGAATACGCGGTCATCTGCCTCGCCTCGAAGTCGGATGTCGCCTCCATGGTCACCGCCGCCGCATTTCACCAGGTTCTCGACCGGCTGGCGCTGGGCGAGCCTGCCGACGCGGTGCGCCCGCGGTTCCTCGTGGCCGTGCGGGACACCGTGGGGCAGTGGTCTGCCGAGGAGCGAATATCCGGTGTTCTGCCGGATTTGGTGAAACCCGCCGGGGGTCGCGGCATGCGTGCCGCGAAGTCCATGACGCCGGAAAATCGCAAGCTGGCCGAGCGTTCATTCCATGCCCTTCCCGGACTCGCCCGGTGTCTGCTGTGGCACACCGAGGTGGAGGCGGAGCCGATAACCGTTCCCGCCGGACTGCTGGGCATGGACATCGACACCGCGACGGCCGCTCTCGAACAGGCGCGTGAAAAATTCCGCGAGGGTTGTGTACATGCTCATCGGGAACTCGCACCGAGCAAGGATTGCCGCTTCTACAACCGACTCCTCGATGTCCCGATCCGCCGGGGCGGCGCACTGCTGCCGGATGTCCAGCAGCATCTCGGAGAGTGCCGCTACTGCCGTTTCGCCGCCGAACAACTGAGTCATTTCGAGGGCGGATTGGGTGTGCTGCTCGCCGAGGCCGTGCTCGGCTGGGGCGCGCGCCGCTATCTCGACTCCCGTCCCGGCCGCGCCGAGCAGGGCACGCGGGCACGAGGCTCCGGCCGGCACGGCAGGGCGCGCCAGCGGATCCTGTCCCGTATCCCCGCGCCGGCCCGTCGACGTGTCGCCGTGGCGCCGCGGCCCACCCGGGCGCTGCTCACGAGCGTGGGGATCGCCTCCGCCGGGCTCTTGGCGGGCGTGCTGGTCTCCAGTCTGTGGGCTCCGGACAGCGGAACCGACCCGACCGAGTCCGCCGCCGCGACCGGTGCCCCGGGAACGGCCACCGGGCCGGGCACCGCCCAACTCCCCACCGCACCACTGCAGTCCACGCTGCGCAACGAGGCCGCGAACCTGTGCCTGGACATCCGCGGCGAGGCCAAGGCCGGCGCCGGGACCGAACTGGCCGCCTGCTCGTCCGACGAGACCCAGCAGTGGTCGTACGAAGTCGACGGACTGCTGCGCAGCGTGGCGAATCCGAGCCTGTGCCTGGACTCGCATGTGGACGCCGGTGTCGTCATCCTCGGCACCTGTGCCCCCGAGGACTCCGAGCGCGGCGACGACGTCCGCTACGACCTGACCGTGCGGGGCGAGTTGCTGGCCCGCTGGCAGGAGGGGCTCGCGCTGACGTCCACCACCAAGGACGAGGGTGCCGACATCGTCGTCAAGGTCCGTGACGGTTCCGGCGAGCAGCGCTGGCTGACCGACCAGGCGACGGCCGACACCGGGTCGCTGTCGATCGCCGGGACCGACGCCCCGTCCGTGCCGCCCGCCCGGCTCTCCGGCCGGACGGCCTGAGGGGCGCGGTTCCCGGCTGACTCACCACGTCCCGTGGGGGGTTGTCCGCCAGGAACCCGGCCACGTTCTGGACGGCGGCCAGGGCGATACGGACCAGCGTCTCCCGGGTGACTCCCGCGGCGTGCGGGGAGAGCACCACGTTCGGGGCCCTGAGCGGACGCAGGGCGGGCGTGGGCGGTTCGGGGTCGAAGACGTCGATGCCCGCCCCGGCCAGGGCGCCCCGTTCCAGCGCGTCGGCGAGGGCGTCCTGGTCGATCAGGGCACCCCGGGCGGTGTTGATCACGAACGCGGTCGGTTTGAGGAGCGCGAGGCGTTCGGCGTTCAGCAACTGCCGGGTCTCCTCCGTGAGGGGCGTGTGCAGGCAGACGTAGTCGGCGGTGCGCAGCAGCTCGTCGAGCGGTACATGACGGGCGCCGCCGAGGCGGGCCTCCGTCTCCGGCGGTACGGGTCGCCGCGCGGCGTAGACGACGGTCATGTCGAACGCGACCGCGCGCCGGGCGACTTCCTGCCCGATCTGCCCCAGGCCCACGACGCCGAGGGTCTTGCCGGACAGCTCGGTGAGGGAGCGCTGTAGCCGGGGGAGTGCCCAGTCGGCCTCGACGAGGGCGGTGTGCGCGGGGATCAGCTGCTTGGCCAGGGCGAGCATGAGGGCGAAGGCCTGCTCGGCGACGTTCTGCGCCTCGGCGCCGCTGGAGCCGATCGTGCAGACGGGCACGGAGCGGGCGCGGGCGGCGGTCACGTCGACGTAGTCGAAGCCGTGGCTCGCGCACTGCGCCAGCTCCAACTCCGGTGCGGCAGCCAGGTGTTCGGCGGTCACCGGGGCGAGCGCCGTCACGATGACGTGCGCCGCGCGCAGGGCGGCGGGGTCCTCGTCGGCGGCCTCGACGACGGTGACGTGCGCCTCGCCTGGGAGCAGGGTGGCGAGTCCGGCTCCGGTCGCCCGGCCGCCGACGTGGGGTGCGACGACGGCGAGGACGTTCTTCTTCGCGTCGGTCATGCGGGGTCCTGGATGAGGTCGGCGGGGCCCAATGTGGCGGGCGTGGCGTGTCCGGACAGGGCGAGTGTCAGGTCGAACTCGGCGAGCAGACAGCGGATCACATGCTCGACGCCCGCCTGTCCGTCGAGGCCGAGCCCGTAGACGTACGGCCGTCCGACCAGCACCGCCCGCGCGCCGAGCGCGAGCGCCTTGAAGACGTCGTCTCCGGTGCGCACCCCGCTGTCGAAGAGGACGGTCAGCCGGTCGCCGACGGCCTCGGCGACCCGGGGCAGCGCGTCGGCCGCAGCGACGGAACCGGCGACTTGGCGCCCGCCGTGGTTGGACACCACCACCCCGTCCATCCCGGCGTCGGCGGCGAGCCGGGCGTCGTCGGGATGCAGGATGCCCTTGAGGACGATCGGGCCGTCCCAGTTCTCCCGCAGGAACGCCAGGTCCGGCCAGGTCTTGCCGGGATCCGCGAACATACCGACGAAGTGCATCACCGCGGCGTTCGGATCCTCGTGCGCCGGCTTGGCCAGGCCCGCCTGGAACGCCGGGTCCGAGAAGTAGTTGGCGGTGCCCACGCCGTGCAGGAACGGCAGATACGCCTGGTCGAGGTCGCGGGGCCGCCACGCCAGCATCGGCGTGTCCAGCGTGACGACCAGCGCCGAGAACCCGCTCGCCTTGGCCCGGTTCAGGAAACTCCGGGTCACCTCGCGGTCCTTGGCCCAGTACAGCTGGAACCAGCGCTCGGCGTCGCCCATCGCCTCGGCGACCTGCTCGATCGGCGTACTCGACGCGGACGACAGGATGTACGGCACGCCCTGCGCGGCGGCGGCACGGGCAGCGGCCGGCTCCGCGTCCGGGTGCATGATCGACAGCACGCCGACCGGCGCCAGCGCCACCGGGGCGGGCAGCGCGCGCCCCAGCACCTCGACCGACAGATCCCGCTCGTGCACGTCCCGCAGCATGCGCGGCACGATCCGGCGGCGCTCCAGGGCGGCACGGTTGGCACGGGCCGTGCTCCCGTCGCCGGCGCTGCCCGCCACATAGCCGACAGGGCCGGGGCCGAGCCGCTGCTCGGTCAGCTCCTCCAGCCGGGTCAGATCGGTGGGCAGCCGGGGTACGGCGCCCGACATGCCGTTGAGGTAGATCTCGTACTGGAAATCGGCCCACTGACCAGCCACTATGCCGCTTCCTCCAGCCCAGAGGGAACTATCGGGGCACTCTGTAAGAACCCTAGTCATGGACGGCTTGGTGTGCCCCAGCGCCCGCTGGACAACCTTCACGCTCTCCCCGTGGGCGATCAGCAGGCTGGCGTAGAAGTGCGGCACGCGTGTATCCCCGTCCGATCGGGAACCTTCAACCCCGCACCATCCTCGGCAAGTTGGGTGTTCGCCCGCTTCATAGTGTTGAGCCACAGGTCACGCCACGAACCGCGCCGGACCGGCTGGTTGTTCCCTGTGAGGAACACCAGGTTCGCCTTGCGCTCTACTGGCTTGCGTGGGTCGGAGTGGTCCCAGATGACCACAGGGGCCACCGGGAACGCTTCCAGGGGTCTCACCGATGTACGGCTTCCCGCTGTCCAGCTCCTACAGCTGCTGCCGGACGGGGCGATTTAACGACAACCGAGAGCTCGTCTGGACAGAAACTCCAGCTGGAGCCGTGCCTGAGCAGGAGGAAGAGGCGCATCATGGGGCCTTTTCCTCGTGGCTCCGGCGAGGCTTACAGGCACAGCGTCTTCTGGGGGTGGGTTCCTACTTCCCCGCGGTGGCAGCGAACCGTTTGAGACCGCGCCACAGTTCGGTGTCGGCGGCATCACGCCCTATGAGCACGACCTGCCAGGCCGCGGATGCCTCGGCTAGCGCTGATCGCGACAGCTGACCACCAAACCACCGCCGCAAGTCACGGGTGTGCATGTCCCGACCGATGGGAGCATCGAAGCGGCGGTCGCGGAACCAGGTGACGTCGTAGCCAGCCCTGACGCGTTTCCGGTGCCAGGTAAGGCGAGGGATGGCGGACTGCTCATAGAGGTGCACATCAGTGAAGGCTGAGTTGAGGCGGGGAAGGTCCTTGTCAGCGAGCAAAGCCCATACGGCCGGATGACGCCAGCGAACGGGAACGCCGTCGCCATCCCTCTCGTCCAGGCCAGTCTGTGCGACGAGGGTGACCATGCCGCAGCGGTTGATGGCGACAAGGAGATCGATGATCTCAGCGGGTCCGAGATCGAGGGCGCCGTCAGGATGACCCGGGTGGTAGTCGAGACGACCGGCAAGCCAATCGCCGGTGAGCCTTCCGAGATCAGCAAGGGAGAGTGCGGCTTGCCAGGGCGTATTGTCCGCGGACATGGTCACCCTTCGATCGCGGTGAGGACGACAGCAGCAGTCACTTCCATATCACCGACAACCTACCGACGCCCGACGGGACCGGTCCCGGCCCAGCGCCAATATTCTCCGTGACATGCCTTCAGGTGAGATGCACAGACCACCGGCGCCGATCATCGCAGCGGTTGCCCTCAACGGGTTGCTGGCCGCCTTCCCGCTCGTCGTGGCGATCTTGTTTGTCACAGGCGGAGAACCGGCCGGTGCCGTGGTTGCCCTCTTCGCTCTCCTACCTGGCCTGGCGGCCTACGGACTGTGGCAAGGCAACCGCGGCGCCCGGGTCGTGGCGATTGGCGAGGGCGTAGTGATTGGCTTGCTAGGGCTCCGCGCCGCTGACGTGGCTGGGCTGGGCGCGTTGCTGTTCGGGGCGGTGGTCATTGTGCTGCTTGCAGGAACGGACACATCTCGCGCGTGGTTTACCCCAGGCCCTTCCTCCGATGAAGAACTGATTTAGTCGGCGCGCTCCGGCTGCGCGGATACGGGGCGGGTCTCGGCGTAGCCGCGAATCCACGCGGTACGCAGCGTTGACGTGCTCGGGTACGGGCATGACTTCGGCGGGTCTCCCCGCTCGCCTGGCTGGGGATCCGGCGCGGATTCAACTGAGTAACGTACAGACCCGTACGGGGAAGTTGAGTGACGGGCGCCCAAGCGGAGGTATGGATAGATGGGGATATGGTGGAGATTCATTGGAAGACCTCTTCTTGAGCGTTGCCCAAGGTGCAAAAGAAGGAGGCAGATTGGCAGTTATCGGGAGCGGGTTGTCATCCGCGAGGAACGTCGTTCTGACGGCCTCTATCGGACCTCCAAGATGGTCACCTTCTACAGCTGTGGAAAGTGCGGGGAATCCTTCGACAAGTACGGCGATCCGAGGGAGAAGAGGCACTACTGGCTGGACAGCGCGGGAAATCCTATGCGGCATCCGTGGGGGAACGATGATGACCGGTAGTTGGTTGAACCGGCAGTACTCAGGTTGAATCCGCGTTGTCCGGTGTCTCGATCAGGCTATTGAGGCTTCAGGCCCGTGGGTGGCAGGCAGCCGGTGATCAGGCGGTACTGGATCTTCTTGAGCTTCCGCTTGATGACCTGGGTACGCCAGGTCGGCGGGGCGAAGTCGGCCAGGCCCGCTCGGGCTCCACATCTAACAACCGGGCACCAGCAGCGGCGAGATGAGCCGCTTCCTGGTCGGCGGCCCACTCTGCGATCGCCAGGAACGTAGTGGCGCCGGTCAGGACCGCACCCGCCGCGAGCACGAGGACGTACGGAAGCGGATGTCGTCTCCCGCGGCGTTCACGCGGGTCGCGGATCCGGGCGAACACCCGGTTTATGGGTAGAGCAACAGCACTACTCCACTGGAACGCCTCGGCCCCATAGCTCTTCGGCATGCTCGGCGAATCGGTCAGGGGAGTCGTGCCCGACGAGGCGAGCCAGGTGCGGTGTCACCAGCGCCTCAGAGTCGATCCGGAACACAGACAGACTCACGTGATTCACCGCGTCCCCTGAGGCGCTGTATCGGGCTTCCAGGCCGTCTAGCGGGCCAAGCTTGGCCAGTTCCCCCAGGGTGATGCGGATGCGTGTCGAGACAGTCAGGATCGCGTCCTCGATGACCTCCCGCTGGCGGGTGACCTCACCTTCGGGGTCCCCCAGGAGGAACCGGACCCTTACACCGGCCTCGGTCTTCCGGCGCACCGTGTCGGCGAACGCCGGTACCTGAGTCCACAGGAAGTAGTTGGTAAAACCGGCGAAGAACAGTTCGTCTGTGGCTCCGCTGATCAGGTCGGCCCACACGGTCGACGGGCAGGCGGACCGGTAGGGGTAGCTGTGGATGATCTCTCGGTCGTTGCCGGTCTTGATCCGGTCCCTGACTGTCTGCGGCCACAACATGTTCTCGTCCACTCCCAACGCGCGGGCAGCGTCCTGGCGGTCCCTGGCGTGCGGTGTCAGATCCGCAAGCTGCCGTGGGGTCAGTCCAGCGTCGTCCATGGCCGAACGGAGCCCTGCGTTCGAGTCAACCCCCTGCCATGGACGTTTGAGACTTCTTCGAGCCTAGCGGGCGGACGTCTCAACTGTCCCCCTCTGCTGGGGAGATACGTCCTTGAGGGCGGCTGAGGATCCCCGGTATGACGCCGCAGCAGAGATACCCCGACCCGATTCGTGTGGAGCTGCCGGTGGGGTTCGAGGCGTGGCTACTCGACTGCGTCCCCGTCCCCGGCTGCAAGATCTGCAAGGCGAACAAGTACATCGAACGACGGTGGTCCAGCTCCGGCCGACTGGTGGACTTCTGTGCAACTCTGCCAGTGCAGACCCCGTGATCTCGCATGATCACCGGTTATCTGTCTTTGCAGCTCACAGGGGGTGCGAGGGGCTGAGTCCCAGGTCAGAGCCACCCCGAGATCAGTAGATCTCGTACTGGAAGTCGGCCCAGTGCTCGGCCATCTCCTACATCCCGCCTCTCGTCGCTGAGAACGCGCGCAGTACGCAGACCATACCGACCGGTAGGCAGGACGGGACGATCAGGGCCGGGTCGCCGACTCGTGCAGGACGCGGGCGAGTTCGCGCGGCTGGGAGAGCATCGGCCAGTGGCCGGTGTCCATCCGCACCAGTTCCCAGCGGTTGCTCTTGAGCGCCTCGGCCACCGCGTCCATCGGTTCTTCGCCGTCGAGCAGGCATTTGATGTACGTCGCCGGCAGCTCGGCGATCGGGCGCTTCAGGACGGCCGGTTCGGTCAGGGTCGCGCCCGGGTGCGGGGTCTGGCCGGCCACTGTGCGGGCGATCTGCTCGTCCGTCAGGCCCTGGCCCGCGTAGTAGTCGGCACCCACCGACGGCCAGAAGCCGTCGTGCGCGGCGATCTCCTGGCGTATGTGCTCGCTCGGCCAGCCCGACAGGAAGCTCTCCCCGTCGACCGGGACATTGGAGTCGACGAACACCACACGGGCCAGCCGGTCGCCGATGCGCTCGGCGGCCTGCCCCACCGGGATTCCCGCGTAGCTGTGCCCGACCAGGACGACATCCCGCAGATCGAGGCGCTCGACCTCCGTGACGACGTCCTGGACGTGGGTCTGCTGCCCCGCTGGGACACCTTGCTTCTCCGCGAGGCCGGTCAGGGTCAGCGCATGCACCTCATGACCGGCCGCGCGCAGCTCGGCCGCCACCTCGTCCCACGCCCACGCTCCGAGCCGGGCTCCCGCCACCAACACGAATTGAGTCATGCCCGCAACGTAGTCGAGGGGTCTGACAACGGCGCGTCGCTGTGCGGAGCGTCCGGCCCGGTGATCGGCGGCACGGGCGTGTCGACCGTCCGCGCGAGCCGCGCACCCTCGGGCCCGTACACCGCGCGTGGCTCCGGGAACAGCCGCAGCAGCGTCAGGAACAGCACCGCGGCCACGACCAGGGCCAGCGGCAGGCTGATGTCGACGCCGTTCGCCAGATCGCCGAGCGGGCCGACGAACTGGCCCGGGATGTTGGTGAACAGCACGCCGAGCAGCGCGGAGACCCACCAGGCGGTCATGCCCCGCCAGTTCCAGCCGTGCGCGAACCAGTAACGGCCGCCGCGCTGGCGGCGGTTGAAGACCTGGAGCGCGTCCGGGTCGTACCAGCCGCGCCGGGTGTAGAAGCCCAGCATCATCACGACCATCCAGGGTGTGGTGCAGGTGACGATCACGGTGGCGAAGGTCGAGATGGACCGCACGAGGTCGAGCCCGAACCGGCCGATGAAGATGAAGGCGATCGACGACGCGCCGACCAGCAGCGTGGCCTGCACCCGGGACAGCCGTGGGAAGACGGAGGAGAAGTCCAGCCCGGTGCCGTACAGCGCCGTCGTGCCCGTCGACATGCCGCCGATCAGTGCCAGCAGACAGACCGGCAGGAAGAACCAGCCCGGCGAGATCGCCAGCAGCCCGCCCACGAAGTCGGGGGCGGCCGGATCGACGTACTCCGGCGCCTTCGTGGCGATGATGCTCGCGGTCGCCAGACCGAAGACGAACGGCAGCAGCGTCGCGATCTGCGACAGGAACGCCGCGCCGATCACCCTGCGGCGCGGTGTGCTCGCGGGGATGTAGCGCGACCAGTCGCCCAGGAACGCCCCGAACGACACCGGGTTGGACAGCACGATCAAGGCCGCGCCGATGAACGACGGCCAGAACAGCGACTGCGTCGCGGCGTCCGCGGAGTCCGTGAAGACACCGGCGTACGAGGGGTCGAAGTCACCGGCGAACGCGATCGCGCCGACCAGGAAGAGCGCGGTCGCCGAGGTCACGGCGACCTTGTTGATGAACAGCATGAACCGGAAGCCGTAGACGCAGACCGCGAGGATCAGTCCCGCGAACAGCGCGTACGCGACGACGTACGACGGCGTGGAGCGCTCCAGGCCGAACAGCCGGTGCGCACCGCCGACCAGGGCGTCGCCGGAGCTCCACACGGAGATCGAGAAGAAGGCGATGGCGGTGAGCAGGGACAGGAACGAGCCGACCACGCGTCCGTGCACGCCCAGGTGCGCGGAGGACGAGACAGCGTTGTTCGTGCCGTTGACCGGGCCGAACACGGCCATCGGGCACAGGATCAGCGCACCGACGACGACGCCGAGGAGCGTGGCGGCGAGCCCCTGCCAGAAGGACAGGCCGAACAGGATCGGGAACGCGCCGAGGACACAGGTGGAGAAGGTGTTGGCGCCGCCGAAGGCGAGCCGGAACAGGTCGAGCGGGGTCGCGGTGCGGTCCGCGTCGGGGATGCGGTCGACGCCGTGGGTCTCGACTTCGGTGAGGGACGGGGGCGTCGTGGGGGAGGGGGCGGGCTCGGGCTGCGGGGACAAGGGGGCTCCAGCGAGGGGACGGCGGTGGACCGCGTGGGGTGGCGCGGCGGCACGGGGGAGGGGCGGGTGGTCGCGATCGCTGGGGTGTGTGGCGCGAACGGATGCCGTCCTCTTGGGGTCAGCAGACGGTAAGGCGGTGTGCGTGACGTGCACCAGAGGACGGTTCATCCATCTTTCGGGCCATGACTGGACGGTTCCTCCATTGCCTCCCTACTCGCCGTCCGCCGGGGTGTCCTCGGGTTCCGTGTCGGGTCCCTGGGCGCGCACCCGCTGGACGTGTTCCAGGGAGTTGCGGAGTTCGGCGAGCCAGTCGTCGGTGTGGCGCTGGACCAGGCGTACGCACCAGGCGAGGGCGTCGCTGCGGCTGCGGGCGACGCCGCCGGCGATGAGCGTGTCCAGGACCTGACGTTCGGGCTGGCGCAGCCGGGTCATGACCGGCGCGGCGATATGCGTGAACAGAGTTCGCTCACCGCCGCACTCCACGCCCCAGGACACCTTCCGGCGGAACCGGTGCTCGGCGTCGCGGGCCACCGCGATCCGGGCCTCGCGGGTGCGCTCCCGGAACTCCTCGATCCGGCCCCGCACGGCCGCCTCCCGCTCGGCCGTCGGTGCGTCCGCCGCCAGGCGCGGTTCGGGGATCCGGCCGATCACGGTGATCTCCTCGCGGTCCACCGTCACCTCGACCAGCTCTTCGAAGAGGTCGTCGGGCAGTCGGCCGGCGAACCAGCCGCGCAGCTTCTCTCGTTGCTCTGTCGTAATCATGTAATGACGATTACTCCGTTCCGACGTGAAGGCAAGGGGCCACGGCGGAGTGCGCCCAGGGCTGAACCGGAATGTTTCAGGACGATTGACGAGCACCGGGAAACCGGCCACTCAAGCGCTTTCGGCGATCAAGAGTGGCTTGGTTATGGGCTTGGAACGTTCGAATTCCGTGACTTCACGCCACTGATTCAACACGCAAGGTTACTGAAACCCATGCGTCCGATGTGACCTCCGGCGGCGGACTCGGCAGACTCGCGCTCGCCGATCCGGCACCGATCGAGCCGGCTGAGGCACACCCTCTCTTTCGAGCGGAAGGATGCACACAATGCGGAACACCGCGCGCTGGGCAGCGACTCTCGGCCTCACGGCCACCGCCGTCTGCGGACCACTCACCGGGGCCGCGCTCGCCACCCCGGCCGCCCCCGCCTCGCTCTACGCCCCTTCGGCACTGGTGCTCACCGCCGGCCACGGCGACAGCGCAGCCACCGTCACCCCGGAACGCGCGGTCACCCTGACCTGCGCCCCGACGGCCTCCGGTACCCATCCGGTGGCCGCCGACGCCTGCGCCGAACTGCGCGGCACGGACGGTGACTTCGACGCGCTGAAGAGCAGAGACGGTGTGCTGTGCACCAGGCAGTACGACCCGGTGGTCGTCACCGTCGACGGCGTCTGGCAGGGCAAGCGCGTCTCCTATGAGCGCACCTTCTCCAACGAGTGCGTGAAGAACTCCTACGGGACGAGTGTCTTCACGTTCTGAGGGACCGGGATCGCACGGCCCCCGTGATCACCAGCAGGGCACGTAGCTGGGGAGTGCGGACCCTGTGACGGGGCCCCTGTGATCTCGCACAAGGCCGGCGGGCGGAGTGGGGCCGCCCGCCGGCCCTCGAGCTCACTCCCGTTCCTCCGGGATACCGGGAAGCGGAGGGAACCGGTCCAGCAGGCCCGATGCGCGCAGCAGCCGGCGCAGCCGTGGATCGTTCGCGACGATCCGCAGTCGGCCGCCGCGCGCCGCGGCGCGTTCCTCGGCCCGGCACAGCACACGCAAGCCGGAGCAGTCGAAGAAGTCCACGGTTCGCAGATCGGCCAGCACGTCCGGCTCCGACCCCGCGGTCGCCGCATCGAGATGCTCCGCGAGAAACCCCGCCGTCGCCAGATCGATGTCACCGGCCGCCTCGACCACGGTGAACGGGCCGTGCGGGCGGGTCCGGGCATGAGCGTTCGCCGCGGGCCGCGCCGTCCTGAAGGCGTCCACGACCGTGCCCTCGGCCGGCTCGCGGGCGCGGTCGTCTGCTTCCGGCGTCATGTCCGCTCCACCTCGACAGGGGGCGCATTCGATCTCGGTAGGTACCCCGGCGCGGTCTTGACCATCCCTGTGGAGCGGCCCCGCAAGATCTGGTTCACCCGACCCGGTGAATTTCCCTTCCGATCATTGACTTTCCGTCATTCCTCGGATGTACGCCGAATCCGCCTGCGGTGGCTCGTGTCGCACCAGGGGTAACGGCGGCTGCGCCGACAGGTGCACAGGGCGACCCGGAAGCGGTCGGAGGTGACGATGGTGCCGTCCTCCAGTTCCACCTCGACCGGTCCGTCCACGAGGAGTGGGCCCGGCTCGTGGAAGGTGAGGCGACGCGGTCGGTCAGCGGGGGCGTTCGGCACGGATGACCACCAGCTCTTCCTTGTCCTGGGCCGCGGTCAGCAGGCCGCGCTCACGCAGCCAGCCCTGCCGGGCGCGCAGCACCGGGCCGAACGCGATGCGCCGCCGCAGTGTCACGGTGGTCCTCAGGCCGGATCCACGCAGATGCGCGAGGGTGCGGCCGGGGCCGCTCAGCGCGGAGTGCACGACCAGCAGGACTCCGCCCGGGCGCAGCAGGGCGGGTGCGTCCCGGCAGAGCGGATCGAGGACGAACCGGCCGTCGCGGCCCGCGTCCCACGACCGGGCCCCGCCACGAGGCCGCGGGCGGGCGTCGGGTGCCGGTACGTACGGCGGGTTGGCGAGGATGAGGTCGAAGGTCCGCCCGCGCACCGGGGCGAAGAGGTCCCCGTGCCGGATACGGACCGGAAGTCCGGCCAGCCGGGCGTTCAGCCGTGCGGTCCACACCGCTCGCCATGACACGTCCACCGCGGTCACCCGGGTGCCCCGGCGTGCGGCCTGGAGCGCCAGCGCACCCGTCCCGGTGCCCACGTCGAGGACCTCCGCGTTCGGCGGGAGCCGTTCCTGGGCCAGGGCTCCGGCCAGCAGCGCGGTGTCGTCCTGCGGGGCGTACACGCCCGGTGGGGCGAGCGGAAGCGCCAGAGCGTTCATGCATCCCAGGTACCCCTCATGTCATGGAATACCGGATATGCCATGCCCCAGCGGCCTGCGGAGCGACGACCGGCCCGCGCGCCACTCCGTGAGCAGGGCCGTGGCGAGACGGTCCTCCAGGTGTCCGGTGACATCGACACCGAAGGCCACGTCCGCCGCGAGGTGCGGTTCCGCCTCCAGCAGCCCGCCGATCACCTCGTGGCGTACGACCTGCTCATGGACCGCGTCTGCCTCGACGTGCTCGTCGTAGAAGAACACGGCCGCGGGACCGGCTCCCGTGCGGCGCAGGGCATCGGCGAGTCGCCGGGAGCCGGGCGACGAGGTGATCTCGACCGCCGCGAAGTGGCCCACCAGGGCGCCCCGCAGGGACCGGTGCAGGCCGAGGAGGGTCATCAGGTTCACCGTGGCCAGGGTGTCGGCGCAGGCCGCGTCGAGGTAGTGGCCGTACGTCGGGTCCAGGCCGAGGTCCGTCATCAGGTCGGCGAACAGGCGCGCGTGCAGCCGCTCGGGGCGGCCCCCGCCGTACTCGTCGAACTCCACCGCCGCCATGGCCGACTTGGCCCGGCCCGACAGCCGCGGCAGCACCCAGGCGTGCGGGTCGGCCTCCTTGAGGTGGTACAGGGAACGCTGGGCCGCGTACTCGCGCAGCTGCCACAACTCGCCCTCGTCGCAGAGGTAATGGGTGACCCCCGAGCCGTCGACGGGCTCGACGAGGAGCTCCGCCAGCGAGCCCTCGACGGTGTCGTGGACCGGAGTGTCAGCGCGCAGGGCGGACAGGAAACGATGCTCCAGCGCCGCGCGGATGCGCAGCAGATCCGGGTCCCACTCACGGTCCGGGGACACGCCCGCGAAGCCTCGGTAGTGCAGTTCGTAGCACAGGTACAGGGCGAGCTGGAGGTCGTCGCCGTAGCCGGGCACGGCGGTGATGTCCTCGGCGCGCGGCAGCGGTCCCGCGCCCAGCAGGTACTCCTCTACGGCTGCGGAGATCCGGCCGCGGGCCGACGGCAGAGGCGGTTCCTGGAGGTGCTGCTCCATGCGGCTCGAGTACCCGGGCGCCGCGATGCGACCCGCCGGTTGGAGCCGGCCCGGAGGCGTACTGCGGACCGGCACGAAGGCACTCATGATCAACTGCGCCCTCAAGAGTCGCCGACCCCTCCCACACGACAGCCTGGACGTACTGGCACCCGGGGCCCGGCCCTGACTGCCTCGACGAGGAGCGCCGCCCGACTGACGCTCATGCCTGCGCCGGGCTCGGTCCGTCAGTCCGTCGCGGTCGCGACCCGCAGGGGCACCGGGTCCGGGGGAGGGGGTTCCTCGGCGCGCCGGATGATCTCCGCCCACCAGGCGGAGCCGTCCTCGAGATGCCGCAGCAGGACCCCCTCGCGCAGCGCCCAGGGGCAGAGGGTGACCACCTTGAGGCCGGTCAGCTTCATCGCGGTGTGCCCGACCACCGCGCCTGCCAGGCTCTGCTCGGCGCGCGGCGCGGAGATGCCGGGGAGCTCGGCGCGTTCGGCGGCGGGCAGCGCGGCCAGCCGGTCGATCGCCGCGCGCAGGTCCGAGCGGTGCAGCAGCCGTTCGGTGAACGGGCCCTTCCGGCCGGGCGGGGCTCCGCACAGCCGCCCCAACTGCTGGAACGTACGGGAGGTGGCGACCGCGCTACGCGGCCCCTCCCAACGGATCCGGGCCGCGACGTCCCGCAGCTGGTGGCGGACTCTGCGGCGCAGCGCCTTCACCTGCTCCGGCGGCGGGGGATCCTGACCGTCGAAGAACTCACGCGTCAGCCGTCCCGCACCGAGCGGCAGTGAGGCCACGAAGTCCGGCAACCGGCCGCGGCCGAAGGCCACTTCGAGGGAACCGCCGCCGATGTCGAGCAGCGCGAGCGGCCCCGACTGCCAGCCCGTCCAGCGCCGGGCGCCCAGGAACGTCAGCTCGGCCTCGACCTCGCCCGGCAGGGTGCACAGCTCCACCCCGGTGCGCGTCCGCACGGAGCGCAGGACGTCCTGCCGGTTCGCGGCGCCCCGCACCACCGCCGTGGCGAAGGCCAGCGGACCCGCGGCGCCCCACTTCGAGGCGGTCACGCTCGCCTCGGCGACCGCGTCGACGAGTCGTTCCACGGCCCCTTCGGGAATGCGGCCGCCGGGCCTGACCTCGTCGGACAACCTCAGGCGCCACTTGGCGGTGTGGACCGGCAGCGGCGCCCCACCCGACGCATCCGCCACCACCAGCCGGACCGTGTTCGACCCCACATCCACCACGCTGATTCGCATGGGCTGACGAGTACCCAGCCGGAGGACGGACGAACGGGATCACTTCGCGCGCCACGCCGTCAGCCGCGGCTCACCAGCCCGGGACGGCCCGTCGGTAGCGCTCGTGCTCGGCGCAGAACCGGCTTGCGAGGGCGGGCTCCTCGTACCATCGCGCGAACGCCCACATCCCGAGCCCGGCGAAGGTGAAACGGCAACGTCTCGCAGAGAGGGGAGCGTGTGACGTGCGCAACGGCAGCCCTGCATCCGGAGCCGATGGCGCTACATTCCTTGACGGGAATATAACCACAGAGGCATATTGGACTCATGTCCGACGCCGCCCTCTGGACCGCCCTCGCCGATCCCCATCGGCGGGCCATCGTCGCGCTGCTCCTGGAGCGGCCGCGGCCCGTCGGGGAGATCGTGGAGGCATGCGGGCTGAGCCAGCCGAGCACGTCGAAGCATCTGCGGGTGCTGCGTGATGCCGGTCTGGTGCGGGTCCGGCAGGACGCGCAGCGGCGGGTCTACGCCCTCGACCCGGCGCCGATCGAGGAACTCGACGCCTGGCTGGCCCCGTACCGCAAGCTGTGGAACCGCAGCCTGGACGCGCTGGGCCGCCGCCTGGACGAGACGTCGGACGACTCCACCGAGGACCCCTCTCCGAAGGACTGATCCACCATGTCCGTCGAACGCACCGGCACCCATCTGACCCTGGACGACGGCCGCCCCGCCGTCCGCTTCACCCGTACCTACGACCATCCCGTCGACCGCGTCTGGCAGTTCGTGACCGACGCCGACGAGCTCGTCCACTGGTTCCCGTCCCGCGCCGAGATCGAGCTGCGCCCCGGCGGCACGATCAAGTTCAGCGGCGACCCGGCCATGGAGGGCACCACGGGCACTGTGCTCGCCGTCGAAGCACCCCGCCACCTGTCCTTCGAGTGGGGCGGCGACGAACTCCACTTCGACCTCGAAGCCCTGGACGACAAGCGCACCCGCTTCACGCTCACCAACATCCTGGCCGCCGAGAACACCGCCGCCCGCAACGGCGCCGGCTGGGACGTCTGCCTCGCCGCCCTCGACGCCCGCGCCAGGGGCGAGCACTTCGAGGGCCCGCACGCCGGGACGACCGCACCCTGGGAGGAGGTCTACGCGAGCTGGGTCAAGGCCGGCGTCCCCTCCGGCGCCCCGATCCCCGGCACGAACTGACCGCGCCCCCAAGGGGCGCGGGGCTGTATCAATATGCGGCTCCGCCGCGTGGGCGCGACCAGCCACGACGCAGCCGCAGCCGACAGACGGCACAACGCGGCACCACCCAGCGGAGCGCTACGCCATCTGCCGCTTCACCAGCTCATGCAGCCGCCCGCCCGTGTCCGCCAGCAGTTGCGCGGGCGGGCCCTGCTGGGCGACCTTGCCGTCCTCCATCACGATGACGCGGTCGGCGTCCAGCACCGTCGAGAGGCGGTGCGCGATGACGATGCGGGTGGCGTTGAGGGCCTTGGTGCTCTCGATGACCGTGCGCTGGGTCTCGTTGTCGAGGGCGCTGGTCGCCTCGTCGAAGAAGAGGATGCGGGGCCGGCGGATCAGCGCCTGGGCGATCATCAGCCGCTGCCGCTGGCCGCCGGATATCGCTCCGTTGCCCGCGACGATCGTGTGCAGTCCCATCGGCATCCGCTGGATGTCCTCGGCGAGCCCCGCCATCGCGGCGGCGGCCATCGCCTCCTCGGGCGTGTAGGGCTCGGTGCCGCAGATGACGTCCAGGATGGAGCCGGTGAACGGCTGCGCATGCTGGAGCACCACCCCGCACTGCCTGCGTACGGCGGACTGGTCGAGCGCCGCCAGGTCTTGACCGTCGTACAGCACACTGCCCGAGACCGGCTTGTCGAAGCCGATGAGCAGCCGCAGCAGCGTCGACTTGCCGCAGCCGCTGGGGCCGACGATCGCCACGAACTCGCCCGGCTTCACCTCGAACGACACGTCGTCCAGGACCAGTGGGCCGTCGTCCGAGTACCGGAACGACAGCCGTCGTGTCTCGATCGCTCCGGTCAGCGGTCCCGGCCGGGTGCTTGCCGTGCGCACCTCGGGTGTCGCGTCGAGCACCGGCTTGATCTCCTCGAACAGCGGCAGCGCGGCCACCGCCGAGACGAAGGCGCCGGTGAGCTGGGTGACGGAGGTCAGCAGCATCGTCACCGACGTGTTGAAGGTGAGGAAGGCCGCCGCCGACATCTCGCCGCGCGCCGGACCGGCCAGCAGCATGAACATCAGCAGGGTGCACAGCGGCAGATACACGGCGCTCAGCACCGCGTTGAGGTTCTTGATGTGGCCCGCCTTCTGCTGCAACTCGCGGCTGCGGGCGAACTCGGACGCCCAGGCGGCGTACGCGTAGTTCTCGGCCGCCGCGACCCTGAGCTTCGGCAGGCCGCGCAGCGTCTGGAAGGCCTGGTTGTTCAGCTTGTTGCCGAGCACGACGAGCCGCCGCTGCCAGCGCACCTGCCACAGCCCGAGCCCCAGGAACACCGCCGCGATCACCACGAGCATGCCGATCGCGGCGAGGGCCATCGGCACGCTGTACCAGAACAGCAGCGCCAGGTTCATCACGCCGACGGTCAGCGACTGGGCGACCACCGGGCCGACTCCCGCCATGAGCCGGCGAATCGAGCTGATGCCCATGGCGGCGCTGGCCAGCTCGCCCGTCGACCGCTCGGTGAAGAACTTGGTCGGCAGTCGCAACAGGCGATCCCAGACGGCCGGTTGGAGGGTCGCCTCGATACGGCCCTCCAGGCGCAGGATCGTCAGGTTCTGCAGCAGCATGAACGCCGCCGCGACCACACTGCTGACCATCACCGCCAGACAGACCTGCACGATCAGCCCGGTCTGGGCCTTCGGCACGAACTCACCGAGCACCTTGCCGGTCGCGATCGGCACCAGCGCGCCGATGGCCACCGTGACCAGGCCGCTGATGATGAGGCTCGTCAGGTCGCCGCTCGTACCCCGCATGCTGAACCGCAGCAGCCGCAAAGGGCTGAGCCCGCGGTCCGGCAGCGGACGGTAGAACATCACCGCACGCGGCTCGAACTCCTCCGCGTTGGCCTTCTCGATCGGCGTCTCCCGGCCGGTCGCCGGATGGACGGCGACATAGCCGCCGCGCCGCCACAGCAGGGCGACCGGCGCTCCGGACAGCGCCCGGTGGCCTACCATCGGGCCGACGTTGTCCCGCCACCAGCGGCCGTCCAGGCGTACGGATCTGGTGCGGACGCGGGAGGCTACGGCGATCTGCTCGACGGGATCGAGCCGGTCACTTCCGGTGCCGGTCTGCGCGGGCTCCGCGAGAGCGATCCCGGAGGCCTGGGCGACCAGTTTGCACGCGGCGTAGCTCGCGTCCGCGTCAGCGGCCGTCGCACGCTTCGCCGACGACTTGCCGATCGACGCGAGCAGCGTCCGGTCGGCCTCGGCGCGGACCGCCTCACCGGCCTTGATACCGGCCGCCGTCCGTGTCTCGTGGGTGCGCTCCAGCTGCTCGATCCAGCGGTCCAGCGTCGACAGCAGCCGGTACTGCTGGTCGACCATGCCCTGCCAGACACCCGGGTCCATCAGCAGGTCGGCGGCGGCCTCCGCGCCGTACAGGGAGCCGTACTGCACGCTGCCCGGTGGCACCTGCATCCAGAACACGTCGTCGTCGGTGGGCGCTGCGGCGTTGTCACCGGCCATCGGCGCCTGGAAGAGGATCGACAGGCTGCGGCCGACGCCGAGCGCGAGGGCGTACTCCAGCGGGCTGGTCGTGGGCGGGACGTACTGGGGGTTGCCGTACTCGTCGTACGACCAGGTCTGGGTGTTCGCGGGCTGGTACAGCTCGCGCAGCCCGATGCGGTGGACGACGCAGTCGCGTGAGGGGCGGGCGACCAGGGTGTGCTGGGGACCCGGGACCGGGCCGAGCAGCAGCGAGCCGGTCTCCAGGCGGCCGAGGTGGTGCCAGTGGCCCTGCGCGCCGGCGTCGACCGCGAACAGGTCCATGGCGCCGGACGCGACCAGCCACAGCACCTGCGGGCCTTCGAGGTCGAGGCGGTTGAGCCCGGTGCAGTCGATCGGCGTCCCCATCTGACCGAGCGCGCCGAGGACCAGGTCGCCTTCGTGAACGGACGTCATCTCACCGCTCCTTGACCAGCGCGGCGTAGGCGCCGCCCGCTGCGACCAGAGCGTCGTGCCGCCCGCGTTCCACGATCGTGCCGTGCTGGAGTACGACGATCTCGTCGCTGTCGCGCACGGTGCTGAGCCGATGGGCGATGACCACGCAGGCGCAGCCGCGCTTGCGCAGGTTGTCCATCACCGTCAGCTCGGTCTCCGCGTCCAGGGCGCTGGTCACCTCGTCGAGGACGAGGATGCTCGGCCTGCGCACCAGCGCCCGGGCGATCTCCAGACGTTGCCGCTGCCCGCCGGAGAAGTTCCGGCCGTCCTGCTCGACCCGGCTCTGAATCCCGCCCGGCCTGCGCATGACGACGTCGTACAGCGCCGCGTCCCGCAGCGCGTCCACCACCGCCTCGTCCGGGATCGAGGGGTCCCACAGCGCCACGTTGTCCCGGACGGTGCCCTCGAAGAGGAAGACGTCCTGGTCGACGAAGGAGACGGAGGCGGCGAGCGCGCCGCGCGGGATGTCGTCGAGGCGCTGTCCGTCGATGCGGATCACGCCGTCCCAGGGGGTGTAGAGGCCCGAGATGAGGCGGGACACCGTGGACTTGCCGCTGCCGGAACCGCCGACCAGCGCGACCTGCTGGCCCGGGCCCACGGTCAGGTCGAAGCCGGTGAGCAGAGGCTTGTCGAGGGGGTTGTAGCCGAAGGTGATGTTCTGCAGCTCGACGTGTCCGTGCAGCCGGCGCGTCGAGTCGCCGGTGCCGGAGCGGCCGTAGAGCGGGTCGGCCTGGAAGTTCTCGACGTCCTTCAGGCGGGCCACGTCGGCGGCGAAGTCCTGGATGCGGCCCGCGACGCCGTTGAGGCGGGTGATCGGCGCGGTGAAGCGGGTGACCAGCGCCTGGAAGGCGACCAGCAGACCGACGGATATACCGCCCTCGACCGCCCGCATGCCGCCGATCCACAGGATGAGCGCGCTGTTGAGCGTCGCGAGCGTCGGAGCGACCACGCCCAGCCAGGCGCTCGGTACGCCGAGCCGCTGCTGCTCCTCCAGCGTGGTGGCGTGCTGCCCGGCCCACTTGCGGAAGTAGCCGTCCTCACCGCCGGTCGCCTTCATCGTCTCGATCAGCTGAAGGCCCGTGTACGCGGTGTTGGTGAGCCGGGCGCTGTCCGCGCGCAGCTTCGCCGTCCGGGTCGCGCGCAGCCGGATGACGACCCGCATCGCCACCACGTTCAGCAGCGCGACGCCGATGCCGACGAAGGTGAGCTGGGGGTCGTACGTGTAGAGGAGGATGGCGTAGAGGACCACGACCACCGCGTCCACGCCCGCCGCCGCGAGGTCGCGCGCCAGCGTCTCGGCCACCTGGTCGTTCGACTGGAGGCGCTGCACCAGGTCGGCCGGGCTGCGCTGGGAGAAGAACGTCACCGGCAGCCGCAGCAGATGGCGCAGGAAGCGGGCGCTGGAGAGGGTGGAGGAGATGATGCGGCCGCGCAGCAGGTTCGCCTGTTGCAGCCACGTCAGCACGAGCGTGAGCAGCACGCATGTCCCCATCGACGCGAACAGCACGCCGAGCAGGGATGTTTGGCCCCCGATGAGGAACATGTCGATGTACGTGCGGCTCAGCGCCGGCACCGACGCGCCGACCACCACCAGCAGCAGGCTCGCCAGCACCGCGGCGGGCATCGTGCCCGCGGTGCCGCGCAGCCGGGCGGGCATCGCACCGAGGACGCCCGGCTTCCGGCCGCCCTTCTCGAACTCCTCGCCCGGCTCCATGACCAGGACGACGCCCGTGAAGCTGGAGTCGAAGTCCTCCATCGGGACGAAGCGGCGGCCCTTGCCGGGGTCGTTGATGTACACCCCGCGGCGGCCGAAGCGGCGCCCCATGCCGTCGTAGACGACGTAGTGGTTGAACTCCCAGAACAGGATCGCGGGCGCCTTCACCTCGGCGAGGGCCGCGGTGTCCATCTGCATGCCCTTGGCCGTCAGGCCGTAACTGCGCGCCGCCTTCAGCAGGTTGCTGGCGCGCGAGCCGTCCCGGGACACGCCGCACGCGATGCGCAGCTCCTCCAGCGGGACATGCCGTCCGAAGTGGCCGAGCACCATGGCGAGCGAGGCGGCGCCGCACTCGACGGCCTCCATCTGGAGCACGGTGGGGGTACGGACGTTCTTGCCCCGCCCCTTGGGCACCGGCCGGCGCTTCGGCGGCGCGGCCCGGCGCCTGCTGCGGGTCTCCTGTGCGGCGCTCACGGCAGCAGCCAGTCGACGGGGCGCTGATCGGCCAGCCGGATCTGGCCTTCGGCCGCGGTCATGGAGGTGAGGGCGAACGGCGGACCGTCCGCGGACGACCACTTGTAGCCGCTCTTGGTGCTCTTCTTCTTGTCGAGCCTGACCAGCACGGCCACCGGCCTGCCGTCCTTGGTGAACTGCTCGCCCAGCTGGCTGTCCCCGAGGAAGGCGGCGATCTGCTGCGCCGACTGCGCGGAGCGGTCCACCGACTTCACATGGCCGCGCAGCACGCCGTACTCCTGGGTCGGCACGGACTGGACGGTGAGGTCGACGGCCGCGTTCGCGGGGATGGAGGTCGCGTTCTCGGCGGGCACGTACACCGTCGCGTACAGCGGGTCCTTGGCGCGGGCGACCTTCTCGACGGCGGCCACGTTCGCGCCGGTGGAGATGATCTGCCCGATGGTGGCGGCGAGCGCGGTGAGCCGGCCGGCGGCGATGGTGCGGACGACGGTGTCGCCCTGACTCGTACGGACCTTCAGCACCGGCGAGTTCGCGGGCAGCTGCTCGCCCTCCTCGGCGAGGATCGCGGTGACCTGGCCGGCGACCGGGCTCTGCAGGATGTAACTGCCCTGTCCGTGCGTGAGGATGGCGGGCGCGCTGACCGTGGAGGCCACCGAGCCGGTCACCGCCCACACCGAGGCGGCCGCCATGACGACCACCGTCACAGAGAGGACGAGCCAGCCCTGAGGGCGGGCGAAACGCACCGGAAGGTCGAGTTCCTCCGGTGATTGGAGCTTGGCGAGGGCCTGCTGGCGGAACTGCACGGAACTTTCCCTCACCTGCAAACGACAACGGACCGGTTCTCCCGAACCGGCTGAAGGATGGCATCCGAGAGTCCCGGAGCCGGTGTACGGCTCCGGGACTCTACGGCACAGGCTGCGATCAGAGACCGGCGACCAGGCTGGTGACCGGCGCGGTGTTCAGGCCGGTGGCGCCCTCGACGGTGCCAACGACGGAGTCGACCAGGCCGGAAACCGGAGCAATGCCGTCCACGATGCCGGTGGCGGTGCCAAGGGCGTTCACGGACAGACCGCCGGAGACGTTGTCCAGCTCGGCGTCCGAGATCTCGACGGTCTCAACCTGGGGGGTGGAGTTCATGATGGAACTTCCCTTCGTATGGATATTTCACAAGGGGGGAGCGGCCCCCTTCTGGGGACAGACCGAAGGCCGCGAACCGCAGGTGCCGGGCACCCGTTTCCGGGGTCCCTTCGCGGCCCCCGCGGTGCAACGGATCAAAGCACGCGGCCACCGTGGGCTTCCAATCAACCAACGGCCTCACCAGGGCACTTGAGTCACGCAGGCCACGTTCCGTGCAGGCGTGCGCACGGCTCGGTGGCGAGTTCTTCACATCCGGCACCGCATCGGCGTGCGCCGCCCCCTTCCGGTATCGAGGCAGAATCCGACACTCCGGCCACAAAGGCGTGCCGGGGGGTGCGGGCATGTGCAGAACCTTCGTCCCCGGTGACTTGGTTGCGTATTCAATGTGCAGATTCGCTGAAGCCAGGATTCCGATCGTGATTCCAAACAGGCCGTAATTGATCGAATACTGAACGTGCCGGTCGCGCCTGATGAACGGGTCAGCCCAGTAGGGCGTACACGGTGCTCGCGCGGGCCGCGAGCTCACCCGAACTCCCGTCGGTCATCGTGATGTCGGCGAACGCCATCCGACGGCCCAGCTTGGTCACCACCGATTCGATCAAGACATCCGCGCCGGTCACCGCGCGCTGGAACGACGTGGACTGCTGCACCGTCGTCATCGGCCCGTAGCCGCCCCGCGCCGCGGACACGGCGATCACGGTGGCCGTGTCGGCGGCGGCCATCAGAGCCTGCCCCGACAGCGCGCCGCCCTCCCGGGCCAGCCGCTGTGACCAGGGCAGTCGCAGGATCGCGCGGTGGTCGCCCAACGTCTGAACGGACAGGCCGAGTTCAAGGACCCAGGGGGCGAAGTTGTCGGCGAGGATCTTGTCGGCTTCGGCGGTGGTCATCGTCATATGGGGGATTGTTCCCGGCGCCGGAGCGCAGGACGCCGACCGTGGCCGAATCGGCGTACCCCGTAAGCGGAATTGAACGCCCCGAGCGCCCTCTGCGTACCCATGGCCATCCAGGCGCCCCAACAGTTGCCGCACGGCAGCACAGACCCCGTCCCCGGGAGGTCGAGAAGTTTGAGTCACAAGCGAATTCCGAAGCGCAAGGCCGCGATAGCGGCGGGCAGCGTCGTGGCGCTCGGCGCGGCCGCGATCCTGCTGCCCAACGCGAACGCGTCCCAGGACGGCGCGTCGGACGGCGCCGCGCCCAAGACTCTGAAGGCGGCGGACGCCTCGGATCTCGCCTCGCAGCTCGCCGGGCTGCCCGGCGACGCCTTCGCCGGCTCCTACTACGACGAAGCCGAGCAGCAGCTCGTCGTCAACGTGGTCGGCGACAACAGCCAGGTGGCCATGGAGGCCAAGAAGGCAGGCGCGAAGGTCCGCCAGGTCGACAACAGCATGGCCGAACTGGAGTCCGGCGCGGCGACGCTGAAGTCCGAGGCGACCATCCCCGGCACGGCCTGGGCCGTCGACCCGCGCACCAACAAGATCCAGGTCACCGCCGACTCCACGGTCACCGGCACCAATTGGGACAGACTGGAGTCGACCGTCCAGGGCCTGGGCGCAGACATGGCGACCATCAAGAAGTCCGCGGGCACCTTCAAGACGTTCGCGTCGGGCGGCGACGCCATCTTCGGCGGCGGAGCACGCTGCTCCCTCGGCTTCAACGTCACCGCGGGCGACGGTACCCCCGCCTTCCTCACCGCGGGCCACTGCGGGGTCGCGACCGAGGCGTGGTCGGACTCCGAGGCCGGGGCGCCGATCGCCACCGTCGACCAGGCCGTCTTCCCCGGTGAGGGCGACTTCGCGCTCGTCAAGTACGACGACCCGGCGACCGAGGCCCCGAGCGAGGTCAACCTCGGCGACCAGACCGTCCCGATCGCCCAGGCCGCGGAAGCCGCCGTAGGCCAGGAAGTCTTCCGGATGGGCAGCACCACCGGTCTCGCCGACGGCACCGTCACCGGCCTGAACGCCACGGTGAACTACCCGGAGGGCACCGTCACCGGGCTCATCCAGACCGACGTCTGCGCCGAGCCCGGCGACAGCGGCGGCTCGATGTTCACCCAGGACGGCAGCGCCATCGGCCTGACCTCCGGCGGCAGCGGTGATTGCACCGTCGGCGGCGAGACGTTCTTCCAGCCGGTCACCACCGCGCTGGAAGCGGTCGGCGCGACCCTCGGCGACGCGGCGGGCGGCGGCGCGGGCGCCGGCGACGAAGCGGGCGAGGACGCCGGCGACGAAGCGGGCGAGGGCGAGGACGCCGGAGCCGGCGAAGACGCCGGAGCGGGCGAGGAAGCGGGCGCCGGTGAGGAAGCCGGCGCTGGTGAAGAGGCCGGAGCCGGTGAGGAAGCCGGTGCCGGCAACGCCGATGGCACGGGCAACGGCCTCGGAGAGATCGTCGGCAACGGCGTCGGCGTGAACTGACACACCGATTCCGGCGCACGGCTCCGAGCCGATCCGCAGAAACGTGGTCCGGCCCTCCGGCGGGAGGGCCGGACCACCTGTGCGCAGGCCGGACCGCCTGTGCGCCGGGGGAGCGCACTGAAGCCCCTCACTCCCGCGCCCGCAACAGCAGCAATGCCATGTCGTCCAGCCGCTCCTCGGTCGCCGCGCTCCGCTCCACCAGCCGGTCCGCCAGCTCGTCCAGGGGCAGGTCCCCGGTCTCACCGAGCCGCTGCCCGAGATCGGCGAGCGCGTCCTCGATGTCGATGCCGGGCGATTCGATCAGCCCGTCGGTGTACAGGACGAGCACACAGCCGGGGGCGAGGTCGACCTCCGTCGTCGGATACGTGGCCGACGCGTCGATGCCCAGCAGCGGACCGCCCGCCAGGTCGAGCACCCGGACCCGGCCGTCCGCCCGGCGCGGCAACGGCGGCGGATGCCCCGCCCGCGCCATCACGGCCCGCCCGCGCGCGGGATCGAGCCGCAGATACAGACAGCCGGCGAACAGATCGGCACCCAGGTCGATCATCAGCCGGTTGGTGCTGCGCATGACCTCCCCGGGGGCCTGCCCGACGGCCGTGTACGCACGTACCGCCGTACGGAGCTGCCCCATCAGCCCCGCAGCCGTCACGTTGTGTCCCTGCACGTCCCCGATCACCGCGGCGGCAAGCGGCAGGCTGGGCACCAGGTCGTAGAAGTCGCCGCCGATCTCCATGCCCCGGGTCGCGGGCAGATAGCGCGCGGCGGCGTCGATGCCGGGCAGCCGCGGCAGCGAGTGCGGCAGCAGCGCCGCCTGCAGCCCGTGGGCGAGCTGATGCTTGGCGTCGTAGAGCAGGGCCCGCTCCAGCGCCTGCGCGATCAGCCCGCCCAGACTGTTGAGCACCGCCCGCTCGTCGGCGGGGAAGGGGTGCGGCTCGGCATACGCGAGCACACAGGTGCCCACCGGCCGGCTGGAGGCGATCAGCGGCAGATACGCCCAGGCAGCGAAGCCGTCCGGGGTCGCGTGCCGCAGCGGGTACAGGCGCTCCAGCTGCTCCCGGGACTCGAAGAACGCGGGCACCCCGCTGGTCAGGGCATGTGTGCCCGGCGTCCGCTCGGTCATCGGCAGTCCGTCGAACCGCTCCACGACGTGCGGGTCCGGGTAGCCGCGATGCCCCAGCACATGCAGCCGGCCGCCGCGCGAGCCGAGGACCACCAGGGCCTGGCTGCCCACGGCCGGCGCGATCTCGTCGGCGACCAGCTGCACCACGTCCTGCACACTCACCGCCTCGGTGAGCGCGCCGGCCAGGCTCAGCACCTGGGAGATGGTGACCAGCCGGGACGGCGCACCGCCCGGCTGCGGCCCGGCCCTGCTCATCTCGGCCACGGCCCGCGCCCGGCTGATGCGCACGCTCAGCCCGGTCGTACTCGGATACAGCCGGAACGACAGCCAGTCACCCGGCGGGCGCAGCGCCACGAACGACGTGGACTGCTGGCTGAACAGCGCGGCCCGGTAGCGGTCCTCGTACACCGGGTCGTTGAGCCAGGGCACCGCCGCCCACAGCTGGGTGCCCAGCAGCCCGCTCACCGGCTTTCCGATCAGCTCGGCGGCTGCCGTGATGGGGGTCCCCCCGCTCGAGCGAAGCCGAGAGTGGGGGAGAAGCAGATCCGGCCGTGCAGATCGAGCGAGCACAGGCCGTACGGCAGCCGCGCCACCATCCGCGCCGCCTCGACCGTGCCGAGCGTGCCGGCCGTCCCGCCGAGCAGCGGCGCCGCCAGCAGATCCGGCTCGGGGTGCGGCGGGCGGCTGTCCTGCACGGCACGCTCCAGCCGTACCGCGAGCCGGTCGCAGGCGGCCGTCAGGTGGTCACGCTCCCGGTCGGACAGCTCCGGCGCATGCGCCCCGGGCCAGGTCACGAACACGGCCCCGTACTCGGTGGTCGGTGTCGCCACCGGCAGCGCCGCAAGCGCGAACGGGTAGGGGAGCACCACGGCGATGCGCGGATAGCGGCGTGCCATGTCCTCCTCGCCGCCGACCCACACCAGCCGCCGCTCCCGCAGCGCGTCCGACACCGGGACGGGGGCGCTCAGGCCGACCCGCTCCCACGGGGCGGCGAAGGCCCGGGGCAGCCCCGCCATGACCGCCATCTCCAGCACCGGCTCGTCGGCGGCCAGCAGATACACCGCGCCTGAGTGCGCGTGCACCTCGTCCATCATCGAGGCCAGCGCGAGCGACAGCAGCGGTCGGCCGACCCGCGTCCTGGCGGCCGCCGGCGCCTGTGCGGGCGGCCGCTGCCCCTCGGACACGCCGACCACCTCCTCGCACGGCCGCGCGGACGGGGTTCCAGGGATCAAATCTCTCTCCTGCCGGGCCGTCGCGCACGGCGAGCGCACCACGAGCCGGGCGCGGCGCGCGTAGGTGAAGGCGCGCAGCCGCCGAACGGTCACAGGGGCTGCGCACGCGCCCCATACGCGCTGTAATGACGGACGTGGTCACTGAGGGCGATGCGGAACGCGGAACGCGAACCCTGCGTGCCGAAACCGCCCTCAAGACGCTGACGGCCGATGCCGAGTCCCCCGACCGGCTGCGCCGGATCCTGGAACAGGTCCTCGTCTTCGCGCGGGCCTCGTTCGCCGCCGTGTACACCCCGAGCGGGGACGGCGAAGCGCTGTGCCTGGTCGAGTCGGCAGGTGTGCCCAGGACGCTGTACGGACTGCGGGACAGCTATCCGGTGTCCGGACGGTCCCCGCTGGCCGACGCCCACCGCTCCGGGCAGGCCGTGTGGCTCGGCCCGCGGGAACTCGCCGAGGGAGCCGAGTCACGGCGCGTCCCCTCCCGGGAGTTCTTCCTGGCCGCCCTGCCCGTGCGCGGCGACGGCGGCGGCGCGCTCGTCGCCCTGAGTGACAACCCCGACGGCTACGACACCGACGACCGGGCCTGCCTCGAACTGATCGCCGACGCCGTCGTCTCGCCCGTGCCGACGCCCTCCGCCGAAGGCGGCGAACTGCCCTCGGGCGAGTTCAGCCTCGCCATGGACAGCGGCCGCGTCGAGGTCGGCGACGACATCCTGGAGCTGTTCGGTCTCGACCCGGCGGACTTCGACGGCCGAGTCGAGACCCTGCTCGGCCTGACCGTCCCCGAGGACCTGCCCTCCCTCATGTCCGTCGTCGAGGCCGACCACATGTCCATCGGCGAGCGTGAGCTGGAGTTCCGGGTCCTGCAGCCCGCCGGCCCGCCGAAGTGGCTGCGGCTGCGCGGCCGACTGGTGCCCGGCGGCGAGGGCCGCCCGGCCCGGCTCGTCGGCACCGTCGCCGACGCGTCCAAGCTGCGCTCCGACGTCACCGACGTGGCCCGCGTCCAGCGGCTGGCCGCCGCGCTGGCCATCGCCGGGACCGTACGCGACGTCGGCAAGGCCGTCGTGACGGCGCTGCGCGGGCCGCTGCGGGCCGACCGGATCGCGCTCGCCGAGCTGGAGGCGGACCGGCTCGTCGTCACCGTCCTCGACCCGCCCGAACCGGAGTCCTGGCCCGAGCTGTGGCGCACCGAGTGGCGCACGGAGTGGCCCGACGCGCCCGTGCGGGCGATGCCCACCCTCGCCGCCGCCCTGCGCGAGGGTCGCGCCCAGATCTGGCCCGCCGGCACCGCCCTGGAACCCGCGCTCGCCGAGGTCGGCCCGGGCGGCCTCGCCGTGCTGCCGCTGCCCGGCGCGGGCCGCATGGCCGGCGCCTGTCTGATCGGCTGGGACACCCCGCACGACTTCGGGCCCGACGAACGTGCCCTGCTCACCGCCTCCGCCGGCCTCGCCGGGCAGGCCCTGATGAGGGCCCGCGCCTTCGACGCCGAGCACGAACTCGTCGGCATGCTCCAGCGCCAGCTGCTGCCGCGCCGCCTGCCCCGGCTGCCGGGCGCGGAAGCCGTCGCCCGCTACCTGCCCAGCACCGCGGGACTGGAGCTCGGCGGCGACTGGTACGACGTGATCCCGCTGCCCGACAACCACGTCGCCCTCGTCATCGGCGACGTCCAGGGCCACAGCGCCGCAGCGGCCACCCTGATGGGCCAGATGCGCACGGCACTGCGCGCCTACGCCGCCGAAGGCCACCCGCCCGACGTGGTGGTCTCCCACTCCAACCGCCTCCTCATGGAGCTGGAGACCGACCTCTTCGCCACCTGCTGCTACGTCGACATCGACCTGGAGGAGGGCTCCGCCTGGTGCGTCCGCGCCGGCCATCTGCCGCCGGTGCTGCGCCACCCGGACGGCAGCACGGAGACCGCCGAGGCGGAGGGCGGCCCGCCGCTCGGCGTGGTGACGCAGGCCGACTTCCCGATGTACCCGCTGCGGCTCCAGCCCGGCACGCTGGTCGCCCTGACCACGGACGGCCTGGTCGAGTCCACCGAAGCCGACATCGACGAGGGCATGGACCGCTTCGCCCGCGAACTCGCCGTGTCCGACCCCGCCCACCTCGGCCTCGTCGCCGACGCCCTGCTCGGCAACGCCCGCCGCAGTGACGACGTCGCCCTGCTCCTGCTGCGCTACGACGGCATGGCCCTGCGCCCGCTGCGCGAGAGCTGGACGGTGTGGCGCCTCCCCGAGGCCGTCCGGCACGCCCGCCGCTTCACCCGGCGCACCCTGCGCGCCTGGGGCGTGACCGAGGAACAGGACGCCGTTCTGCTCGTGGTCTCCGAACTGGTCACCAACGCCCTGGTGCACACCGACGGCCGGGTCCGCCTCGACCTCACCCTCGTCAACCACCGGCTGCGCGTCGCGGTCGCCGACGCCTCACCCCGCAGCCCGATCAAGCCGACCAGCATCGGCTGGGAGGCCACCGGCGGTCGCGGCATCCTCCTCGTCGAGGCCATGTCGGTGTCCTGGGGGACCGTCCCGGTCAGCGGCGGCAAGCAGGTCTGGAGCGAGATCGCCCTCGTGAGGATCAAATAAAGGGTTAACATTCCCTTTCCGCCGAACGAGGCTATGGTGAACCAGATGAAGGCTCTCGTGCTGTCCGGGGGCGCCGGTACGCGATTGAGGCCGATCACCCACACATCGGCCAAACAACTCGTCCCGGTCGCCAACAAGGCTGTGTTGTTCTATGGGTTGGAGTCCATCGCCGCCGCAGGCATAACCGAAGTGGGCATGATCGTCGGTGACACCGCGGCCGAGATCCAGGACGCCGTCGGCGACGGATCGAAGTTCGGCCTGCAGGTCACCTACATCCCGCAGGAGCGGCCCCTTGGGCTGGCCCACGCGGTGCTGATCGCCCGTGACTATCTCGGCGACGACGACTTCGTGATGTACCTCGGCGACAACTTCATCGTGGGCGGCATCACCGACCTCGTCGACGGCTTCCGCAGAAACCGCCCCGACGCCCAGATCCTGCTCACCCGCGTCCCCGATCCGCGCGCCTTCGGCGTCGCCGAACTCGACGCGTCCGGGCAGGTGATCGGCCTGGAGGAGAAGCCGGAACACCCCAAGAGCGACCTCGCCCTCGTCGGCGTCTACCTCTTCACCCCGGTGATCCACGAGGCCGTGCGCGCCATCGAGCCGTCCTGGCGCGGCGAGTTGGAGATCACCCACGCCATCCAGCACCTCATCGACGCACACGCCAACGTCCGCTCCACGGTCATCCGGGGCTACTGGAAGGACACCGGGAACGTCGTCGACATGCTCGAGGTGAACCGGACCGTCCTGGAAGGCCTCGAACGCCGCATCGACGGCGAGGTGGACGAGCGGTCCGAGACCATCGGGCGGGTCGTGGTCGAGGAAGGCGCGCGCGTCACCGACTCACGCATCGTCGGCCCCTGCGTCATCGGCGCCGGAACCGTCGTCAGCGACTCCTACATCGGCCCGTTCACCTCCGTCGCGGAGAACTGCCGTATCACCGACAGCGAGTTGGAGTTCTCCATCGTCCTGAGGGACTCCTCGATCGACGGAGTGGGCCGCATCGAGAGCTCCCTCATCGGGCGGCACGTCCAGGTGACCCCGGCACCGAACGTGCCCAGTGCCCATCGACTCGTCCTCGGAGACCACAGCAAGGTGCAGATCCACACATGAACCTCCTCGTCACCGGCGCCGCCGGGTTCATCGGCTCGACGTACGTCCGTACGCTGCTCGCCGCCGACGGCCCCGACATCACGGTGCTCGACAAACTGACCTACGCCGGCACGCTCGACAACCTCGAACTCGACCATCCCCGGCTGGAGTTCGTGCAGGGCGACATCTGCGACGCGGAACTCGTGGACAAGTTGATGTCCTGGGCCGACCAGGTCGTGCACTTCGCGGCGGAGTCCCACGTGGACCGCTCGATCACCGGCGCCACTGATTTCGTACGCACCAACGTCCTGGGCACCCAGACCCTGCTGGACGCCGCCCTGCGGCATGGCGTCGGCCCGTTCGTGCACGTCTCCACCGATGAGGTCTACGGCTCCATCGACACCGGATCGTGGCCGGAGGACCACCCGCTGAGCCCCAACTCGCCCTACTCCGCCTCCAAGGCCTCCTCCGACCTGCTCGCCCTCGCCTACCACCGCACCCACGGCCTGGACGTCCGGGTCACCCGGTGCTCCAACAACTACGGCCCGCACCAGTTCCCCGAGAAGGTCATCCCGCTGTTCGTCACCAACCTCCTCGACGGCAAGAAGGTCCCGCTGTACGGCGAGGGCCTCAACGTCCGGGACTGGCTGCACGTGGACGACCACTGCCAGGGCGTCGAACTCGTCCGTACCCAGGGCCGCCCCGGCGAGGTCTACAACATCGGCGGCGGCACCGAGTTGAGCAACAAGGAGCTGACCGGGCTGCTCCTGGAGGCCTGTGGCGCGGACTGGGGCCGGGTGCAGCATGTCGAGGACCGCAAGGGCCACGACCTGCGCTACTCGGTGGACTGGAGCAAGGCCCGCACCGAACTCGGCTACCGGCCCCACCACGACTTCGCCACCGGCCTCGCCGACACCGTCGCCTGGTACCGGGAGAACCGGGCCTGGTGGGAGCCGCTCAAGCAGCGCGTCGGACAGGAGAGCGCATGAACTGGCTGGTCACCGGAGCGGGCGGCATGCTCGGCCGCGACCTGGTCGCGGAACTGCGCGGCCGGGGCGCACCCGTGGTCGCCCTGGACCACGCCGCCCTCGACATCACCCGGCCCGACGCCGTCTCGGCCGCCTTCGCCGAGCACCGCCCGGACGTGATCGTCAACTGCGCGGCGTACACGGCCGTCGACGACGCCGAGAGCGACGAGGAGCGGGCCCTGCGGATCAACGGCGACGGACCGCGACTGCTGGCCCGCGCCTGCGCGGCGGGCGGCGCCCGTCTGGTCCACGTCTCCACCGACTACGTCTTCGCCGGCGACGACCGTTCCGCCCCCTACCCGGAGGACCACCCCCCGGCCCCGCGCACCGCGTACGGCCGCACCAAGCTCGCCGGCGAGCGCGCCGTACTGGAGGAACTCCCGGCCGCGGGCGCCGTCGTGCGCACCGCCTGGCTCTACGGTGTCCACGGCCGCAGTTTCGTCCGTACGATGATCGAGCTCGAGGGACGCCGGGACACCCTGGACGTCGTCGACGACCAGCGCGGTCAGCCCACGTGGAGCGCCGACGTCGCCGCGCGCATCGCCGACCTCGGCCCCCGCGTCGGCCCCGGCGCGCACGGCGTGTTCCACGCCACGAGTTCCGGCGAGGCCACCTGGTACGAACTGGCCCGAGAAGTCTTCCGGCTCCTCGGCGCCGACCCGGACCGGGTGCGCCCCACCGGCAGCGAGGCCTTCCCCAGGCCCGCACCGCGCCCCGCCTACAGCGCCCTCGCGCACGGCCGGTGGCAGCAGATCGGCCTGCCGGCTCCGCGCGACTGGCGGGACGCCCTGAATGAAGCAATGCCCCATATCCGCAAGGAGATTACGTCGTGAAACGTCATGAGTTCCTGCGGGAACTCCACAAGGTCAGCGCGAACCGCAACTACCTGGAGATCGGTGTCAACGACGGCCGCAGCCTGACACTGTCGCGTGTGCCCAGCATCGCGATCGATCCCGCGTTCAAGGTGGTCACGGAAATCCGCTGCGACGTCCACCTGGCGAAGGCGACGAGCGACGACTTCTTCGCCCGCCAGAACCCGCTGGGGCATCTGAAGGGCGGCCGGCACCCGCTGCGCAATCTGGCCCGCAACCGCAGCCCGTTCGGCCACTGGCAGCGCACCACCCTCGACCTGTCGTTCATCGACGGCATGCACCTCTTCGAGTACACGCTGCGCGACTTCATCAACGTCGAGAAGCACTCCGACTGGGCGAGCGTCATCGTCTTCGACGACATGCTGCCGCGCAATGTCGACGAGGCGGCCCGGGACCGGCACACCGGCGCCTGGACCGGCGACGTCTACAAGATGGTCGAGGTGCTGAACCGCTTCCGCCCCGACCTGGTGACCGTCCTCGTCGACACCCAGCCCACCGGCCAGCTCGTCGTCTTCGGCGCCGACCCCGGCAACACCGTCCTGACGGACAAGTACGACGAGATCGTCGCCGAGTACGTCGTCCCCGACCCGCAGAAGGTGCCGGAGACGGTCCTGGAACGGACCTCGGCGGTGAAGCCCGAGACGCTGGTCGGGGCCGGCTTCTGGGCGCCGCTCGTGCGGGCCCGCAACCGCGGAACCAAGCGGTCCCGCGGCTGGGAGCCGCTGCGCCGCAGCCTGGAGCAGCTCAGCGTCAGTCGCTGAGCCCGCGCAGCCGCCGGTAGTGGGCGGAGCAGTCCTCGTACGACGGCAGCAGCCCGGACCGCTCCGCCTCGGCCAGCGAGGGCGCGGCCGCGTCCTTCTCCGACAGTACCGGCGGGATGTCCCGGGGCCACTCGATCCCCAGGTCCGCGTCCAGCGGCTGCACCCCGTGCTCGCGTCCGGGCGCGTACCCGGTCGAGCACAGGTAGACCACCGTCGCGTCGTCGGTGAGCGCCATGAAGGCGTGCCCGAGCCCCTCCGCGAGGAACACGGCGTGCCGGGTGTCGTCGTCGAGCCGCAGGGCCTCCCACTGCCCGAAGGTCGGTGACCCCACACGGATGTCGGCCACCACGTCGAGCACGGCCCCGCGCACACACGTGAGGTACTTGGCCTGGCCGGGCGGCACATCGGCGAAGTGCAGACCCCGCAGCACGCCCCGGCGGGAGACCGAGCAGTTGGCCTGGGCGAGCGTCAGGTCGTATCCGGTGGCCTCGCGGAACTCCTCGCCGCGGTACCACTCGTGGAAGCTGCCCCGCTCGTCCGGGAACACCTTGGGCTCCAGCACCCAGGCACCTTCGATCCCCAGTGGTCGCATCCGTTCACGCCCTCCGATTCCTGATGCGGGCCGCCGCCTTTCGTACGACCCTGCCCACCGTGCGTCGCAGCCGTCGCAGCACGCCGGGAGACTGCTTCCGCTTCCGCACCACGCGCACCCCGCCGACACCGGCCGTGAGTGTGAACGGCAGCGCAAGGAAGCGCGGTGCGGCGGTACGCGGACTGATGGCCACCTTCCAGGTCGCGCCCTTCAGACGGTCGGCGGGCAGGACGGCATCCAGCCGCGCCCCGGATCCGTCCGCGTACAGGGTGCCCGGCACGTCCACCTTCGCGTCACCGGAGCTGACACGCAGCAGGACCTCGGTGTCACCGGCGACGTACAGCGGCAGCGCGGCGCGGAGCCGGCCGCCGGAGACCGATACGGCATCCGGCGACAGCCCGCCGAGGCCGAGGCGGGTGCTCGCGCGGTCGATGTCCAGGGAGAGGTTGGCGTGCGGTTCGGTCCAGTACGGCAGCACCACACGGCCGCCCACCACACCGGCGCGCGGGGCCCGGCGGGCATCCCGAGGGGCCGGACCCAGCCGGCACTCCTTGGTCCAGCCGCCCAGCCGGACCCGGACGTACGCGTCCCACACACCGTCGCCCGCCACGGCCGTGGGATCCACGGTGGCCCCGGCGCGCAACTGGAGCCGTACGCCGTCCTCGTCCTCGATCCGCTCGCGGGTGAACTCCACCGGCTGGAAGTACTGGGCGGCGCTGGAGCGCTCGCGCAGCAGCAGATCGACCCGGGCCTCGCCGAACCGGGCGGCGGTGTCCGCGGTGACCCAGGCGACGGAGTCGGACACGTCCAGCGGCGTACGGACCCCGTCGGCGGGAAACAGCAAGGGTTTGCCGCGCGACACGTACTCGGCGGTGAAGTCGATCCGCAGCGTGCCGTCCTGCCAGGTGAGGCTCTCCGGCGCGGCCTTCGGGACGACGGAGCCCTCCCATTCGGCGAAGGCCTCGACATCGGCGTACCGGTCGGCGGCGATCAGCGCGGCGACGACCTGCTGGGTCGGCTGCAGCCCGGCCGCGACACCCGGGGCGAAGCGCTCGACGACGACGCCGCGCATCGCGTCGAACAGCTCCTGGCGGTAGTCGGCCGGCATCGCCAGCAGCCGGCGCCCACGCATCCGCTCGACGATCTCCACCCGCAGCCAGCGCCGGTGCAGCCGGTCCCGCAGCGGCCCCGGCTCGGTGTAGCGGTCGACGACGTCGAGGGCCTCGCAGAGGTTCTTGAAGTATCCGACGGGGTCGAAGCGCTGGAAGCCCGCGTTCGAGGCGTCGTCCCGCTTGACGTGGTAGTAGCAGACGTAGTCGCTGAGCACCGAGACGTTGTCCGCGCGCAGATACGCCTCGGCGATGAAGACGTGGTCCTCCAGCCGCCGCCGCCCCTCGGGGAAGCGCAGGCCGATCCGGTCGAGGAAGTCCCGGCGGATCATCTTGTGCGGGGTGAGGCTGTCGATCAGCGGGGCGTTCTCGACGGTGGCGTGCGGGTGGTTGCGGCGGAACAGCTCCACCGGAACGCCGCGGCCCTTGCCGGCCATCTTTCCTACGACGACGTCGGCGCCGTTGGCCACGCCGTAGTCGTACATCCGCTCCAGGGCCTCGTCGCCCAGGTAGTCGTCGTTGTCGACGAACATCACGAACTCGCCCTTGGCGGCGGCGATGCCGACGTTGCGGGGCTTGCCCGACCAGCCGGAGTTCTCCTGGTGGATGACCTGGACCAGACCGGGGTGGTCGGCGGCGAGCGCGTCGAGGCGGGCCGGGGTCTCGTCGGTGGAGCCGTCGTCGACGAAGATCACTTCGTAATCGTCGGGCGGCAAGGACTGCCTCAGCAGCGAGGCGATGCAGTCCTCGACATATGGCCCGGGGTTGTACACCGGGACGACCACGCTGACCTTGACCGGCATCCGGCTGAAGCCCCCTTAGTTCGCTTCCCGTTTCCACTGTGGCACGGTGGGCGTTGCCCGATGCTAACCCGTTTGCCTGGGTCGGCACGCGCAGGGTCCACCGTGTGGCGCCGATCACCGCGGCTTAGGCTGACGACGTGCGCCTGCTCCTGATGTCCGACACCCATCTCCCCAAGCGCGCCAAGGCGCTGCCGGCGCAGCTCCTCGCCGAACTCCCGCACGCCGACGTGGTGTTCCACGCGGGCGACTGGGTCGACACGGCCACGCTCGACCTGCTGGAGGCCCGCAGTCGCAGACTGATCGGCGTGTACGGAAACAACGACGGTTCCGAGCTGCGGGCCCGGCTCCCCGAAGTGGCGTACGCCGAACTCGGCGGCCTGCGGTTCGGGGCCGTCCACGAGACGGGCTCGGCCCAGGGCAGGGAGGCCCGCTGTGCCGCGCGCTTCCCCGGCCTGGACGTGCTGGTCTTCGGTCACAGCCACATCCCGTGGGACACCACCGCCCCGAACGGGCTGCGGCTGCTCAATCCCGGTTCCCCGACCGACCGGCGCCGTCAGCCGCACTGCACGTACATGACGGCGACGGTGGCCGACGCGCGTCTCACGGACGTGGAACTGCACCGGTTGCCGTCAGCTCGCTGAACCAGCGGACCACGTCGGCGGTGGCCGCCCGCTGGGAGCCCAGGTGCCGGGAGCCGCCGTAGTCTGGCCGCCGCTCTGCGGGTGGCCGACGGCGTGTGCACCGACTGGACGCCGCGGGTGCCGATACGGCCGGTCGGGTGCGCGAACAGTTTGCGAGCGCGGGCGTCAGCAGCTTGCCGAGGGTGCCCGGGGTGCCCGCCACGACCTCCTGACCGGTGTGGGTGCCGTCCAGCAGCCGCTCGCGCCGGCCCACTGACCGGACAGGGGACTACCCCACCGTCGAGCCGCGCCGCCCCAAGATCCGCCGCACCCCTACGACCACCAGCACCACCGCGGCCACCGCCCCGGCGATCCCGGCCGCCCGCTTGGCGACCGGCACCCCGATCAGGCGGAGGACGTCCAGTGGCTCGTCCGGGTACTCCTCGGTCTCGCCGGCGCCCACCGTCTCGCCCAGCCGCTCGGCGAGGCAGGCGGCGAACTGCCCGACCAGCCGGTCGCCGACCTCCGCCATCACCCCGCGCCCGAACTGCGCGGGACGTCCGGTCACCGTCAGATCGGTCCGCACCGACACGGCCGTACCGCCGTCGCGTTCGCTCAGCGTGCCGGTGACCGTGGCCCGTGCGGTGCCCTGACCGCGGGTCTCCCGGCCGCCGGCGATCAGGACCATGCGGTGTGCCGACTCGTCCTGCTCCTCGAAGACGGCCGTGCCCTTGTAGGTCACGGTGATCGGGCCGACCTTGACCTTCATCGACCCGGTCACGGTCTTGCCGTCGTACTCCTCGACGCTCGCGCCCGGCATGCAGGGTGCGACCCGCTCGATGTCGAGGAGCGTCCGCCAGGCGTCGTCGACCGGGGCGGGCACGGTGAACTCGTGGTGCAGTTCCATGACTTCCTCCTTCACGCTCCCTGCGGATGGATGGCTCCGGCCGTCGCCGTGAGCGGTGCCCCGGTCCCGTCCCGCTCCAGCGCAGCCGGGACAGCTCGCGTTCGGTGAGTCCGGCCTCGGTGAGCCGTTTCGTCCGGTCGTCGTGGGTACGGCGGCTGCCCATCGCCCCGATGTACGCGGCCGGCCGGCGCAGTGCTTCCTCCAACAGTGGCACGTCGAACTTCGGGTCGTGGGTGAGGACGCAGATCACCGTGCGCTCGTCGGTGTCGGTGGAGCGCAGATGGCGGTGCGGCCAGTCCACGACCACCTCCACGGCCGCCGGGAACCGCTTCGGCGTGGCGAAGACCGGGCGGGCGTCGCACACGGTGACCCGGTAGCCCAGGAAGTCACCGATGCGGGCGACCGCTGCCGCGTAGTCGATGGCGCCGAAGACCAGCATGCGCGGCGGTGGGGCGAAGGAGTGCAGGAAGACGGTGACGGCGTCCTCGCGGCGTTCTGGTGCAGGTCACTCGATGCACGTCACTCCATGACCGCGCCCTGACGGCGGCGAGTGCTGCGACGGGCTTCGTTGACGGTTAATCCATTGCTGCGGTGCGCCCGGTTCTGCTGCACTGCTGGGGACATACGTCGTCACACCCGAGGAGCACAGATGCGCACTGCGTGCATGTCCACCCAGGAAGGAATCCCTCCGATGACCAAGGACATGACGCTCAGTGCACCTGCTCAATCTTGGAATTCTCGCGCACGTAGACGCCGGTAAGACCAGCCTGACCGAGCGGCTGCTGTACACCGCCGGAGTCGTCGACGAGATCGGCAGCGTCGACGCCGGCTCCACGCAGACCGACTCCCTCGCGCTGGAGAAGCAGCGCGGGATCACCATCAAGTCCGCCGTCGTCTCGTTCCCTCTGGGCGGCGTGACGGTCAACCTCATCGACACCCCCGGCCACCCGGACTTCATCGCCGAGGTCGAGCGGGTCCTCGGCGTGCTCGACGGCGCCGTCCTGGTCATCTCGGCCGTCGAGGGCGTCCAGCCGCAGACCCGCGTCCTGATGCGCACCCTGCGACGGTTGCGCATCCCCACGCTGATCTTCGTCAACAAGATCGACCGGCGTGGAGCGGGGTACGACGGGGTACTGCGAGCGATCGCCGAGCGGCTCACGGCATCGGTCGTACCGATGGGCACGGTCGCCGGACTCGGCACACGCGGCGCCCGTGTCGCCCCGGGGCTCGCCCCGGCCGCGATCGACGTGCTCACCGGCCATGACGACGACCTGCTGTCCGCCTACGTCGAGGACACGGTCTCCTGCGAGCGCCTGCACACCGCGCTCGCCGACCAGACCCGGCAGGCCCTCGTCCACCCTGTCTGCTTCGGGTCCGCCATCACGGGCGCGGGCGTGGACACGCTCATTGCCGGGATCAAGGAACTGCTGCCCGCGGCCGAGGGCGATCCGGACGGGCCGGTGTCGGGCACCGTGTTCAAGGTCGAGCGGGGCCCGGCGGGGGAGAAGATCGCCTATGCGCGGATCTTCTCCGGGACACTGGCCGTCCGCGACCGGATCCGCTTCGGAGACGGTGACACCGAGGGCAAGATCACCGCGATCAGTGTCTTCGACGAGGGCGCGGACTCCCGTGACGAGACAGTCCCGGCGGGCCGCATCGCCAAGCTCTGGGGCCTCGATGCCATCCGGATCGGCGACGCGATCGGGGAGCCGCGCAAGGCGTACGAGCACTTCTTCGCGCCGCCCACCCTCGAAACCGTCGTCGTCCCGGGCGCGGGCGTGGACAAACGGTCCCTGCACCTCGCCCTGACCCAACTCGCCGAACAGGACCCGCTGATCGGCCTCCGGCACGACGAGATCCGGCAGGAGATCTCCGTGTCCCTCTACGGCGAGGTCCAGAAGGAGGTCATCCAGGCCACACTCGCCGACGACTATGGCCTGGACGTCACCTTCCGGCAGACGTCGACGATCTGCATCGAGCGGCCCGTGGGCACGGGAGCGGCCGTCGAGTTCAACAAGAAGGACGCCAATCCGTTCCTCGCGACGGTCGGCCTGCGCGTCGACCCGGCACCGACCGGCTCGGGCGTCGCCTTCCGGCTGGAGGTGGAACTCGGCTCCATGCCGTACGCGTTCTTCAAGGCCGTCGAGGACACCGTGCGCGAGACCCTCGCACAGGGCCTCAGCGGCTGGCAGGTCACCGACTGCACGGTCACCATGACCCACTCCGGCTACTCGCCCCGGCAGAGCCACGCCCACCAGGGCTTCGACAAGAGCATGTCGAGCACCGGTGCCGACTTCCGGGGCGTGACGCCACTGGTCCTGATCGAGGCGCTGCGCAGGGCGGGCACCCAGGTGTACGAGCCCATGCACCGCTTCCGCGTCGAGACGCCCGTGGACACCCTGGGCGCCCTGCTCCCGGTGCTGGCCGCGCTGCGGGCCGTACCGCAGACCACCGGGACCAGGGGCGGCACCTGCGTTCTGGAGGGTGCGGTTCCCGCAGGGCGGGTGCACGAACTGGAGCAGCGGCTGCCGGGGCTCACCCGGGGCGAGGGTGAGCTGGAGAGCGCCTTCGACCATTACGCGCCGGTCGCCCGCGGCACGGTCCCGCGGCGTCCGCGCACCGACCACAATCCGCTCAACCGCAAGCAGTACCTGTTGAACGTGACGCGCAGAGTGGGTGGTTGAGCTGGCCGAGACCTAACTTACTCCAGAGTCAGGGGTGTTGACGGTGTCCGGAAATCACCGGACTGTAGTGAGCATGCCGAATAAGCGTGCGCGTGTGCTCCTTGTTCTGGTTCTCCTCTGTGGATTCCTGTCGGTGGCGGGTGCCCGCCCCGCCACCGCCGCCTCCGTCCCCGACTCCCTCTGGTTCGACGAATCCCCGCTCACCGTGCAGAACGGCCGCTTCACCGACGGCCACGGCCGCGAGGTCGTGCTGCGTGGCTACAACGTCTCCGGCGAGACCAAGCTGAAGGAGAACAACGGCCTGCCCTTCGCCTCGGTCGCCGACGCGAAGAAGTCCGCGACCGCGCTGAGAGCGCTCGGCGGTGGCAACTCGGTCCGCTTCCTGCTGTCCTGGGCCTACGCGGAGCCCGTGCGCGGCCAGGTGGACAACGCCTACCTGGCCGCCGTCACCGCCCAGATCCGTGCGTTCCTCGACGCCGGGATCCGGGTGTACCCCGACTTCCACCAGGACCTCTACTCCCGCTGGCTCTTCGACTCGGACAGCTGGTACACCGGCGACGGCGCCCCCAAGTGGGCCGTGGACCTCGGTGACTACCCGGACGAGTACTGCGGGATCTGCCCCTTCTGGGGCCAGAACATCACCTCCAACGCGGCCGTGACGGAGGCGACGTACGACTTCTGGCACAACACGTACGGCCTGCAGAACTCGTTCCTCGACACCGCGCAGAAGACGATGGCGTACCTCAAGCAGAACCTCACGACCGCCCAGTTCGCGGGCGTCGTCGGCTTCGACCCGTACAACGAACCCCATGCGGGTGTGTACGACTCGGGCCAGTCCAGCCGGGCCTGGGAGAAGGACGTCCTGTGGCCCTTCTATGTGAAGTTCCGGGCGCGGATGGACGCGGCCGGCTGGCAGGACAAGCCGGCGTTCGTCGAACCGAACCTGTTCTGGAACGCCAACCTCGACTTCCAGAAGCAGGAGGGCGGCCTGCTCGACGCGGGCACGCTCGGACCGCGCTTCGTCTTCAACACCCACTTCTACGACCAGAAGGCGATCTCCGGCATCTTCATGTGGGGCAAGGCGGCGGACGGACAGTACGCGGGCGACTTCGGCACGGTGCGTGACCGGGCCTCCGCCACCAAGACGCCCGCGATCGTCAGCGAGTTCGGTCACCCGCTGACCGGCACGGTCTCCGACAAGGCGCCGACGGTCCTCAAGGCGATGTACCAGGCCCTCGACTCCCGGGTACCGGGGGCGAGTTGGTGGACGAACCCGACGGGCTCCGGTCCCGTCCTCTCCGGCAGCCAGTGGCAGTGGGACATCTACCACGGCCGCCACCACGAGCTGATGAACGACAACCCCGACAAGGTGCAGACGGAGGGCGACGCCTGGAACGGCGAGGACCTGTCCGCCGTACGCCTCGACGACTCCGGTAGGGCCGTCCTGCGCCAGGACGCACGGCTTCTCGACCGCGTCTACCCGAGCGCCACCTCCGGCACGACCGTCGCCTTCACCTACGAGGACCGCTCCCGCGACGGCTCCGCGACCCTGACCTGGAACCCGGTGCCCGGCTCACTGCCCCATGTGGCCCAGCTGGTGGGCTCCGGGCAGTACAGCCTGCTCGTGTGGCGCTCGGGCAGCGGCTCGGCACCCACCGAACTGCACCTCCCGGCGTCCTTCCCGACCTCGACCACCACCGTCGTCTCCGACCTGGGCACGGCGTACGCCCCGCCCGCGTACACGACGTCGACCCCCGTCGCGGCGGCCCCCGAACCCGGCGGCACCGCCGGCCGCCGCCTGCTGCTGACGGACTCCGACTCGGGCACCCTGCACTACGCGCTGGTCACCAACGGCGCGACGAATCCCTCGTCGTCCTTGCTCAACGCGGCGAAGGCCGAACTGGCGGCCTGGGCGGCCCAGCGCATCGGCTGACACCCCTCCCTGACGTCGGGGTCGACCCTGGACCCCGACGTCAGGGCAGGTGAAGCAGGCCTGGCCCGGTCGTCGTAGGATCACCCACCGCTGACGGGCACATCTGTGGGGGAGAACGACGTTGCCGAAACCCGACGACCGACGCGCGGCCGTCCCGCGCTTCGCGACCGAACTCGTCGCCTGGGTGGCCACGCCCTGGGCGCTGTCCGGGTACTCCTGGCCGCTCGCGGTGCTGTCCGTGGTGGTGCTGATCGGGCTGCCGACCGTCTTCACCACACCGGGGGACAAGGCCCACGGGATCGTGCCGGTACCCGGTGTGGTCACGATCCTTCTGGTGCTGCTCCAACTGGTCGCGGCCGTGGTCTTCGCATGGCTGGCCTGGCCCGTGTGGGCGGCGGTCGCGGTGTCCGTGCTGGCCGCCGCCACGCTGGTCACCGAACGCCCGCGGTGGCGGTGGCTGGTGTCCGGGCACCGCGCCACCGCCTGAACCGCTCGGGCCTCAGCCGGAGGTTCCGGTCCAGTCCGCGGCCACATGTCCCAGCCGCACTCGCTGCGGATGGTCGCCGACCGGGACGGACACCGTCTTCTTGCCGGTGGCGAAGTCGATGGCCGTGACCTGGTCGGTGCCGCTCTCCGACACCACGCAGCTCTTGCCGTCGCCGCTGACGGTCGCCCAGTAGGGCTTCGAGGCGGTGACCAGCGGGCCCTCCTGGAGGGTGGCGCGGTCGACGACCGTCGCGTAGTCGTCCATCGTGCCCGCGACGCACAGCTTGCTGCCGTCGGGACTCATCGAAATGCCGTGGTGGCGCGAGTCGTTGACGAAGGTGGAGCGGTCGTCGCTGGTCGCCGGGTTCTTGGGCAGTGTCTTCGTACGGGTGATCTTGTCCGTCGCGATGTCGTACTCGAAGAAGCCGTTGAAGAACGAGACCTGGAAGTACAGCTTGGACTCGTCGGGCGAGAGAACGGCGGGCCGGACGGCGTCGGAGTAGTCCGTGAGGCCGATGGCGTCCAGCCGCTGCCGCATGTCGATGACCTTGACCCGCTGGTAGGTGGTCGCGTCGATGACGGTGATGTACCGGTTGCCCTTCGTCCAGTCCAGCCAGGGCGCGTCGGTCGCGGTGTTCACATCGCCGATGCCCATGTTCCAGAGGTACTTGCCGTCCTTGGTGAAGATGTTCTCGTGCGGCTTGTCGGCGGTGGCGACCGAACCGAGCTGCTTGCCGGTGACGATGTCCAGTACGTGCACGGTGTTGGAGGTGGAGGCGGATACGGCGACGCGCTTGCCGTCGGGGGAGACCGTCATGTGGTCGGAGCGGTAACCCGACACGGGGAAGCGCCAGTTGATGTCTCCGGTGGCCAGGTCGATCGAGACCACGTCGGCGAAGCTCGGGCGGGAGACGACCACCGACGAACCGTCCGGCGTGGTGAACATGTCGTCCACGAACTGGTCGTGGCCCTCTCCTACGGTGTTGCGGATGGCCATGAAGTAGATCCACTTGATCGGGTTCGCGTTGATCTCCGCCATCCGTGCGTCCTTGTCGGGGATGACGTTGATCCGGCCGATCTTCGCGAAGTCGCCGGAGGACTTGATGACGTCGGCGGTGCCGTCCCAGTTGTTGCCGACGAACAGGACTTCGCGCAGGGCGGCGGCGTCCGAGGCGGCGGTGGCCGCGGTCGCGGGGGCGGTGACGGTCAGGACGAGGGCGGCGGCCATGGAGCAAAGGTGCCTGGGTCTGATGACCGGCATGGGTGCTCTCTTCTCTGGAGGGCGGGTGCCATGAGTGGGGCATGCCAAGACGGGGTGCTGAATCTGAACACAACTACTTTCACAGTGGACTTACTGAAAAGTAAGGAGGGGGTGTCCTGTTCGACAAGACCGCGTACACGACAAAATTGATCGACGGGGACAGGCGAGGTAAACGGGGAGGGTCCGTGACGGGCAGGCTCAGGGCGCCGACCGGCCGGTACAGGGGCAAGTCCGCCGAAGAGCGGCAGGCCGAGCGCCGCCGCCGCTTCCTGGACGCCGCGCTCCAGCTGTTCGGCGACACACCCGGCTACCGGGCCACGACCGTGGCCGCGCTGAGCGAGGCCGCCGGGCTCTCCACCCGCCAGTTCTACGAGGAGTTCCGCACCCTCGAGGACGTCCTGGCCGCCCTTCACCTCCAGGTCAACGACTGGGCCGAGGAGGCCGTGCTCGCCGCGGTGGCCGCCGCGGACGGCCTGCCGCTCGCCGAACGCGCCACCGCGATCTTCCGCGCCTACGTCGCCAACGTCACCGCCGATCCACGCCGTATCCGCATCACCTTCGTCGAGATCATCGGCGTCAGCCCCCGCCTGGAACACCAGCGCCTGGCCCGTCGCGCGCGCTGGGTCGACCTGGTGTGCGCCGAGGCGGAAGCGGCGGTCGCCCGGGGCGAGGCGGCGCCCCGCGACTACCGGATCGCCGCGACAGCCTTCATCGGCAGCGTCAACGGCCTGCTCCACGACTGGAGCGCCGGGTGGGTGGACGCCACGCTGGAGGAGGCGGTGGACGAACTGGTCCGACAACTGCTGGGGATTCTGCGGCCGGCGGGGTGGGAGGCGGGGTGACGGACGCGGGGGCGGGCCCGCGGGCGGCCGGGTCGACGGTGCGGTGCGTGGTCGTTCCGGCCGCCGATGCGCTTCACGCGCTTCAGCCCTTCAGCCTGTCCACCGCGGCAAGCACGGGCGCGACCCCGTCCTCACCCCGGATCCGTACCCCCAACGCCCGAGCCCGCTCCCCGTACCCGGGATCCCGGGTTGCCCGGATGAGCGCCGATGCCAGCGTGTCGACGCTGAGCCGGCGCAGCGGGACCGCCCGCGGAGCCACGCCCAGGTTCACCAGCCGTGCCGCCCAGAATCCCTCGTCGAACTGGATGGGCACCGGCACGGCCGGCACCCCGGCGCGCAGGCCGGCCGCGGTCGTGCCCGCGCCCGCGTGATGAACCACCGCGGCGACCCTCGGGAACAGCAGCGCGTGCGGTACCTCGCCGATGGTCAGCATGTCGTCCCCGGCGGCTTCCAGCCCGCCCCAGCCGCGCTGGATCACCCCGCGCAGTCCGGCCCGGCGCAGCGCCCGCACGATGTCCGCGCTGAGCCGCTCGGGGTCGGGCACGGTCGCACTCCCGAGACCCACGAAGACCGGTGGCGGCCCCGCCTCCAAGAAGTCCCGCAGCCGCGGCGGGAGTTGGTCCTGACGGTCGTACGGCCACCAGTACCCCGCCACCTCCAGCCCCGCACGCCAGTCGCGCGGCCGGCGGACCACCAGCGGGCTGAACCCGTGCTGCACCGGCCACCCCTGCCGCTCCCGGCGCCGCAGCCCCGCCGCCACTCGGACGGGCGGCAGCCCCAGCCGGGCCCGCACCTGGGGCACGGTGGAGGCGAAGACGTGTTCCACGGCCAGACCCACCCCGTGTCCGGCGACCCGGTTACCGACCGCGCCCCATGAACCGCCACCGAGCACGGCGGGCCCGAACTCCCTTGTGGGAGCGATCGGTTGGAGGTAGACGCCCAGGCTCGGCAGCGACAGGCCCTCGGCGACGGTGTGCCCCAGCGGCGCCAACGAACTGGAGAGCACCAGGACATCGTGCGTGCGCGCTGCCGCCACGAGCTCGTCCGTCATCCGCCCGACCAGTGCCCGTGCCAGGGCGACGACACGCGCGAGCTTGCCGACGCCGGTCGCGCTGCGGTGCAGCCCCCGCCCTCGCGAGGACTCCAACTCCTCCCGCGGGTCCACCGGAAGGGGATGAAACCCGAGCCCCGCCCCCGCGACCAGCGGCTCGAAGCAGCCGTGGGTGACCAGGGTGACCTCATGCCCGGCTCGGGAGAGCCCGTGCCCGAGGCCGGTGTAGGGGGCCACGTCGCCCCGGGAGCCCGCCGTCATGATCGCTACGCGCACGACAGTCAGTGTTCCGTCGAGGCGGGACCGCGCGCAATCCCGCACCCGCACGCGTCACATCCGTTGACTTCCACCCCTGGCGGCTCTACTGGCAACCAGGGGGAGCGTCACCGCCCCGGCCGCCATGGCCGGGGCGGCTGACGGCTACTCGTCCCACGCCTGGATCATGGTCTGCTCGGCGATCTTGCCGTCGCGCAGCGACACCATCGACTCGGAGAGGACCCGGACCCCGTCCGAGTACTCGCAGGACTCGCTGAACGCGACGTCGTCGCCCTGGACGACACACCGCTCCAGCTTGTGCGTCTTGATGTCGCGGCTGTAGACGTCGGCGAGCATCTCGGCGATCTCGTCCCGGCCGTGCAGGACCTTGGGGTGGCTGGGCTGAGTGTTGCGGTCCACGATCCGCAGCTCCGCGTCGTCCGCGTAGAGCGAGACGAGCGGCTGCTCGGAGTGTCCTTCAATGGCCTGGCGCAGTGTGTTGCTGTCGAACGTGCCCATCATTGACCTCCTTCGAAGGTCGCGGCCCGACGAGGAACGGGCCACGCGAGCCCTCACCTCCGAGCCTCCTCCGCCCCGCCGGGCCCGGCAAACGCAGCCGCAGCCTGCGATCCTTGACATTGCCGCACCCGGCTCGCAGCATGCGCGGTAGAGTGGATCAACTTTCACACGGCGAACACAAAGGTCGGCAGCATGCCCATCACCCGTGAACTGTTCATCGGCGGCAAGGACGTGCCCGCCGCCTCCGGCCGTACCACGGAGGACATCAACCCGTATACGGGGGAGGTGTACGCGACGGTCGCCGCGGCCGGACCCGAGGACGTGCGCCGGGCCGTCGACGCCGCCGACGCGGCGTTCGAGGAGTGGGCGGCGCTCGCGCCCTTCGCGCGCCGGGCGATCTTCCTGAAGGCGGCCGACCTGCTGGACGCGCGCGGCGAGCAGGTCGCCGAGCTGATGGCGAACGAGGCCGGCGGCACCCGTCCGTGGGCGTACTTCAACGTGGCCCTCGCGGCGAACATGCTGCGCGAGGCGGCGGCAGCCGTCACGGCGCCGCGCGGTGAGGTGCTGAACGCCCAGGAGCAGGGCGCGTTGGGGCTGGCGGTGCGTGAACCGTTGGGCGTGGTCGCCGCGTTCGCGCCCTGGAACGCCCCCGTCATCCTCGGCGTACGGGCCGTCGCGGCGCCGCTCGCGGCGGGCAACACCGTGGTGGTCAAGCCGAGCGAGGACGCGCCGCTCGCCTGCGGACTGCTGGTAGCCGACGTCCTGCGCGAGGCGGGACTCCCGGACGGCGTGCTGAACGTCGTCACCAACGCCCGTGAGGACGCCGCCGAGATCGCCGAGACGCTGATCGCGGACGCGCGGGTGCGGGGCGTGAACTTCACCGGCTCGACCCCCGTGGGCCGGATCATCGGCGAGCACGCGGCCCGCCATCTCAAGCCCGCCGTCCTGGAGTTGGGCGGCAAGAACGCGGTGATCGTGCTCGACGACGCGGACGTGGACTACGCCGTCAACGCGGCCGTCTTCAGCGTGTTCATGAACGCCGGCCAGATCTGCATGTCCGGCGACCGCATCCTCGTCCACGAGTCGCTCGCCGAGGAGTTCACCCAGCGCTTCACCACGAAGGTCGCCTCCCTGCAGTCCGGTGACCCCGGTGACCCGCACACCGTGGTCGGCCCGCTGGTGGCCGCGTCGTCCGCGCAGCGCGTGGCCTCACTGGTACGGGACGCCGTCGCCAAGGGGGCCAAGGTCCTCGTCGGCGGCGGAGAGCCGGAGGGAGCGGTGCACCCGGCGACCGTCCTCACCGAGGTGCCCAAGGAAGCCGACCTGTACCACGCCGAGTCCTTCGGGCCGGTGTGCGTGGTCGAGTCGTTCGCCGACGACAGCACCGCCATCACCCTCGCCAACGACACGGAGAACGGCCTGACCTGCGGCATCATCACCGAGAACGCCACCCACGGGCTGGCCGTCGCCCGCCGGATCCGGACCGGGATCGTGCACGTCAACGACCAGTCGGTGGCCGACGAACCGCACGCCCCGTTCGGCGGTGCCAAGGCCTCCGGATACGGGCGGTTCGGCGGTCGCTGGGGCATCGAGGCCTTCTCCAACACCCGCTGGGTGACCATCGCCACCCAGCAGGCCCACTACCCCTTCTGACCGGACCGGTCAGCCGGCCGTCGCCAGGAACTGCGTGGCCGCCAGCTCCGCGTACAGCGGGTCGGCGGCCACGAGTTCGCGGTGCGTGCCCACCGCGCGCACTTTGCCCGCGTCCATGACGACGATCCGGTCGGCCATCGTCACCGTCGACAGCCGATGGGCGACCACGAGCACCGTCGTCGTACGGGCGACATCCGCGACGGTGTCCCGCAGCGCCGCCTCGTTCACCGCGTCCAGCTGCGAGGTGGCCTCGTCCAGGAGCAGCAGCCGGGGGCGGCGCAGCAGGGCACGGGCGATGGCGACCCGCTGACGCTCGCCGCCGGACAGCTTGGTGCCGCGATGCCCGACGAGCGTCTCCAGGCCGCCGGGCAGCTTGCCCACCATGCCGTCCAGACGGGTCGTCTTCAGCACCCGCGCCAGTGCCGCGTCGTCCGCGTCCGGGTTCCCCAGCAGCAGGTTCTCCCGCAGCGAGCCCGACAGGACCGGCGCGTCCTGCTCCACGTAGCCGATCGCGGACCGCAACTGGGGCAGCTCCCAGTCCGCCAGATCCCGGCCGTCGACGGTGATCACGCCGGACTCGGGGTCGTAGAACCGCTCGATGAGCGAGAAGACAGTGGTCTTGCCGGCGCCGGACGGGCCGACGAACGCCGTCATGCCCTGCGCGGGCACCTCGAACGTCACTCCGTGATGGACGTACGGCAGGTCGTCGGCGTAGCGGAAGCGGACGTTGGTGAAGGCGAGGGCGGCCGGCTGTGTGCCGGGTGAGGGCAGCGGGGCGGGCAGGGCGGCCGGTTCGGCGGGCAGCGCCAGCGCCTCCTGGATACGGGCGAGAGCCGCGGCGCCGGTCTGGTACTGGGTGATCGCGCCGACGACCTGCTGGATCGGCGACATCAGATAGAAGACGTAGAGCAGGAACGCCACCAGGGTGCCGACGTCGACAGCGCCGGTCGCGACCCGTGCCCCGCCCACCGCGAGGACGGTGATGAAAGCGATCTGCATGGCGAGACCGGCCGTATTGCCCGCAGCCGCCGACCACTTGGCGGCCCGCACGCTCTGCCGCCAGGACTCCTCTGCCGCCGAGTGCAGCGTCTGCTCCTCGCGGTGCTCCGCGCCGGACGCCTTCACCGTGCGCAGGGCGCCGAGGATCCGCTCCAGCGAGGCCCCCATCACGCCGACCGCGTCCTGCGCCTGCTTGCTCGCCCGGTTGATGCGCGGCACGATCACGCCGAGGATCGTGCCCGCGCCGAAGATCACGGCCACGGTGACGCCGAGCAGGACCGGATCGACCAGGCCCATCATCACGATCGTCGCGACGAGCGTGAGCCCTCCCGTGCCCAGGCCCACCAGCGAGTCGGTGGTGACCTCACGCAGCAGGGTGGTGTCGGAGGTGATCCGGGCCATCAGGTCGCCCGGCTCGCTGCGGTCCACGGCCGCGATCCGCAGCCGCAGCAAATACGACGACAGGGCGCGCCGCGCGCCGAGCACCACCGACTCGGCGGTGCGCCGCAGCACATACCCACCCAGCGCGCCCACCGCCGCGTTGGCGACCACCAGACCCGACATGACGAGGAGCGCGCCGGTGATGGTCCGGTCGTGCGAGAGGTCGTCGATCAACTCCCGTGCCACCAGCGGCAGCAGCAGCCCGGTGGCCCCCGTGACGAGGGAGAGCACGGCACCTGCGAGCAGGGCCCAGCGGTGGGGTCTGACGTAACCGAGAAGGAGCCGCCACGTGGGCGTACTGCTCTTCGTCGCTGCGATGCTCACGGCGCTCCTTGGGAGTAGGGCGGAGTACTCAGGCTACGGTCCGGATGGCCGGATCCGAACAGGTTTCCGGGGTGGCGCGGGCCCTGAGGTAAAATACCCCTAAGGGTATACAAAGGGAGTGATCGTGGAGCTGCAGTTCGAAGGTGACGAGCTCAAGTCGGTGCTGAACCGGCTGAGGCGGGCGCAGGGGCAGATCTCCGGAGTGATCAAGATGATCGAGGAGGGCCGCGACTGCGAGGACGTCGTCACCCAGCTCGCCGCGGCATCGCGCGCACTCGACCGGGCCGGATTCGCGATCATCGCGACCGGCTTGCAGCAGTGCCTCACCAATCCGGCCCAGGGGGAGCGCGAGGGCGAGAGTCCGGAGCAGATGAAGGCCCGGCTGGAGAAGCTGTTCCTGTCGCTCGCGTAGAGGCACCGGTGGCTTGATCCAGTGGGTGACGTTACTGATCAGTCGCACGTAGTGTCGACTGGCCAGGACATCGTTGGTGAAAGGGGCCCACCATGGCTCAGGAAGTACGCGGCGTGATCGCACCGGGCAAGGACGAGCCCGTCCGGGTGGAGACGATCGTCGTGCCCGACCCGGGGCCGGGAGAAGCCGTCGTCCAGGTCCAGGCCTGCGGGGTCTGCCACACCGACCTGCACTACAAGCAGGGCGGCATCAACGACGAGTTCCCCTTCCTGCTGGGCCATGAGGCCGCCGGTGTCGTGGAGGCGGTCGGCGAGGGCGTCACGGACGTCGCACCGGGCGACTTCGTGATCCTCAACTGGCGTGCGGTGTGCGGCCAGTGCCGGGCCTGTCTGCGTGGCCGGCCCTGGTACTGCTTCGACACCCACAACGCCGGCCAGAAGATGACCCTCGCCTCGACCGGACAGGAGCTGTCCCCGGCCCTCGGCATCGGCGCCTTCGCCGAGAAGACGCTCGTCGCCGCCGGACAGTGCACCAAGGTCGACCCGGCGGTCTCGGCGGCCGTGGCCGGGCTGCTCGGCTGCGGGGTGATGGCGGGCATCGGCGCCGCCATCAACACGGGCAACGTCGGGCGCGGCGACACGGTCGCGGTCATCGGCTGCGGCGGTGTCGGGGACGCGGCGATCGCCGGGGCGGGCCTGGCAGGGGCCGCGAAGATCATCGCCGTGGACATCGACGACCGGAAGCTGGAGAAGGCCCGCTCGATGGGCGCCACCCACACGGTCAACTCCAAGCAGACCGACCCCGTCGAGGCGATCCGCGAGCTGACCGGCGGCTTCGGCGCCGACGTGGTCATCGAGGCGGTCGGCCGCCCGGAGACGTACCAGCAGGCCTTCTACGCCCGCGACCTCGCCGGAACGGTCGTCCTCGTCGGCGTCCCCACCCCCGAGATGAAGCTCGAACTGCCGCTGCTGGACGTCTTCGGACGCGGCGGGGCACTCAAGTCCTCCTGGTACGGCGACTGTCTGCCCTCCCGCGACTTCCCCATGCTGATCGACCTGCATCTGCAGGGCAGGCTGGACCTGGAGGCGTTCGTGACCGAGACGATCCAACTCGGCGAGGTGGAGAAGGCGTTCGAGCGGATGCACCACGGCGACGTCCTGCGCTCGGTGGTGGTGCTCTGATGGCCACCCGCATCGAACTCCTCGTCACCTCAGGGCAGTTCACCCTCGACGGCGGCACCTGGGACGTCGACAACAACGTGTGGATCGTCGGCGACGACCACGAAGCAATCGTCATCGACGCCGCCCATGACGCCGACGCCATCGCCGAGGCCGTCGGCGACCGCCGGCTGACCGCGATCGTGTGCACCCACGCCCACAACGACCACATCGACGCCGCCCCGGCCCTCGCCGACCGCACCGGCGCCACCATCTGGCTGCACCCCGACGACCTGCCGCTGTGGAAGCTCACCCACCCGGACCGCGACCCCGACGCCCATCTCGCCGACGGGCAGGTGATCGAGGCCGCGGGCGCCGACCTGACCGTGCTGCACACCCCCGGACACGCGCCCGGCGCGATCTGCCTCTACGACCGGGGCCTCGGCACCGTCTTCACCGGCGACACCCTCTTCCAGGGCGGCCCGGGTGCCACCGGCCGCTCCTACTCCCACTTCCCGACGATCGTCACCTCGATCCGGGACCGCCTGCTCACCCTGCCGCCGGAGACGAAGGTCCTGACCGGACACGGTGACTCGACGACCATCGGGGCGGAGTCCCCACACCTGGAGGAATGGATCACCCGTGGCCACTGACGCCGTATCGCCCGCCGACGAGATCGTCACCCTGCACGGTGTCACCCTCCTGCGCTGCGGCCCCGACGGTCCACCGCTCGACGGCGAGCGCGCGGCGCTGGACCTCATCGGCGACGCCGGGTGGCGCGAGGCGGAACTGATCGCGGTGCCCGTAGAGCGGGTGCCGGACGAGTTCTTCCGGCTGCGTTCGGGGATCGCGGGCGCGATCGTGCAGAAGTTCGCCCAATACCGGCTGCGCCTGGCCGTCGTCGGGGACATCTCGCAGCACGTCGCCGACAGCCAGGCCCTGCGGGACTTCGTGTACGAGAGCAATCTGGGCAACCAGCTCTGGTTCCTGCCCGGCTACGACGATCTGGACGAGCGGCTGCGCCCGACGGCGTGAGCGCCTGAAAAAAACACGACAGAAGATGTCCGGCTTACCCGTCACTCTCGTATCAGAGACAGTCACACGGGAGGTCGCACATGTCACAGCCACTGCAGGGCAAGGTCGCGCTGGTCGCCGGGGCGTCACGGGGAGCCGGACGCGGTATCGCCGTGGAACTCGGGGCGGCCGGCGCGACCGTCTACGTCACCGGCCGCACCACCCGCGAAAAGCGCTCGGAGTACGACCGCCCGGAGACCATCGAGGACACCGCCGACCTGGTCACCGAGGCCGGCGGCCACGGCATCGCCGTACCCACCGACCACCTCGACCCGGCACAGGTCCGCACTCTCGTGGACCGCGTTGCCGACGAGCAGGGCCGCCTCGACATCCTGGTCAACGACGTCTGGGGCGGCGAGAAGCTCTTCGAGTGGGACAGCCCGGTCTGGGAGCACGACCTCGACAACGGGCTCAGGCTGCTCAGGCTCGCCGTCGAGACGCACGCCATCACCAGCCACCACGCCCTGCCGCTGCTGCTGCGCCACCCCGGCGGCCTGGTCGTCGAGATGACCGACGGCACCGCCGAGTACAACCGCGACAACTACCGCAGCACCTTCTTCTACGACCTGGCCAAGTGGTCCGTCCTGCGCATGGCCTTCGCCCTGGGCCACGAACTCGGCCCGCGCGGCGCCACCGCCGTGGCCCTCACCCCGGGCTGGCTGCGCTCGGAGATGATGCTCGATCACTACGAGGTACGCGAGGAGAACTGGCGCGACGCCCTCGGGATCGTGCCCCACTTCGCCATCTCGGAGACCCCGCGCTACGTCGGCCGCGCCGTCGCCGCTCTCGCCGCCGACCCCGACGTGGCCCGCTTCAACGGCGAGTCCCTTTCCAGCGGCGGCCTTGCCCAGGTCTACGGCTTCACCGACCTCGACGGCAGCCGCCCGGACGCCTGGCGGTACCTGGTCGAGGTGCAGGACGCGGGGAAACCGGCGGACGTGACCGGCTACCGGTGAAATCAGGCGCCGCTCTCGGGTGAAGTCCGGTGCGCGGGGCTGTATCGATATGCGGCTCCGCCGCGTGGGCGCGACCAGCCCCCACCGGCCCGCGGTAAATCGACCCGCATGCCCGGCGGAGTGCTTAGGTTCGGGCCATGACGCACACAACACGGTTCCAAGGGTACGGAGTTCTCGTCACCGGCGCCGCCCGCGGTATCGGCGCGGCCGTCGCCCTGAGGCTTGCCGAAGAGGGTGCACGGGTACTCGTCACCGACAGGGACGGGCCGGAGGCGGACAAGACGGCGTCGGCGCTGCGTGAAGTGGGCCTGACCGCCGAGGCGTTGGTGTGCGATGTCGCGGACCGGGCCTCGGTGGAGGCGGCTGTCGCGCACGCCGTCGACTCCTTCGGGTCCCTCGATGTCCTGGTCAACAGCGCGGCCTGCTGCACCGTCGACACCCCCCTCTTCGAGGACGGCCCGGACGAGGCGTGGGACCGTGACCTCGACATCACCCTGACCGGCGCCTACCGCTGCTGCCGCGCCGCCCTGCCTCACCTGGCCGCCTCCGGGCGCGGCGCGATCGTCAGCATCGGCTCGGTCAACGGCGCCTACGACTTCGGCAACCACGCCTACAGCGCCGCCAAGGCGGGCCTCGCCTCCCTGACCCGCACCCTCGCCGGGCACGCCGCCCCGCGCGGAGTCCGCGTCAACCTGGTGATGCCGGGCACCGTGCGCACCTCCGCCTGGGAGGGTCGGGACGACGAACTCGACGCGCTGCGCCCGCTGTATCCCCTGGGCCGCGTCGGCGAACCGGAGGACATCGCCGCGGCCGTCGCCTTCCTCGCCTCTCACGACGCGGCGTGGATCACCGGCACCACACTCGCCGTCGACGGCGGCATCACCGCGGTCAACACCGGCTTCCGCACGGTGGTTCGGCGACCCGGAGACGCGTAAGCGCTCCGCTGGCAGGCCGGTGCGTCGTCTGCCGGTCTGTCGTGGCTGGTCGCGCAGTTCCCCGCGCCCCTTCGGAGCGCTGCCGAACCGCAGTCGACTTCACCGACTCCCCGCCAGTTCCCGGGCGGCCAGGTCACGGACGGACTGCAGGAGTTCGGGAAGCCGGGCGAGGTCCTCGGCGAGTGCGCGCTGCAATGTCACCGTTTTGTCGCGGTGCGAGGTCCACCACAACCGAATCCGCCGGACGCCGGTCTAGCTGGTGGCAAACGACACGCACATTCGCATGAAGGGCCAAGCCATGGGGGACATACGCAGACGGGGAGCCGTCGCACTCGGGATCACCGGACTGGTGGCACCGCTCACGATCGCGCTGGGCGCCACGCCCGCGCAGGCCGCGAGCTGCACCACACAGACCGGCCCGTATCAGAAGCAGGTGGAGAAGTTCCTCGGCCGCCCGGTCGACGGCAAGCAGTCCGCCGCCGACTGCAAGGCCATCCAGGGCTTCCAGACCAAGCACGGCATCACGCCGAACATCGGCTACGCGGGTCCCATCACCTGGGGCGTGATGGACCTGATGAACAAGCAGAAGGCCGTCGGGAACAACCCCAACAAGGCAGGCAAGTGCCCGGTTAACAAGGGCCGTATCGCCTGTGTGAACCTCACCCTCCAGCTGAGCTGGATCCAGGACGGCAAGAAGCTCGTGTACGGGCCGGTGCCGGTCCGCACCGGCCGCAACGGCTACGAGACCCGCACCGGCCTGAAGAAGATCTACTGGCGCAACATCGACCACGTGTCGTCGATCTACGACGTCCCCATGCCCTACGCCCAGTTCTTCGACGGCGGCCAGGCCTTCCACTCCGCCGGCGTCAGCATGTGGAACCCGCCCGGCTCGCACGGCTGCGTCAACATGACCAAGACCACCGCCAAGAAGTACTGGTCGCTGCTGAAGAAGGGCGACGACGTCTTCGTGTACGGCCGCAAGCCGGGCACCTGACGCACGGTGCCCGGCGCCGGGACGCGTCACTGAGCCGGCGCGTCCCCGAAGTCCGGGATCTCCAGCCTGGCCCCGCCCTGCCGTGCCGACTCGTGCGCGACGATGCCCGGCAGGGTGTAGCGGGCGGCGACCCACGCGTTCACCGACGGCAGGCTCCGCGTGTTCACCGCGGTCACGAAGTCGTCCACCAGGAAGTGATGGCTGCCCTCATGGCCGTTGTGCAGGTGGTCGAACTCCCGCGGCAGCCGCGACCGGTCGTGCACCGGAGCCGAACCGGAGGTGAAGGCGGCCCGCAGATCCGGCGCGATGTGCTGCAGTGACGGGTCGTCAGGAGACAGCGTGGGCTTGGGTTCCAGCAGCTCGCTGATGTCCTTGACGCCCTTCTTGTCCTGCCAGAAGGCCACCGTCGCCAGCTGCTCCATGCTCGCCTCCGTCCCGAAGAACCGGAAACGCGACTCCCGGATGTGGGACGGATAGCCGACCCGCCGGAACTCGTTCGTACGGAACGAACCACCCCCCGCCACCTCGAACAACGCGGTCGCGTTGGAGACATCGTTGCCGAACTGGCTGACCTGCTGGTCGAAGACACCGTCCCCGCGCTCGTCGCGCACCCCGATCGCCGACACGCTCACGGCATGCGTCTGCCAGGCGCCCAGCACCCCGCCCACCGAGTGCGTCGGATACAGCAGCGGGGGATAGGAGGCGGTCGCCTTCCACTCCTCGCCGCCGCTGTACTGGTACGCCTCGTAGAACCCCAGATCCATGTCGTGGACGTAGTCGCCCTCGGCGTAGAAGATCCGCCCGAAGGCGCCCTCGGCGATCTGGTTGCGGGCGTGCACGGTCGCCGGGTTGTACTGGCTGGTCTCGCCCATCATGTACGTCAGTCCGGTCGCCTTGACCGCGTCGATGATCGCCGCGATCTCCTCCGTGCTGATCGCCATGGGAACCGCGGAGTACACGTGCTTGCCCGCGCTGAGGCCCTGCACGACCAGTGGCCCGTGCGTCCAGCGCTGGGTGAAGATCGCGACCGCGTCGACGGCCGGGGACTCCAGCATGGCCTCGTACGTGGGGAAGGTGCCCGCCAGCCCCTGGGCGGCGGCGAGCTGTTCGGCCCGTTCCGGCAGCAGATCGGTGACGTAGACGTCGCCGACACCGGGGTGGGCGTGGAACAGCGTGGCGAACTGGCCGGAGAACTGGCCGGCGCCGACGATGCCGAGGGAGAACGTCATGAAATGCGTGCCCTTCACTGGGAGAGGATCAGGTTGATCTGGTCGTTGGTCTGGTCGAGGCTGCTCACGGGTTTGCCGTTGCCGTAGATGTCCTCCATGGCGGGGTCCATCAGCGCCTGCACGTCCGCGGCGTAGTCGGTGATCGGGTAGGAGAAGGTGGTGAAGTGCTTCTTGTCGTTCACCGGCTCGGTGAACGCCGACACGTCGATGCCCTTCTTCTGGTATGCCGCCTCCGCGGCCTTTGTGCCGTCGGGCGTGGCCGGGAAGACGACGCCGTAACGGCCCACCGTCGTCTGGCACTCGTTCGACGCCAGGTACTTCACCCACTTCCTGGCGCCCTCCTTGTTGCGGGCGTTCTTGGTGATGGAGTCGGCGAGTCCGTTCATCATCGTGGCGCGCTTGCCGGTGGGCCCCTCGGGCGTGAGGGCGGAGCGGATGGTCATCCCCTTGAAACCGGCGTACGTCGAGATCATCCACGCCCCGTCCAGGGAGGCCGCCGCCTTGCCCGCGGCGACCTGGACGTTGCCATCGTTGGACTGGGAGTTGTAGTCGGACAAGGGCGCCATGTAGCCCTTCTTCGCCAGGCCGAAGTACCACTTGACGACCGACTGGAAGGTCTTGTCGTCGTACTGGTACTTGGTGCCCCACCGCTTCTCGTCGGTGTAGCTCCAGCCCGCGGAGGCGGCGAAGTTGCTCCACTGGGTCTGGCCGTCGGCGGAGCCGCCGCCCTTGGACGCCAGGCCGTACACCTTGACGTTGTTCTTGTCGAAGCCGGGCTCGTCGCCCCGCTTGCCGTTCCTGTCGACGGTCAGGTGTGCGAGGGCCTTCTCGAAGGTGCCGCCGTCCTTCGGATTCCAGGAAAGGTTGTTGATCTGCTCGGCGGTGAGCCCGGCGTCCTGCGCCATCTTCTCGTTGTAGAAGAGGGCGACGGTGTCCCAGTCCTTCGGGGCGCCGTAGCGGTGGCCGTCCTTGCCGAGCCAGTTGGCGGCCAGGCCCGGCTGGTAGTCGGCGTCCTTGATGCCGAGGTCGTCGAGCGGCTCCAGCACCTGAAGATCGGCGAACTGGCCGAACTTCTGGATGTGATCGGTGAACACGTCCGGCTGGGTGCCCGCGATGAAGCTCGCGGTGAGTTTGGTCCAGTAGTCGTCCCAGCCCATCTGGGTGATCTGCACGTTCAGGCCGGGGTTCTGCTTCTCGAAGTCCTTGGCGCAGGCCTCGTAGGCGGGCAGCTGGTTGGCGTCCCACAGCCAGTACGTCACCGTGTTCGCGGACGAGCCGGTGCCGCCGTCCTGGGCGCACCCGGTCGCCAGGGACAGCGCCAGGGCCCCGGCCAGCGCCCCGGCCGTACGGAATCGAAATCGCATGACCATTCCCTCACTTGAGCCCGGTGAAGCTGATGGAGCTGACGATGCGGCGCGCGAAGAAGCCGAACAGCACGAGCATCGGCAGGGCCGCGATGAGCGTCGCCGCCATGAGCCCCGACCAGTCGATGCCGGACTGCGGGGTCTGTGCCCGGAAGATGGCCAAGGCCACCGTCAGCACGCGCGAACTGTCGCTGTAGGAGACCATCAGCGGCCAGAAGTAGTCGTTCCACGAGGTGATGTACGTCAGCACGGCCAGCGTCATGACCGGCGTGGACGCCATCGGCAGCAGCACCCGGAAGAAGATGCGCACCTTGCCGGCACCGTCGAGGAGTGCCGCCTCCTCGACCTCCTTGGGGATGGTCATGAAGAACTGGCGCAGGAAGAACACCGCGAACGGCGTCATGAACATCGTCGGCAGCGCGATGCCCAGCAGGTTGTCCACCAGGCCGAGTTCCTTGATGAGCACGAAGTTCGGCAGCAGCGTGAAGATGGTCGGCACCATCAGCCCGGCCAGGAACAGGGCGAAGACCGTGTCCCGGCCCCGCCAGCGCAGCCGGGCGAAGGCGTAGGCCGCCATCGCGGAGAAGAAGATCTGGCAGGTGGTGATCAGCGTCGAGACGAGCACCGAGTTGAGCAGGTAGCGCCAGAACTTCAGCCCGCCGCCGGCGCCGCCCTGGGCGACCGCCTCCTCGGCGGACTGCAGGCCGAGCGCCCGCTCGAAACCGCCGAGGGTCAGGTCGACCGGCAGCGGATCGGCCGGTTGGGCGTTCAGCCCCGGGTTGGAGGAGAGCGCGGTGCGCAGGATCCAGTAGAACGGCACCAGGGTGATGAGCACGATCGCGGCCATCACCGTCCAGGCCACGATCCGCCCGAAGGAAGGCCTGCGCCGTTCGGGCCGTACGGTCGTCGTTTCTGCCACGGCAGCCATGTCGGCGTCTCCCTTCCGTCAGCCGAGGTCGGTCTGGCCGGCCCGGGTGAGCCGGTACTGGAGGATGGTGATCGCGCTCAGCACCACGAGCAGGGCCACCGACATCGCGGAGGCGTAGCCGAACTGGAAGCGGCCGAAGGCGGAGTCGTAGATGTAGAGCTGAAGCACGTTGGTGGCGTTGGCCGGTCCGCCGTCGGTCGTCACCGCGACCGTGTCGAACACCTGGAAGGAACCGATCACCGTCATGATCAGCACGACCGCCAGCACCGGCCGCAGCAGCGGCATCGTGATCCGCCAGAACATCCGCCACTCGCTCGCGCCGTCCACCTTCGCGGCCTCGTACATGTCGTTCGGGATGGCCATGAGCCCGGCGAACAGCAGCAGAGCCGTGTAGCCGACGTGCCGCCAGACGTTGATCAGGGCGATCGTCGGGATCGCCCACGTCTCGTCGGCCAGGAACGGGATGCGGTCGAAACCGAGTCCCGAGATGATCTCGTTGCCGATGCCGAGCTGGGTGTCGAGGATCCACAGCCAGACGATGCCGGCGACGACGTTCGACATCAGATACGGCGCGAGCACGATCCCGCGCAGCACCGACGACTGCGTCAGCCGCTGGAGCAGCACGGCGATGGCGAGCGCCGCCACCGTCTGCACTCCGATGTTGAGGACCACGTACTCGACAGTGACCCAGAGCGAGTTCCAGAAGATCGGGTCGTTGACCATCCGGACGTAGTTGTCCAGGCCCACCCACTTCTCCGGCGTCAGCAGGTTGAAGTCGGTGAAGCTCAGGTAGATACCGCGCAAGGTGGGCCAGAGCAGGAAGACGAGGAAACCCAGCATGGCCGGGGCGATGAACACCGCGGCGAGCCGTCCGTCACCTCGGTGCTCACCGGCCCCCGCCCGCTCTTTCCCCGGCCTGGTCCGTGCCCCCTCCGCGGCGCCCGGTGGCAGACGCGACGGTGGGCTGCTGGAGGCGATGGTCATCGGAGACTCCCTCGTCTGCGGCTCGTCCTCAGGCCACTTACTTTTGTGGCGGAAGAATCCCGGCGTCAAGAGGTGCGAAGACATCTTTTCCTGGCCGGTACGGCACCGTAGAGTTGGCCATGTTGATTTCGCTGCAAAAGAATCCTCGGGAGTCGACTTCATGACCGCAGCAGCTGCCAGCTGGCTTCCGCTGAGTCCGGGTGAGCGCTCGGTGGCGATCGAGGTGCTCGTCCACGGCCCGCTGTCGCGCACCGAACTCGCCCGGCGGCTGAACCTGTCGGCGGGCAGCCTCACCCGGCTGACCAAACCGCTGCTGGAGTCCGGCCTGCTGATCGAAGCCCCCGAGACGCCCGCCCTGCCCGAGGTCCGCCAGGGGCGCCCCTCGCAGCCCCTCGACGTCGTCGCCGAGTCCCGCTCCTTCATCGGCTTCAAGATCACCGAAGACATGGTCTACGGCGTCGTCACCACCCTCAGAAGCGAGATCGTCGCTCGCCACGACCGCCCGCTCACCACGCACGACCCCGCCGAGGTCGCCGACCTGCTGCGGGAGATGACCGGGGAACTGGCCCGCACCCACCCCCGGCTCGCCGGGATCGGCATCGGCGTCGGCGGGCTGGTCCAGGACCGGACCATGGTGGGCGAGTCGCCGTTCCTGCACTGGCGGGACGTGCCCCTGGCCGAGCTCGTCGAGGAGCGCACCGGGCTGCCGGTCGTCGTCGAGAACGATGTCGCCGCCCTCGTCGAGGCCGAGGCCTGGTTCGGCGCCGGCCGCGGACTCGACCGGTTCGTCGTCCTCACCATCGGCGCCGGCATCGGCTACGGGCTCGTCCTGGGCGGCAAGCGGGTGCCCTACGCCGAGGAGGACCGCGGCTTCGGCCGCCACTGGATCATCAACCCCAATGGGCCGCTCACCCCCGACGGCGCACGCGGCAGCGCGGTCTCGCTGCTCACCATCCCCAGCATCCGCTACCAGGTGCAGGCCGCCACGGGGGAGGACCGGACGTACGAGGAGATCCTTGCCCTCGCCGCCGCGGGCGAACCCATGCCCGCCCGTGTCATCGACGAGGCCGCGCGCGCCCTCGGCACGATCGTCGCCCAGATCTCCAACTTCGCGATGCCGCAGAAGATCGTGCTCGCCGGAGAGGGCGTCGGCCTGATGGACGTCGCCGGAAAGACCGTCGACGAGGCGATCAGGGCCAACCGGCATCCGCTGGCCGCGCCCGTCGACCTGGAGACCAAGGTGTCCGACTTTCACGACTGGGCGCGCGGGGCCGCCGTACTGGCGATCCAGGTGCTGGTTCTGGGGGCGGTTGAAAGATGAATCGAATCAAGGTGGTTGAGGCGAAGCGGCGTGAACTGGGCCACATGCCTTGATAGATGACGTGATCAGCAACACGGTCCGATATGTCTGGAATGCCTGTGATGACTCACGTGGCCTTCACCTCTGGAGCCGTATGCTTCACAGCATGTCCACCACTGTTGAGCCCGCCTCCGCACGGACGGCTGACGAGGTCAACGAGGAGATCCGGGCCCTGTGGCGCCGGTCGGGCGGGACACTGAGCGGCGAGCAGCGGGAGAAGTACCAGCTGCTCGTCCTGGAGTGGGCCGCCGCGGCCCCGCAGCCGGCGAGGGCGGCCTGAGTATCCGCATCCGCTGAAGGCCGCCGCGCATCATGGGCGGCCCGGAATCCCCTCATCAGTACACGTTGTGATCAGCCCCACGTCGCCGAGTAATAGCGCTGGTAGGCCTTGCGGTCCTGTTCCGCGCGGATGTACCGCGTGGCCACCAGCGCGATCAGGCTGCCGCCCATGACCAGCAGACCCGGGCCGATGTTCCGGGGATTCGCGAGCCGCGACAGCAGCGTCGACGCGTCCACGATGCCCGTCACCGGAGCCGACGACCCCGGCGACGCATCGCCGGGAGCGATCGCGCCCTGCGTGGCACCGGCGGACGGCTCCGCCGACGGCGAAGCGCTCTGCCCGCCGCCTGCCGGAGCGGCCACCAGCAGCTTCAGGCCGAGCTCGCCCAGCGCCTTCGTCACCGGCTGGAAGAACGTCGTACCGCCCGACGTGCAGTCGCCGCTGCCGCCCGAGGTCACGCCCAGGGCGACCCCCTCGGAGAACATCGGCCCGCCGCTGTCACCGGCTTCCGCGCACACATTCGTCTCGATCAGACCGGTGACCGTTCCCTCCGGGTAGTTGACCGTCGCGTTGACCGCGGTCACCTCACCGTCGCGGAGCCCGGTCGTGCTGCCGCTGCGGAACACCCGCTGCCCGACGGACGCCTCGCCAAGGCCGGTGATCCGTACGCCCCGCCCCTCGCCGATGGAGACGACGTCGGCGCCGTCGCCCGCGCGGCCGTTCGCGTACTGCACCAGCGAGTAGTCGTCGCCGGGGAAGCTCTGCGTGGTCGTCCTGCCCACCTGCTCATTGCCCCGGCTGTCGGAGAACCAGACGGAACCGGTGGGCCCGCAGTGCCCGGCGGTGAGGATGAAGTCGCGCTGTCCGTCGGTCACATTGAAGCCCGCGGAGCAGCGGCCCGCGGTGGACAGGATCGGCTGCGCCCCGTTGATGCGGGTCGTGAAGGTGCCCTCGGTGCGCTCCATGCGCACCGAGCCGCCGATGGCGTCGGCGATCTCGTTCAGCTCGTTCCAGTCGGCGGTGGAGACGGTGCTGTCGGCGCGCACCACGACCTCGTTGGACCGGTAGTCCACGGCCCACGCCGTGCCGGCCACCTTGGGCGTCGAACCCAGCGTCGACGTGGCCGACTTGAGGTCGCGCATGCTGTAGCGCACCATCTTGGCCTCGGCCCCCGCCCGCTTCACCTCGGCGGCGGCCTCCTCGTCGGTGACCGCGACGACCGACCGGCCCTCGGCGTCGACCCAGCTGCCCGCCGTACGGGACGTACCGAGCCGGGACATCAGTCCAGCGCCCGTGTCCCCCGCGGACTGCGCCAACGTACGTGGCAGGTCGGCGCCGTCGGACGGCTCACTCGCCACCGCCCGCGTCACCATCGTGCCTCCCAGGAGGAGTCCGCCGACCGCCGCCAGACGTGCCACTCGCCGGACGACCCGTCGTCGTGCGTGCCTCATGCATGGCTCCCGAACCAGAACAGCGCGGTGTCAACACCACGGGGCACTCCGTCAGTTGAGCGCCCTCCCTAGGTACGTGGCTCGGCCCCGGGGCGTTCAGAGGATCGGTGATCCTCTCAGTGCGCGCGGCTCGTCCACGCTGTCGTCCACCGGTCCGAGCCGGGCCCAGCTGCGCTCGTCGCCCCAGATGGACGCCGCGTCCACGTACGGGCGTACCAGCGCCGTGAGGACGGGGTCGCCGTGTCCGTTCAGCTCGTCGGAGGCGATCTTGCGGGCGATCCCGGCGAGGAAGTCGGCCAGCTGCACCCGGGGATCCAGCCCCGCCTGGACGAGCCGCAGTCCGCCGAGCCCGAACCCGGCCTGTCCTGCCGACTCCTCGATCCAGGCGATGCGGTCCGGCGTGAGCATGTTCTGCCGGTCGTGGACCAGTCGCACCGTCCGGCCGCCCGCGCTCCAGTACGCGGCGGTGTGGACGATCGCGGGCAGCAACGGATTGAGAAGGGGAATCAGGGTCGGACCGTGCAGAATTCCCGCCCGATAGGCATCCGCCCGGGAGCGGGTCGCCGCGAGCCGCTCCAGGGTTCCCGCCAGTTCCGTACCGGAATGTGCTCGCAGCAGTCCGTGGACCGTTCGGAAGAACGTCTCGACCGGCAGCTGTGGCTCTCCGTCGTTCCTGACCCGCAGCAATTGGTTCGCCGCCTCGAGGAATTCCCGCCAGCCGTCCTCCCCGAAAGTCCGAGGCCCCTGCCGGAACAGCGGGACGGCCGCTGAGCTGTCGCCGAGCAGCAGGTCGACGGCCCGGTCCACGACGAAGAACGCCTTCTCGGTGAGATGCACATGCGCGTGCCCATGGATCGGGCCCGAGGGCGCGAGCAGCCATTCCAGCACCGCGCGGTGTTTCTCCCGCAGGAGATGGTTCGCCTTGTACTCCTCCGCGGGCGACCGGATCCGGTCTCTTGTCTCCTGCACGAACGCGGCCGCGGAATCCATGGGCAGCAGTACACTGCCGTGCGCGAAGACATCGGTGTTCCCGCCGGTGAGATTCTCCCCGTCCGACCCCGACTCGTCGCAGGCCACCTCGGGAATCCCCTCGGCCGCCACCGTCCGCCCCCCGTGATTCCACGTCACGCCACAGCCCCCTATCTTGTGCTCCATGACCAGGATCCCGCACGGAACGTCCGGTGAACCGAATCCGCTGCATGCCCTCACTCTCGACCGTCTCCGACGCCGTACGAGCATGAAATGGCGTACCTACTCCGACGACGTGCTGCCGCTGTGGGTGGCCGAGATGGACGTGCCGCTCGCCGAACCCGTCGTCCGCGCGATCACCGACGCGCTCACGCTGGGAGACACCGGCTATCCCGCGGGCACCGCCTACGCCGAGGCGCTCGCCGACTTCGCCGACAAGCGGTGGGGCTGGGACGGGCTCGCCGTGGAGCGCACCGCGATCGTGCCCGATGTGATGCTGGGCGTCGTCGAGATGATCAAACTGGTCACCGGCCCCGGGGATCCGGTGGTGGTGAATCCACCCGTGTATCCGCCGTTCTTCCAGTTCGTGGAGCACATGGACCGGCAGGTGCTTCAGGCCCCGCTGGGTGCGGACCTGCGGATCGACCTCGGCACGCTGGAGGAGGTCTTCCGGCAGGCGGTCACGGACGGTCGACGCGCCGCCTACCTGCTGTGCAGCCCGCACAACCCGACGGGCACGGTGCACACCGCCGACGAGTTGGTCGCGATCGCCCGGCTGGCCGACCGGTACGGCGTGCGCGTCGTCGCCGACGAGATCCACGCGCCGCTCGTCGCCGGCGGCGTCGACTTCGTGCCGTATCTCAGCGTGCCGGGCGGCGAGGACGGCCTGTCGCTGATGTCGGCGTCGAAGGCGTGGAACCTGGCCGGGCTCAAGGCCGCGCTCGCGATCGCCGGCCCCGCTGCCGCCGCAGACCTCGCCCGGCTTCCCGAGGAGGTCAGTCACGGCCCGAGCCACCTCGGCGTCATCGCCCACACCGCGGCCCTGCGCGACGGCACCGCCTGGCTGGACGCGCTGCTCGCCGGCCTCGACGACAACCGGCGCCTGCTCGCCGACCTGCTGACCGAGCACCTCCCCGCGATCCGCTACCGCCCGGGCGAGGCCACCTACCTCGCCTGGCTCGACTGCCGCCCGCTCGGTCTCGGGGACGACCCGGCGCAGGTCTTCCTGGAGCGCGGGCGCGTGGCGCTGAACTCGGGCATCCCCTTCGGCACGGGCGGGGCGGGACACGTACGCCTGAATCTGGCGACGTCGCCGGAGGTGCTGGAGGAGGCGATACGACGGATGGCGGCGGCCTCGGGATGAGGTGACCGGCCTAGACTCGCCGGTCATGGACGACACGGCGTTGGAGCGGCTCGGTGCGGGCAAGTACCTGCTGATCACCAGCTATCGCAGGAACGGCACCCCGGTCGCCACCCCGGTGTGGGTGGTGCGCGACGGGGACACGCTCGGCGTCTGGACCGTCGCCGACTCCTGGAAGGTCAAGCGGATCCGGGCGCGCGGCGATGTCCTCGTCGGCCCCTGCGATCTGCGCGGGAACCCGACCGGCGACCAGATTCCGGCCACCGCCGAGATCTGCGACGAGGCCACCACCGCCCGATACCGCGCGCTCCTCGCCCGCAAGTACGGCATCGCCGGGCGCCTCACCCTGCTCGGCAGCAGGGTGAGGCGCGGCCTGAAGGGGACCGTCGGCATCCGGGTGACGCCGACGCCTTGAGGTGGCCGACTAGGACGCGTCCAGCACCGTCCCGCTGATCACCGCCCCGTCGCCCTGCGGCTCACCGAAGTCGTCGGCCTGCCGGAACCGCACCGACTCCTCGGGCTCGGTCGCCGTGTCCTTGATCGTGGGCAGGGACACGTCGACGGAGGTCTGCCCCGCCGGGATGTCCACCCACAGGTAGAGCCCCAACCGGGAGAGCGGGCGCTCCGGGTCCGGCGACTCACCCGTGTACTCCTGGAGCCACTGCGGGTCGACGTCCTTCGTGGACAGCTCGGCGCCTGCGGTCACCGGCTCCACGCGGAACAGGGGCCAGATCTCCGTGTCGGCGGGCTCGGACAGGGTCACCCGCCACTTCAGCGGCCGGCCCTCGGACACCCGGTCGGCGACCGGCGTGACACCGATCGTCGGCGCGGGGTCGTCGTTGGCCGCGGTCACGCCGCCCAGGTACGAGCCGATCACCGAGTTCCGGACCGCCTTCACCAGCACGTCGTGCGTCACGTCGTACGAGAAGCGGGTGTTCCCCTCGACCTTCACCGGCACGTCGATGTCGTTGCCGCCGGGCCGTACCGTGACGAGCCGTTCCTCGCTGTTCCCGGTGTCCGGGTCCACGACGTACACCCGGACCTGGCCGCTGCCCTGGCCGGACACCCGCACGGGCACCCGGTAGGTCCGCACGCCCGAGTCGCCCTCGTCGACGGTGAGGCGGCCGACGTCGACGCGCGGCAGCGCGGCCTCGCGGACCGCGGGTGTGCCGGGGCGCCAGCCCCAGGCGTCCATCAGCCAGGCCTTCCCGGACCCGGAACGCGGCGTCAGCTGCAGGGAGTTGATGTGCCGCAGATCGAGACCGGCGCGGCCGGCTGCCGCCAGGGACACGCGGACCTCGCGGGCCCAGTACGAGGCGGTCCGGTCACTGCCGGGCAGCCCGTCCACGCGGACCCGGCCCAGAGCGGCCCGTCGCCCGGAGGTGTCGCTCACGGCCACGTCCAGCTGTGTGCCGGTGGTGTTCGGCGGCACGATCACGCGCAGCGTCAGCCCCTTGGCCCCGCCGAGAGACAGCGGCTTGTCGGTCCGCACCCGGGCCGCGGACCCCGGCTCGGACCAGCGCAGCGCCACCGCCCGGCGCCCGGACTCCGGTCCCGCCCCCCAGGACGCGAAGTGCGGGGAGGCGCCCGCGGTTTCACGGCCCAGGCAGGTCACGGCCGGATCGGGGTCGGTGACGGAGCACAGCTTCCCGCCCGTGACGGAGACCTTGCCGTCCGGCAGGAATCCGGCACGGCGGTTCGCGCCGACCGCGTGGGTGAGGACGCGCGCGGGGTCCGCCGAAGGCGCCCGCTTGCCCGAGCCGTCCAGCAGCGGCCGTACCCGGTCGTCGCCGGCGACGAACAGCCTGGCCGCCGCCGCGATGTACGTGGCGCCCGCCTTGTGCTGCTGGTCGGCCGTCAGCCGGGTCCGGGTGCCCGGCGAGCACACCGGGTCCGGCTGCTCCTCGTCGTCGTAGAAGTCGTCGTCCGCGGGCGCCTGGGCCTGGCCCGGCGTCCACTCGCTGTTGAAGAAGTTGTGGTTGGCGCCGACCACGTAGACGGCGCTGTGCAGCGCGCTGCCCCGGCTGACGCCGCGGGTGCCGTCGACGTACAACTCGCCCTGGAGATCGGAGACATCGCCGTCACAGCCCGGCAGGATCGTCAGGGACGGCACATCGGGGACCGGGTTCTGGCCGAAGATCGTCGGGCCGATGAGCACGGTGCCGCGGATGTGCCAGCGCACCCGGCCGTGGTAGCCGTCCTGCTGGGCGGGCGGCGGGTAGAGGCTGTCCATCGCGGCCCGGTTGACGCCCTCGCCGCCGCGTGAGTGCCCGACCAGCAGGACCCGCGAGAGGTCCGTCTTCGGCGCCTTGCGCACGATCGCCGGGGCCGCGTCCGGGTGCTGGGCCCAGTCGGCCCAGCGGGCGAGGTGCTGCCGCACCAGCGACGAACGGGCCTGCGCGCCGCCGTCCTCGGCCGCGAAGTCCTGGCCGTTGACGCCGTTGGCCGAGATCGACACCGTCACATAGCCCTGCGAGGCCAGCAGCTTCTGGTCGTGCAGATAGCCGCGGTAGCTCGGGATCGACTTCATGCCGGACGGGCAGGGCCAGTCGCCGGTCGCGTCCTCACTGCCCGGCTTGTAGCAGGTGCCATGACGGCCGTGCAGGAAGAGCGCGAGCGGACGCTTGCCGGTGGCTCCGTCCGGTGCCACCACCACGGCCTGCATCTCCACGGGCTCCGGGAAGTCGGGCAGCTTCACGGAGTCGAGCTTGTACTCGCCGGTGACCGTCCGGTACGAGCCCGGCTTGCCCGGGTCGACGGAGTTGGCCGGCAGGGGGGCCGGCGGGTTCGCCACCGCCGGGGAACGCCGGTCCTGCCGCCCCTCCTCTGCCACACCGGTCGCGTCCAACCGCCGCCCGCCGGACAGGACTTGAAGGTCCTTCGCGGACTTCAGCGGTACGGCGTCGAGGTCCAGCCGGAACGTACGGCCGTCCCTGCCGGGCACCGGTCTGCCCAGCAGCCGGTCGCCGTCGTAGAACTCGACCCGTGAGTCCCCCACGGGCACCGGCTCGGCCGACCGCCACACCAACTGCCGGTCCTTGCCCTCACCGGTGACCTGCCAGCCCGGTGGAAGGTCCGCCGACACCGAGAGCCGGGGTGCTCCGGTCGGCTGCGCCTGCGCCAATCCTGGTGATGCCCCCACCACTGCGAGCACCGCCGCAGCGGTCACCCATATTCGCCGGGCACGAAACAACGTTGTCCTCCTCCGCCCTGGGCTCGGGCACTCCGGCTGTTCCGGACGGCCCTCACGCCACGAAGGACGGCGTGTGGGGTCTGTGGGTTGCCTGTGACGAGGGACAAGTGGAGGGTGGGAAGCAGGAGTTGGCTCAGGACTGGCCGGGACGGTGGGCGGGAAAGGGCTTGATCATGAACCGATCAACTCCCTTGCGCGCGGCCGTCGTCGGTACCGGCCACCGCGCCCAGACCTTCACCCGCGCCCTCGCCGAACGCCCCGGCCACCGGGTCGTCGCCCTGTGCGACCCCAACCCCACCCGGATGGCCTTCCACAACCGGCTGCTGACCGGCGCAGGCGAGCCGCCCGCCACTCAGTGGGAACCCGAGCGGTTCACCGATCTCCTCGCCAAGGAGGACATCGACGAGGTCGTCGTCACCACCGTCGACGCCGAGCACGACCGCTACATCGTCCCCGCACTGAAGGCGGGCTGCCGGGTCGTCACCGAGAAGCCGATGACCGTCGACGCACAGCGCTGCGCCCGCATCCTGGACACCGTCCGGGAGACGGGCAACTCCCTCACCGTTGCCTTCAACTACCGCTTCAACCCCGTGCACGAGAAGGTGCGCACCCTGCTCGCCGACGGTGCGATCGGCGAGATCCTGTCCGTCCACTTCGAGTGGCTGCTCGACGTACGCCACGGCGCCGACTACTTCCGCCGCTGGCACCGGGAGAAGCGGCACAGCGGCGGACTCATGGTGCACAAGTCCTCACACCACTTCGACCTGGTCAACTGGTGGCTCACCGACGAGCCCGCCGAGGTCTTCGGCTACGGCCGGCTCGGCTTCTACGGCCATGAGGCGGGCGCCCGTCACGGACTGCGCCGGGAGTACGAGCGCGCCCACGGCGCCGCGGCGGCGGCCGACGACCCCTTCGCCCTGGACCTCGCGGCCAACGACACCCTGCGCGCGCTCTATCTCGACGCGGAACAGGACGACGGCTACCTCCGCGACCGCAACGTCTTCGGCGGGCCGATCACCATCGAGGACGACATGGCCGTCCTCGTCCGCTACCTGCGGGGCGCCACGATGACGTACCACCTGACGGCCTACTCCCCGTGGGAGGGCTACCGGGTCATGTTCAACGGCAGCGCCGGCCGCCTGGAACTCGAGGTCGAGGAGAGCAACTGGCAGCCGCCGGTGACCCGGATCGCCTCCCACACCGGCGCCCTGCACGGGGACACGGCCGCCGAGCACGCGGGCGGGGTACGGCTCACCCTGCGTCCGCTGTGGCAGCCGCCGAAGGAGATCGACGTGGAGAGCGCGCACGAGGCCCACGGCGGGGGAGACCCGCGCATGCTGGCCGCGCTCTTCGGTCCGGTCCGCCCCGGGGATCCGGTGACCGGCGGCGTGGCTGCGGCACGGCCGGCCACGGAACGGGACGGAGCGCTGGCTCTGGCGGTCGGGCTCGCCGCCAACTCATGCTTCGAGACGGGGCGGCCGGTGACCGTGCGGGACCTGATACCCGGTCTGTACGGCGAGTCCTGAGCGGGTCCGGCGAAGTCCGGTGCGGGTTCGGCAGCGCCCCGAAGGGGCGCGGGGGCTGTATCAATGTGCGGCTCCGCCGCGATAGGGGTCCCCCCGCTCGAGCGAAGTCGAGAGTGGGGAGAAGCCGAGAGTGGGGGAGCGACCAGCCACGACGGACCCGCGGCCGACACACCGGACTTCCGGCGGAGCTCTCAGCGGCTGTGGCCGAGCGTCAGCTCCAGGCCCGGTACGGCTCGTCGACCAGCTGGAACACCGGCTCGCCACGGACGGGGTCCTTGGCCGTCGACAGCCGGACCCGGTCGCCGCTGTGGATGCCGATCGGCGGGCCGATGACCCGGCCGCGCACCACGAAGCCCTCGGCCATCTCGACCAGGGACACATTGCGCGCGGCGGGGGTGTTGCGGTGCACCACCGACGAGTGGCGGACCGTACCGACGCCCTCGCTGCGCTCTGACCGCAGGTCGCTGCCCTGGCACACCGGACAGAGCAGACGGTGGAACATGGCGGTGCCGCACCAGGTGCAGCGCTGGAAGAGGAGGGTATCCGCGTCCCGGGCCGCGGGGTCGAGTACGCCCGCCGCGGAGCCGGCTGTCGGACGAGCAACGCTTCCTGAGTGGTGGTACACGCTGGTCAACTCCCTGCACTCGGCCGGAATCCCACGTGCGCGGGTCGCCCGTGCACGCACGTGCCCGGTTCACCGTGCCACCGTGCACAGCCTCAGCGTATGGCACTCAGTGCCACACGTAAAGGTACTGAGTGCCCCTGGATGTGGAAGGGGTGTGGATCAGTCGCGTCCGAGCGTGGACTCGATCTCCTGGACGACCCGCCACAGGGGCGCGCCCCGGCGGGAGACGACGACCACGACGTCCTCCGGCTGCTCGCCCGCGAGCGGGACGGAAGGAGCGGGGGAGGTGCCGAAGGCGGACTGCACGTACCCGAGGGCGTGGTCCACGGCCGAGTCCGCGTCGTCCTGTCCGTCCGAACGCAGCCAGGAGCGCAGGGCGTTGTTGTGCGCCGCGACCACGGCCGCCGCGATCACGTCGGCCTGCAGCGTCCCGTCCCGCCGGCCGGCGAACCGTCCGCGCAGATACTCGGCGAGGGCGCGCTCGTAGCGCCACACCACGGACAGCTCGTACGCCCTCAGCCCCGGGACCTTCTTGGTGAGGCGGTAGCGCTGCACCGAGAAGGTCGGGTTCTCGGCATACATGCGCAGCACCAGCCGGGCCGCGTCACAGACCCGCCGCACCGGCTCGTCGTCCTCGCCACTGGCGGCGAGGAAGGCCGTCATGTCCGCCAGGCACCGTTCGTGGTCGGGGAAGACCACGTCCTCCTTCGAGGGGAAGTAACGGAAGAACGAGCGCCGCCCCACCCCGGCCAGCGCCACGATGTCGTCGACGGTGGTCTGCTCGTAGCCCCGCTCCAGGAACAGCTGGAAGGCCGCTGCGACCAGGGCGTCCCGCATGGGCGGTTTCACGGTGGAGCTCATGGTCGGGAACGTAGCACTCGACCCCGAGGCGTGGCACTCAGTGCGCTGCGGAGGGGGAACTGAGTGCGCTCCGAAAAAATGGCTGACAGATCGACATCGCGGCAGTTACGGTGGCGGCGATGAAGACCTTCTCCTCGTACGGATTGGGGGAATCATTCGCGCAAGGTGAGTGCTGATGGCACATCACTTCGCGAATGAGATTCCGTCCCACCTGCTGATGTGGCAGCGCGTGCGCGAGTACGCCGTGCCACCGTCCATGATCGAGACCGCGACCGCACGGCGTGCCGTCGGTGACTGGGCGGGGGCCTGCGCCGCCGCCCGTGTCGACGTCGATCTCGATCTGCACGCCGTGCGCGCCCGCCACGGCATCGATCTCGTCACCCACATTCGTGCGGATCTGCGCCGGCTGGCACCGGATCTGCTCCGCTGGCACATGCCCCGGGTCGCCCCCGACGGACGGCTCCGACCCGGCCTCACCATCTGTCTGGCCCGTTACCGGAGTTCGGGCGCCACGCCGGTGCAGCTGGTGGTGCGTACACCGCCGGCCTGGGCGGACGCCGGACAGCGTATGTCGCTGGCCCTGTGGGAAGGGTCCGGGACCGGCGCCCCCGGGCACCATCCGCATCCGCATCCCGACCGGCGTTTCCGGCTCGACCTGCACCGGCATCTCTGGGATGCCGGACTGAGCGGCGAACTGGCGCGTCGGTGCGATGCGGGCGACGGCCCGTGGGCGGTGGCCGGCTGGGCTGCCGAGGCGGAGTCGCTGTTGCGGGCCGAAGGGCTCCCACGCGGGGCCTTCACCGTGCGGCTCGGTGCGCGCAGACGTGCCGTGCTCGAACTCGTCGCCCCCGACGAAAGCCATGCCCCGACGCTCCGGCCGCTGCGTGAGCCGGTGACGCCGCAGGAGGTCGCGGCGCTTCCGGTACTGCCGGAGGTCGCGGCCCGGGTCCTTCCGGATCTGGAACTGCTGCGGGCCGGGCTGGTCACGGCCGAGCGGCTGCATCCGCTCGTCGCCTCGGCACTGGAGGCGTCCGGCTCGGTGACGGTGACGTTGACGGTGCCAGGCCGGGCACCGGGACCCGACCCCCGCGATCCGCACCGGGTGCGGTGCCGGGGCGAGGTCCACCGGATCGCGCTGCGGGAGGGGGTGCTGACGGCGATCGATCACGACCCGGCTCAACTACGCCGGGAAGAGCTGCTGGTGGCCCTCGGCGGACCGGCTCTGCCCTGCCTGCGGGCGATCGACGCGGTGCACCGCAACCCGGAGGCACTGCCCGCGGTCCGGGAGCGGCTCGGCCACGGCGACGTCGCCGGGGCACTGGCCGTGGTCGAGGGGCTGCTCGGTCCCGGTGCGGTCCTGCGCGACGGACCGCTCCGGGAGGCACTGGAGTCGGCCGCGGCCCGCCGCATCGACCACGGGCTCTTCCGCTCGGGGCTGGCCGGTACGGGCGCCGCCGGAGACGGGACCGCCACGGGCGTGCGGCACGCGGGCCACCGTCCCCGGCTCGACCGCCGTACGCCGCCCGCGACGCGCCGCAAGCGGAGCAGCCGAGCCCGGCCCCGCACCGGCCTGACCTGCTGACCGGCTGCCCTCACCGAAGTCCCTTTCCCGCACCGCGCATTGCGCGCCGCACGCCCACGACATCCCGGACGGGCCGTCCCGTCCCCTGACCCACCCCAGGTGATGCCCATGACCTTCAGCACCGTCCTGCCCGCACCCGTTCCGGCCGCCGGCACGTCCGCATCCGCCCGCGCCGGCGCCGGTGCCTCCGCAACCGGCACCCACCTCGCCCTGGCCGACGACCTCCTGAGCCTCCTGCGGACGACCACCACCGAACCGCGCCCCGACGAGCAGCTCGAAGCGCTCACCCTGGCCGTCGCGGCCGACCTGCCCGTGCTGCTCTGGGGCGAGCCGGGCATCGGCAAGACCGCGGCCCTCACCCAGCTCGCCGCCTCTCGCGACCTGCCGCTGACGACCGTGATCGCCAGTGTCCACGAGCCGTCCGACTTCTCCGGGCTGCCCATCGTGGGCGACGACCCGGCGGTGCGGGGGGTGCCGATGGCGCCGCCGCAGTGGGCCGTGGAACTCGTGCGGGCCGGACGGGGGCTGCTGTTCCTGGACGAACTCTCCACCGCCACCCCGGCCGTCCAGGCGGCACTGCTCCGGGTCGTCCTGGAGCGGAGGGTCGGTGCGCTGCAACTGCCACCGGGGGTGCGGATCGTGGCCGCCGCCAATCCGCGTGCGTCGGCGGCGGACGGGTGGGAGCTGAGCCCGCCGCTGGCCAATCGGTTCGTTCATCTGAACTGGGTGCACGACCGGGAGGTGGTGGTGCGCGGGCTGGGCGGGGTCTGGCCCCGGGCCGAGCTGCCCCGGCTGGTGCCGGAGCGGCTACCGGAGGCGGTGGGGTTCGCCCGGCGCGCGGTCTGCGGCTTCCTGGAAGCCAGGCCGACGCTGATCCATCGGCTGCCGAGCACCGAGACGCGGCGCGGCGGCGCCTGGCCTTCGCCCCGGAGCTGGGAGGCCGCGTTGACCCTGCTGGCCTTCGGCACGGCTGCCTCCGTCTCCCGGGAGGTGCTGGCGCTGCTGGTGCGGGGTGCGGTGGGGGACGGGCCGGGGCTCGAACTCCTCGCTCATCTGGACCGGATGGATCTGCCGGACCCGGAGTCGCTGCTGGCCGATCCGGCCTCCGCCGAGCTGCCGGTGCGGGGAGATCTGCGTCAGGCGGCGCTGGAGGCGGTGGTGGCCGCGGTCGGGGCGCGGCCGGAGCGGGAGCGGTGGGAGGCGGGCTGGGCGGTGCTGGTCCGCGCCCTGGAGACCGGCACCCCGGACCTGCTGGTCGCCCCGGCCAAGGCACTGGCCGCGCTGCGCCGCGACGACTGGGAGGTTCCGCAGGCAGTGGAACGGCTGACCGCGGTCGTCGGCGTCGCCGATCGGGCGGACCGGTCGGTGGCGCGGGTCGAGGCGGGCCGATGAAGGAAGCCAGGCGGCGCCCCCTTCCGCGGCCCATGCCCCCTCCTCCGCCACCGCACCCGGTGCGGGCCACGCTGCCGCGGCCGTTGGCCGGAGCGGGTGAGCCGGACCGTGGACTCCCGCTGGACATGGAGAAGTTGCTGGCCGCCCGCCTGCACGCGGTCAAGGTCCGCCCCTACCTCGCCGCCGCCCTCTTCGCGCTGCACGTGGTGGAGGACCGGTCGGTGCCGACGATGGCGGTCGACGCGCACTGGCGCTGCTATGTCTCCCCCGGCTTCGTGGCACGTACTCCGGTCGAGGAGCTGGCGGGCGTCTGGGTGCATGAGGTCTCCCACCTCCTCCGGGACCACCACGCGCGGGGCGAGCGCTACGCGCGGGAGCACGGGGAGCAAGGGCCGGGCGAGAGGCTACGGCGGAACATCGCCGCCGACTTCGAGATCAACGACGACATATACGGCGACGGCCTGCCCCGGCCCGCCGGTGCCGTACTGCCGTCGCTGCTGCGGCTGCCCGACGGGCTGCTGATGGAGGAGTACCTGCGGACGGCGTCGATGACCGGGTTCGCCGCGGACCTGGCATGGCTGGACTGCGGCAGTGGTGCCGACGGGCAGCACCGGCCGTGGGAGCTGGGGCCGGACGGGGCACACGGGCTGAGCAGGCAGCAGCGGGACGCGGTCCGCTTCCGGGTCGCAGAGGGGATCAAGGGCCGACCGGGCGAAGCGCCGGACGGGTGGCGGCGATGGGCGGACGAGGCGTTCCATCCGCCGCAGCCGTGGCGGCAGTTGCTGGGGGCGGCGGTCCGTTCGGCGGCGGGTGCGCCGGGGGTGGGCGAGAACCACAGCTACCGTCGTCCGTCCCGGCGGTCGGCCGGTGTCCCCGGGGTGCTGCTGCCCAGCCTGCGCCGCACGCCGCCCCGGGTCTGCGTCGTGATCGACACCTCCGGGTCGGTGAGCGACGCCGAGCTGGGCAGCGCGCTGCTGGAGGTGGCGGCGATCTCGCGGGCGGTGGGCGGGCGGCGCGACCTGGTCTCGGTGATCTCCTGCGACGCGGCGGCCGGGGTCGCCGTCCCGCTCTGCCGCGCCGAGAACATCGCCCTGGTCGGCGGCGGGGGAACGGATCTGCGCTCCGGGTTCGCCCGGGCGCTCCGCTCACGACACCGTCCGGACGTCATCGTCGCCCTGACGGACGGTCAGACGCCATGGCCCTCCGTGCAGCCCCCCTGCCGCACGATCGTCGGTCTCTTCCCCCGCCCCGCCCACGCCGTGAACGAGAGGAATCCCGACTACATCCCGGAAGCCCCGCCGCCCTGGGCGCATGTCGTCACCATCGGCTGAGAAGGCGCTGCGGGGCCCGCTGAACTCCCGGTGCGGCTGCCACGTATCACTCCACGGGAAACCGCCCGGACCCCAGCGCACGGGACGGAAGGAGAAGAGCGGTGCCGACACCGTCCGAACCCCGGCAGCCGCACGACGACCGGCCACCTCTGGAACCGGTACGCGTCGTGCGCCCCCGCCGCACCGACGCCCTCGCCGAACTGCTCAAGGACCTGCCGCCGAGAACCGGCGGCTACGAGACCCTGCCCGTGCCGGCGCCGCAGCCCGGATCCGAGGACTCGACCCAGGAACTCCCACCTGTCCGCGCCGACGAGGCGCACAGCGCCACGGGCCCCGGCCGTCGCGGAGTGGGGCGACGCCGCGCCGCCGTGGCGGTCGCCGTGGCCGCTGCCGCCGTCGTCGGTTTCGGCTGCGCCTTCCTGCTCCCCGACCGGAACGACCGCAGCGACGCCGACACGGCCGCCCCCACACCCGACGCCCCTCCTACGTCCGCCGCCCCGCCCACCCCGGGCGGCGGTGCGGCAGTCGACCCCGACGGCGCAGGCACCCTCCGCGAAGGAGCGTCAGGACCCGAGGTGACCGACCTCCAGGAGCGGCTGCTGCGCATCCCGAACGTCTACCAGGACGGTTCCACCAGCGGTCAGTACGACGCCGGCCTCACGGAGGCGGTCGCCCGCTTCCAGCTCTGGTACGGCATCCGAGGCGACGAGACCGGCGTCTACGGCGACGACACCCGCCGGGACCTGGAATCCCGTACCGGCACCGGCTGAGCCTGCCCCTGCCGTCCGGCGGTCAGCGCGCGGAGGTGTCCACCAGGGCATGGGTGACCGCCCGCACGCTGCGCGCGATGTGCTGCAGTTGGAGGACCTCCGCCGCGTACAGCTTGATCGTGTGCTCGATGACCGACTCCGGCAGACCGAGTGCGGGCAGATCGGCGCGCGCGGTCTGCAGGGCGGTGCGGGCGACGCGTATCTCGTGCTGGACCTGGATCTGCGCATGCCGGGCGAGCAACACGGGGTGGCGGATCAGGGCCGGGTAGCTGGCGTAGCGGGCCGGCACCAGTTCGCGCAGCCACTTGGCCGCCGAGCGCTCCCAGTCGTAGCTGCCGGGGGTCTTGACCTGGCAGGGCCAGTCCGGGCTGATGCGCGTGGTCGTCAAGGGCATGATCATCGCTTCCGGGTGTGCGGCGTCGTGAGGGGTGGTCCGACGGTTTTGGCGGCCCCGGCCCAGGGGATGGCCGGGGCCGCCGCGGGCGCTCGCGCAGGCGATGCCCGTTCGAACACCCTGGGCGCCGACGCGGGTAGGAGACGGCGGCTTCGGGCGCTCGGGTGTGAAGTATTTATATATGCCGTCCGCTTTGCAAGACGCATGAAAACATTCATGCGTAGTTTGGGCTGATTCGTGCCCTTGTGACCTCTGTGAGGCGTGCCGTGGGCGGGTCCGCGCTCAGTCCCTGAGGAAGAACTGGTGCTGGTCGGAGATCTGCTCGTACTTCTCGAGCCGGGCCTGGGTGCGCTCGGGATCGGCGTCGGTCATGGCCTGCAGCAGCGCCGCCGCGATCACACCGGGCGCGGCGTAGGAGTCGAAGACCAGCCGGGAGCCGGTGCCGGTGGCGAAGGTGACGTCGGCCTCGTCGGCCACCGGTCCGAGCGCCAGGTCCGTGATCAGCGCGACCTTCAATCCGGCGGTGCGCGCGACCTGTACGGCGTTGAGGGTCTCCTGCGCGTGCCGGGGCATGGAGAACGCCAGCACCCACGTGCCGCCCGCCTCACGGGACTGGAGCAGTGCGTCGTAGGCGACGCTGCCGCCCCGCGTCACCAGCCGTACGTCCGGGTGGACCCGGCGGGCCGCATACGCGAAGTACTCGGCCAGGGACACCGAGATGCGCAGGCCCAGGACGGTCAGCGGCGTCGACTCCGACAGCTTGCGACCGGTGTCGATCACCTGGTCGGGGTCGGCGAAGTCCCGGCGCAGGTTCTCCAGGTTCTCGATCTCGGCGTCAACGGCCGCCTGCAGTTCGTTGCCCTGGTTCTCCTCGGCCGCCGGGGGGCCGCCGGCGAGCGTGCCGAGCGCGATCGACTGGAGCTTCTCCCGTAGCGCGGGGTAACCGCTGAAGCCGACCGCCGCGGCGAAACGTGTCACCGAAGGCTGGCTCACGCCCACCCGCTCGGCGAGATCGGTGATCGAAAGGAACGCTGCTTCGGTGATGTGCTCGATCAGGTACTGGGCGATACGCCGCTGTCCCGGCGACAGTCGCGGCCGGTCGAAAAGCGTCCTGAGCTGGGAACTCGGAGCGGCCTCCGCCTCCGGAGCCGACTTGCCCGAGGTGATCGCGGATGCCTGTGCACGTGCCTGCTGCGGCGATGGCACCTGTGCGCCTCCTTTGTCTCCCACAGTCGTTCAACATAGCTCAGACGCCCCAAAACGATCACCGTCGGTAGATCGTGATCGAATGACCGACTTCGTCGATCGGACGACTGCTGTCGATCAACTCGGTCAGCCGCCCTTTCGCCTTGGCGACCTTGGAGTCCGACACGACCAGCAGCCCGCGCACCTCACGGGCGGGCACCGAGCGCGGATCGGTCGCGTCGATGCCGTAGTACGACGGCACCCCGCTGCCCTTGTACACCAGCCAGATCCGCTCACCCGGATAGCGCTCCCGCAGCCGGTCCGCGAGCCGGCCCAGATCCTGGCCCCAGTCCACATTGGAGTCGTGCAGCCGCAGATGCGTCTTCGCGGGCCCGCCGAACGCCTCGTTGGAATACGGCAGATAGTAGGGAAACGTCCGCAGCGAGCTGACCGCCACGAACAGCACCAGCGCGCCCGTCGCCACGAACCGCCACCGCCACCGCAGTGCCAGGACACCGGCCGCCGTCACCGCGAGGAACATCGGCACGAAGACGGCGTACCGCGTGCCGAAGTCCCGCGCCCCCTCCATGGCCACGGCCGACAGGACGACGGGGGCGAGCAGCAGATACGGCGCCGCGGGCCGCAGCCGCCGTACCGTCAGCAGTGCGACGGCGCCGGCCGCCCACAGCACGAGCATGCCGAGCGGCGTCTTCACCAGCAGCGCCGCCGGGAGGTAGTACCACAGCGACCCCGTGTACACCCGCCCGAACAGGAAGCTCTCCCAGGGCCGGGTCTCCAGCCCGAACTGGATGCGCATACCGTCCCGGTACGCCTCCGGCAGCGGCAGCAGATCGACCAGCAGCCCCCGCAGTCCTCCCACCGCCGGCACATGCTGCTGCGGCGTCCAGCGCAGCCGCGGGTCGACGGCCAGATAGGTGGCCCATACGACGGCGATCGCGGCCAGCGCCAGCACGCCCGCACCCGCAGTGGCGCGTAGCAGTGCCCTGCGACGGTCGTTCCACGCGCCCGCCCGGTGCCCGTTCGCTTCGGCTGTCCACACCGACACCCCGGCGAGCACCACCAGTACCGGAACCGCCGCCAGCGCGCTCATCCTCGTCGCCAGGGCCGCACCCAACGCCACCCCGGCGAGCGGCAGATACAGCCGTGGCCGCACCCGTGCCCGCCACAGCAGCCACACCGAGGTCAGCAGGAAACCGGCCGCCGGTACGTCGAGTGTGGCCAGGGAGCCATGGGCGATGACATCGGGGGAGAGGGCGTACAGCGCGAGCGCGGTCAAACCGCCCGCCGCGCCCACGAGTTCACGGGCGAAGGCGAATACGACCAGCCCGAACAGCAGCGTCAGCGCGATCACCGGAAGGCGGGCCCAGAACATCAGCTGCCACGGGTCGTTGCCGGACTTGTACAGCAGATGCCGCCCCATCACGCCCTGATCGCTCGGCAGGGGCCGGTCGACGTGCGGATCGGCGAGCGCCACACCGACGCCGACGACCAGCTTCCCCAGCGGCGGATGCTCGGGGTTGTAACGCAGGCTGTGGTCGTGCAGATAGACGGCGGCCGTGCCGACGTACACGGGCTCGTCGATGGTCGGCGTCTGCTGCACCGCGGTGGTCACCATCGCCACGGCCATCTGGGCGAGCAGCACGACCACGAGCAGCGGCACCAGCAGGCGCCTGCGCGACGGACGTGGCGAGGCCACCGCCGTCACGGACGGCTGAGGGTGTCCCTCCGTCCCGGGATCGAGGACCAGTTCCCGCTGTTCGCGCGCCATCATCCGCCCCGCGGTGACACCGGCCGCGCGGTGACGGGAGTGATCCAGAGCCGCCTCATGGGGCTACTCTGCATCAGCTCCCGCCACGTCAGGGCGCTACCGCTTCAAGAGTCGTACCGACAGACCATCCGCCGTGTAGACGGGTACGGCCCGCAGCGTGTCGGAGTTCAGCTCCACGCGGTCGAACTGGCCGCGCAGCGCCCGAGCGCCGACCACACGCACCGTGCTCCCCGCGGCCGGCGGCTTGTCGGCGTCGAGCCGCAGCGACAGCGAGCTGCCCTTGCCGAGCACCGCGCGCCGCGTGACCTCCAGGGCGGGGCCGCGACCCGAACGCAGCGTCACCTGGAGCGCGGCCGACTCCTGCGCGTACGTTCCGTGGACCTTCACCGTCGACTTGGTGGCCACCCGCAGGGTGCCGCCGGTGACCCGCACTTCGCCGTGGCCCAGGGCGTGCGCCGAGGCGGCGACGAGGACACCGTCCGCCAGCACGGTCCCGCCGGTGTACCGGTTGTGGCCGGTCAGGGTCAGCGTCCCGGTGCCGCGCTTGGTCAGGCCTCCGTCGCCGTCGATGTCGTTGCGCCAGCTGTCGGCCGCGCCGAAGCCGCCGGCCGAGGCGTCCAGCGTGACGGTCACGTCCGAGTCGAAGGCACCGTAACCGTCCGCCGCCGCGAACAGGTTGAGCCGGCCCCACTGCTCCCAGCCGTCCAGCAGGACGTAGCCCGAGGGCAGCGCGGTCGTCCGCAGCACCTCGCGCCGCTGCTTCGCGTCGAGGTACGGCAGCCGCGTCTCCAGCAACACCTCAGCGCCCTTCGGGACGGTGAGCGGCCGGTTGCCGCCGCACCGCTTCAGCACGTACGTCAACTTCGGCTTGACCGTGCAGGCGTTCGCGGCACGGTCCGCATACGGGTCGGTGTCCGTGCCCGCCGAGTGCGCGTAGGTGTACAGCGTGTCGGCCGTCGTGCCGGTCTGCTCCTGGAAGTACGCCAGGGCCTGAGCCCGTGCCGCCTTCTTCAAGGGCGCGTTCGCCGGGTCGGCGAGGGCGGCGGCGGCCAGGGCGGTGGCCATGACGCGGCCGCCGATGACGTCGACGGTGGAGTGCATGCCCGACACGATGCGGGTGTGGCTGAGCTCCAAGGCGCGGGTCACCATCTCCTGGAAGCGCTCGGGCACCGCGTACGCGAAGGCCAGGGCGGCCAGGTGAATGGCGTTGGTGTGGCCGCTGGGGAAGCCGCCGTCCTCGGCCGGGGTCTCGCCGCGCTGCCGCAGCAGCTGCGGCGCGACGATCACGTCCGACTCGTAGACGGGGAAGCCGAACGCGTCCTTCTTCCCGGTGTCGACGACCTCACTGTCCTCGTTCATGCGCCACGGACGCGGGTACTGGAAGGCGAACTTGGCCGGGTTGCTGGAGGCGAAGGGGCCGCGCACCGTGTCGACCAGCTTCGCCACCTGGCCGAGTTCCGAGTCGTACGACCCGGCGCCGAGCGCGGATCCGGCCGGAGCGTCGGCGGGCAGGGTGTCGCTGATCTTCGCAGCCGGGGTGCCGTCCGGCGCGCTGGTGATCGACGTGACCGCCTTGGCGCCCGACTTGTACAGCTCCGCGAGCGGACCGAGACCGCCGATCACCGAGTAGCTCTGGTGCTGGCGGTCGTAGAGGAAGGCGTCCTTCGCCTGGGCGTCCGTGCGCGTGGCCGTGACGCGGGCGCAGTAGCGCATGTTGGCGCGCAGCACCTCGGGCATCAGCGGTATGCCCGTGTTCCAGGCGCCGCCGGTCTTCCAGACCTTCGCGAAGCCGCCGAGGGCGCGGACCACCGCGTTGGTCTCGGGTGTCAGGTTCGCCGTGACGTTGGTCTTGTAGTCGTCGACGAACGCGGCGGCGGTCGTGGCGGCCTTCGCGTCCGCGGCGCCGAGCCACGCCGCGAAGGTGGGCGCTGCCAGAACACCGGCCGAGACACCGAGGGAAGTTCGGAGGAATCCCCTTCTGTTCGCGGCGAGTTCACTGACCGGCGCGGTGGACCGGGGCCCGGCGGATGACGGCATGCTGCTGCCTCTCGTGAGTTCTTCGGCCGTTCGGCCGGGGATGTCGTGCGATGACAGCCCGTGGAGCGGGGAGGATGCACGAGTCGTGCGACGCCCCATGAGGCTTACGAGCGAAGATCTACGGGCGAGTTGTGTCGGACGAGGGTGGGCCCGGCGTCCGGCAGGTGTCACAGAAGTGAACGCGCCAGCGCCACGGCCCCCTCGGCCGGCGGCACCCGCAGCGGCTGTGGCCTGGCTGTGGGTACCCTGTCCGTGAGGGCGGAGGTGAAGGCGTCGTACAGGACGGGCTGGGCGAGGACGGTGCTGCCCGCCACCACCACGTCGTCCACCACGACCCCGCGTTCGGCAAGCCGTTCGACGAGCGCGGCCAGCGACCGGCCGCCGTCGGCGATCACCGCACGGGCGAGCGGCGAGCCCGCCTCGGCGGCGGTGAACACGGCCGGGGCGTGCCGGCCCCACTCGGCGGAGATGTCCTTGGCGGCTTCCAGTGCCGCCCCGATCGCCGGGACTTCGGCGACCTCGAAGGAGGCGAGGAGACCGAGTGCGAGGGCGTCGGGCTCCTCCCCGCGGTCATGGGCCGCCCACACGGCGCGTGCGGCCTCGCGGACGAGACCGGCGGCGCCGCCCTCGTCCCCGAGGACCGCGCCCCAGCCGCCGACCTGGACGGGGCGGCCGTCGGCGAAGCGCCCCACCGCGACCGAACCGGTGCCGGCCACCAGGCCGACGCCCTTGTCCAGGCCCGCCGCGGGAACGAGGAGTTCGGCGTCGCCCACGACGAGTGCGGGCGCGTTGAAGTGGAGTTGCAGCGCGGTACGGATCTGGGCGCACTGACGGGATGTCTCGCAGGCGTGACCGCCCACGGCCAGAGCGGACGGGCGCGAGCCCGCCGGCAGGGCCTCGGCGGCCAGCACGGCCAGCCAGCCGGCGGCGGCCACGGGGTCGTGCGGCCGCCAGCCACTGCTGGAGCGGACGTGATCGGCGACCGGGGTGTCGCCCGCGAAGGCGCGCAAATGCGTCTTGGTGCCGCCCACGTCGATACCGACCACGAGAGGGCCAGAAGGTGAAGCGTCCTGCACGGATCCTCTTTCGTCGTTGCACTGTGCTGCGACGGCGGGCGAGACCGTGTCTGGAGGAAAGGCAGTCGAAGAACTAGGGAAGCCCCGGGACGGGCCTCTGACGGACCACGGCAGGCGAGTACCGTGAACTTCGTTAGGAAGTTAACTAACGAAGTACAGTGCGTCAAGAGAAATCGCGCACTCGACCACCGGGCGGGCCCGAGAGGGCCCCGCGGGGCGGGAACGCGTGACGTCATGGCATCCCATCGCCGCATCCCGTGGAGAGGTACGACCCCGGAGCGCGGCGCTCGACCTCGCGTGGGAGAACTGTGGAACACGACGTGGCGGAACCACCCCGCCTGACCGAGAGCGCGAGCGCGGTGTTCGCCGTGCTGGCCCGGGCGGGCACGGCGACCCGGCCGCAGCTCGCGAGCCTGGCGCGCCTGTCCAAGCCGACGGTGTCCTCCGCCGTCGCGGAACTGGAGAGCGCCCGTCTCGCCGCACACTCAGGCACCGCCTCCGGCGCCACCGGACGCTCCGCCGCCGTCTACGGACTCGGACCGGCGGCCGGTGCGGTGCTCGCCGTCGACCTCGGCCCCGCCCTCACCCGGGTGCGCGGCTGCGCCCTGGACGGCACCCTGCTCGCCCAGGCCACCGGCTCCCGGGACGAGGCCGCCGACGTCGTGCGCGAGGCCGTCTTCGCGCTGCCCGACGGCGCCCCGCTGCGCTCCATCGTCGTCGCCGTCGGCGATGTCCCGGCGGGGGAGGGGGGCGCAGGACAGCGGCCCGCGACCGCCAAGGCCGGCCCCCTCTTCGACGCCATGGCCGTCGCCCTGCCCCGGGGCGTGCCGGTCCACCTCGAGAACAACGTCAACTGTGCCGCGCTCGCCGAGCTCCACGAGGGCGCCGCCCGCGGCCGGAACACCTTCGGCTATCTGCGGATCGGCGTCGGTATCGGCCTCGGCATCGTCGTCGGCGGCCAGGTGCTGCGCGGGGCGAACGCCGCCGCCGGTGAGCTCGCCCGGCTGCCCTACCCCTGGGACGAGGGCCGGGAGCCCCGCCAGGACGCCCTGGAGGAGTACATCGGCGCCCGCTCCCTGCTGCGCCGGGCCGCCGAGGCCTGGCCGGACGGCGACGGGTCCTGCCCCCGCACCGCCGAGCAGCTCTTCGCCCTCGCCCAGGAGGGCCGTGCCACGGCCCGTACGGTCGTGGACCGTCATGCCGCCGACATCGGCCGGCTGGCCGCCGCCGTGACCGCCGTACTGGACCCCGGACTGATCGTCCTGGGCGGCAGCACCGGCGCGGATCCGCAGCTGCTGCCGGGTGTGCGGGCCGAGATGGCGCGCCTGAGCTGGCCCACCGAGGTGGTGAGCAGCACGGTCGGTGATCTCGGCACCGTGGTGGGTGCTTCCCGACTCGCGGTCGCCCAAGGAGTCCAAACCGTGACCGACGCCGCGGGGGCCAAGGATTGACGGTTTCCGGCTCGGTCTGCCAATGTCCGGACAAGCGCTTTCTAGGTCGGCCGGGACGTCGGCTTGGAGCGAGCGTCCCGCCCGTACTCGACGTACGGCAACCGCACGAGGGCGTGCCCGTGCGGTGACGGCCACCACGGCCGGGGATCCTCGCCCGCGAGGAAGACGCGGCCGGGCGAGGCCGCGCCCTCCGGAAAGTGACTTTTCCTGCAAAATGCACCCGTGCCGCCTCGGTCGGCGCCGTGCTCCGTCCCCTGCGACGAAAAAGGGATCGAAGATGATCAATGTAGGTGCGCGGCGCTCCCGCCGACTCGGCCGCGGCGGTATGCGCCGCCTGGTTCCCCTCGCTGCAGTGGCCACGGCAGGTGCCCTGCTGCTCTCCGCCTGCGGATCCGGATCCGACTCGGGCGGGACCTCCAAGTCGCTGACGTTCTGGATCTCCACGGTTCCGGGGCAGGACGCGGGCTGGAAGAAGATGGTGGCGCAGTACAAGAAGGAAGCCGGCGTCGACGTCAAGCTCGTCAACATTCCTTACGACGGCTACGACGCGAAGCTGCGCAACGCCGCGCAGGCGAACTCCCTGCCCGACGTGGCGGCCGTGCCGAAGCTGGACCCGATCTGGTCGAACAAGCTGATCGACCTCAGCTCCATCGCCAACAACAAGAGCAACAAGATCAACGCGAACTTCCTCGCCAAGGACTCGTCCGGGAAGGTGCTGTCCATCCCCTCGGACATCACCGCGTCGGGCATGTTCATCAACAAGTCGCTCTTCGAGAAGGCCGGCGTCTCCTACCCGACCTCGCCCTCGAAGACCTGGACCTGGACCGAGTTCATCAAGGCGGCGAACGAGGTCCGGGAGAAGACCAAGGCCAAGTACTCCCTGACGTTCGACCAGTCCCCGTCCAGGCTCCGCGCCATGGTGTACGAGATGGGCGGGAAGTACGTCCACGCGGACTCCTCCGGCAAGTTCTCGGTGGACGCGGCGACCAAGAAGGCCGTGAACACCTTCGTCGGATGGAACGACGACAAGACCATGCCGAAGTCGGTGTGGACCAGCGGCGCCGACCCGTCGGCCATGTTCCAGAGCGGTGACGTCGTCGCCTACTGGTCCGGCGTGTGGCAGGTCGCCTCCTTCGCGGAGAGCATCAACAAGTTCGAGTGGGCGAGCGTCCCGACTCCCGCCCAGCCGGTGCAGGCCAGCGACGTCAACAGCGGTGGCCTGATGGTGGGGTTCAACAACAACGGCGCCGCGGCCACCGCCGCGCAGAAGTTCATGTCCTGGCTGTACGAGCCGGCCCACTACCAGGCGCTGTGCGCGGCGTCCGGGTTCCTGCCGGTCGAGAGCGGTCTGAGCCCGAAGTACCCCTTCAAGTCCGAGGCGGCGCAGGCGGCGTTCAAGCTCTACAACGAGTCGATCCCGCTCTACGCCCCGATCTCCGGCTACTTCAACACCGCGCAGACGAACTGGGTGCTGAAGGGCAAGAGCCTCACCGAGGACCCGACCAAGACGGAGCTCGGCAAGGCGATCAACGGCCAGCAGTCGGCCGACAAGGCGCTGGACAACATCGTGGCCGGCTACAACCAGCAGGTCGGCGGCTGAGCGTAAACCGGCAGGCCCGGGCGGCGGGATCGAGAACACCGCCGCCCGGCCTCGGGCCCCACGCGATGCCGGGCTCATGGCCCGAGCCCACAGGAACCCATTCCACCAGCACGGAGTCAGGAAGATGACAGAACGCGCCCCGGACGTGTCCGTGAGCCCGCCCAGGAGCCGCAGTAAGTACACTCTTGCGCCGCTCGTCCTCATCGCGGCCAACGTCGTGCTCTTCGCCCTGTTCTTCCTCTGGCCGGCGGTGATCGGGCTCGTCTACTCCTTCACGAACTACACGGGCGTAGGGGCGTTCCAGTTCGTCGGACTGGACAACTACCAGCGCCTGTTCGGGGACTCCACCTTCTTCGACGCGTTGACCCGGACGCTGCTGTACACCGTGCTCTTCGTCCCGCTGAACTTCGTGTTCTCGCTGCTCATCGCCAACGTGCTGGTGAGCAAGCACGCCAAGGGCGTGTCGGTCGCCCGTGTCTTCTTCTTCATCCCGTGGCTTCTGTCGCCCATCGTCGTGGGCGTCCTGTGGCGGTGGCTGTTCGGTGAGAACTTCGGACTGGTCAACTACTTCATCGAGAAGTTCGGCGGAAGTGCCGTTCCGTGGCAGTCGAACGCGGACCTGTCGCTGATGGTGGTCGTGGTGGCGGCATCCTGGGCCTGGACGGGCTTCTCCATGCTGCTGTTCATCGCGGCGATCAAGAACGTACCGACGTCGTACTACGAGGCGGCCGCGCTCGACGGCGCCGGTGCGTGGCGCCAGTTCATCAGCATCACACTGCCGAGCATCGCGCCCACTTCCTTCATCGTCATCCTGCTCAACACGATCCACGCGATGAAGGAGTACCCGCTGTTCGCCTCCCTCAACAACGGCGGACCCGGAACGACGAACAACCTGCTTGTGCAGTACATCTACCAGACCGGCTTCAAATCGGGCCAGATCGGCTACGCGAGTGCCGCGTCGTTCGTGCTCATGCTCATCCTGATGGTCGTCGCGATCGTCCAGATGATGGTCAACCGGCGGGTGGAGAACCGATGACAACCACAGACATGCCGCGCAAGGTCGACGCCGATTCCGTACGGGGCGTCGCCAAGAAGGGGCCCCGCGGCGGGCGTAGCGGTGGGCTTCGGCGCGCGGTGCCCGCGACCACACTGCTGTGGGTTCTGGCGGCCATCTACGCGGTGCCGGTGCTGTGGTTCGTCCTCAGCTCCTTCAAACCGGCGGGAGACCTGTTCTCCCTTCCGCTGACGCTGTTTCCGAACAACCCCACCGTGTCGGGTTACAAGGCGGCGTGGGACAGCGCCAACTTCTCCCAGTACTTCATCAACACGACCATCGTGTGTGTGATCGCGACGATCCTGACGGTGGGCGTCAGCTGCTGCACGGGGTACGCGCTGGCCAAGTACGACAACAAGTGGCTCAAGGTCTTCTTCGTCGGCATTCTGGCCACCACGATGCTGCCGGGCGAGGTCATGCTCGCCCCGCAGTTCCTGGTGGTCCGCGACCTCGGCCTCTACAACTCGCTCGCCGGCATCATCCTCCCTGCCGTGCTCACCGCGACCGGGTGCTTCATGTTCCGCCAGTTCTTCCTGACGGTCCCGGACGAGCTCATCGAGGCCGCCCGCATCGACGGTGCGCGTGAGCTGTCGATCTTCCTGCGGATCATGGTGCCGATCTCCCGGCCCATCATGCTGACGCTCGCCATCCTGTCGTTCCAGTGGCGGTGGAACGACTACATCTGGCCGCTTCTGATGCTCAACGATCCCAACAAGTTCACCGTGCAGATCGGCATCCAGAGCCTCGTCGGGGCGCAGAACATCAACTGGTCGGTGGTGCTCGGCGGATCGGTCATCTCCATGATCCCTCTGATCGTCGTCTTTCTGGTATTCCAGCGTTACGTCATGAACGCCGACATCAATGCCGGACTGAAGGACTGACCTTGCCCACCCCGCTCGACCACGAGTTCGTCCGGTCGGCGGCCCGCGCCGCCGACCGGCAGGCCGCCCCGTTGGCGGCCCGCCCCGACGAGGAACCCGCCGGTGTGACCCACCGCGCTCTGGCCCGCCGGGTGAAGACCCTGGTCGCGGCATACCGTTCCCCGGACTCGGCGCTGCACGGCAGCAGGCAGGCCGTCGCCGCCGCGATGACCCACCTCGCCGCCCTGCGGGCCACGCAGACCACCACCGGCCTCTTCGCCGGCGGCGACAACGTGCAGTCACCGCCGGACTCCGCCTTCACCGTCAACGACGTGTGCGACGCGCACGTCCTCGCCGCCGACGCGGGCCCGGAACTGCGCGACGTCACGGCCGCGCTCGCTGAGATCGCCGGCGCCGCCACCGGCAGTCTCCTGACCGGTGGGGTGCATACCCCGAACCACCGCTGGGAGCTGTGCGCGGCGCTGGCCCGGCTGCACCGGTCGTTCCCGGACGACCGGCTGCTCGACCGCGTCGAGGAGTGGCTCGCCGAGGGCGTCGACATCGACGCGGACGGCCTGTACTCGGAACGGAGCGCCAACTACGCGGCCCATGTGTCCAACCCGTCGCTGCTGCTGCTGGCCGAAGTGCTCGGCCGCGCCGACCTGCTGTACGCCGTCGAACGCAATCTCGCCACGACCCTGGACCTGATCAGGCCGGACGGCACGGTGGAGACCGTCCACTCGCGACGTCAGGACCAGAGCCACCCGTTCCCGCTGGCGCCCTACCTGCCGCACTACCGGCTGCTCGCGATCCGCACCGGCCGGGGCGACTTCGCCCGGGTGGCGCGGCTGGCGGCCGCCGGCGGCATCGACGACCCCGACCTGCTCGCCGAGACCATCCTCGTCCCGGACCTGTGCCGCGCCCTGCCGTCCCTGGCCGCGGAGACACTTCCGCGCGACCGGTACCTCACCACCGCACGCCTCGCCGCACGCGCCTCGGCCACCGCGCACACGGTGGTGTACGGCGGCTCCGACGTACCCGAGCACCGGCGCATCCGCTCGGGCCTCGCCTGCAATCCCACCTTCCTGCGCCTGTTCGCCGGCGACGCCGTCCTCGACGCGGTCCGTCTGGCGCGGGGGTTCTTCGACCTGGGCCCGTTCCGCGCCGCCGAAATGCAACAGCTCGCCGACAACCGGTACCGGCTCACCGAAACCCTCACAGCCGCCTACTACCAGCCGCTCCCGACGGACCAGAGGCGGGACGACGGCGTCTACCGGCTGGTGGACGAGGGACGCTTCTCGGCCGCGATGGCCTTCCCGGACCGGCCCCGGGACGAGGTCTCCCACACGACCCGCGTCGAGGTGGACCTGAGGGAAGACGGCGCTGACCTGCGGATCGACATCAGCGGACCACGGGTGCCCTGGGCCCTCGAACTGACCTTCCGGCCGGGCGGCGTGCCGGAGGGCGCCGTACCGATCGGCGACGGACGCTGGTGCCTGACGACCGGGCCGATCACCTACCGGGCCGGTGACGACGAGATCCGGGTCGAGGCCGGTGTCGAGGCGGGCGAACCGCTGGCCGGGCCGGACCGGAGCGACATACTGCGGTACGACCCGGGACAGGACTACACCGTGGTGGGCGGCACCGACGCGACGACCGGGAACCGTGTCTACATCGGTGGACTCGGCCCGCACACACTGACCGTCGCACTGCGCGCCCGCCGGCACGCACCTGTCGTATGACCCCGACGACCCACGCCATGGCCACCTCCGGTACGAAGGGCTGAGGACAGACAGATGCATCTCCCGCACCAGCGCGGCCCGTTGCACGACCTGCCGGACACCCCCGAGGCATACGACGCCGTCCTCGCCGACGTCACCGAGCAGGCCCTGGCCCGCATCACACCGGACGGCAATCTCGAACACCCCGACGCCGTCGACGACATCGGCGACACCTCGCTCGGCGTGACGTCGCTGCTGGCGTTCGCCTGGCAGCGCACGAAGGATCCCCGGCTGCCGGAGGCGGTACGTCGCAGTCTCGCCTTCCATCTGCGGGAGCGGGTGTACGTCGAGGACAACCCCGGATACCCCAATCTGAGGGAGCGCAACTCCCGCCTGCCGTACGCCCGTTACACCCTCGCCGCGGGCGCGCACCCCATCGGGGACTGGCCCAGCACGGTGTGGGCGCTGCTCCAGACGGTCAATCTGCTGGACACGACGGACGGCCTGGTCGACGACGAACAGCGCACCGAGCTGCTTGAGTTGGCGCACGGCTACTGGCGCTGGCTGACCGAGGCGACCTTCTTCAACCCGCAGGAGGCGGGCAACCAGGCGATCGGCTGTGTGGTCGGCGGCCTGATGCTGGCCCGTCATCTGCCGGAAGAACAGAGCGAGGGTGTCCGCGCGCGGGCGCTGGAGCTGTACGCCGACAAGATCCGCGCCCACCGGGTGCGCGACCGGGGCGCCCTGCTGCCCCCCGAGCACGGCGGCGCCTACGACAACAACTACGGCCCGATCTCCCTGTCCTTCCTCGCCCAGGCCCACCGGGTCAGCGGCGAGGAGATCTTCGCCGAGGACGGCGACACGCTCGCCCGCTACATCGACGCCCGCCTGACGACCGGCGGCTTCGACAACGGCGGCCCGCGCTACAGCGAACAGCACTCCGGCTTCGAATCGGTCCTGGGCCTGCGCTACTTCAGCCGCCGTATCGGCGCCGACCTCGGCCGCTACCGGGGCGACACCCGCTGGGGCAGGCACGCGGTGCAGGCGGACGGCGGGATCGACGGCCACTTCGCGTGGATGCTGATCTGGCAGATCCAGGACGGCACACGCTGGCACCGGGAGCCGGCCACGGCGGTGGCCCGCCACCAACTGCGCTCGGGCACGGTCTCGGTGGCCTTCGACGGCCGGATGACCCCGGCGGTGGTCGAGGCGGGCGGCACCTACTACCTGGCCGCCGCCGTCAATCGCCAGCACGGCTTCGGCCCGGTCACGGACGGCTTCCTGCACTGCCGCCCCATGGGCGAGGTCCGCGTGCGGGACCTGAGCACCGACGGCCTGACCGCCAAGCTGGTCACCAAGCCGGTCGTCGGCCGCGACCACGTCCTGCGCCATGTCCGGTCCCTGTACGTCACCGACGGCACGCGGCTGTGGATGACGGTGGCCGTCGAGCGGCTGCCGGGATCGCCGTATCTGCTCGCCGGACTGCCGTACGCCGCCGACGACGGCGACCGTGTGCGCAGGGTCGCGACCGGCGAGGTGACGGCGGCGGGTGAACTCCGTCTGAGCCACCCGGAGGCGGAGCGCACGGACCACTTCGACGCCCGCTCGGAGACCACCCAGGAACTGGCGGCCTTCGCCCTGGCCGCCGATCCGCGCGGCTACGGCAACCCGGACGAGGGCTGGCGTCACCTGGTCGCGTCCACGGCGCTGGAGGCCGAACCGGCGCCGGGCGCGCCCGGTGACCTGCACGTCTTCGCCGTGCGCTACGGCGCCGAGGGCCCGTTCTCCCCGGAGTTCGAGCTCGGGGAGCAAGGGCTGACGGTACGGACCGAGGCCTTCACCGCCGTGATCGGGGAACCGGCCGGAGACGAGCGAGGGGAACCGCTGCTCACCCTGCGCCGCTGAGCCGTCTCACACCCCGACATCGAGGGACGCCGGGACGAGGAGGTCGGCGCGGTCGCGGGTCGCGGCGACCAGGTCGGCGTTGAGCTGGTCCGTGCCCAGCACCCACGCCACCGCCTCCGCGTGGCCCTTGCCGAACTCCTCGTGCCGGGCGATCAGCCGCCGGATCCGCTCCTCCTCGTCCGGTTCGCAGAACCACACCTCGTCCAACTGCGCCCGGACACGCGCCCACGCCCCCGTCCCCAGCAACAGGTAGTTGCCCTCGGTCACCACCAGCCGCGCCGTCGGCGGCACCGGAATCGCGCCCGCGATCGGCTGCTCCAGCACCCGCTCAAAGCCCGGCGCGTACACCGTGCCGTCGACCTCCTCCCGCAGCCGCCGCAGCAGCGCCGCGTACCCCGCCGCGTCGAAGGTGTCGGGCGCGCCCTTGCGCTCCCGCAGACCCAGCCGGTCCAACTCGACGTCGGCCAGATGAAAGCCGTCCATGGGGACGTGCGCGACCCACTGCTCCCCGGACGCGTTCAGCTCCCGTACGAGGGTCTCGGCGAGCGTCGTCTTGCCCGCGCCGGGGCTGCCCGCGATACCGAGGACGCAGCGGCGGCGGCCGTCGGCGAGGCCACGGGCGCGGGTGAGGAGGTCGTCGAAGGTCACAGGCACACAGCAGAGTGTGGCACCCGGCCCGGCGATGAGTTGCGCCGATGCGGGGAGTCGGTAGGGGAGGAGGTCGCGTTCATGCAGAACCACCGACAAGGAGGGAGCCGCCGCCATGTCGGACGACGAAGCGCGGATCCGCACCCTGATCACGAACTGGGCCGAAGCCGTCCACCGGGGCGACCTCGACGGCGTACTCGCCGATCACGCCCAGGACATCGTCATGTACGACGTACCGCCGCCCCACGAGGGCATCCACGGCCTCGACGCCTACCGCGCGAGCTGGCCACCGTTCTTCACCTGGCAGGCCCAGGGCGCCTCCTTCGACATCGAGTCCCTCGACATCACGGCGGGCACCGACGTCGCCTACGCACACGCCCTGCTGCGCTGCGGCACCCCGGAGGAACTCACCGAGCGCCCCACCCTGCGCCTGCGGCTCACCCTCGGCCTGCGCAAGGAGGACGGCCGCTGGCTGGTCGCCCACGAGCACCATTCGTTCCCGCACGACTGACGCCGGGCGTCACACTCCTGGGTGCATACGGAGCGCTGGCGATGCCCTGCCCGGGATACTTTGTCCATGTTTCCGGCGCTCCCGCCTTCTGCCCTTCCGGCTGGCGGGCTGAGGAAGCCTACGACGTGCAGGGGTGAGGGGTGGACGATGGCGCACGGGTCGAACGCCATGCTCGTCGGTAGGGGAGGACGCGGCGAGGCGACCGTGCCCGGTGCGTTCGGCCGGGCCCGCGGCAGGGGCCCGCTCGCGGCGGTCGCCGGTGCCTTCACCCTCGCCCAGCTCGCGCTCGTCCACCCCTCCATGGGCCTCGGCTGGGACGAAACCGTCTACGTCAGCCAGGTCGGCACCCAGGCACCGGCCGCCTTCTTCAGCGCCCCGCGTGCCCGCGGAGTCTCCGTGCTGGTGGCGCCCATCGCATCCTGGTCGACGTCCACCACGCTGCTGCGCGTCTACCTCGCGCTGCTCGCCGGAGTCGGTCTGTACCTCGCCCTGCGCGCCTGGCGCGGACTGTTCCCGGCCGGCGTCCTCGCCGCCGCCGGCGCCCTGTTCGCCACCTTGTGGGTGACCCTCTTCTACGCCCCGCAGGCCATGCCCAACTACTGGGTCGCGATCGGCGCCCTGGTCTGCGTCGGCTGCTTCCTGCGCGCCCGCTCCGGCCGGCAGGACCGCCGGGCCCTGTGGGGCGTCGCGGTGGGCGCCGCGCTCATGGCGTTGATGCGGCCCACGGACGCCGCCTGGGTCGCGCTGCCCCTGCTGGTTGTCGCGATACGTCAATGGAGGCTCGCCCTCGTCCTCGCGGCGGGGCTCGCCTCCGGTGCCGTCGCGTGGGTGATCGAGGCGTTCGTCAGCCACGGCGGCCTGAGCGAGCGGCTGTCGGAGGCCTCCCGGATCCAGGGCGGACTCGGCTGGCACAACGCCGTCGACGACCAGCTGCGCAGCCTCGTCGGACGCACCCTGTGCCGCCCCTGCACCGCGGAGATGCCCAACCCGGCGGTGACCCTGTGGTGGTTCGTGCTCCCGCTGCTCGCCGCCCTCGGCCTCACGGTCGCCGTGCGCGCCGGACGCACCGCGCAGACCCTCGTACCGCTCCTGTGCGCCACGACAGCCGCCGTTCCCTACCTGTTCCTGATCGAATACGCCGCCCCCCGCTTCCTGCTGCCCGCCTACGCGCTGCTCGCCGTCCCCGTCGCCGACGCGCTGCGGCACCTGGTCAGCGCGCCGAGCGGGCGATGGCGGCCGGTCGTCGCGACACTGGTCGCCGTCGGACTGGCGGGACACCTGGCCGTGCAGTACGTCGTCCTGGAGCGCGTCGTCGAGCGCACGACCGCCGACCGCCGTGACTGGACCCGCAGCGCCGCCGAACTGCACCGCCTGGGTGTGCGCCCGCCCTGTCTGCTCACCGGGCACGAGGCCATCCCCGTCGCCTACTACACCGGCTGCTCCTCCGGCGCGATCCGCGGCCACAACGCCAACACCACGCAGGCGGACATCCTGCGCACCGCACGCACCATCCCGGTCGCCGCCCTCACCCCGCCGGGTGGCGCCCCACCCGGATACGCCCGTACCTGGCAGACCCACCGCCTCGACGGTCTGGACGTCCACATCGCACCGGGGCCCGTATGACGTCCGAGCAGGTCCTCGCCCCGTCCCACCGCAGACGCGCCTACTGGCACACCGCCCTCACGCTCGCCGTGCTGGTGGGCGCCGGGTATCTGGCCCGGCGGCACTGGCCGGTGCTGGAGACAGGAGCCGTCCGGCTCGCCGTCGCCGACCAGGGCTGGCTGCTGGTCGCCGCGTCCGCCGCGGCCATGACCTGGCTGTGCTCGGCGCTCGCCCAGCAGGGCGCCGTGACCGCGAGGCTGCCGCCGGGGCGGCTCGTGGCCGCGCAGTTCGCCGCCTGCGCTGCCAACCATGTGCTGCCCGCCGGGCTCGGCGCGGGCGCGGTCAACCTCCGCTTCCTCATGCGCTGCGGCATGTCGGCCGGGCGCGCGGCGACGGCCCTCGCGGTGAAGGCGTCCGCGGGCGGTATGGTCCGCGGCGCCCTGATCGCCGTACTCGTCCTGGCCTGCCCGGGAGTTCTGCTGGTGCCGTCCCTGTCCGGGGGATGCGTGGCCGTCGTCATCCTCGTGGCCTGCGCGGCGGCGGTCCTGCTGTGCAGCGGGCGCTGCCGACGGGTTCTCGCCGCCGTGGTGGCCGACGTCCGGGCCGTCCACGCGCGACCCCGGCGTGCGGCGGCCCTGTGGGGCGGGTCGCTGGCCTTCGCCGTGCTGCATTGCGCGGTGCTGATCGCGGTCACCCAGGCCGTGGCGCTGCCGCTGTCTCCGGCCAGGGTGGCGCTGCTCTATCTCGCCGCGAGCAGCGCCGCCGCGTTGCTGCCCACCCCCGGCGGTCTCGGCTCCCTCGATGCCGCGCTCGCCCTCGCCCTCACCGCCGGCGGTGCTCCGGCGTCCGGGGCAGCCTCCGCCGTGCTCGGCTACCGGCTGCTGACCATGTGGCTGCCGCTCGTTCCGGGGCTGCTGGTGCTCGGGTTGCTGATCCGGCGCAAGGCGCTGTGAGGAGTTTCCGGCGCGCCGGGTTCAGGTAGGAGTCGTCCATCGGTTCCGACGCGAGGGGGAGTGCGATGGCAGGCGAGGAGACCGTTGGCCGGCTGGGGGAGGAGTTCTTCACTCCGGGAGGCTCGTCCTTCACGGCGTTTGTGGCGGCGCACCGCCCCGAGTTGCTGAGCACCCGCAGCCCGCTCCCGGACGGCCTGCGGGCCGACCCCGACCGCGTTCCGCACGGCACCACGGTCCTCGCCCTCACCTTCCGCGACGGCGTGCTCATCGCGGGAGACCGCAGGGCTACCATGGGCAACCTCATCGCCCAGCGCGACCTGGAGAAGGTGCACCCCGCCGACGACTCCACGGCCGTCGCCTTCGCCGGCACGGTCGGCCTCGCGCTGGACATGGTGAAGCTGTACCAGGTCGAGCTGGCGCACTTCGAGAAGATCGAGGGCACGGCGATGAGCCTCAACGCGAAGGCGCGCCGCCTCGCGAGCATGATCCGCGACAACCTCGGCCAGGCCATGCAGGGCCTCGCCGTCGTCCCGCTCCTCATCGGCTACGACCCGTCCGCCCCCGAGGGAGAGCGGGGCCGCATCTTCGGCTTCGACGTCGCCGGCGGCCTGTACGAGAAGACCGACTTCCACGCCGAGGGGTCCGGATCCCCGTACGCCCGCGGCGCGTTGAAGAAGCTCTTCCACAAGGGCATGTCCCGCCGCGACGCGGCCCTGGCCGCACTCCAGGCGCTGTACGACGCCGCGGACGACGACTCCGCGACCGGCGGCCCCGACATCAACCGCCGGATCTTCCCCATCGTCTCGGTCATCACCGAAGAGGGTTTCGAGCGGCTGCCGGAACCGGAGACGGAGGAACTGAGCCGCGAGATGCTGCAGCAGCGCCGACGGAGCCCGGACGGACCGACCGCGATGGTCTGACGACGGACCGCCGCGGTTGCTGACATCGGCCTTTCCCGGACCATGGTGAAGACCAGCCACGGGCTTTACTGCACATCGATTGCAAGTACCGCAGGATGGCGGAAGGCTGCACAGTGCGGCCGTTCACCGACAGAAAGCCCCTGATGACGGCCGCCCCTGACTCCGCTCCACACCTCCCCGCCACGCCTTCCGCGAACGGCTCGGCCTGGCACCGCGTCCGCACTTCCATGACGCGGCAGGAGTGGATCAGGGTCGGGGGCATGGCGGCCTTCATCCTGGCCCTGCATGTGATCGGCTGGTTCACCCTCGTCGCTTTGGTCGCGCCCGAGCACTACAGCATCGGCGAGAGGTCCTTCGGCATCGGGATCGGCGTGACCGCGTACACGCTCGGCATGCGGCACGCCTTCGACGCCGACCACATCGCGGCCATCGACAACACGACCCGCAAGCTGATGGGCGACGGGCAGCGCCCGCTGTCCGTGGGGTTCTGGTTCTCGCTGGGCCACTCCAGCGTCGTCTTCGCGCTGGCCTTCCTGCTCTCCCTCGGCGTGAAGACCCTCGCCGGACCGGTCCGCGACGACGACTCCCACCTCCATGAGGTGACCGGCCTGATCGGTACGGCCGTCTCCGGGGCGTTCCTCTACGTGATCGCCGCGCTCAACCTGGTCGTGCTGGCCGGCATCTGGAAGGTGTTCCGCCGGATGCGCTCGGGCCACTTCGACGAAGCCGCGCTGGAGGAGCAGCTCGACAACCGCGGTTTCATGAACCGCCTCCTGGGCCGCGTCATGAAGTCCATCACCAAGCCGTGGCAGCTGTACCCGCTGGGCCTGCTCTTCGGCCTGGGCTTCGACACCGCGACGGAGGTCGCCCTGCTCGTCCTGGCCGGTTCGGGCGCCGCGTCCGGGCTGCCCTGGTACGCCATCCTGTGCCTGCCCGTCCTCTTCGCCGCCGGGATGTCCCTGCTCGACACGATCGACGGCACTTTCATGAACTTCGCCTACGGCTGGGCCTTCTCCCAGCCCGTCCGCAAGGTCTACTACAACCTCACCATCACCGGCCTGTCCGTAGCCGTCGCCCTCCTCATCGGCACCGTCGAACTCCTCGGCCTCCTCGCCGACAACCTCCACCTCCACGGCCCCTTCTGGACCTGGATCAGCACCCTCGACCTCAACACCCTCGGCTTCGCCATCGTCGGCCTCTTCATCGCCACCTGGATCATCGCCCTGCTGGTGTGGAGATTCGCCCGCATCGAGGAGAAGTGGACGGCGGACCTGGCCCGGGAAAAGGCAAGTACGCCTTGACAGTTGACGAAGGGGAACGCACTGCTACCGACCGGCGCGGACGCGGGGCTCGATGTCACGCGCGCAGACCCAGCTCTGCCCGCCACTTGAGGATCTGCTGCTCGGGATCCCCGGTGTAGGACCAGGGCGTGCGGGTGGCGCGTCGGCCGAGCAGCCGCAGCAGTGGGGCGGCGAGGTCCTGGAGGCCCGCGAGGCAGGCCGCGTGTGCCAGGTAGTGGAGGTCGCGGAGCTCGCCGGGGGCCACCGCGCGGTCTCCGCGGCCCATGATCCAGCGCTGCCAGGTGCGGCGTACGTCGCTGACGGCGCCGTCGTGGTTCCAGTGCTGGCTGAGCATCACGGCGGCGTGCCGGCCCTTCGCGGCGTCGAGGGCGTAGCGGAACTCCTCGACCCGGGCGTACTGCACCAGCACCGGCAACGCGACACCGTGCGGTGCCGCGCCGGCCGCGTCGCGGGCGAAGTCGTACATGAGGCCGTGCGTGCCGTGCCAGCGGGACGAGTAGTAGTGCAGCACCTGGAGGTGGCCCTCCACGCTGTACGGGTCCCGCCGGTGCAACTCGTCCCACCAGCGGGCCAGTTCCTGCCGCCGTACGCCCGACGGATACAGCCGGGCGACGGAGATCAGGGAGATCCACGGCGTGGGATCCTCCGGGTACGCCTCGGCGGCGTGCAGGCACGCGGTCACCGCGGCGTCGATGCGGCGCCGGTCGATCGGAACGCCCCGGCCCGCCGCGATGGCCGTGTTGAACGCCCGGGTGGTCTCCGTCGCCGCCCGCAGCACCAGCGCGTCGGCGCCGCGCGGCTCGGCGGCCAGCCACGACTCGACCGTGGAACTGCTCGCGCACGCCTGTGCGAGCACCCGCACGCGGTGGCCGCGCGCCAGCCAGTCGGCGCCGGTGGTCCGCAGCAGGTCCCTGACGCCCTGCCAGCGGCCGATGACGATGTCCTGGCGGGCGGCGGTCAGCGGCGCGTCCCCGCAGTCGGGGTCGAAGTCGGGGGTGAAGTGGTCTCGCGCCATCGGGATCTCTCTCAGAAGTCGGTGGGGAGACCCTCGTGGACACGCGCGTGCGCGTCAGCGCGGCTGTCGGGCACGTAGTCCACGGTGACGGTACGGCTGGCGTCGAGTTTCGCGGGGTGGTAGTAGTCGCTGCCCTGCCGCCAGTACCAGAGCATCGGGATCAGCCCGACGGCGAGTCCGCCGATGCCGATCACGATCGCCGGAGTGCTCAGCTCGCCCAGCGACTCGATGAAGATCCAGAACATGAAGAGCGCGCCGAGCAGCGGCCACACTCCGCCGAGGAGGAAGTTCGCCGGGGACTTCAGCAGCATCTTGCGGTAGGCGACGACCACGGCGAGGCCCGCGAGACCGTAGTAGACGGCGATCTGCAGACCGATCGCCGAGATGGCGTGGCCGAGGACCTCACCGACCGTCCCGAGCGCGTTCGAGGCGATGATCATCAGCAGCGCCACCGCGCCCACCACCGCGATCGCCACCCACGGCGTGTTCCAGGTGCGGTGCACCCGGCCCAACGCGGACGGCATCGTACGGTCGCGGCCCATCGCGAACAGCGAACGCGTCACCTGGATCAGCGTCGTCTCCAACGTGGCGATGGTGGACAGCATCACCGCCACGATCAGCAGCTTGCCGCCCCAGCCGGGCCAGATCTCCTCGCCCAGCACGGCCAGCACATTGGCGTCGTTGGCCTGGATCTGCCGTGTGGACAGCAGGACGTTCACCGCGATGGTGAACGCCTCGAAGAGCAGGAAGACGATGCCGACCCCGATGAGCCCGGCGATTCCCGTCGTACGACGGCTGTTGCGGGTCTCCTCGCTGAGGTTGCTGGTGACGTCCCAGCCCCAGTAGTAGAACGCGGCGATCAACGCGCCCGACGCGAACCCGGACACGCCGTCGAAATGGCTGAAGCCGAGCCACGACCAGTCGAAGGCTCGCGCATGGTCGGAGTGAAGGACGGCGAGCACCACGAAGAGCGCCAGGATGACGAGTTCGACGCCGGACATGACCAGCTGCGCGCGGACGGTGAGCCGGGCGCCACCGAGTACCACGAACAGCATGAGCAGGAACCAGGCCGACCCGACCAGCGTGGACAGCAGGGTGTCGTCGGCGAGTTGCTCGTCGAAGAGCGCCAGCGTCAACGACCCGGCGGGCAGCGAACCGGCCACCATGAAGATGGTCGCCGAGATCACCAGCGCCCAGCCGCTGAGGAATCCGAGAAAGGGATGCAGCGTCCGCCCCACCCAGGAGTAGCTGGCGCCCGCGTTCACATCGATCCGGCTGAGATAACTGAACGCCAGCGCGATGCCCAGCATGGGTATCGCGCAGTACAGCAGGGCCGCGGGACTCGCCACCCCCACCGAACCCACCAGGACCGCCGTGGTCGCCGCGATCGAGTACGCCGGCGCGCTTCCCGCGACCGCCATCACCACGGTGTCGAACGTGCTGAGGGCATTGGCCTGGAGCCCTCTGCCCCTGCTGTTGCTCATGCTTGCGCTGCTTTCGGTCGTGCACGCCGCCCCGGGCATGCCGCGGCGCGTAGGGGTGGGGGGTGAACCCGCCGCGCACCGGCGAGGGTTGACCTCACTGGCACGGACGGCAAGGGGGGCGGCGGATACCGGCAGCACTGTGTCGGCAGATGATCACGCCTTGTTTGCACGTGATGATAGCCCCAGCCGACGGCCACTCAAGTCGCGTGTCCGAATCGGTATTCAGGCTCGTTCAGCGGTCCGGTCACAGGATGGGTCCACAAGGTTTCGGGCGCCGCAGGACGAGGAATCCGGGTGATCGGTGTCAGTCCCCGATCCGGTCGATCTGCCGTAGCTTGTTGGTGGCGTCCAGGGCGGCGACCTTGTACGACTCCGCGAGCGTCGGGTAGTTGAACACCGCGTCGACCAGATAGTCCACCGTGCCGCCGCAGCCCATCACGGACTGCCCGATGTGAATCAGCTCGGTGGCCCCGGCGCCGAAGCAGTGCACACCCAGCAGCGAGCGGTCCTCGGGGGACACCAGCAGCTTCAGCATGCCGTGCGAGTCGCCGACGATCTGCCCGCGGGCCAGCTCCCGGTACCGGGCCACACCGACCTCGAACGGCACGGAGTCCTCGGTGAGTTGGTCCTCGGTCCGCCCGACGAAGCTGATCTCCGGGATGGTGTAGATGCCAATAGGCTGCAGGTTGTGCATCCGGCCCACCGGCTCCCCGCACGCGTGATACGCCGCCGCGCGCCCCTGCTCCATCGACGTGGCGGCCAGCGCCGGGAAGCCGATGACGTCGCCGACGGCGTAGATGTGCGGAACCTCCGTGCGGTAGTGCTCGTCGACCTTGATCCGGCCGCGCGGATCGGCGGTCAGGCCCGCCTTGTCGAGGTCGAGTTCATCGGTGAGGCCCTGCCGGCCGGCCGAGTACATCACCGCGTCGGCGGGGATCTTCTTGCCGCTCTCCAGAATGGTCAGCGTGCCGCGCGGATGACGCTCCACGGCGGCGACGGTCTCGCCGAAGCGGAACGTGACCGCGAGGTCCCGCAAGTGGTACTTGAGCGACTCGATGATCTCGACGTCGCACATGTCGAGCATCGCGGCACGCTTCTCGACGACGGTGACCTTGCTGCCGAGCGCGGCGAACATGGAGGCGTACTCCATGCCGATGACTCCGGCGCCCACGATGACCATGGAGCGCGGTACGCGTTCGAGGGTGAGGACATTGTCCGAGTCCATGATCGTCCGGCCGTCGAACTCGACACTGTCCGGCCGCGCGGGCCGGGTGCCGGTCGCGATCACGATGTGCTCCGCGCTGAGCAGCCGCTCGTGGCCGGTGACCTCGCGCAGGGCGACGGTGTGGTCGTCGACGAAGTGGCCGGTGCCGGCGTACAGGGCGATGTGGTTGCGAGAGAGCTGGTTGCGGATGACGTCGACCTCGCGGCTGACCACGTGCTGGGTGCGGGCGGTCAGGTCGGCGACGGTGATGTCCTCCTTCAGCCGGTAGCTCTGCCCGTACAGATCGCGCTGGGTGAGCCCGGTGAGGTAGAGCACCGCCTCGCGCAGCGTCTTGGAGGGGATGGTGCCGGTGTGGATGGAGACCCCGCCGACCATGTCGGGGCGGTCGACGACGGCGACCCGGCGGCCGAGCTTGGCCGCGGCGATGGCGGCCTTCTGGCCGCCCGGACCGGATCCGATGACAAGCATGTCGAAGTCGGGCACCTCCGGAGTTTGTCAGCCGGAAGACCTCTCGCGAAAGAGTGAACCGGCAACCACCTGGTCGGGCGGGGCCACCGCAAGTCCCTGAGGACGGTGGGAAGTTGCGCCCGCCGCTGCGACAACCGACCTCGCGGCGCGATAATGCCCCCATGGGCCATCGACTCGGTGACGCGAGCGCACCCGCCCGGCTGGCCGGCCCCGACGAGGGCATCGGCCGGGACGAGCTGGCCCTCGCCACCCGCAACCACGGCCTGCCGCTCGAGGCGCTGCGCTACGACATCACGCCGCCGGGCCTGCACTACGTACTCACGCACTACGACATCCCGTACGTCCCCCAGGACGAGCCCTGGACCCTGACTCTCGGCGGCCTGGTCAGCCGCCCGCTCCGTCTCGACCTCGCCGACCTCCGGTCGTTTCCCCAGGTCACCACGCGTGTCACGCTGGAGTGCGCGGGCAACGGCCGTGCCCTGCTGACGCCCCGGCCGGTGAGCCAGCCCTGGCTCGTCGAGGCCGTCGGCACCGCCGACTGGACCGGCGTACCGCTGCGACTGCTGCTCGCGGAGGCGGGCCTTGCCTCCGACGCGGTCGACGTGGTCTTCACCGGCGCCGACCACGGCGTGGAGCGCGGTGTCGAGCAGGACTACCGGCGCGCGCTGCCCGTGGACGTGGCGACGGGCGCCGAGCCCGAGGTGCTGGTGGCGTACGCGATGAACGGCGCACCGCTGCCGCCGCAGCACGGCAGCCCGCTGCGCCTCGTCGTGCCCGGCTGGTACGGGATGGCACATGTGAAGTGGCTGCGCGAGATCACCGCCGTCGACACACCGTTCACGGGTTTCCAGCAGGCCGTCGCCTACCGGCTCAGGCAGCGCCCCGGGGACGAGGGCGAGCCGGTCACCCGTATCGCACCACGCGCCCTGCTGGTCCCGCCCGGCTTCCCGGACTTCATGTCCAGGACCCGTATCGTCCGGCCGGGTCCGGTCACCATCGAGGGGCGTGCCTGGTCCGGGCAGGCACCGGTCACCCGCACCGAGGTCAGCACAGACGCCGGACGCACCTGGCACACCGCCGAGCTGACGCCGGACGACGGGCACCGCTGGGCGTGGCGCCGGTGGCACTTCACCTGGACGGCAACGCCCGGTGAGCACGTGCTCAGCGCAAGAGCCACCGACACCGAGGGCCACACCCAGCCGCTCCAGGCACCCTGGAACCGCGGCGGCTTCGCCAACAACCTGATCCAGCGGGTGCCCGTGCTGTGCGTCGCCGCGGTGTAGCGCCCCGAAGGGGCGCGGGGAACTGCGCGACCAGCCACGACGGCGCCGCAGACGGCAGACGGCCCTTAGCGGCACCCCCAGCGGAGCGCTACCGCACCCCCAGCGGAGCGCTACGGCAACATCTTGTCGAGTGCCGCCGGACCCTCCTTCGCCAGCTTGCGCTTCGCCCACTCCATGTTGCGCGGTGTGATGTCCTTGCCGGAGGCAAGCACCAGGTCCTCCGGCGACACATCCGTGCCGGTGCGGGCGTGGAGCAGGGCGTCCGGGGTGGCGCGGTCCTCGGACGGCCCCGACGCTGAGTGTGACGTCGTCATGATCTCTGCTCCTCGGGTCCGGATCGCTGCTACGGCCCCGCTGCGTTCATCGGGTCCACTATCACCATCGATCGCGGCGGCCCGCCCTGCATCCGGAGGCGCCGACGGATGTGACCCGAGGGCCCGGAGAAGCGCGTGTGGCGCCCGGTGCGCGGCCCCTAGAACGGCGTCAGCGTCAGCCGCACACCCGTGGGCGCCGTGTCCTGGATGTACGACGCGAAGTCGGCGACATCGTCGAAGGCGAAGCCGTACGCCTTGCCGTCCTCGGTGGCCGCGTGCATCGCCTTGGCGTAGTGGTTGGTGAGGCCGGTCGGGTAGAAGGCCGAGGGATCGGTGACCGGCTGGGCCGCGCCGTCGACCAGCGTCGAGCGGTTGAAACCGGCGCCGAGGACGGCGGCGACGGGACCGGTCGTGCCGTCGTTGGGCGCGGCGAGGCTGCCGGCGCAGAAGAGCACGTCCCGGGTCGACGGCTTGGCGAAGGAGACCGCCGCGGGCCCCTCGAAGGCGAGCTGGTCGCCGCGGACCCGCCCGGTGAAGGTGCCCGCGTTGGTGGTGACCTTGAGGTCACGCCCGGCGTACGTGCTCCACACCTCGTCGATGTAAGGGGCGAGGTAGTCGTCAGCGAACAGGCCCGCGTCCAGACCATGACCGGGCGCGATGACGCGCGTGTCGTCCACGACGAGGGACCCGAAGCCCTCGGTCTCCCGGACGGCGGCGAAGGCAGCCGCACGGCCTCCGTCGCGCAGTGTGCCGGTCGTCTGGTCCTTGGCGCCGGTCAGCCAGATGCTCAGCGGCACGCTGAACATGTCGACCATGGTCGTGTTGCAGAACATGCCGGCCGCGTTGTACGTGAACTCGGCACAGTCGTGCAGCACCGGGTGGTTGGGGTCGGACTCGACCCAGCCCGCCGGGTACTGCGGCGCGGCGTTGCCGTTGCCGTCCGTGACCGCCTTGAGCTTGAGCTTCTCACCCAGGGACACATAGATGCGGCCCGACATGTACGGCAGGGTCAGCCGGGTCTCGCCGCTGCCGGCCAGGCTGATCGCGTAGTCGGTGAAACCGTCGGCGCCGTTGTCCGAGGCGGCGATCGGTGCGACGGTGCCGTCGGGCGTGACGCGGACCTGCCTGCCGTCCTGGTTGCCGACTATGTAGACGTGGACGGAGGCGTTGTCGAAGGAACCGCTGTTGTTGACGAGCGTCAGCGGAAGGGCGCCGTCCGCCGCCTTCGTGGTGTCGCCGGCGAGGGCGTCGGTGGCGATCGCGGCGACGCCGGGCGCGGCCACCGCCGCTCCCGCGAGGGCGAGAAGGAACCTGCGACGGCCGAGGGTGCGCTGGTGACGGGGTGTCATGTGGGGCTGTCTCCCGTGTAGTTGACGAAGACCTGAGAGCGCTTTCAGTCGCATCCCTTTTACCTCTGGCCACTTGGGCAGGTCGATGGGCGGCACGATCGCTTTATCCACGGATAAGGCGCGCTTAAGCGACCTCCCCGCGGCGGCTGTTGTCGTGGGAAAAGCGATGGACGGGCACGGCGGAGCCCCGTACCGTGTGACGCCACGCCCTGAGATGGCCGGAAGGAGGCGAGTGCCGTGCAGTTCACCACCATCCAGCGCTCCCTTTCCGTTGCCCCGGCGTGCTTCGTGTGACCGACCGGGAGCGCTCCCCGCAGCACGCATCCCGGAGGAATCCGTGACCGACCTGGTCATTCGTACGCTCGACGAGAGCGACGCCCATCTTTTCGACACGGCCCCCGACCCGCTGGGCGCCCGCGAGGCCCACCGGCTCACCCACCACCGCCCCGACTGGAAGCGGGTGGCGCTGTGCGACGGCACGGTCGTCGCCCGCGCGGCCTGGTGGGGCGGCCCCGACGACACCGAGCCCATCAACATCAACTGGTTCGACGTGGCCGACGGCGAGGAGGAAGCCGGAGCCGAACTCCTGCGCACAGCACCCTGGCAGGTCGAGGAACTGGAGTTCAACCTGCCCGGCGGCTGGCGCGACACGCCTCAGCTGCGTGCGGCTGCCGAGGCCCGCTTCACGGCCGTACGAGCCGCCGGTTTCGAGCTGCTGGTGGAGCGCTTCCTGTACCGGTGGACGCCCGAGTGCGGGCTGCCCGAGCGACCCGGACGCCTGCTCTTCGAGCCCGAGCCGGACGACGCGGTCTTCTACGACGCACTGCGCCGCATCCACTCCGTCACCCTCGACGCCCACGCCCGAGCCGTCATCGACTCAGGCGGCGTCGACCAGGCGGCCCAGGAGGAACTCGACTTCTTCCACTGGTGCCCCTCACCCCGGGAATGGTGGCAGGTGGCACGCACGCGTGCGGGCGAGCCGGTCGGCATCCACATCCCGGCCCACAACCCGTCCGGCCCCTGCATCGGCTTCATCGGCGTCCTGCCCGAACAGCGCGGACACGGCTACGCCTACGACCTGCTCGTAGAGTGCACCCGCTTCCTCGTGGACCAGGGCGCTGAGTTCATCTCCGCCGCAACGGACCAGGGCAACTTCCCCATGGCGGCGCACTTCGCCAAGGCCGGGTATCCGGTGGTGAGGGAACGGGTCAACTTCCGGGCGTAGGTCCGGGGGGCAGCGCCCCGAAGGGCGCGGGGCTGTATCGATATGCGGCTCCGCCGCGTGGGCGCGACCAGCCCCCACCGGCCCGCGGCAAACGAACCACATCCAGTGGAGCGCCTAGCCCGCATCGCCGTGCAACATCGCCTCCGCCGCCGCCAGGATCTCCGTGACCCGCAGGGCGAACCCGGCGTCGCACGTATGCGGCTGACCCGTGCGGGCAGCGGTCCGCAGCGCATCGGCGGCCCGTGCCAGCGCGGCCACCGCTCCCTCCGCTCCCTCCGGCAGCAGCGTCGCTCCGGCCTCGCCCCGCAGCTCGACCTCGGCCCCGCCCGCCGCGGGCGGGGCCGTGAGGCTCAGCGTCAGCGTGCTCGACGCGCCGCCGGCGTGCTCGAGGACGAGATGCGCGGTGTCCCCGGGACCCGGCGCCACGGCCGCCACACGTCGTACGTCGCCCAGCACCGGCAGCAGGACGGACAGGGCGTGTGGGCCGACATCCCACAGCGCGCCCTTCTCCCGCCGCCACGGCGTGGCGAACGGGCTGTCACCGGTGAACACCGAACCGAGCCACTGGGCCCGTGCCGTGAACCAGCCCCCTCGCTCCGCCTGTTCGGTGATCCATGCCTCCGTACGGGTCTGGAACCGGGCGGTGAAGAAGACCACCGAGGCGACACCGGCCTCCCGCACGGCCTCGACGACCGCCCGCCCCTCCTCGACCGTCAGCGCGAGTGGCTTGTCCAGCAGCAGATGGCATCCGGCCCGTGCGGCCCGCGCGGCGAGCCCCGCCTGGACGTTCGGGGGCAGGGCGACCGCGACGGCGTCCACATCGGCGAGCAGGGCGTCGACATCGTCGTACGCCCGTGTCCCGTGCCGTTCGGCCAGTTCCTTGGCGGCCTCCGGACGACGGCCCCATACGCCGGCGAAGTCCAGGTCGGGGTGCTCGCTCAGGGCGGGTGCGTGAGCCATCTGTGCCCAGGGGCCGGTGCCGAGCAGTCCTATGCGCATGCCGTCGCCTTTCCGCGATGCCGAGCCGGGTGCCGGGCGAGCCTCGCACACGGACCCGGCCATGGAGCAACCGATTTGACGCAAAGACGCACGCGGGCGCGGATTGAGTCGCTCGCGTGCTGAATGCGTTCTCTTTCTTCTATTGGACTGCTGGCCGCAGGCCAGCAAGGCTAAGCGGTGATCCGCCACGACAGCCGAAAGAGGTCACGACCACATGCACACTCGCCGCATCGGTGACGTCGACGTCAGCGCGATCGGCCTGGGCGGTATGCCCATGTCGATCGAGGGGCGACCGGACGAGGCCCGGTCCCTCGCGACCATCCACGCCGCGCTCGACGCCGGCGTCACGCTGATCGACACGGCGGACGCCTACCACCTGCATGCCGACGAGGTCGGCCACAACGAGACGCTGATCGCCAAGGCCCTCGCCTCCCACGACCGGGGAGCGGACGTCCTGGTCGCCACCAAGGGCGGCCATCTGCGCCCCGGCGACGGCAGCTGGACCCGGGACGGCAGCCCCGAGCACATCAAGGCGGCCTGCGACGCGTCCCTGCGCCGGCTCGGCGTGGACGCCATCGGCCTCTACCAGTTCCACCGCCCCGACCCGCGCGTGCCCTACGCCGAGTCCGTCGGCGCGGTGCGCGACCTGCTGGACGACGGCAAGATCCGCATGGCGGGGATCTCCAACGCCGACCCGGACCAGATCAAGCAGGCGAACGAGATCCTCGGCGGACGCCTGGTCTCGGTGCAGAACCAGTTCTCCCCGGCCTTCCGCTCCAGCGAGCCGGAGCTGCGCCTGTGCGACGAACTCGGCATCGCGTTCCTGCCCTGGAGCCCGCTCGGCGGCATCGCCCGCTCCGGTGAACTCGGCTCCGTCCACGCGCCGTTCGCCCGCATCGCCGAGGCCCACGGCGTGAGCCCGCAGCGCGTCTGCCTGGCCTGGATGCTCGCCAAGTCGCCGGTCGTCGTACCGATCCCGGGCGCAAGCCGGCCAGAGACCATCCGGGACTCCTGCGAGGCCGCGGATCTGGTGCTCACGGCCGAGGAGATCGCCGAGCTGGACGCCACCTGAGCCGACGCCGGCCATCCCGCTCCGGACCGGGGCCGCTTCCGGTCCCGGTCACCGTGGCATTCACCAAGTCCTTCATCAGGAGGGCCGGTTCGCCGCTGGGCTGGTCGCGCGGGTCGCCGGGTCCCTAGGATGTATTCCCAGTCAGGCCAGTCCAGTTGGCGCGGCAACGAGGCCGGGGGAACGATGCACACCGACAAAGAGCTGTCCACGTCGATCGACGCCGATGTGCCGACTGCCGCCCGGATGTACGACCACTACCTGGGCGGCAAGGACAACTACGCCGCCGACCGCGCGGCCTGCGCGGAACTCGACAAGGTCGTGCCCAGCACCCGCCGGCTCGCCGTCAACAACCGGCGCTTCCTCCAGCGCGTCGTTCGAACGCTCGCCGAGGACCACGGAATCCGCCAGTTCCTCGACCACGGATCCGGCCTGCCCACCCAGGACAACGTGCACCAGGTCGCCCAGCGCGTGCACCCCGACTCCCACGTGGTCTACGTCGACAACGACCCCATGGTGCTGGTCCACGGCCGGGCACTGCTGGAGCAGGACGAGCGCACCGCCGTCATCCACGCGGACATGCGCGAGACCAACGCGATCTTCGCGCACCCCGACACCCGGCGCCTGATCGACTTCTCCCAGCCGGTCGCCGTGCTCTTCAACTCGGTGATGCACTGCATCCCGGACAGCGACACGGACGGCCCCCTCGCCCTGGCCCGCCGCGTGGCCGGACGACTGGCGCCCGGCAGCTTCATAGTCATGTGCCAGCTGGTCAGCGAGGACCCCGAAGTGCGCTCCTTCGTCACGGACTTCATGGACAAGGCCACCCAGGGCCACTGGGGCCGTGTGCGGCAGGAGAAGGACGTCGCCGCACTCTTCGAAGGACTGGAGATCCTCGAACCGGGCCTCGTGGAGGTGTCCACGTGGCGGCCCGACTCCGAGGTGGCGCCCCGTCAGCTCACCCACGAATGGATCGAGTTCGGCGGCGTCGGCCGACTCCCCTGACGCCGGACAGGACCCGCACTGTCAGGCCTTGGGATACCGCCGCTCCATCGTCTCGCGCAGCAACTCCAGCGACGCGCGAGGCGTGAGCGCCTCGTCGGCCAGCCGGTCCAGGGCGAGCCGGTACTCCTCCGTCTCGTCCTGGTCCTCCAGGAAGTTGGCGCTCCTGATGTGCTCCAGATAGACGACGTCGGGCAGATCGAGACCGCCGAAGCGCAGATACGTGATCGGTATGGCCGGCGCCGACGCGTTCGTCACGTCCAGCGGCACGATCTGCACGGTCACGTTCGACCGCTGAGCCATCTCGACCAGATGCGCCAGCTGCTCGCGCATGACGTCCACGCTGCCCAGAACCCGCAGCAGGACCGATTCGTCGATCACCGCCCACAGTTGCGGAGCGTCCGCCCGCAGCAACAACTCCGTCCGACGCGTGCGCAGTTCGACCCGGCGCCGGACCTCGGCGGCGGGCGCGGTCGGCAGACCCCGGCGCACCACGGCCCCGGTGTACTCCGGAGTCTGCAGCAGACCCGGGACGTACTGGATCTCGAAGGTACGGATCGCGGCCGCCGCTTCCTGCAACCCCACCAGCCGGTCGAACCACTCGGGCATCAGACGCTTGTCGTAGCGCTGCCACCAGCCCGGCTCACCGGCCCGGTGCAGCAGCTTCAGCAGCACCGACGCCTCGTAGTCGGCCGTGCCGTACAGCTCCAGCAGCGCGCGGACGTCGTTCTCCGCCGGGGGACGGCGGCCCTTGCCCGCCTCGATGCGGGAGAGCTTGGCGGGACTGAAACCCAGGGCGCGTGCCGCTTGGTCCTGGGCGAGTCCGGCGTCCTCACGGAAGCCCGCCAGCTGCACACCGACCAGCATTTTCAGCAGAGTCGGCGCGGGCTCGGGCCGGTCGAGATAGGGTTCGAGCAGGGAGATGCGATGCGACTCTGCTGACATCCTGACTCCCGCGGACCGGCATGAGGGTGACTCACCTTATCGCACCGGACGTGCTACGGGCATGCCCGTAGCGGCAAGGGAGTTGACCTGTCCGGCTACAGCAGATGGTCGAACTCGCCGTCTTTCGCCCCGGCCAGGAAAGCCGCCAACTCGGCCGCCGTGTAGACCAGTGCGGGACCGTCGGGATCGCGGGAGTTGCGCAGCGCGACACCTCCGTCGACCAGAGTGGCGACCTCGACGCAGTTGCCCTCGGCGTTGCTGTGCCGGCTCTTGATCCAGCGGGCGTCCAGCGAACTGGCCCGCACTCCGTTGTGTACAGGTGGCACCGCAGTCTCCTCGCTGTTCACGACCCATGTCCCTGCACATGGGGCATCGCGACGCTCCTACCCGCTCCGGCCCGCTTCTCACGCAATTTCCCGTGCAATTGCACGCGGGCGCGTGCGCTGTGGATAATAGCTGCGGCGTCAACACTGCATCCGGCGCCCAGTTCTGATGTCGCATCGGGGAGATGCCGTGTCATCACCTGCGGACCGACCACGCCATACGTCGAGCGAGGCAGCAGAGCGCGACGTACAGCCGACGGGCGTGGCACGCACCACGCCCCTGATGGCGCTGGGGCGGGTTCCGTGGCGCGAGATCAAGGACTCCACCGGCTCCGCGGAGGCCATTCCGCTGCTGCTCAACAGCGTCGCGTGGGGTGACGCCGACACCGCCCGCTCCGCACTCCACGACCTGCGCACCCGCATCTGTCAGTACGGCTTCGTGGTGGAGCAGGCAACGGCAGCCACCGTGCCGTTCCTGTGGGAACTCGCCCAACTTCCCCATGTGACCTGCCGCGCGCAGATCATCCAGCTGCTCAGGAGCATCGCCGACGCCCGCCAGTGGGAGAGCACCGCGGCCGTCTACCCGAAACTGCTTCACCACCGCGAGAACCACGTGGTGTGGGAGCGCCAGGCGCGCCAGGCCGTGCGTGCCCGGCGCGGCGAACTGCGCCGGCTGATGAACGACGAGGACACCGAGATCGCCCAGGCCACGACAGAACTGGCGCGGGCCATAGGGGCCTGATCTCAGCGGACCTCCACCCGCTGGTGTACGTCCGGTCGGCTGCCGCAGGGACTCGACACGGTGATCGGCGAGCGCGGTGCCCGGCTGTCCGGCGGGCAGCGGCAGCGCCTCGCCATGGCCCGGGCCCTGATCAGGGACCCCAAGGTGCTCGTGCTCGACGAGGCGACCTCGGCACTGGACACCCGGTCGGAGGCGCTGGTGCAGCAGGCGCTCGCCCGGCTGCTGCGCGGGCGCACCACGTTCGTGGTGGCGCACCGGCTGTCCACCGTACGGGGCGCGGACCGGATCGTGGCGATGGGGGACGGCCCGATCCGGGAGATCGGGACACACGAGGAACTTCTGCGCCGGGGCGGTGAGTACACCGCCCTGCACAGCGGGCAGGTCGCCTGACGCCGTGTTCCGTCAGGCGGCGCTGCTGCGTGGGATCCGGTGCGGGCAGGATGCGTCGTGATCGGTGCCGCAACTCGTCCACCAGCGCTCGCAGCAGGCGGCGTACAGCTCCGAGCGGACGATCTCGTCGGCGGCCCCGTCGCCCCGCCCCTGCGCGGCGGCCGCCTGGGCGCGCAGCGCGGCGACGGTACGGCGCTCGTCGTGCAGGACCGTTTCCCGTACGACGGCGATGACCGGGACGAGACTGGCGGCCGTGAACAGCAGCGCGGCCCACACGAGACCGCAGAGGAGTTCGAGGACCGCCGTCCAGGCGAGTCCCGCGCTGGTGAGGACGTACAGCCCGCAGAGCAGGCGATGGGAGACGTGCATGGCGTACACCGTTCGTGCTGAGAGGGATGCCTCCTGCTCAACTGCCCGCGGTGGCGCGGGGAAGCGGGTGTTTTCGGGCGGATCGTCCGTGACCGGGTGTCTGTCGTGACGTTGGTCGGATTCGAGCGGCAATCGTCAGCAATGCGTCAAGTGCGAGCCGGGCAACGGAAGATGGGCGTCCGTGAGCGGGAGGACGTCAGGAGCGCTTCATCGCCCCGGCCTTTCCGTGGAAGGCGGCCCGATACGCCTGCGGACTGGTGCCGACCACCCGGCGGAACCGCTCCCGGAACGCGGTCGCCGAGCCGAACCCCGCAAGCTGCGCGACCCGTTCGACCGGATGGTCGCTGTTCTCCAGCAGATACTGGCTGCGCCGCACCCGCGCCCGGAGCACCCACTGCAGGGGCGTGCTGCCCGTCTGCTCGCGGAAACGACGGCTGAAGGTGCGCTCGCTCATCCCGGAGCGCGCCGCGAGCGCTGACAGGGTGATCTCGTGGGCGAGGTTGTCCTCGATCCACTCCAGCAGCGGCTCCAGTGTCGAGCCGCGCGGTACGGGCGGGTGTTCGTGCACGATGAACTGGGCCTGGCCGCCCTCCCGTTCCAGCGGCATGACGGACAGCCGGGCGGCGTCCGCGGCGACGGCCGACCCCAGGTCCTGGCGGATCATGTGCAGGCACATGTCGAGTCCGGCGGCGACGCCGGCCGAGGTGAGGATCTGGCCGTTGTCGACGTACAGCACGTCCGGCTCCACCTTGATGTCCGGGAAGCGGTGGGCCAGCACATCGGCGGCCACCCAGTGGGTGGTGGCGCGCTGCCCGTCCAGCAGCCCGGTCTCCGCCAGCACGAACGCGCCGACGCACACGGACGCGATCCGGGTGCCGGCCTGCGCCGCCTGCCGCAGCGCCGCGACCACCCGGTCGGACGGGGGAGGCGCGCCCTGAGCGCAGCCCGGCACGATGACGGTGTCGGCCTCCGCCAGCGCCTCCAGCCCCACGTCGACCTTCAGCGCGAAACCGTGGGTGCGCACCTCCGGGGACTCGGCGCAGAGCCGGACCCGGTAGGGATGGCGGCCGTCGGGCAGCCGCGTCAGCCCGAACACCTGCAGGGGTGTCGCCATGTCGAACGGCACCACCTCGTCGAGGACCAGGATCGCCACACTGTGCATGAAGGCCACGGTAGACGGATTCCCGCCGCCCCGGTTCACCGGCGGACTCAGGGAAAGGGCTTGTGTGCGACCTGGCGAGAATCCGTTGAAAGCTGTCATTCCAGCCCCTGTGCGGTCGCTCCGAAGATCCATAACGTGGACCTGGCCCGAGGCCCTTCGACCCTGGACGCTCCTCGATGACCAAGATCCTGCTGTCCCTGCACGTCCTCGCCGCGATCGTCGCCGTCGGCCCCGTCACCGTCGCCGCCAGCATGTTCCCGCCGGCGGCCCGGCGTGCGCACGGCGACGGCGAAGGGCCCGATCCCGCGGCGGTGAGCACCGTCCGGATGCTGCACCGCATCTGCCGCGTGTACTCCGGGATCGGACTGGCGGTGCCGCTGCTGGGGTTCGCCACGGCTGCCGCGATGGGTGTGCTGGGCGACGGCTGGCTGATCACCTCCATCGCCCTGACCGCCGCGGCGGCGGGCGTTCTGGTCGCCTTCGTGCTGCCCCGTCAGGGCGAGCTTCTCGGCGAACTCGGTGCGAGCCGGCCCGTGGAGCGCGCGCACACGGCCCAACTCGCCATGTTCACGGGCATCTTCAATCTGCTGTGGGCCACGGTCACCGTCCTCATGATCGTCCGGCCCGGTTCCACAACCGGCGCCTGAGGTCAAGCCTCCGGCGGAATTCACACCCCCTTGTGCCGCTGCGCCTACACTCGACAGTCGTGCCCATGCGCATGGGCCATGACTGAAAGGCACGTTGACGGGTGTTCCAGGATTCCCCCATCTACGACCGGCTGGTCGCCGAGCGCGGCGACGTACCCTCCCAGGCCCGCACGGAGGCCGAACGCGTCAGCAGGGAACTGGAGTTCGCCATGCGGCCGCTGCAGTCCCACGGGCATGCGCCCGGCCTTGAGCAACGCCCGTCGCATCCGGGCGCGGGGTGGCAGCGCTCGGCCCTGCCACCCGGCCCCCGGCCGCACTGACCGCCTGGCCGTCCGTCTGTCAAGAAACCGCCCTGTTCGTGCCGTTGACCTGCGAGCGCCGTTCCGGACCGGGTTGGGCCAGCCATTCCGCGATGCTCCGGGCGATGGGCTGACCGGTGTCCACCTCGACGAAGCCGAACTGGCCCGACTGGTTGCACTCCAGGAACCACCAGACGCCGTCGGCATCCTCGGCGAAGTCGAAGGCGCCGTAGGCCAGTTCCGCCTCACGGAGGTAGAGGCGGACGGCGGCGGCGACGCGCGGCGGCACCTCGGCGGCCCGCCACGGGGAGTCGGACGGGGCGAAGCGGACGTCCACCTGGTCGGGGTCGGTGTCCGCGGCCTTGCGGGCGGCGAGCATCCGGTCGCCGACGGCCGTGAGGCGGATGTCGGCCCGCTTGGCGATACGCCGTTGCAGCAGGGTGGGACCGAACGCGACGGCGGCGAAGTCCGTGCCGGGTGCCACCCTGCTGGTCGGCACCGCCTGTGGCGGGTCCTGCGGGTGCGCCCCGGAGACCGGCTTGACGACCAGATCGGGGTAGCGCTCGGAGAACTCGCGGGCGGCCTGCGGGAACGTAGTGATCAGGGTGGCCGGCACGGGCAGGCCGCACCGCTGGGCCAGCCGGAGCTGCCACGGCTTGTGGCGGGCGCGGCGGGCCGCGTCCGGGTGGTTCATCCAGCGCGCTTCCGAACCGCGGAGCATGCCGTACAGGGCCTGTGAGGCCTCCTCCGTCAGCCAGGAGGACGGCGCGGGGGCGCGCGTGGCCGCAGCCCCCGGCCTGCGCACCCAGATCGAGCGCACCCCCTCGATGCTCACCAGCCGCCCCCCGGCCGACAGCTGGCCGCGGAACGCACCGTGCACATACTCCCCGGACAGCGCGACATCGCCGGTCAGGTCGGCGGGGTCGAGCCGGACCACCGGTACCCCGGACACGTTGAGGTGCACCACCACCAGATCGGCTGTCACATCCGCTTGAGAGGTCAGGATCAGGACGGTCATCGTCGCCGGCCCGTGTTCAGTCGTCGAAGTGAGTCTTCGAGCCCGCGGTCGACGTCGTGGTCCCCAGTTCCCTCAGCAGAGCGTAGTCACGGGCGGCTATCCGCCCGTCCATGAGCACGTTCAACTGCAGTCCGGAGTCATAGATGTACGGAGTGGTGACTTCCAACTCTGCTGCCGGACGTGCGTAGTTGAGCGTGAACGGTTGCATCGTCTCTCCCTCGTCGGTGCTGTGCCGATCAGCTGCGGTCGGCTGGCGGCAAGGCATGGTCCGCCGACTTCCTTCGCTTTCCAGAGACTTATACGAATCGAACGAGTGAATGGTTTCCTTACGCTGCGTAATCACAGTCAGTTCCCGTTCTTGAGACGCGAAAAGACGTCCTCGGGTTCAGGCGGGACCATTCCGGCGGTCGGCGCGCGAGGCGCCGAGGGGCGCGCGCAGGGAGCGCAGGGCGAGAAGCAGTACGCCGATGTCGTCCAGGTACACCGGGTCCGGCACCAGGTCGGTGGGCAGCACGAAGTAGAGCAGGGCACCCCAGAACACCCAGCGTGGCCCGGTCGGCAGCCCCGCCCGGCGCAGCGCGCGCCGGGCCCGGACCAGCCGCACCAGCAGTCCGACGGCCACGGTCAGCAGGACCGCAGCCAGGACCGCCGCCACGACGATCCATTCAGTGGTCGAGTCCACGGAACCTCCTCGCGCCGGGCTTCCCTCTATGCGGATTGCCCGTTTGCGGTGCTTGTATCGCCTGCCGGAGGCAGGACAGTCATACCTGTGGCCCACCTGAGTGGCAGGGTGCCGCGCGTGCGCCTGGAATGGTCAGCGATACGTCGCGTGTCGCGCGTCGGGGGCGCGAGAGCAACCGCACTCTTCCCAGGGAGCCGACCATGACGACCAGTTCCGCATCGCCGGGTTCGAACGAACCTGTCATACCCGCCACCGGGGCGCGGTACGGCGACCCGCTCGGCGGCCTCGTGCAGGCCGCCGTCGCCGACCGGCCCCTGGAAGAGGTCGCCCACCTCATCACACTGTTGGAGCAGTCACCGCAGTACGCGCAGGCCACGGTGGACGCACTCCGCGCGGTGGGAGTGACCCGGTCCGTGGAGGACGTCACCCGGCTCGTCATCCTGCTGACCCGGCCGCCGCGCGACGCCGGGTGCGCGGACGAGGCGATCCGCGCCGCGGCAGGGGCCCGCCCGGTGGAGGAGGTGACCCGGCTGATGGACCTGATGCACCGGGCACCCCTGGAACCCCACTGCGGGCAGGAGGCGGTACGGGCGGTCGCGACCGGGCGGCCCGTCGAGGAACTCGTGGAGCTGATCGGGCGGCTGGCCGTCGCGCGCAGCGCGGAAACCGTCGACGAGCCGCCCGACTGGCCGCCGTTCGGCCATGGCCCCGAGGGCGAACCGACCCCGGGCGCCGTCCCTCCGCCGCCCCCAGGTCGCCCGCCCTCGGTCAACAGGGCTCCCCGCTGGCCGGGTCGGCTCTCCGTCGCGGCCCTCGCGGTCTGCGGCCTGCTCTGGTTCCCGCCGCAACGCGACGGCACCTCGCCGCAGGTGTACGGCTTCGCGCTCGGCGTGTCGGCCCTGTGCCTGGTCCTGGCCCTGCTGCTGACTGCGCGGGCCGCGCTGCCCGTGCTGGCGGCGGCCGTCGTGGTCCCGGCGGCGCTGGCCGCGACCCAGGTCTTCGAGGCCTGGCTGGACTCGGCGGACCTGTCCCAGGCACTGGATCTCACCCTCGCACCGAGCTGGGCCACCGGCCTGACCGCCGTATGCGCGGCACTGGCCGCGCTGATCGCCCTGCTGGTGAGCCTGGCGGCACAGTCACCCGGCGCGGACTCGGTGGCACGACTGATGGCGGAGGCACAGCGCACGGCCGACGCGCCCCGTACGGCGCAGGCGCACCGTACGGGCGACTGACGCCGACCTCGCTCAGCCGGCGTCGTCCTCCTCACGCCGCCGCGCTTTGGCGGTGCCCTTGAGGCGTCCGAACGTGCGCGTCAGCTGCTGGAGCGGGGAGTTGGCGTGCGCGTCGGGCGCGACCGGTTCCCGGGGTGCGGCGGGGGAGGACTCCCGGTACGCGGCCAGTGCCTCGTTGGCGCGCTCGGCCGCCTCCCGGTACAGATCCCGGGACTTCGTCATGGCGTCGAGTGCTTCGGCATACATGGCCACCAACTTGCGCTCGCGTGCGAGTTCCTCTTCGAGGGTCAGCAGCCGCCAATCCTCCCGGAACGTGCTGATGGCCGTTTCGGCGCCGTCCGGCAGCGGCCGGGCGGAGACGGCGTACCGCGTCAGGATACCGATCAGTTCCGTCGGCTCCGACCCGTCCAGGAAGACGCTGCGTACGGCCATGTCCTGGGCGTCGTCCCCGTCGCGGTGCGGCGCCTTGGACAGCACCACGGCGCCGCCGCGCGGCACCTCCACGCCGAACTCGCGCAGCGCCCAGTTCACCGCGCGCAGTTGGTGCGGGGCGGCCCGGTGCTCGACCACGCAGTGCCGCAGGCTCGGTGGCAGCAGCCGGGCCAGCGGCAGCAGGCCGCGCTCGTCGGGGGTCATGGCCTCGTGGACGACGATGTGGATGCCCCAGCTGCCGCGCACGGAGTCCCTCAGGAGGCGCCGCAGGGCCTTGTCGTCCGCGGGCAGGCGGTTGGCGTCCCGGAAGCGCAGTCCCGTGACCGGCTCGTGATCCCAGGCGGAATCCGGTGCCTCGGGCCAGAACAGGGTGACGGGAGAGGGCCAGCCGGGGTCCCACGGCCGGTCCGCCTCCGCGACCAGGACCCACTCCCGTCCGTCCTCGGAATCGGGGGCGAACGTCAGCCGGGCCCGTACGGTCACGATGTCGGCGACCTGCCATCGGGCCTCGAAGATTCGCTCGGGGGCGTCCTCGGCGACCTCGAGGTGGTCGTCCAGGACCCCGTTCTGCTTGCGACGCCGGAGCGTGAGCCGGACGACGGCGTCCGCGTCGGGTCCGCCGTAGCGGCCACGGGCGAGCCACACGGTGGACGGAATCGTGGAGTGGACGGCGGGGGTGGTCGTCATGAGTCCATCTGTATGCGAGGTGACCGTACAACTGCCAGTATCGTCGCCGCAGGTCGAGCCGGAACAGGCGGGGTGCCGCCCGTGTGGGCACACGGGAGGCGCGGCACGCACACGGGGTGTGATCGTCGCACTTCGGCGAGCGGCCCTTCACTCGTGGCCCGGACCCGGCCCGGCCATGACAATGACTTCCGGCGAACAGGGCGTGCCCACCATCCGCATTGGGGCGGGTCCTGTTCGCCGCCCCGGCCGGTGACGGAGCGGATCATGACGGGCTTGCGTGTACGTCCACTGGACACGGCCACCTGGCCGGACTGCGCGGCTCTGGTCGAACGTCACAACGGCGTGTGGGGCGACTGCTGGTGCATGTCCTTCCACGCCGAGGGCATGGGTGTTACGACGGCCTGGCCTGCGTGGGCTCACTCGAAGGCGCCCTCGACGAGATCGCCCGCCGCGGCGGCGGAACCGTCGAGAGCTATCCCGAGGACACCGCCGACGGCGAGCACCACTGGGTGGTCACCAAGGCCGTGTCCTGAGCGCCGCATTGACCGCCCGCCGGCCGACGCGGACACCGACGTAAGACTTCCGTCATCACCTGCGACATGTGCGAGGGCGCTCCGGTCCGCTGGAATGGAGGCCACAGACAGTTCTCAGGAAGTGAGGCGGGATGGGGCGCGTGCGCAAGGTGCTGGCCAAGCCATGGGTCATCGGGGCGCTGGTGGTGGCATTCGCCGGAGTCGGTGCGGGGCTGTACTGGTTCCAGCCCTGGAAGCTCTGGCAGGACGAGACGGTGGTGGAGGCGCTCCCCGAGGCCGCCCCGTCCCCGTCCCTGTCCCCGTCCTCTTCCGCACCGGCCGAGGCGGTGCCGTCACCGGTATCGCAGGAGCCGCAGACGCTGGCCAGGGGCGAGTTGATCAGCCACGAGCACGCCACCTCGGGCACGGTGAAACTCGTACGACTGGCCGACGGATCCCATGTCGTACGGCTGGAAAGCCTCGAGACCAGTAACGGCCCGGACCTCCGCGTGTGGCTGACCGATGCGCCGGTGAAGGAGGGCGTCGCCGGCTGGCACGTCTTCGACGACGGGGAGTACGTCAGCCTCGGCAAGCTCAAGGGCAACAAGGGCAGCCAGAACTACGCCCTGCCCAAGGAGGTCGACCCCGCCAAGTACAGCAGCGTCAGCATCTGGTGCGACCGGTTCGACGTCTCCTTCGGTGCCGCCGAACTCACGGATCGGTGAACGGGCGGCGGCCGGCTGCTTCTTGATGCGTCGATGACGGTTTCTTGATGGTCACCGGCATCAAGTCCCTGGGGAACGTTGCCGGATGTCGGCAATGCGCCGTCGTGCTCCCGGCGTACAGGATGGGCGTGGGGAGCACGGCGGATCGGCTCCGGTGCCGGGACCCGCAGGTGCCCGCACCGGAGCCCGGAGGGGAGCCGTGCCCCCGCAGCACGGAAACGGGGGTTGGCGGATGCGTTCGCTTCTCATGGCCGCGACCGGCTTTCCGCTTTGACGGGGATGTTGCTCTCGACGCCTGGAGGCGTACGGACCGGACGGCGTCCCCGGCGGCCTGCTGAGCCTGGTGGTGCCGGTCGGCGCGCTGCTCATGGCCTGGTGGCTGACCCCCCGTTCGTACGGCCGTTGCACCAAGGGGCCCGGGAACACAGCCCCCGGACCCCTTGATCACGCTCTCTCAGGCGCCGCTGGCCTTGAGCATGTCCTCACGCTCGACGAGCTTCACCCGCTCGCGGCCCTGCGGCTCGCCCAGCGCCTTCTCCGCGGCGTCCAGCTTGTACCAGCCGTCCCAGGTGGTGAACCGGACGTTCCGCTCGGCGAGGAACGCGTCGACGGCGTCCGGCTCGGGCGAAGCCGGCGTGTGCAGACGGCCGCCTGCGTGGTCGGCCAGCAGGTTGGCCACCGTCTCGTTGGCGTCGCCCTTGGTGTGGCCGATCAGACCCACCGGACCGCGCCGGATCCAGCCGGTGACATACGTCGACTGCAGGTGCTCGCCGCTCTCCTGGATGACCCGGCCGCCCTCGTCCGGGACCGTGCCCGAGTCGAGGTCCCAGGGCAGCTTGGGGAGCTTGTCGGAGAGATAGCCGACGGCGCGGTAGATCGCCGTGACGTCCCAGTCCTTGAACTCGCCCGTGCCCTTGACATTGCCGGTGCCGTCTAGGGCGGTGCGCTCGGTGCGCAGGCCGACGACCTTGCCGTCCTCGCCGAGGATCTCGGTAGGCGACTCGAAGAAGTGCAGGAACAGCTTGTGCGGCCGGTCGCCGACGTCGCGGATGGCCCAGTTCTCCAGGGTCTTGGCGACCATGTCGGCCTGCTTGTTGCCGCGCCGGGTCTCGATCGAGCCCTCGTCGTAGTCGATGTCCTCGGGGTCGACGATGACCTCGATGGTGGGGGAGTGGTCCAGCTCGCGCAGCTCCATCGGGGAGAACTTCGCCTGCGCCGGGCCGCGGCGGCCGAACACGTGGATCTCCACGGCCTCGTTGGCCTTCAGGCCGTCGTAGACGTTCGGCGGTATCTCCGTGGGCAGCAGCTCGTCCGCGGTCTTGGCCAGGATGCGCGCCACATCGAGCGCGACATTGCCGACGCCGAGGACGGCGACCTTCCTGGCCGTGAGCGGCCAGGTGCGCGGCACGTCCGGGTGGCCGTCGTACCAGGAGACGAAGTCCGCGGCGCCGTACGAGCCGTCGAGCTCGACGCCGGGGATCGACAGGTCGCGGTCGGCCGTGGCGCCGGTGGAGAAGATCACCGCGTCGTAGAACGCGCGCAGGTCGTCAAGACTGATGTCGGTCGGGTAGTCCACGTTGCCGAACAGACGGATCTGCGGCTTGTCCAGCACCTGGTGCAGGGCGGTGATGATGCCCTTGATCCTGGGGTGGTCGGGGGCGACGCCGTACCGGATCAGCCCGAACGGGGCCGGCATGCGCTCGAAGAGGTCGATGGACACACCGGGTTCGGCGGCCACGTCGGACTTGAGCAACGCGTCGGCGGCGTAGATCCCGGCGGGGCCGGCTCCGACGATGGCTACCCGCAGGGGGCGGGGCATGATCAGGTTCCCTTCGAGCGGTGACAGACGATCTCGAACGGGAAGCCTAAACTAAGGTAACCCTAAGTCGGTACGCGGGTCCGATCTATGAGCTCATAAGGCTACGTTATGGGGATACGGACCTCGCGGCGCCCCCTGAGGGCTGCCGCACCAGGTGCGGGCCCAGGTTGCCCTCGCGCAGTAAGACGCGCTGGGCCGTGTCGACCCGGCTGGCGTCGCTGTGCGCCTCGTCCTGAGGGCGTCGTAGTGCGCGAACTGACCGAGCACGCGCAGCCCGTCCGCCTTGCCCTGCCGTACGGCCGGGTTGAAGTACACCCGGTCGCGTTCGTCGTTCTGTGCCTGCTGGAAGGGACTGTCCCGTGCGGCCCGGCGCCAGGCTTGCGGTCGGCGTACAGCTCCACCGGCTCGACATGAGCTTCATGGCGATCTCCTTCTTCGCCGGGTCGTCGAGTGGGGTGCCTCACGGGTGCTCCAAGTGATGGTGGGGGTTGGAGGTACGCAATACTGATAGGAAGGTTTCCTGTTAGAGGTTGGAAGCGTTGGACACCCGTCGGGTCGCAACTTCGTGGGGATGAACAAGCGGGCGGGCGTCAGCGCCGCCCGCCCAGAGTCACGGCAGTGGCTGTTCCGCCCAGATGACCTTGCCGTCGGGCGTGTAGCGCGTGCCCCAGCGCTCGGCGAGCTGGGCGACGAGGAACAGGCCCCGCCCGCCCTCGTCCGTCATGGCGGCATATCTGAGATGCGGAGAGGTGCTGCTGCTGTCGAAGACCTCGCAGATCAGGGTGCGGTCGCGCAGCATCCTGACGTGGATGGGCTCGCCGCCGTAACGGATCGCGTTGGTCACCAGCTCGCTCAGGATCAGCTCCGTGGCGAACGCCAGCTCGTCCAGCCCCCAGCGCGCCAACCGGCGCGTGACCTCGGCCCGTACGTCCGCGACGGCCGCCGGGTCGGACGGTACATGCCACTCGGCGACCCGGTCGGCGTCCAGCGCCCGGGTGCGCGCCACGATCAGGGCGATGTCGTCGCTCGACCGGGCCGTGAGCCGGGAGTCGAGGACGACCCGGCAGGTGTCCTCGGGCGAGTCGTCGGCCTGCTCCAGCGCGGCCCGCAGCAGCTCCAGACCGACGTCGATGTCCCGCTCCCGGTCCTCGACGAGCCCGTCCGTGTACAGGACGAGCCGGCTGCCCTCGGCCAGTTCGAGGTCGACCGTCTCGAACGGCAGACCGCCGAGGCCGAGCGGGGGACCGGCGGGGACGTCGGCGAACTCGACGCTGCCGTCGGGGTGGATGAGAGCCGGTGGCGGGTGCCCGGCGCGGGCGACGGTGCAGGTGCGGGAGACCGGGTCGTAGATCGCGTACAGGCAGGTCGCGCCGGTGACCGGAGCGCTGCCGCCCTCCACCGTCTCGTCCTGGTCGATGCGGCCGACCAACTCGTCCAGCAGGGACAGGAGTTCGTCGGGCGGCAGGTCGAGGGCTGAGAAGTTGTGCACGGCCGTGCGCAGCCGTCCCATGGTGGCCGCGGCATGCAGTCCATGGCCGACGACATCGCCCACGACGAGGGCGACCCGGGCGCCGGACAGCGGCAGCACGTCGAACCAGTCACCGCCCACGCCCGCCTGGGCGGGCAGATACCGGTAGGCGATCTCCAGGGCGTTCTGCTCGGGCAGGTTGCGGGGCAGCAGACTGCGCTGCAGTGTCACCGCCATGCTGTGCTCGCGCGTATAGCGGCGCGCGTTGTCGATGGACACGGCCGCCCGCGCCACCAGCTCCTCGGCCAGGGCGAGTTCGTCCGTGTCGAAGGGCTCCGGCTTCTCGGAACGCCAGAAGCTGACCACACCCAGCACCAGGGAGCCCGCGCGCAGCGGCACCGCGATCAGCGAGTGGATGCCGTACTCCACGACCTGCGCGGACCGCTCCAGGTCCTGGGCCCGCCAGCCCGGCGCCTCGCTCAGGTGCGGTTCCAGGACCGCCTGGCCGGAGCGCACGGCACGGGCCTGGGGCGACGAGGCCACGAGCCGGATCTGCTGGCCCAGCGGGTAGAGCGGAGCGTCCTTGCGGATCCCGCTGACCGCCGTACGGCGCACATCGGCGCCCAGGTCCGGCTGCCCGCCGCTCAGCACCGCCTCGAACAGGTCCACGGTGGTGAAGTCCGCGAACCGCGGTACGGCCAGCTCCGCCAGTTCCTCGGCGGTACGGGCCACGTCCAGGCTGGTGCCGATCTCCACCCCGGCGTCGTACAGCATGTTGAGCCGTTCGCGTGCCGTCTCGGCCCGGCCGGACAGGGCCCGCAGCTCGGTCGAGTCCCGGAGTGTGGCCACGCTGCCGGCCGGTGCCCCCTGGAGGTCGGTGGGCCGCTGGTTGACCGCGAGCAGCCGGTCCCCGACCAGGTGCACCTCGTCGGTGGCGATCCGGCCGGAGGCCAGCAGGTCGGCGGTGTCGGGGGCGAGGCCGAGGTCGCGCACCTGGCGCCCCGTGGCGTCCTCGGGCAGGTCGAGGAGCCGGTGCGCCTCGTCGTTGGCGAGCAGCAGCCGCCCCTCGTCGCCGACGATCATCACGCCCTCGCGGACGGCGTGCAGCACCGCGTCGTGATGCTCGTACATACGGGTCATCTCGTTCGGGCCCAGACCGTGCGTCTGCCGCAGCAGCCGTCTGCTGACCAGCGCCGTACCCGCCGTGGCGAGGGCGAGCCCCGCGGCCCCGGCGGCCAGCAGGACCGGCAGTTGCTCGTTCGCGGTCCCGCCCACGTTCTCCGTCGTGATGCCCGCCGACACCAGCCCGACGACCTTCCCGTCGTCGGCCTTGACTGGCACCACGGCCTGGACCAGGGGGCCGATCGTGCCGTGGATCTCCTCGGTCACGATGCCCCCGGCCAGCGCGGGCTGGAGGGTACCGACGAACTTCTTGCCGATGCGGTCGGGGAAGGGATGGGTGTAGCGGGTCCCGTCGGTGTTCATGACGACGATGAAGTCGACCCCGGTCGCCTCGCGGGCCGCCTCGGCCCGCGGTTGCAGCACCTCCGTGGGATCGGGTTCGTCCAGCGCCTCGCTGGTGCCCGGCGCGTTCGCGAACGCCTCGGCGACGGCGACCGAGCGGTTGCGGGCCTCGATCGTGCTGTCGTGCCGCACCTGCAGCACCAGCGCCACCACGGCGGCCACGACCAGCAGCAGCACGATGACGACCTGCAGGACGAACACCTGCCCGGCGACGCTGCGCCCGCTCAGCGCCGACCGCAACGCCGCGGCCGGCCCGCGGCGCTGGTACGCCCCACGGGCATGGCCGGGCGCGCGCTGGGCGCGCGGACCCCTGGGGCGACGGGTCGTCCCCACCTCGGATCGACCCCCATGCCGGACCATGTGCCATGTCTACACTGCGGGACCCCAGGAGGCGAGGGGCGTCACACAGGGTGACAGCGCCGCAGCGCGGTCACGGTCACGGGCTTGCGGACCGGCGCGTGGCCAGCAGCAGCGCGATGTCGTCCGGGCGGTCGCGGGCGTGCCGGGCCCGCGCGGTGAGCCGGTCGGCGATGCCCGTCAGCGGCCGGCCGGCCGGCGCACCCGACTTGGCGAGGGCCACGCGCAGTTCCGTGATGCCGACGTCGATGTCGGCGCCGGGCCGCTCGACCAGGCCGTCCGTGTAGAGCGCGAGGACGGCGCCCGGCTCCAGCCGCAGCTCCGTCACCGGATAGTCGGCGTGCGGGTCGACGCCGAGCACGACACCGCCGGGCAGATGCAGGACGTGCGTGCTGCCGTCCGGGTCACGCAGCAGCGGCGGCGGATGTCCCGCGCGAGCCGCTTGGACGGCACCGGTCGCCGGGTCGAGGCGGATGTAGCAGCAGCTCGCGAACTGTCCCGGATCGAGGTCGATCAGCAGCCGGTTGACGCCGCTCATGACCTCGTCCGGCGGACGCCCGCCGAGCGCGAACGCCCGTACGGCGCTGCGCAGTTGCCCCATCGTGGCCGCCGCCTGCACCCCGTGCCCCTGGACGTCCCCGATGACCAGGGCGAGCCCGTCCCCGGCCTCCACGACGTCGTACCAGTCGCCGCCCACCTCCATGCCCTGCGTACCCGGCAGATAGCGCCCTGCCGTCTCCACTCCTGGATGCGACGACAGGCGCCGGGGGAGGAGGGCCTGCTGCAGTCCGCGGGCGAGGGCCGCCTCGCTCTCGTAACGCTGGGCCTTCTCCATGGCGTGCGCGATCAGCCCGGCGAGCGCGGTGAGCACCGTCCGTTCCTCGGAGCTGAAGCTGCGGGGGCGGTCGAAGCCGAGGATGCAGGAGCCGACCGGGCGGCCGGAGGCGATCAACGGCAGGAAGGCACGGGCCCCTTCCGTGGCGTCGAGCGGAATTCCCGGGTACGTGGCGGACAGATCCTCCATCGAGTCGAAGAACAGCGGCCGGCCCGCGGTCAGCGTCTCCACACCGGGCAGGTGCGCGTCCAGGCCCACCCCTTCGAAGGGGGCGAGGAACCCCGCCGGGAAGCCGGTCTCCCACGCCAGGTACAGGTGCCGGTCCTGGAGCAGGTAGATGGCGAGCCGGCGCCCGCCGAACGCGGGCAGCAGCTCCCGCATCACCACCGCGGACACCTGGCGGGCGGTGACCGCCTCCGTCAGCGCGATGGCGAGGACGATGGGCCGGTACAGCGGAGCCATGGACGGGGCGCCGGACGCCGAGGCGCGCTCGGCCGGCGAGTCCGTGATCCGTCCGGCCGGCTGGAGCGTGCAGGTCAGGTGGTCCGGGCCCGGATACACCGACACGGCGAGCCAGTCGCCCTCGAACTCCCCGCCGTCGTCCGCGGGCCGCCGGACGTGACAGTGCACCGGATCCGGTGCCAGCAGGGCGCTGCGCAGATGGTCCTCGCACGCCGGCTGGTTCATCCAGGGCACGGCCTCCCACAGGGAGCGGCCCAGCAGTTCCTCCCGCGACCGGCGCAGCAACTGCGTGGCCCGCGGATTGGCGTACACCACCAGCCCCAGCCGGTCCAGGCAGAACACGCCGTCCGGCAGGAGGTCGGCGGCCGTGTCCGCCGCCGCGCCGGGACCCGGATCCAGCACGACGCCTCGCACCCGGTACAGGTCCGGGGGCTCGGGCGGTGTGTCGTACGCCGTCCAGAGCTCCATCAGCCGCAGCGCCCCGTCCTCGGCCCGCACGTACAGCGGCAGCGACGGAGGTCTGCCGGAAGCCGTCTCCCGCAGCGCGGCCAGGACGCGGGGCGCGTCGGCCGGTGTGGCCACCGCGTCGGCGAGCTCCCGCACGGACGGGGCGTCGTCCGACCCGCGCAGCAGGGCGCGCAGACGCTCGTCCGCCTCCACGGCCCCGGTCGCCGGATCCCAGGCGAACCGGGCGATGCGCCCCGTGGCAGGGGATGCGCTCGGCGGCCGTACGCACAGCGGTTCACCGTCCCAGACGACCGGCGGGACGGCCCCGGCCTCCAGGCCCCGCAGGTCCGCCCCCAGTTCCTCGGCGATCCGGGTGAGGCGGTCGCGGACGGGCAAGAGTTCGGTGGCGTCCCGGGCGGCGGGGCGCAGGACGGTCAGGACGCCGTACACCCCTGGCGAGCCGGCCGATCCGGCCGCCGCCACGACGGGCACGTACAGCGAGCCGAACGGGAACGGCAGCCCGGCCGCGAACTGGGGGTAGCGGCGCATCGTCTCCGTGGCGTTCGGCAGGATCACCTGCACGCCGAGCCGATAGGCGTCTGCGACGGGGAACGGGCGGTCGACGTGCATCCGCCACCACGGACGGAACAGCTGCCCGGGCAGGCCGGAGAGCACCGCCAGGCGCAGCAGCCCGGGCGTGCTGGAGCGCAGATAGACCCCGCCGGCGCGACCGCCGGCCGCGTCGACCGCCTCCGTCGAGGCGTCGGCCAGCAGCGCGGCGAGCCGTCCGGGCATCCGGTGCGTGTCCTCGGCGCTCCGAGTCATCGGCCCTACCTCGTCCGTGTGCCGCCACTCGGGCGACACAGCAAGAATGCGCCACGACGCGCCCGGTTCGCACCTGGGCGACGCGAACCGGTCGCTCCGGGCCGGGAGCCGTTCACGGTCCGGTCGGCGCGCACCGCGGCGTCACCGCTGGTCCACATCCGCCGATACTGGAATGAACACGTCGGAAAGGGATGCGGTGGAAGACGACCGGGCTGTCCGACCCGCAGCGGCCTCGGCCGACCGGTTCGCCCTCGCGGAACGGGCCGTGGCCGCCATCGGCACGACTCTCGACGAACGCAGGACGGGCGCCGAACTGGCCGCCTTCCTCGCCGAGGTGCTCTGTGACGCCGTGGCCGTCGACCTGTTCCCGCAGGACCGGGAGCCGGACGCCCCGCCGGATTCCCTGCGGCCCGTGGCGGCGGCGGGCCGGCGCGATCTGCTGGACGACCTGCGCCGGACTCCGCGCGGCGAGGTCCTGGTCCGGGCTCTGGACGCGGGCCGCCCCCTCACCGCGTCGTTCACCCGGGCGGGCGGCAACCGGCTGGCCGCGCTGTCCGTGCCGCTCCTGGCCTGGGACCGGGCCTTCGGCGTGGTCCTCGCCGTCCGCACCAACCGTGTCTTCACCGACGACGAGGCGGCCGTGGCCCACTACGCCGCCCGCCTGGCCGCCGCTCACCTCCACCACGCCGCCGAGCACTACGCGGCCCGCAAGACCGTCCTCAACCTGCAGGAGGTCCTGCTCCTCGCACCCAGTCAGCCGCACCCGAACCTGGACATGGCCACCCGCTACCTCCCCCTCGGCAGCGGCGCCCTCGTGGGCGGCGACTGGTACGAGACCGTACGGCTGCACTACGGCCGCACCCTCCTCGTCATCGGCGACGTCATGGGCCACGGCCTGGACGCCGCCGTCGACATGAACGCCTACCGGTCGATGCTGCGCTACGTCGCCTCCACCGATCTGCCCCCGCACCGGATCCTGCGCCAGATGGACACCTCGATGTCCGAGGACAGCAACCGCAGGCCCGCGACCTGTCTGCTCGCCCTCCTGGACCCCGCGCGCGGGACCGTCGCCTTCTCCAGCGCGGGCCATCTGCCACCCGCCGTCTTCCACCGGGACGGCACCGGCGAGCTGATCGAGCTACCCGTCGGCCCGCCCCTCGGCACCGGCTTCTCCGACTACGACTCGGCCACCGTGCCGCTGACCCCCGACGACACCCTGCTGATGTTCACCGACGGTCTCGTCGAACGCCGCGACGAGGACATCGACACCTCCCTCGCCCGGCTGGCCCGCCTTCATGTGAAGCCCGACCTCGACGTCTCCCACCTGCTCGACGAGGTCCTCGACCGCCTGGGCGCCGACGCGGCGGACGACGACGTCGCCGCGCTGGCGGCACGCCTGCGACACCCGGTCGGGTGACGCCGGTCCCGGCCCCTTTCCTGGAAATACCCCCGGGGGTACTCGTGCTAGGCTCCGACGCATACCCCCGGGGGTAATTTTCGTTCCTCGGGGAATCGCGAATCGCGACCGGGAAGTTCGACTGGGAAGGGAGTGCTCGGCGTGTTCTTCGTCGACACCATCGAGGTGACAGGACTCGGCAACCGCGGCTATCTGGCGGGCGGCGAACGGACGGCGGTGGCCGTCGATCCGCCACGGGACGTGGACCGGGTGATCGCGGCGGCGGCCCGGCGCGGCGTGCGGATATCCCACGTCGTCGAGACGCACGTCCACAACGACTACGTCACCGGCGGCCCGGAACTGGCCCGACTCACGGGCGCCGCGTACCTCGTCCCGGCCGCCGCCCGGATCTCCGTCGGCCACATCCCCGTCCACGACGGGGACACCATGGTCGTCGCCGCCGAAGACGCCCTGACCCTGCGTGCACTGGCCACGCCCGGACACACCCCGCACCACACCTCGTACGTCCTCGAAGAACACGGCGCCGTCGTCGCGGTGTTCACCGGTGGTTCGCTGCTCATCGGCACCGTCGGCCGCCCCGACCTGGTCGAACCGCGCCTCACCGCAGACCTGGCCCGCGCCCAGCACGCGTCGGTCCACCGCCTCGCGGCCGAACTCCCGGACGACACGGAGGTGTTGCCCACCCACGGCTTCGGCAGCTTCTGCGCCTCCGGCACGGCCGACGGCACGGCCACGACGATCGGCAAGGAGAAGACGGCCAACGCGGCGCTCACCCGCGACGCCGACACCTTCGTCGCCGACCTGTTGGCCGGTCTCGACGACGTCCCCGCCTACTACGCGCACATGGGCCCCGCCAACGCCGCGGGCCCCGCACCCGTCGACCTCACCCCGCCCGCCGTGGCGGGCGCCGACGAGATCGCCGAGCGCCTGGCCGCGGGGGAGTGGGTGGTCGACCTGCGCAACCGGGTCGCGTTCGCCGACGGGCATGTCGCGGGCTCGCTCAACTTCGAGGCCGAAGGACAGCTCGCCACCTATCTGGCCTGGCTGATCCCGTGGCGCAAGCCGGTGACGCTTCTCGCCGAGTCCTCTGCTCAACTGGCTGCCGCACAGCGTGAGTTGGTCCGCGTCGGCGTGGACCGCCCGGCCGCCGCGGCGACCGGCGATCCATCGGCCTGGGTGCGCCGGGGGAAGACCCCGGCCTCGTTCCCGCGCGCCACCTTCGCCGACCTCGCCGCACAGCGCCGGACGCGGGACATGGTCGTACTGGACGTCCGCCGGTCCTCCGAACGCGCCGCGGGCTTCGTCGAGGGCTCGCTCCACATCCCCCTGCACACCCTCCACCGGCGGCTCGCGGAGGTTCCGGCGGGCGAGGTGTGGGTGCACTGCGCGGGCGGCATGCGCGCCGCCATCGCCGCCTCCCTGCTGGACGCGGCGGGCCGTGACGTCGTCGCGGTGGACGACACGTTCGCCGCCGCCGAGCAGGCCGGACTCACGGTCCGTGGGCGGCTCGGCAGCGAGCAGCGTCGATGAGCAGACTCCGCTACGGCCCCGGCCGGATCACCGCCTCCGAGGCCGCCCACCGCACCCACCCCGCTGCCACCGCAACGTCCGTGCTGCTCGACGTACGGGAAACGGACGAATGGCAGGCGGGCCATGCCCCCTGGGCGATCCACCTGCCCCTTTCCACGCTGAGTTCACAGGTACGACTGCCTCCCGAGGCCCGGGACAGGCATCTGGTCGTCATCTGCCGCTCGGGCAACCGCTCCCGGCAGGCCGCCGAACTGCTCACCGCACAGGGCGCGGGCGCCGTCGACGTGATCGGCGGCATGCGGGACTGGGCGACGGCCGGCCTGCCCGTGGTCGACCAGCACGGCGAGGATGGCACCGTCACGTGAGTGCTCTGATCCTCGCCCTGTGCGCCGGGGCCGTGACCGGTCTGGCGCTCGGGGCGCTCGGAGGCGGCGGCAGCGTACTGACCGTCCCCGCTCTGATCTACCTGCTCCACTTCACCCCGGCCGCGGCCACCACCGCGAGCCTGGCCATCGTCGCCGTCACCTCCGCCACCGCTCTGACCGCGTATGCCCGCGACGGCCACGTCCACTGGCGTACGGGGCTGCTGTTCGCGGCGGCGGGCAGCGGACCGGCGATGGTGGGCAGTGCGGTGGCGGGAGGACTGCCGGGTCCTGTGCTGACGGCCGCCTTCGGCGTGCTGGCGTCCGTGGCGGCGGTACGGATGCTGCGTGGGCCAGGGCCGACGGATGCCGGGCAGGCTGTCCGGGCGGGCCGGCCGACGCGTCCCGGACGGTCTGTCCGGCTGGACCGGCGAACGCGCGCCGGAGAGTCGTTCCGACCGGACGGACAGGCTGACGCGGGACGGTCTGTCCCCCTCGGCCCGTCGGCGGATGCCGAACTGCCCGACCGCCACGACCTGCCGACGGACTACGGACCCCCCGACCGTCCCTCTCGGCAGACGCACACCCGGCAGCCCGTCAGCCCCGGTCGTGCGGCCGCCGCGGGTGCCGGGCTCGGCGCGGTCACCGGGGTTCTCGGAGTCGGCGGCGGCTTTCTCGCCGTGCCCGCGCTGACCGGTCTCCTCGGCCTGCGGATGCGCGCGGCGGTGGGCACCAGCCTCCTGGTGATCACGGTCAACTCGCTGGCCGCGCTGGCCTGGCGGGGCGGCTCGGTGGACGTCCTGGACTGGGCCGCCGTAGGCCCCTTCGCCGGGGCCGCCGTCCTCGGTGCCTGGGACGGCCGGCGGCTGGCCGCGAAGGCCTCCGCCCGCGCCCTGCACCGGACGTTCGCCCTGGCACTGCTGGCCGTGGCAGCCTTCATGCTGATCGATTCCGTATGGTGAGACCACGCTTCCGTGTGGTGAGACCCCCTGCTCATCAGATCGACCCACCGAAAGGTTCACGCATGACCGCCCCCTCCGCGCCCGTCACCCTCGACACCGACGAGGCCCACGCCCGGTTGCACGAGCTGACCGTCATCGACGTACGGACCCCCGGTGAGTACGCCGCGGGGCACCTGCCCGGCGCGCTCAACATCCCCCTGGACCGGATCCGGCCCACACTGCCCGACCTCCGGCACGCCGCGGAACGGTTCGACCTCCTGCTCGTGTGCGCCTCCGGAGCCCGCTCCGAGAACGCCCGCGCAGTCCTGGCCGAACAGGGCATCTCCGCCGCTTCCCTGGCGGGCGGCACCGAGGCCTGGGCCGCCGCGGGCCACGACGTTGACCGGCCCGCGACCCACGCCATCCGTGCCGCCTGGAGCATGGAACGCCAGGTCCGCCTGACCGCCGGCGCCCTGGTCCTGCTCGGCCTGCTGCTCGCCCTGCTGGTGCATCCGGCCTTCCAGCTCCTGTCGGCAGGCATCGCCGGAGGCCTGGTCTTCTCCGCGCTCACCAACACCTGCGGGATGGCCGTGATCCTGTCCAAGCTGCCCCACAACCGTCCCCGTGAGACGGACCTCGCCGCCACGATCGCGGCACTGCGCGACAGGTGATCGAGTGGTAGATCGAGTGGTAGCCCGCCGGGCGGCGGCGTACGGTCGAATGGTGGCCAGAACCGGCCACTGATCCGCCGCACGGCGCACTGTCATGACCAGCCCGCAGCCCGCACCCCAAGCACGGACCACCACTCAGCAGGAGAAGGAGGGCGGTGGCCGGGGCAGCGCGATGGCGCTTCTGGTCATCGCCTCCTGCCAGTTGATGGTGGTCCTCGACATCACCATCGTGAACATCGCCCTGCCGGAGATCCAGCGGGACCTCGACTTCTCCACGACGAGCCTGTCCTGGGTGGTCAACGCCTACACGCTGACCTTCGGCGGACTGCTGCTGCTCGGCGGGCGGGCCGGTGACATCCTCGGCAGACGGCGCGTCTTCATCTTCGGCGTGCTGCTCTTCGTCCTCGCCTCGCTGCTGGGCGGACTGTCGCAGAACTCCGGCCAACTCCTGGCCGCCCGCGCCCTCCAGGGCGTCGGTGGCGCCATCGCGTCCCCGACCTCGCTCGCCCTGATCAGCACGACATTCCGCGAAGGCCCCGAACGCAACCGGGCGTTCGGTGTCTTCGCCGCGGTCTCCGCGGGCGGGGGCGCGATCGGGCTGCTGGCCGGCGGGATACTGGTGGAGTGGCTCAACTGGCGCTGGGTGCTGTTCGTCAACGTGCCGATCGGGCTGCTGATCGTGCTCGCCACTCCGCGCTGGATCCGGGAGTCCGAGCGTCACCCGGGCCACTTCGACCTGACCGGTGCGCTCACCTCGACCGTCGGCATGGTGCTGCTGGTGTACGGGTTCATCCGGGCCGCCCAGGACGGCTGGCGGGACGCACTCACCCTGGCCTCGTTCGGCGCGGCCGTCGTGATCCTGCTGCTGTTCATCCTCGTCGAACGCCGCTCCAAGCAGCCCATCACGCCCCTGCACATGTTCGCCGACCGCAACCGGGCCGGCACCTACGGGATGATGCTGAGCCTCGCCGCCGCGATCTTCGGCATGTTCTTCTTCCTGACGCTCTTCGTGCAGAACGTGCTGGACTTCAGCCCGCTCATGACCGGCCTGGCCTTCCTGCCGGTGAGCGCGGTCATCGCCGTCGGCGCGGGCCTCGCTTCCCAACTCCTGCCGAAATACGGGCCCAAGCCGTTCATGGTGACGGGCGCGATCCTGGCCGCCACGGGGCTTGCCTGGCTGACCCTCACCGACGTCCACTCCACCTACGCGGGCAGCATCCTGGGCCCGATCCTCGTCTTCAGCCTCGGCATGGGCATGGAGTTCGTGTCCCTGACCCTGATGGCCCTGTCCAACGTGCCCACCCACGAGACCGGCGCCGCCTCCGGCCTCCTCAACGCCACCCAGCAGGTCGGCGGCTCCCTCGGACTGTCCATCCTGGTCACCATGTTCGGCACGGCCAGCAACAACGAGGCCGACAAACAGATCCCGGCCTTCCTTTCCCAGGCGACCCCCGCAGAGCGGCTGCGCTTCGAACGCACCGGTCAGCTGCCCGCCCCATGGGCCGACGAGATCCTCGCCTCCGGTGTCTCCGCCGCTTTCATCATGGCCGCGATCTTCACCGGTATCGCCGCGGTGATCGCCCTGCTGGTCATTCAGGTCCGCCCCTCCGACCTGGAGCGCCTCAAGGGCGGGGTGGATCCGGTCCCCTGAGCCACGCCACCGCGGCTTGCGGCTGACGGAACCGGCACGGCAGGGGTCGCTCCGCGAATCCATGTCCGGCGCGCTGAAGCATTCAGGTCGGGCGAAGTCCACTGTGCTTCGGCAGCGCCCTGAAGGGGCGCGGGGCTGTGTCGATACGCGGCTCCGCCGCGCGGGCGCGACCAGCCACGGCGGCTCCGCGGACGGCCGACGACCCGTCACGGCCCCACGGCGGAGCCGCAGATCGACACCTCAGCGGAGCGCTCAGGCGGCAGCGATGTCACCGGAGCGGTCCGCGGCATCGAGTCGGTCACGACGGGCCTGGGCCGGCGGCGTACGGCGGAGACGGTGACCGTCGTCGGCACGCCGGACAAGGCCGACATCGACGCGTGATGGGAACTCGGCGCGACCCTCGCCACCGGACTGATGAGCTGAAGCGGCGTGGCGCGTCGGCCGTCCGGTCCACGCGCCGCGCCGGACCGTCACACGACGTGGTGGACGCGCTGGCTGGTCAGCTCGTAGCGGGCGCCCACGATGGCCAGTTGACCGCCGGTGACCTTCGCGGCGAGGTCGGGTTCCGCGGCGAGCCGGGCACGGACGAGCCGTACGTTGGCGTCGATCGTGGCGTCGATGCGGGCGTCGCCCTCCACGGTGTGATCGATGGCCGGGTTTATCTGGTCGGCCAGGTACTGGATATGGGCGGGCAGTCGCTTCCCGGACTCGTCGGCCTCGACGGCGGCCTTCACGGCACCGCACGACTGGTGCCCGAGCACCATCACGAGCGGGATGCCGAGTTCGAGCACTCCGTACGCGATGCTGCCGAGCACCGCCTCGTCCAGCACCTCACCGGCCGTCCGTACGGTCATCAGGTCGCCCAGACCCTGGTCGAAGACCAGCTCCGGCGGCACGCGGGAGTCGATGCAGCCGAGCACGACCGCGAAGGGATGCTGGCCCGACGTCAGCGCCTGCCGCACGGCGGGCGTCTCGTCGGGGTGTCGTTCGGTGTAGGTGTGCCAGCGCAGATTTCCCGCGGCGAGTTCACGCCGGGCCTGATCGGGGGTACTGGGCCGGGTTCGCGTGCTCGTGGCGGGAGGGGCCGCGGACGCGGTGGAGACGCCGGCGGACACGGCACCGAGGACCGCGGCTCCGGTCAGCCCGGCACGCAGGAGCGCACGTCGGGCGGGCGTCGTGGCGGTCGGCCGGCAGCCGACGGATCTGTGGGGAGTGTTCACGCCGCAGAACGTATGTGCGGCTCGGAGGCCGGTCCCCCGCGTTGCCGAATCATTGCCGGACGTGACGCAATCATGGGCAAGATCGCACCCGCGTTTGGTGAGAGCGAGGGCTGTCCTTGACAGACCGCGGGGCGAGCCGGTCGGCCGGCTCGCCCCGCATGCCGTAGGGCCCGGTCGGCCGGCGTCAGCAGTCCGGGACGCCCTCGATCTTCTCGCCGCCCTGCAGGTACAGGTTGTTGACCCAGGCGATGTCGCTGCCGGCGAACTCCTGGACCGCGGTCCACCAGCTGTTCGTGCCGACAGCGGGGTCGGTCACGGTCTGGCCCTGCTTCTGGCACACGGCGTCCAGCCAGTGCTTCGAGCGGACCGCGAGTACGTTGGACGACGTGTTCGTGTCCTCGCGGAGCTGGACGTCGGTCGCCCAGATGTAGACGTCGGTGAGGGCCGGGTCGCCGTCGTTCGGCGCGGCCGGGGCGGCCTGGGCCGTGCCGGCGAGGGCGCCGGTGGCGAGCGTGGCCACAGCGAGCGCGGTGGCGGTGCGGCGGACGAGCTTGTTCATGTGAGTCTCCCCCGGAGGTGGTGGGTGTGGTGACGGGTGTGGGGCAGCGGTCAGCCGCCGGCCCAGACGCATTCCGTGGGCACCCCGTCGATCCAGTTGGTGGCGTTGTCGATGTAGTAGCTGGGCATCACCCCGTACTTGGTCCAGCCGGGCACCTCGACGACGACCCAGTACGGGTTCCCGCCGATCGTCTGACCCGGGAACTGGCAGCGCACGAAGACCTCGGTCGGTGCGCTCACCTGCCCCAGTACGGACGGGCAGTTGGTCGTGGACGGGTGCTCCCAACAGGCGTCGGGGTAGACCTCGCGAATGTTGACGTCGGTCGCCCAGACGCCGTACATGCCGGGTCCGTGTCCGTCGGCGGCGGCCGTCGGGGCCGTGGCACCGACCAGGGCGAGGGCCCCGGCGGTGGCGAGCAGTCCGATTCTCCTGCGCATGGCGTACGCCTCCTTCTCGGGCAGGGTCAGCAGGTCGCGGAGGCGGGCAGGTCGCCGTACTCGTTGCCCTTGAGGTAGACGGCGCTCACATAGCCCTCCACGAGCTTCACCCAGACGTCGTTGGTGACGCCGTGGTCGCTGACGGTCTCGCCGCGCGTCCAGCAGTAGGCGCCGCGCGGCTGGTCTGCCGCGACGCTGCCGACCTTGGCGGTCGAACTGGCCGGGCCCTGGCGGACGTTGACGTTCTCGTACGGGACGACGGCGTACGGCGCCGCCAGGACACGGACGTCGCCTCGGCCCGTGTCGGACGCGGAGGCGGCGGTCGTGGCGGTCGCGGCGGTGGCGGTCGTGACGGTGAGCGGGCCGAGCAGGGCGAGCGCTCCGGCGCCGACGAGTGCGGCCCTGGTGTAGGTGCGCGTGGTCATGGTGCTCGTTCCCCCTGTGCTGAGGTAGTGCTCTTCGGCGAGGTGGTGCTCTTCAGCGCGGTGCGTACGCGCGCGTGCCGTGCGGGTGGCTCAGTGCCAGCCCGTCTCGGCCAGGACATGGCCGTCGCAGGTGAGCAGCGCGTGCGAGACCCGGCCGTCGAGGTTGTTGCCGATCTTCGTGAATGCGTAGTCGATGCCCGCGTCGACGGTTTCGGAGACCCACCCGTCGGGGCGCGCGGCTCCGGAGTTCGAACGCTCCAGCACGGCGGCGCAGTTGTCCCGGGAGTTCTCGATCCGGGCGAAGGAGCCGCAGCTGTCGGAGTAGAAGTACTTCAGCGCCATGCCCTCGGCGTACTGGGTGGCGCCGACCTGCCGGAACGTGCCCGAGCAGCCGGAGACGGTGGGGTACTGGCCCTCGTGGGCGAAGGCCCCGTAGTTGCCGCCCGAGTGCGGTGCGGCCTGAGCGGTGAACGGCGTGGTCAGTGCCAGCACTGCGGCGGCACCTCCGGAAATGAGCAGGGTCCTGAGCGAACGGCGGCGCATGAGCCCTCTTTCGGGTCGCGGTGTTCATGGCGGTACGGCTGGACGGTGACCGGCCGCATGCCTGGTCATCGCCCTTGTTCGCGACCTTAGGGTCCGTCAGCGTCTCTGCGGCACCTGACAATTGTCAGGATGGAGAAGGCTCCGCCGGGCAGTCCGGCGGAGCCTTGTGCCGTCGTACGGATCAGGCGGTGTGCAGGGTCAGCCCGTAGCGGCCCAGGATCTCGTTCACGGGCTGGAACCAGGTCTCCCCGCCGCCGGAGCAGTTGCCCCAGCCGCCGGAGGTGACGCCCTGTGCCTGGTCACCGCTGATGAAGGAGCCGCCGGAGTCGCCCCCTTCGGCGCAGACGCTGGTCTTGGTCATCTGGTGCACCGCGCCCTGGCTGTAGTTGACGGTCTCGTTCATGGCCAGCACCCGGCCGCAGTGCCAGTGCGTGGTCGAGCCGGAGCGGCAGATGGAGCTGCCGACGGGCGCCACGGCCGAGCCGCGCACCAACTGGTCCGGGACCGTGCCCCAGCCGAGGACCACCGGCACAGTCCACCAGCCGCTGCCGACGTTGACCCAGGCGTAGTCGTTGTCCGGGAACGAGGAGCCCTGGAAATTGCCGATGTACGAGCCGTCCCAGCCGCGCACCCCGGCCCCGGCCCCACCGCAGTGCCCGGCGGTGACGAAGCCGCCGTGGACGGAGAAGCCGATGGAGCAGCGGACGTTGCCGGTGTAGTAGGGGTCGCCGCCGACGGTGCCGGCCGCGAAGGTCTCGGGCGCTTCCGGGACGGTCCGCACGGTGACCGGTCCGGTTTTGCGAGCCTGGGAGACGAACCGCTGGACATCGTTGTCAGCGCGCTCGTCGCCGACCACGTTCACCACGACGGTGTTGGCGGCCGGATCGACGTGCCAACTGCTCACGCCCGAGGGCGCGGACAGCCGGTCGATACGTGCCTTCGCCGCGTCGAGCTGTCGCGCACTGTGCTCGACGGTGCGGACGGTGGCGCCGACCGCCTCGACGGCCCGTACGGTCGTGGGGGAGGCGTCCGAGGTGACGGCCACGGTCAGCCGTCCGCTCTCGGCGTCGAACCATGAACCGCCGTACGCGGCTCCGGCGGCCCGGCGTGCCGTGGGTGCCAGCTCCGTGGCGGTCCGCTCGGCCTTCAGCCGCGCTTCGGCCTGGTCCTTCGACAGCCCGAAGTCCCGCTGCATCGCCTGCAGCAGGCCGGCGGAGACGGGCGGTGTGTCGGGGGAGTCGTTCGCGGAGGCCGGCAGTGTTCCGGCGGCGGCCCAGCTGCCCAGCATCAGGAGGGCGGCCAGGCCGGCGTGCATGAGTCTGGTGCGTCTCATGGATGTTGCCCTTCGTCGTTCCAACTAGGTGGGGTGGAACAACCGCAAACTGAGAGCGCTCTCACGAGGGTTGAGCCGAGCTTAGCCACGCGGCCCTATCAGGTCCATGCCAATGCCGTTGATCGTTCCGCGGGGGTGCGCACGACGCCGCCTCGGATTTGCGGAACCGGCAAAGTGTCTTTGCGGAGGATGTCGTGACGGCGCAGGCTGCACTTCTGGATCGTTCAGCACCTCAGGGAGGCACCATGACCGACATCCCCGCCACGGAACCCGCCGCATTCTGGGAGGCCCGCTACCGCGACAGCATCCGAGTGTGGAGCGGGCGCCCCAACGACCTGCTCGTCCGTGAGGCGGCCGATCTCCGCCCGGGCACCGCCCTCGACCTGGGGTGCGGTGAGGGCGCCGACGCCGTCTGGCTGGCGTCGCGCGGCTGGCGCGTCACCGGCGTCGACATCTCCGCCACAGCCCTCGAACGCGCCGCCGAGCACGCCGTCGAGGCAGGTGTCGGCGACCGGGTCGCCTGGGAACGGCACGAACTGGGCGAGACCTTTCCGCAGGGACGCTTCGACCTGGTGAGCGCGCACTATCTGCAGTCGCCGGTCGGAATCGACCAGGAGGAGGTGCTGCGGCGGGCCGCCGAAGCGGTCGCCGCCGACGGCACCCTGCTGCTCGTCCTGCACGCCGCCTGGCCGTCGTGGCAGACCAAACCGCCCTTCGACGTGGAGTTCCCCACGCTCGACGGTGTGCTCGCCCAACTCGCCCTGCCCGAAGGGAGTTGGACCGTCGCGACCATGGAGACGGTCCGCAGGCCGAGCGTCTCGCCCGACGGCATCGAGGGCCACCGGGACGACAACGTGTGGCGCATCCGGCGCACCGGCCCCTGACCGGATCAGTCGGCCGAGGGCTCCCGCTCGCAGTGCACGAACAGATGCGGCTCGGGCGGGGCATCGGGGAGCGCGGGCGTGAACATCACGGTCTCCTCGGACAGCACCGCCAGGCCCGCAGCGGTGAGCATGGCGGTGAAGTCCTCGGGGCAGAAGCTGGTCGCGCGCACGGACCGCCCCATGAAGACGGTCTCGAAGTCCTCGACGTCGACCGGCACCGTGGCGAGCGCCATATGCCCGGCGGGCCTGAGCGCACGCGCCAGGCGCCGTACGAGGTCGGACTGCTCCCGGCGGGACATCTGCAACAGTGAGAAGTACACGCAGACCGCGTCGAACGCGCCCTCGTCGAGGGGGACTTCGCGGATGTCGGCGCAGCGGAAGGCGGCGTCGGGCACCTGCCGGGTGGCGAGGTCCACCATGACGGGGGAGACGTCGATCCCGAGGACGTCATGTCCCGCCGCCGCGAGCGTCTCGGCAGTGGGCCGCCCCGTTCCGCTGCCCACGTCCAGCACCCCGGCTGCCGGGGGCGAGACGGCCGAGCAGCCGTCGCAGCGAGGCCCGATGCGCCTCGGACTGCGCGAAGGCCTTCTCGTACGTGGCCCTCAACGCGTCGAACACCACCGCGGCCGGCGGACGCCGCTCCTCTGCGGTCACCCTGCCCCCTTCGCTACGCGCGTGCCCGGGCATCGTCGCAACGGGGCTGGGACGGCCCGAGATGGTTGGTGCCGATGTGCCGCTCGAAACCGTCCGCCGTGGTGTCCTGCGGCACCGCCATGACCCCCGCGTTGTTGATCAGTACGTCGACCTCGCCGTCGAGACCGTCGGCGAACGCCCGCACCGACGACAGATCGGCCAGATCGAGACGCCGGACCTCCGTGTCCCCGCCGATCGGCTCCGCCGCCGCCCGCGCCCGGTCCGGGTCCCGGCACGCCATGATCACGCGGGCGCCGGCCTCGGCCAGCGCCCGGGTGAGCACCGCGCCGAGCCCGCTGTTCGCGCCGGTGACGACCACCGTGCGCCCGTGCTGGTCGGGTACGTCCGCCGCCGTCCACTTGGTCATGTGGCATCACTCCCGCCGTGCCCCGGCAGGACGATTCTCGCGGCCGGCGGCAGCGGGAGCCAGCCGTCGTCGTCACCGGCCCGCAGATGCGGGTGCGCGAGAGCACCCGCACCGGTTCAGCGGAGATTCCCGAGCCGGGCGTCCTGCCACAGGTCGACACCGCCGTCACCGGCGTACTTGTCGATCTCGGCCAGCTCCTCGCCGCTGAAGTCGGGGTTCTCCAGCGCGGCGACGTTCTGCTCCAGCTGTTCGGTCCGCGAGGCGCCGATGACGAGAGAGGTGACGCGTTCGTCGCGCAGCGCCCATGCGAGGGCCATCTGGGCCAGGGTCTGCCCGCGGCGGGCGGCGATGTCGTTCAGCGCCCGCAGCCTGTGCAGCATCTCCTCGGACAGCCACGTGGTGTCGAACGACGTGCCCTGCGCGGCCCGCGAGTCGTCGGGAATGCCGTCCAAGTAGCGCCCGGTCAGCAGCCCCTGGGCGAGCGCCGTGAACCCGATGACCCCGAAGCCCTCCTCCTGCGCGGCGTCGAGCAGCCCGTCGGTCTCGATCCAGCGGTTGAGCATGCTGTACGACGGCTGATGGATGAGCAGCGGGGTGCCCAGCTCCCGGAGGATGGCGGCCGCCTGCCGGGTGCGCTCGGCGTCGTACGAGGAGATACCGACGTAGAGCGCCTTGCCCTGGCGCACCGCGGTGTCCAGGGCGCCCATCGTCTCCTCGAGCGGGGTGGTGGCGTCGAGGCGGTGGGAGTAGAAGATGTCCACGTACTCCAGCCCCGTCCGGCGCAGCGACTGGTCCAGTGAGGCGAGGAGGTACTTGCGGGAGCCGCCGCCCTGGCCGTAGGGCCCGGGCCACATGTCCCAGCCTGCCTTGGTGGAGATCACCAGCTCGTCCCGGTACGGGGCGAGGTCCCGCTGCATCAGCCGCCCGAAGTTGATCTCCGCGGCCCCGTACGGCGGGCCGTAGTTGTTCGCGAGGTCGTGGTGCGTGATGCCGAGGTCGAAGGCCCGCAGCGCGATCTCGCGCTGGGTGTCGAAGGGACGGTCGTCGCCGAAGTTGTGCCAGTAGCCCAGGGACAGCACGGGCAGGTCGAGTCCCGAGCGTCCGGTGCGCCGGTAGCGCATGGTGCCGTTGTAGCGCTCGGGATTCGCGATGTGGTTCATCGGGTGGTCTCCGGGTGGTGCGGTGCGGGGTGCCCCGCCGGAATCGCGGGACATGCCCACCCTGCTCCTGCGTGATCGTGAAGTCCAACAGCTCGCCGTCATGCCACTCAGCGGTCGCGTTTCTGAATCGGTTCGGGGGCGCGGGTGCGCGGGTGCCGTGTGCTGGCCGAGGTGCTCGCCGAACAACCTGAGAAATTTCCATGAATCTGTGAGGGGTTTGAACACGCGAGGGCCGAGTTCCGTATGGGGCGTGGGGATTCCATGCCGAGCAGATCCACACGCGTAGGAGTACTTCCTTGACTCGCACCTCGCGAAGACGTCCAACGGGCAAGCGGCGCGCGACCTTTGCAGCCGTCGCGCTGATGTTGGGCGGAGGGGGGCTGATAGCTGCGAACGTCTACGCGTCGGCGACCGAGGACGGCGCCACGCAGAGCGGGACCGATCAGGTCCTCGCCTCCGGAGCCGCCACGATCGACTGCCCGGACGTGGGCAGCCGGCTGACGACGGTGCCGGACACCGCCCGGCCGGACGTCGACCGTGAACTCGCTGACCTGGATCAGCAGATCACCGACGCTTACCAGCGTCTGAGGGAGGCCCAGGCCGCGCAGCAGGACGGTGGCTCCGTCGACGGCGGGATCATGAACCCGCTGAAGGAGGACCGGTCCGCCACGATCGAGCGCATCGCCCAGGCCATCGACGGCGCCGGCGACCGCCCCGACGGACTCGACGCGCTCGCGGCCTGCGAACTGCGCGCCCCCGAGGCCCCGACCGAGAACGGGGACCAGAACGGCCAGGACCAGGCAGAAGGCGACGAGGGCCAGGCGGGCCAGGGCCAGGGCCAGGAGCAGCAGGACGGCCAGGGCGGTGGCGACCAGTCGGCCGGCAACGGCCCCGTGGCCGGCGACTACGCGGACATCACCGCCGTCCAGCCCAATGCCCCGAGCCCCGCGAACGCCTCCCGCGGCACCTTCACCACCAGCTGCGGTGTCAACGAGAACGGCCTGTTCAACTCGGACAACGTGATCGTGGCCCCGGGCGTCACCAACGGCGCCCACCACTTCCACGACTACATCGGCAACCAGGCCAACGACGCCTTCGCGAGCGACGACGACCTGGCCGCCGCCGACACCAGCTGCGAGGACGCGGGCGACAAGTCCACGTACTACTGGCCCGTGGTGCGGCTGCAGAACGGCGTCCAGGAGCAGGACGCCAACTCTCCCGGCGGCGGCATCGAGGGCAACGCCGGTGAGATCGTCACGCCCAAGCAGGTCACGCTGACGTTCGTGGGCAGCCCGCAGGGCGAGGTCACGGCCATGCCGCGGTTCCTGCGCATCATCACCGGCGACGCCAAGGCGTTCGTCAACGGCACCGCCAACGCCAACGCCTCCTGGAGCTGCACCGGCTTCGAGGACCGGCAGTTGAAGGACAAGTACCCGCTCTGCCCGCAGGGCAGCGACGTCGTGCGCACCTTCAAGTTCCAGAGCTGCTGGGACGGCTCGAACATCGACAGCGCCAACCACCGTACGCACGTGGCGTTCGCCGCGGCCGACGGCAGCTGCCCGTCCGGCTTCAAGGCCATCCCGCAACTGGTGCAGCGCATCGTCTACGACGTCGACGCACCGAGCCTCGACGACGGCGGCCGTACGACGCCGCTGTTCGCGGTGGACTCCTTCCCCGAGCAGCTGCACAAGCCGGTCACGGACCACGGCGACTTCATCAACGTCTTCGACGAGGACCTGATGACGGAGATGGTGGACTGCATCAACAGCGGCCGGCAGTGCGGTTCGGGGGCCGGTGACGGTGGGGGCGACGAGCCCGAGCAGCCGTCTCCTCCCGCGGATGAGCCCGAGCAGTCGGCGCCGCCCGCCGACGAACCTGAGCAGTCCGCGCCGCCCGCGGATGAGCCGCAGAAGCCGTCGCCGAGCGCCGACGACCCGTCCGGCGGCGACAACGGCGAGGCCACTCCCGGCGACGCGGGGAACGGGCAGCAGACCGGGGAGCCCCCGGCCGACACGCCGGCCACCGAGCCGGAGAACGGCGCCGCGAACCCTCCGGCCGACGCCGACGAGCCCAAGGTGTACGTCACGCCGTCCCCGGAACAGTCCGACGCCGCCGCCCCCGCACAGGGCGGCGGAGGACAGGACGAGGAGATCGGGGAGGCTGCGGCCCAGCAGCCGGTGGCCAACGACGAGGGGTCCGACCAGCAGGCGGCGGGACAGACCGAACCGCAGACCGTCGGCGGCTCACTCGCCGAAACCGGCGCGAAGTTGTGGCCGGCCGCGGCCGGGGCGGTCCTCCTGATCGCCGGTCTGCTGCTGTTGCGGCGACGCGGCTCGGCATGACACCGACTGCTCCTGCGGGCAACTGAACGGCGGCCGGACCTGCGAGAGGCAGGTCCGGCCGCCGTCGTTCCCGCAGCGGGGGCCTCGCAGCCCCGGCCGGTCACGTCAGGACCGCCTCCCACGTGTCGACGGCGTAGTGGACGGTCATGCCATGGCGGGCGTACAGCCCGGGAGCCCCGGTGGCGTTGTCGGTGTCCACGCCGAGGCCCACAGTGTCCCGTCCCCGTGCGGCGAACGCGGCGAACGCGTGCCGCAGCAACAGGCCGCCCAGGCCCCGGGCGCGGGCTTCGCCCAGGACGCCGATGCTCCGGATCCATCCCATGGCCGCGCGGTCGTCACGGGCGATCAGGAACCCGACGTCGCCCAGGTCCTCGGCGTTCACGATCCACACCAGGGACCAGTCGAGGCTCTCGGCGTCGACGTCGTGCAGCCACTGCCGGTAGGTACGCGGCTGGAAGTCGAAGTGCTCGGCGAACGTGCCCTGGTACAGGGCGTGCACCCGCACTCGGTCCGCCTCGTCGGCGCACGCCCGCAGACGCACTCCCGGCGGCAGTTGCGGCGCACCGTCCCGGGCGGGATCCAGGGGGCGATGCAGCACGTGGTAGCGCCGTACGACGGACCAGCCCCGTGCCCGGATCAGCTCCGTGTCGAGGGTGGGCCCGGTGTTGAGGTGCAGATGCACGACGGCCCTCGCCGCGCCGTTCTCGCGGGCCTTGCGCAGGGCCCTGGCCTCCATCGCCTCCAGCATGCGCAGCCCGGCCCGCTGGTGATCGGGGAGTACGTAGTGGTCGATGTCGATGCGCTCAGCACCCGACTCGTCCCACAACAGGCCGTAGGCCACCGGCCGGTCCCCGTCGACGGCCAGCCAGGAGTCCTGCTCCAGGTCGGTCTCCGGGTGCTTCAGGTCGGCCTGCACGGTGTGCAGGTCGGTCTCGGGCCGACCGATCTCGATCCGGTCGATCTCGTTGAGCAGGTCGGTGATGACGGCCGCGTCGGTCAGCGCGGCGGGGCGCAGGGTGTAGGCCATGGGGTCAGGGTCCGGGGGAGGGGGAACCGACCGCAACGCATTAATGCCGTCCACAAGACATGAGCAGCGCGCCTCGGCCGATCGGCCGAGGTACCGGAGTGGTGCGCGGGACGAGAGTGGCACAGCGGCCGTAACGACACCGGCCGTGACCTGCCTCTTCACGCCACTCCGCCGCCCCCAGGAACAGCGCCATGCCCGTGCAGCTCTCCGTGCTCGCTCCGCCGCAGCCACCGCCGACGGTCCGCCGGCCGGGCAGGCCCCCTCGGCCTGCTCGCCGGTATCGCGTCCCGCTCCTCGCCGTCCTCGTCATCAGCCCGCTGTACGGGGTGTGGGGCCGCGCATCTCGCGACGGTCGGCCGCGATCTCGCCGCGCAGTACGCCTGGGCGGGCTTCTTCACCCGGCACCCCGGACGTGCCGTACGGGCTGTTCTGGTTCGGCGGCCTGCACACCGCCAACTACAGCGTGCTGTCACCCCCCTTGATGGCACTGTTCGGTGTTCGGACCGTCTCCGTGCTGGCCGGGCTGAGCACCACCTGGCTGCTGGCCGCCCTGCTGGTCCGCACCGTTTCGCGGGTGGCGCTGTGGCCCGCGCTGGTCGGCGCGCTCGGTCTCTGGTACGACGTCGCGCTCGGCCGCACCACGTTCGCCCTCGGCCTCGCCTGCGCCCTCGTCGCCGTACTCGTCCTGGCCGGCCGCCCGCCCCGGCCCGCGCGGCTGACCGCGGCCGCCCTCGCCGCACTGTGCCACCATGGGCAGCCCGGTGGCCGGGCTGTTCCTGCTGGTCGCGGGCGCCGGCTATCTGCTCGACCGGCAGTACGCCAAGGCTCTCGTCCTCGCCCTGCCACCCGTGGCCGTCGTCGCCGCGACGACCCTGCTCTTTCCGTATCAGGGCGAGCAGCCCATGGCCGTGAGCCGCATGGTCCTGCCCCTGTTGCTGTCCCTCGGCGCGGCGCTGACAGCGCCGCGCGACCGGCGGGTGGTACGGGCCGGGGCGGTCGTGTACGCCGCCGGAGTCGTCCTGTGCTGGCTGATCCCCTCACCGATAGGCTCCAACGTCGAGCGCCCCGCCGTACACCTCGCCCCCGCCGTACTGCTCGCGGCGCTGCTCAGCACCCGCTCCGGCGCCGCCCGCAACGCCCTGCCGCCGCTCCGCGTCCGCGCCTTGGCCGCCGTAGCGATCTTCTCCGTGGTGCACCTCTGCCTGACGTCGACGAACCCACTGCGAGGCGCGGCGCCCGCTCCGGCCCGGGCCACGCACACCGGCGCAGTCGTCGCCGAGCTGCACCGGCTGGGCGCGGACCGCGGCCGAGTCGAGTTGCCGACCGACCGTGACCATCGCGGGGGCGACCCTCCTCTCCCCGCATGTGCAGCTGATGCGGGCTGGAACCAGCAACTGGACCAGGACAGAGGGCGGATGTTCTACGAAGGCGACCTGGACGGCCCTCGCTATCACGCCTGGCTGCGGCAGTGGGCGGTCGGCTACGTCGTCGTCCACGACGGCCCGCCGGAGACGACCGCGGTGCGCGAAACAGCCCTGATCCCGGACGGGCAGGACTGGCTGGAGCCGGTCTGGCACGACCGCTACTGGAAGATCTACCGGGTCCACGACACCCTTCCGCTCGCCTCGGCCCCGGCCCACGTCCTGAAGGCGGGAGAAGCGGACGTGACGCTGAGCATCCCACGCCCGGGAACGGTCACCGTGCGCATCGTCCACTCCCCGTGGCTGCGGGCGAAAGGAGCGTGCGTCAGCGCCGACGGCCCCCGGACCCGGCTCACCGTGCCCCGGGCCGGCGTGTATCGACTGACCTCCGGCTACGGCGGGGCCGGTGCCGGAGCGACCGGCTGCTGACCTGCGCCCCACCGTCGCGGTTCGCAGCCCGGTCGGATGCCCGTCGGCAGGGCAACCTGTCCGTCGACGCCCTGCACCGGCTGGAGTCGGGGGAGGGGTCCTCCGACGGGCGCTGGTCGACCCGGCCCGACATGGCATGGCCGCCGCCATGAACCAGATGGACGCCGTGTCGGCCGGTATCGCCGTTTGACGGTCTACGCACTGCGTGCCGCCCAGGAACGCAGCACCATGCCGACCGGCATCTTCACCTGGGCCGAGGCCGAGTCGCCGGGCGTGATCCTCGGCACCGACACCGTGGCCGAGCTCGCCTCGATGGCGCCGCCAGGCTGAGCACGCGGCCTGCCGCCACGGCGTGTGCGAGGTCTCCAGAGCTTCGCTCCTGATGTGGCCATCGCCGGCCGCCCCGCGGCCCGTTTGTTCAGGACCCGCTGAAGGAGTCCTGGAGGGCGCGGAACGCGTCGAAGAACGCCGGGTTGTGCGCCATGTCGCCGTTCGCGGAAGGCCGGGCGACGAGGTTGGCGTACAGGCTGTTCAGCAGCCACGGAGTCTTCGTCGGCCCGATGTCACGGACCATCGCGGGTCCCTGGAGCGTGCCGTAAGTCGCCACTGCCAGCCGTCCGGTGGCGCGGAACTGCCGTACCTGGGTGGCCAGATAGTCCTTGCGCGAGGCGAACCACGGGCTGTTCATCAGCAGGTCGTGCCACCGTTGCCGCGCAAACGGGTCCGCGGCTGCGTCTCGCACTTCCTGCCAGAACGGGGTTCCGGTCGGCACCCCGTAGCGGTCGGCGTAGGTGGCGGGGACCGGGTCGCTCCAATGCTGCTTCCACCAGTGCACCAGGGAGAACTCGGTGGCCAGAAAGCGCTGTTCGGGGCGGATCCGGGGCAGCACGTAGTCCGTGAACGCCTTGGCCTGCTCAATCGAGGAGACGTGCGGATGGATGTCGACGCCCTCCAACTCGGGGACGGCCTTGACGTGGTCCAGCCAGCGGTTGACGGCGGGGGTCTGCCAGGCGGGCTCGTGGAGGCGGTTGAGGGCACCCATGTACAGGCGGGTACGGCAGTCGGGCCCGCAACGCCTCTCACGCTCGGCGATCACATGCGCGGCGACGGCCTCGTAGAAGGGGTTGAGCAGGGTGGCACGGTCCTCCTCGCGCGTCTCGATGAACGGCTCGTTGCCGATGACCAGGATGTCGACCTTGCCGAGGACGGCACCCAAAGCCTTGTCGACGCGGGCGAGTTCGATGTCCATCGCGCTGGTGCCCGGCCGCGGGAGAGGCTTGTTCCGGTAGGGGAACTTCAGCGACAGCACGGTGCCGTAGCCGGAGCCGGCGAACGAGAGCAGGATCCTGATCGCGGGTTGCCGGGCCGCCTCCACACTGTCCAGCTCGGGCATCGGGGTGAAGCCGCGCACCCACTTGGTGCGCAGGTCGTCGAGGACCGCGGCGGTCATGCCCCGCGGCTCCTCGTTGAAGTTGGAGCCGAGCACGCCCTCCGGGACCGCGGGACGCTTCCGGTGCCCGGCGTAGCTGCCCGAGCCGCCGGTGCCGCTGGCTCCGGATCCGCCCGCTCCGGCTCCGTCCCATCGGCACCCCGCGAGCAGCAGAGCGCCACCGCCGGCGAGGCCGAGGAGCCTCCGACGGCTGGGGCTCGGGCGATCCGCCCGGCTCCCGGCGTCCGGCACATCTCGTTCCCGCACGTAAGTCACCCCATTTTCATAGATCTTGAGCACCTGTTTGGGTCATGCGAAACCGTCAGCCGTCTGCCGGTTGGTTCTGCCCGCGCCGGACGTAGAGGCGATTGCCCTCCGGGCCCGTCCACTCCATGCGTACGACGCCGGGGACGGTGGCGTCCGCGATGCGGGACGGGTGGGACCAGTAGCCGGCGACCGGGTTGCGGAAGAACGTGGCCCAGAGGCCCCCCGCGTGGTCGGCGAAGAAGTTGTTGTGGCCCGCGCCGACGCCCGCGGTCCACCGCCTGGAGTACGGGCCCTCGACGCGGTCGGCGACGGCGACGACCGCGTCGTACTGGTATTGCGTGCGGCCGGTGCCCGGCGGGTCGTAGGCGTAGCGCGTGCTGCCGTCCGGGGCGACGGACGAGCGGTTCCAGGCGGCGTGCAGGAGGTAGTACTTGCCGCCGTGCTTGAAGACGTACGCGCCTTCGAGGTACGGCTCCGGAGAGTAGGGCGACTGCTGGAACTTCGGGAGGTCCGTGGTGGGGACGATGTCCTCCATGTCGGGACGGAACTTGGCGTACAGGTCGTTGTGGAGCACGAGCCAGGCGTCGCGGCCCTCGGCGTAGATGCTGCCGTCGATGTGGTGGTACGCGCCGGGTTCGATGAACGACGGCCCGCCGATGAACGATTCGCCGAACGGCTTGGCGAGGTTGCCCTTGGCGAGCCGGTACGGGCCCGCGACCCCGCCCTCGCTCACCAGCAGGAACGAGCCGACCTTGCGGGAGTGGTCACCCATGCACGCGACGATGTACCAGCGGCCGCGGACGTAGTGCACCTCCGGTGCCCACACGTTGCCGCGCTTGCCGAACTCGTCGTCGTGCCAGTACTGCTGCCAGGGGGCGACGACCGTGCGCCCGGGCCGGTTCTCGCCCGCGAACTCGGGCGACCACACCTTGCCCTGGGCGGCGCCCGGGCGGATTCGGGTGGTGTCGGCCAGCCGCCACGGTCCGCGCAGCGACCGGGACACCCACACGAAGACGCCGTCGTTCCACGGCGCGGCCGCGTCGAGGCCCAGCGCCCGGGTGGTGCCCGTGGCGACGTAGAGCGGACGGCCCCCGACGACGAAGCAGTTGACGTAGGTGTCCCGCATCCAGACCACGCCGCGCTCCTTGTCCCGGGGGCGCAGTTCGAGGGGGAGGACGAAGGAGTTGTCGTCGCGCGGCCAGAGGTCGGGGCGGGTGTCGGCGAGGCCGTACGGTTCGGGATCGGGCCAGTTCGCCGGGTAGGCCCTGGGTTGTCCACGTCGCGTCGCCGGGTCCGCCTGTGCGGCGGCCGTGGGCAGCGCCGCCGCCACTCCCAGGGTGCCGGCACCCGCCAGCAGGGCTCTCCGGCCGATGGGCGGCCGGTTCATGTTGTTGGTCATCGGCCATGTCCTCCCTCGTCGGGCCGCCCGGGGGACGGCATGACGCCCAGGATGCGAACGGCCGCTGGATTTCGTCAACAGCCCGGAAAATTAATCCGGATCGGGTGTGCCGGGGGTGCGGTTTCGGCCGGGGCGGCCCCAACTGTCGTGCGTTATCGAAGCGTTACGATCCGCGCGGCGATGTCAGCTCTTCAAGTAGCCCCAGGTCACTGGGGTTGAGTTCGGCTGCCTCCGGAGGGCGAGGGCGGCGAAGTGATTTCGTCCGACTCATTGACGAAAATATTCGGCGCTCACATGCTGTCCGGCATGCACCCACACGACGGTCCGCTGACCCGGCTCCGGCGCAGCCATGAGCAAGCCGTACTCGAGCAGCTGCGTAAGTACGGTCCGCTGAGCCGCGCCGAGCTGGGCACCCGCAGCGGGCTCTCCCGCACCACGCTCTACGACATCGTCGCCGGCCTGGTGACCAGCGGTGCGGTGGTCGCCGGCACGCCGTACGTCGAGGCGCGCAAGCGGGGGCGCCCGGTGGAGAAGCTCAGCCTCAATCCGGCCGCCGGGGAGGCGGTGGGCATCGACTTCGCGCGCCGTGCCGTGCATGTCGCCGCGGTCAACCTCGCCCACGAAGTGGTCGGTTCGGCCAGCGAGGGGCATGCCGGGGACCTGTCCTGGCCCGAGCGGGTGGACATCGCCGTACGACTGCTCGACTCGCTGACGACCGGTGCGCCGGGGGAGTCGGGGCCCGGCGGCTCAGGGCGGGCACAGGCCGTCCATCTCGGCGCGCTCCGTGCGATCGGCGTCGGCGTGGTCGGTCCGACCACCGACCCCGGCAGCGAGAGCGCCCACGCGCAGGGCATCGACGGCCTGCCGGACCTGCTGCGCAAGCGGTTCGGGGTGCCGGTGCTGCTCGACAACAACACCCGCCTCGCCGCGCTCGCCGAAGCGGTGTGGGGCGCGGCGGCGGACAGCAGCGACGTGCTCTACCTGCGGATGTCGCACGGCGTGGGCGGCGGCCTGGTCGTGGGCGGCGCGCTGCACCGGGGCAGGCACGGACTGTCCGGCGAGTTCGGGCACATCACCGTGGACCCGGCCGGCGAACGGTGCGAGTGCGGCAAGACCGGCTGCCTGGAAACGCGCGCCTCGCTCGATGCGGTCCTGCGCCGGTACCGGGAGGCGGGCGGCCGGGCGGACAGTCCCGCGGACTTCCTGGCCGCTGCGACGGCAGCCGACCGGTCCGCGCTGGAGGTGCTGGGCCGCGTCGGCGGCGAGGTCGGCGAAGTCCTCGCCGCGATCTGTCACGCCGTCGGCCCCGGCGTGATCGTCGTCGGCGGCGAACTGGCCCAGGCCGGCGACGCCCTGCTCGAACCGGTCGAACGGGCCCTGCGGCAGCACCTGATGCCGCTGGCCCGCCACCACGTGGACGTACGGCGCGCCACGCTCGGCGAGGTCGGCAGCGCCCTGGGCGGCATCGCCCTCGTACTCCATGAAACCCCCCTGCTCACCCACTACCCGCAGCCCGTCTCCGAGGACAACGCATGAGGCCACCAGTGAGGAACCCATGGCTGTGATCACCCCTCTCGACAAGACCGCCGCCCCTGCGCAGCGGCGGCAGCAACCGCGTCGAACCGTCCGCCCCCTGGTCCTGGGCGGCCTGGCGCTCGCGGCGGGTGTCGCCGTGTGGGCCGTCGTGGCCGCCCTTGGACTGGTCGAGAACCTGCCCATGCCGGCGGCGGTGGCGAGCAAGGCGGGCACGATGATCGCCGACGGCACGCTGGCGTCCGATACGCTCGCCAGCCTGCGCCGGGTCTTCATCGGCTACGCCCTCGGCGTGGTCGTGGCCGTCCCGGTCGGTTTCCTCATGGGCTGGTACCCGGCGGTGCGCGCCGTGATCGAGCCGTACATCCAGTTCTTCCGCACCATCCCGCCGCTCGCGCTGATCCCGCTGGCCGTGGTGCTCCTCGGTATCGGCGAGGTGCCGAAGATCGCCGTGATCTACCTGGCCTCGTTCATGGCCTGCGTCGTGGCCTCCTTCCAGGGCGTCGTCGACGTCGACAAGACCCTGATCAACGCCGCCCGGGTGCTGGGCGCCTCGGACCGCGTCATCTTCGCCAAGGTGGTCGTGCCGGCGTCCACACCGTTCATCCTCGTCGGCATGCGGATCGGCCTCGGCGCGTCCTGGGCCACCGTGGTCGCCGCCGAACTCATCGGCGCGCAGGAGGGATTGGGCTACCGGATGCAGAAGGCGGCCACCTGGTTCGACATGGACGCGATCTTCGTATCGCTGATCACCATCGGAGTACTCGGGCTCGTCATGGACCGGCTGTTGCTGCTGGCCGAGCGACGCCTCACCGGCTGGCAGGAGCGACGATGAACAGCAAGATCAGTTTCCGTGGCGTGGTGAAGACCTTCCCGCTGAAGGACACCACGTTCACAGCACTCGGCGGAGTGGACCTGGACATCGCGGACCAGGAGTTCGTCACCGTCGTGGGCCCGTCCGGCTGCGGCAAGTCCACGCTGATGAGCATGGCCGCGGGACTGCAGGAGCCCGACTCGGGCAGCGTCCTGGTCGACGGGAAGCCGGTGTCGGGTCCCGGCCCCGACCGGGGTGTGATCTTCCAGCAGTACGCCCTGTTCCCCTGGCTGACCGTGCGGCAGAACGTGGAGTTCGGGCTCAAACTCGCCTCCGTACCCGGCGAGGAGCGCAGGCGGCGCGCGGACGAGGCCATCGGCCTCGTCGGACTCGGTGAGTTCGCCGACGCCCTGCCCAAGACACTGTCCGGCGGCATGAAGCAGCGCTGCGCCATCGCCCGCGCGTACGCGGTGGACCCTCAAGTGCTCCTGATGGATGAGCCGTTCGGTGCTCTCGACGCACTCACCCGGGTGCACTTGCAGGACCAGCTCCTGGGGACCTGGAGCCAGGAGAAGCGGACCGTGCTGTTCATCACCCATGACGTGGACGAGGCCGTCTACCTGGCCAACCGTGTCGTCGTCATGGCGGCGGGCCCCGGGCGCATCCACCGCGTCATCGACGTGGACCTGCCCTATCCGCGTACGGAGGAGATCCGGCTGTCCGCCGAGTTCCGCCGCGTCCGCAACGAAGTCTGGACGTCCGTCTACCACCAGGACGAAGCCGCCTCGGCCGCATAACCGCCCAACGGGCTCTCCGCCACCCACCCTCGTACTGCCTCGCACTGCACCGAGAGGATCCATCCACCATGTCCCGAAGCACGGTCAGGCACGCCCTCACGGCCTTGCCCGCCGTAATCGTAATGTCACTTTCCGTGAGTGCATGTTCCGGGAGCGGCTCCGGCGACGACTCCACGGTCAAGTTCGGCTACATCGGCGACTACAACGGGGCCAGTCTGCTGGCGATCGCCGAGAAGCAGGGGCTGTGGAAGAAGGCCGGACTGACCGCGGAGGTGAAGGCGTTCAACAACGGTCCGGTGCAGATCCAGGCGCTCGGTGCCGGCGACCTCGACTACGGCTACATCGGCCCGGGCGCTGTGTGGCTGCCCGCCTCCGGCCAGTCCAAGATCATCGCCATCAACACGCTCACGTACGCCGACCGGGTCATAGGCCAGCCCGGGATGGAGTCCATGAAGGACCTGAAGGGCAAGCGGATCGGCGTGCCCGAGGGCACCTCCGGCGACATGATCCTCAACATCGCGCTGGAGGAGGCCGGGATGACCGACAAGGACATCTCCAAGGTCAACATGGATCCGTCCACGATCGTCTCCGCCTTCTCCTCCGGGCAGATCGACGGCGCCGGCTTCTTCTATCCGGCCATCGACACCATCAAGCAGAAGGTGCCGGACCTGGTGGAGGTCGCCAGCACCAAGGACACCGGGGACTCCTTCCCCACCGCGTTCGTCGCCGGCAACAAGGTGCCCGAGGAGAAGAACAGCAAGGTGGTCAAGGTCCTTCAGCAGGCCAACGACTGGCGTCAGGATCACCCCGAGGAGACCATCGCGCTCACCGCGAAGATGCTCGAGGTCTCCGAGGCCCAGACGAAGGCCGACGCCTCGCACGTCCAGACCCTCTCCACCGCAGACCTGGTCGCCAAGTCGAAGAGCGGTGAAGTGGACAAGTGGCTGAAGACACTTGGCGACTTCTTCGTACGCAACAAACAGTTGGAGGAGAACCCCGATCCCGGCGAGTACTACGCGGGCGAGCTCTACGAGGAGGCGCAGGGCGGAAAGTAGGGCGGCCTCCTGCACCGTCCCGACCCGCCTGTGAGGCAACGCGAACACGCCTCGTACGACCCGAAAGGCACAGTCTTGCGCCACAACATGCTCTTCCTCATGACCGACCAGCATCGCGTCGACACCCTCGGTGCCTACGGCAACCCGCACGTGCGCACCGCCCACTTGGACCGGCTCGCCGCGCAGGGCACCCGCTTCGACAGCTGCTACACGCCGACCGCCATCTGCACCCCGGCCCGCGCCAGCCTGCTGACCGGCGCGGCACCCTTCCGGCACAAGTTGCTCGCCAACTACGAGCGCAACGTGGGGTACTTGGAGGACCTGGCCGACGGCCAGTTCACCTTCGCCGAGCAACTGCGCGGCGAGGGTTACAACCTGGGTCTCCTCGGCAAGTGGCACGGCGGCGTCCGGCGCACCGCCGCCGACTACGGCTTCCAGGGCCCCGATCTCGCCGGCTGGCACAACCCTGTCGATCACCCCGACTACCTGGCCTACCTCAAGGAGAACGGCCTGCCCGGCTACGCCATCAGCGACCGGATGCGCGGCACGACCCCCAATGGCAGCCCCGGCAACCTCCTGGCGGCCCGGCTGCACCAGCCCGTCGAGGCCACCTTCGAGTACTACCTGGCCACGCGCACCATCGAGATGCTCCACCGCTTCGCCGGGAACGAGCAGGCGGGCAGGGGCGCCCCGTTCTTCCTCGCCACCCACTTCTTCGGCCCGCACCTGCCGTACATCCTCCCCAACGAGTACTTCGACCTGTACGACCCGGACTTGGTGGAGCTGCCCGCCTCCATCGGTGAGACCTTCGCGGGCAAGCCACCGGTGCAGAGCAACTACAGCAAGCTGTGGGCGTTCGACACCATGCCGATCGAGGACAGCCGCAAACTCATCGCCGTCTACTGGGGCTACGTCACGCTCATCGACGAGCAGATCGGCCGCATCCTCGACGCCGTACGGGAGTTGGGCCTGGACGAGCGCACCGCGGTGTGCTTCACCGCCGACCACGGCGAGTTCACCGGCGCCCACCGTCTGCACGACAAGGGCCCCGCCATGTACGAGGACATCTACCGCATCCCCGGGCTGCTGCGGGTGCCGGGCGCCGTACCCGGCCAGGTGCGCGAGGAGTTCGTCTCCCTCACCGACTACACGGCGACCATCCTGGAACTCGCCGGCAGCGACCCCGCCCCGGCCGTCGACAGCCGCAGCCTGCTGCCCCTTGCCCGCGGCGAACGGCCCGCCTGGGACGAGCACCATCTGGCCGAGTACCACGGCCACCACTTCCCCTACCCGCAGCGCATGCTGCGCACCCGGCGCTACAAGCTGGTCGTCAACCCCGAGTCGCACAACGAGCTGTACGACCTGCAGACCGACCCGGACGAACTCCTCAACCGCTACGACCATCCCGAACTCCGGTCGGTGCGCACACAGTTGATGCACCGCCTGTACCGCCTGCTACGGGATCGCGGCGACAACTTCTTCCACTGGATGACACCCATGTACGACGTGCCGACCGACCACGACACCACCCTGTCGTCGTTCGAGACGGAGAAGGCGGGCGGCGCGGGCTCCTCGACGCCGGTCGGCGGTACGCGATGAGCAGCCCACCGAGAGCAGGCCGGGCCCGTCCCTCCTGCTGCGCCCCCTCCCGCGCCGGCGCCGATGCCGTCGGCGCGGGGAAGGTCGCCCTCGCGCTCACGCCGCCCACCGCACGCACCCGGCCGCCCGGCGGAACCTTCCGTTTGGGCACCGAGGACGCGGACGCGAACCCCGGCGACCGGGAGGGCCCCATCCGTGAGGTGGCCGTGGAAGCGTTCACCATCGACGCCTACGCCGTTACCACCGCCCCGACGGCACCCCGTGGTGGTGCGGCGTGCGGGGAGCCACCTGGCGCGCCCCGGAGGGACCCGGCAGCGATCCCGAAGGGCTGGGATCATCCCGTCACCCACGTCGGCTGGTCCGACGCCAAGGCGTTCGCCGAGTGGGCCGGTGGACGGCTGCCCACCGAAACCGAATGGGAGTACGCCGCCCGCACGGCCAACACCGCCGACAGCACGACGGGCAACCTCGGCTTCCGGGTCGCCTTCTCGGACGGCGCGCACATGCGGAGAAACACTGGGAGCATGAGGAGAAGTGCGCTGCCCATGCCCTGATGGACCGTGGGGGTGAGCGACGTGGCCGGCACCGAGGAGCAGGGGGCGGGACCGACCAGTCCGTGCGTCGATCCCCTGGGAGATCCGTTCCTGCCCGCGAGATTCGCCGTACCCACACGACCTGCCACCTTCTTGCGCAGGGACAGATTGGCCAGGCACCTCGACCAGGCTCTCCGGACGCCGTTGACCGTGGTCAACGGAGCCGCCGGCGCGGGCAAGACGCTGCTGGTCGCCGACTGGGCGGCCGGGCTGGACCGGCCCGTCGCCTGGCTCACCACCGGCGCGGTGGACCAGGGTCCCGGTATGTTCTGGGCGTATCTGGTGCAGGCCCTGCACGCCTCCGGCACACCGGTGTCCGCGTCGGTCGGCCGGCCCTCGGACGCGAACCGCGTGGACCACACACTGCTTGCCCGGCTCGCCGCCGACCTGAGCATCCGCGACCGTCCCGTGATCGTCGTACTCGACGAGTACGACCGTGTGTCCGCCCCCGAGATCGCCGATCAACTGGACTTCGTCCTGCACCATGCCGGGACGGGCCTGCACCTGATCGTTGTCACCCGTACCGAACCGCTGCTCCCGCTGCACCGCTACCGGGCCGCCGGGGCCATGACGGAGATCAGGGGAGCGGAGCTCGCCTTCACCCCCGGCGAAGCGGCAACCCTGCTGGCCCGGCACGGGCTGCGCCTCGGCGCCGCCGCGGTGAGCGCGCTCGTGGCACGCACCCAGGGATGGGCCGCGGGCCTGCGCCTGTGCGCCCTTGCCGCACTGGACAGCCCGGACCCCGAGCTCTACCTCAAGGAGTTCGAAGCGGACCGCAGCACGGTGGCCGACTTCCTGCTGGCGGAGGTGCTCAAGCGGCAGACCGCCGAGACACAGGACCTCCTGCTACGGGTCAGCGCCCTGGAGCGCTTCTGCCCCGATCTGGCGAACGTGCTGACGGGACGCGGCGATGCCGAGCCACTACTGGCCGGGCTGCACCGCGAGAACGCGTTCGTCGAGTACCTCGGGCACGCCTGGTACCGCCTCCACCCGCTGTTCGGGGAGATCCTCCGCGCGCACCTGCGCGTGCGTTCTCCCGGCATCGAGCCCGAACTCCACCGCCGGGCGGCACGGTGGCTGCGCCGGTCCGGGTTCCTCTCGGAGATGCTCGTCCACGGTGCCGCGGCCGGCGACTGGGAGTTCACCGCCGGTGCCCTGGTCGAGGATCTCGCGATCGGCCGGCTCTTCACGGGGCTGCGCTCCGCAGACCTGGCCGAGCTGTTCTCCCGGATGGGCCCCGAGGCCGAGAGCCCCGCGACGAACCTCGTCCGCGCAGCCCGTGACTTGTCCCGGAGCGACCTCGACCGCGGCCTGGCCCATCTGCACCATGCCGAGGAAGGCCTGGCCGAGGATGCGCCCGGAACTGCGGCGGCCCGGCTGAGCTGCGCCCTGCTGGAAGTCCTGGCGGCCCGGCTGACCGGATCGCCGGCCCGTGCGGAGGAGGCCGCGGCAGCGGCAGGGGACCTGCGCCAGGAGGTTCCCGCGCACCTCCTGGACAAGCATCCCGAGCTCATCGCTCTGCTGCAGACTCATCTGGGCTCGGCGCGGTTGTGGGCCGGGCACTTCGAGGACGCACGAGCCGCCCTGACCACGGTGGCCGCGCGATCGGGCGGAGCGGCGACGGCCCTTGCGCGCGAGGAGTCCCTGGGCCACCTGGCGTTGATCGACTACCTCAAAGGCTGGCCCGGCAGAGCCGAGCGCAAGGCCGTGGCAGCGATGAGCGAGACGGACCGGCTCAGCGGGGACCCGCCGTCCGGCTCCGGCATCGACCGAGTGGTCCTGGCAGCCGTCGCCGTCGACCGCGATGACCTGGCGCAGGCCCAGTCCCTCCTCGACGCGGCGGCCGACTCGTCGCCCGCGCTGCTGGACCCGGTGACGGAGGCGGGCCGGGCCATCGCCACGGCGCGGCTGCTGCTGGCCCGCGGCCACACCCGGGCCGCGCTCGCAGCGGCGGAACCGGACGTCTCGGCAGCTGTGGTCTCCCCCTGGGCGCAGGGCCAGGCCTCCCTCGTCGCCTCAGCCGTGCACCTGGCCGAAGGCCGGCCGGAGGCCGCCGTCAGGATCCTGCAGGAGGTGCCCGACGACCAACTGATGTGTGCCGTCGCGGCCGCGCAGGCCCAACTCGCCGCAGGCAGACCCGACGTGGCGATCGACCTGCTCGACGGTGCCCACCCCGAGGGCCGCGCCGGCCCCGCGGTGACCGTCCGCGCCACGCTCGTGCGCGCGCAGGCCGCCGACGCGGCAGGGGACTCCGCCGGCACCCGCAGGCACCTCGGCCACGCCCTCATCGAGGCCCGGCGCGAGCGGCTGCGGCGTCCCTTCCTCGAAGCCGGACCCTGGCTGCGGCCCCTCCTCGACACCGAAGCCGTGCAAGGGCTGGGCGCGGGCTGGCTCACCCCCGGTCCGCCCCTGCCCTTGTCGCAGTCGGCGGTGCCCGTCGTGGAAGAGCTGAGCGGACGCGAGAGCGATGTGCTGCAACGGCTGGCCCAGATGATGTCGACCGAGGACATCGCCGCCGACCTGTACCTGTCGGTGAACACCGTCAAGACGCACCTCAAGAGCGTCTACCGCAAACTCGGGGTGAACCGGCGCAACGACGCGGTACGCCGGGCACGCGCGCTGCGGCTGCTGTGACCCCACGTCCTGGGCCTCGTCGTCGTCTTCTGCTGCTCGACCACTGACTTCACCTGCACCGGGTGAGGGCGGGCGAGGTGCGAAGGCGGAGGATCGCAGGTGAAGACGGACTCCGCCCGTCCCACACCTCCCGCGGGAGGGCAGCTCATGCGCTACGAGATCCGCGTCGAAGGACATGTGTCGGACACGCTGGCCAAGGCCTTTCCGGAGCTGGACCATGTGGTGATGTCCGGTCAGACCGTCCTGTTCGGTCCCGTCGTCGACGAGGCGCAGCTGTACGGTCTGCTGGCCCGCTGCCAGTCGCTGGGGCTGCGGGTCGTGGAGATGCGCCGGCTGCCGGAGTGACCGTCACAGGCTCTGGAGGCAGCTCGCCGGCCGGTCGGCCGGGGCGTAGCGCGCACGTCCGTTCCACCCACCTCACCGCCCCGGTGGTGTGCCCGGATCACCCGCCGCGGGTGACCCGACCGCCCACGGAGGGCGGAACGCTGGCCGGTGAGGTCTCCGTACGCCGCCCCGTCGGCCGTCCGGGAGCGATCCGCCCGATCACGCGAGGAGGAGCCATGACCGTGCCGCGTGGTCCGGCGCCGCGCACCGGACCGGGGTACATGCCGGGCGGGGCGGCCCCCGGACCGACGGGTGATCCCGCGGAAGCGCTCGCGGCGCTCGGACGCTCCTGGACGTGGAGCCTCGGATCGGCGATCGCCACGGTCGTGCCGGGCATTCTGATCCTGGTCTGGCCGGACGAGACCCTGCACGTCCTGGCGGTCCTGATCGGTCTGTATCTGCTCGTGATGGCGGCCTTCCGGTTCGTCGAGGCATTCGCCCGCGAAGAGCCGGGCGAAAGAGTGACCCGGCTGCTCCTCGCCCTGCTGTATGTCCTGGCGGGGGTGCTGTGCCTGAGGAACCCGCTGCAGACCATCGCCGCGCTCTCGCTGATCGTCGGGGTCGTCCGGCTGGTCTCCGGCATCCTCACCCTCCACACGCCATCGCCGCCAGAGACCTGCCCCACCGTGGCTTCGTCGTCGACGTCGCGGTGATCGGCATCGTCGCCGGGGTCGTGGTGCTGGCCCTGCCGTCCGAGTCGGCGCGTGTGCTGACCCGGCTGATCGGTCTCTGGCTCGTCCTGCTCGGCCTGGCCGAGGCGGCGGTCGCCTTCGCCTGGCCAGCCGCGCTGCGCAGGGCGGGCGTCCCGGGGGCCGGTGGCTCCGCCGGAACTCCATAGCCCGGGGGGAGACAGGACCCGGGAGGATCCATGGCCCCGGACAAAACCCCCGTGGTGCTGACCCTCCTGCTCGCGCCGCTGGCCGTCGTCGCTGCCCGGGCCGACGGCGAACCGGGCCGAGCGGAAGCAGGACCATGACGACCCCACGCTCACCCGCCTCGGGTGAGGCCACCTGCTCTTTGCCGCGGGCACGCTGAAAAACGAACGGCTGCCGGGCGAGCGCCCTGGACGGAGGAGAGACATGAGCGCGCAGACGTACCTCGCGTACGACTATCCGCTGTTGAGCGCCTTCTGGACCATCTTCGTGGTCTTCCTGTGGATCCTGTGGTTCGTCCTGCTCTTCCGGGTCATCGTCGACGTCTTCCGTGACGACGACCTGAGCGGCGGGGCCAAGGCCGGCTGGCTGGTGTTCTGCATCGTCCTGCCCTTCCTCGGTGTCTTCGTCTACGTGGTCGCCCGCGGCAAGGACATGGGGCGCCGCGAGGTGGCGCAGGCCCGCGCACAGCAGGAGGCCTTCGACACGTACGTCCGGGAGACCGCCGGCGCCGGCGAGCACCGGCCCACCAGCGCGGACGAACTCGCCAAGCTGTCCGAGATCCGTGCCCGCGGTGACATCACGGACGAGGAGTTCAGCAGGGCGAAGGAACTGGTCCTGAGCAGCTATGGACCCCCGTCACCCCCCTCCGGCCGCTGAGCGTCGCCGGACCACACCGAATCGAGGCAGCAGGATGACCGCCACACACCCCGCACACCCGCGGACGGCCGGCCAGGCATGGGCCGGCGGCCTGACCGTCTTCGCGGCCGTCATGCTCATGATTGGAGGCGTCCTCGACATCCTGCGAGGCATCGCAGCGATCGCCGAGGACGACGTCTTCGTCACCACCCAGAACTACGTCTTCGAGTTCGACCTCACCAGCTGGGGCTGGATCCACTTGGCCCTGGGCGCGGTCGCGGTGCTCGTCGGCTTCGGGCTGTTCCAGGCCGCGATGTGGGCCCGCGTCGCGGGCGTGGCCATCGCCGGGCTGGTCATCATCGCCAACTTCCTTTCCCTGCCGTACTACCCGGTCTGGTCGGTCGTGATGATCGCGATCTCCGGCTTCATCATCTGGGCCCTCTGTGTGTCTCGTGACGGCGAGTCCGCCGCATCGGCCGAGGGGTCGCCCCGGCGGGTCTGACGACTCGGCCTGGTCTAGAGTGCACGGGGTGGACGCGTTGACAACTGAAGATCCGCCCCGCATAGGCCCCTACCGCATGCTCGCGCGACTCGGCGCGGGCGGCATGGGCCGCGTGTATCTCGCGCGCTCCGAGGGCGGGCGTACGGTCGCCGTGAAAGTGGTCAAGGCCGAGTTCGCCCAACACCCGGAATTCCGGCGAAGATTCGCGCTCGAGGTGACCGCCGCCCGGCGCGTCGGCGGAAGTTGGACGGCGCCGGTCCTGGACGCCGACACCGACGCCGCCACTCCCTGGGTCGCCACCGGCTATGTAGCGGGCCCGGATCTGCACAGCGTGGTCGCCAAGGAACACGGTCCGCTGCCCGAGTACTCGGTGCGGGCCCTCGCGAACGGTCTCGCCCACGCCCTCCAGGCCATTCACGGGGCGGCGCTCGTCCACCGCGATCTGAAGCCCTCGAACATCCTGCTCACCATCGACGGGCCGCGCGTCATCGACTTCGGTATCGCCAGAGCCCTGGACATGGTGGCCGACGGCGCGAGGACCCACACCGGGGCCGTCATCGGCTCACCCGGATTCATGTCGCCCGAGCAGGTACGCGGGCAGCGCCTCACCCCCGCCGCCGACGTCTTCTGCGTCGGCTCCGTCCTCGCATACGCCGCCACCGGCCGGATGCCGTTCGGAACGGCGGACAGCGGCGTGCACGCCGTGATGTTCCGGATCGCCGAAGAAGAGCCGGACCTGACCGGCGTACCGCAGGGAATTCTCGAACTCGTACGGGCCTGTCTGGCGAAGGACCCGACCCAGCGGCCCACGGTGGACCACCTGTTGGCGTGGACCGCCGACGCCGCCATCGACAACGGTCACCCCTGGCTGCCCGGTCCGCTGCTCGCCCAGCTCGGGCGGCACGCGGCCCAACTCCTCGACGCGGACGCCCCCGCACAGGAGCCAAGCTCTCCGGCGGTACGCATCGCACCGTCGCCGCCCCCGGCCCCGACCCACGGGTCGAGCGAGGGCCCGACGCGAAAGCCGCGCCGCCGCTCCCGTAGCCGCGCCGCATGGATCGCTGCCGCTACCGGCGTCGCCGTCACGGCCGCCACCGCCGTCGTACTCACTCAACTCCCCGACGGAAAACCGGCCGACGATCAGCAGGCCGGCGCCGATTCCACCTCCGGCTCCACGGGCCAGAAGGCGAAGTTCGACGGCGCCTGGGCGGGACTGGTGCAGCGCACGGACAGCTCGATCTCGGACGAGCACGAGTATCTGCGCGTCGATGTCGACGGGGACGCCGCGCCGGGGGAGAAGGCCGCCGACTTTCTGTACCTGAGCAAGGATACGTACTGCAAGGTCGAGTCGAGGCTGAGGGCGAAGAAGGGGAACACGATGACACTCGCCTCCTTCGACGTGGTGAAGGCCGTTCCCGCCACCGCCGCCCGGCGCGCATGCGATCTGAGGCGGTCCGGCGGCCTCAAGTCCTCGGCGGGCAAGCTCACTTGGACCATGGGCGACATGACGGCCGACCTCAAGCCCATGGCACGGCCCGGCAGCCGCTCGGTCCCCGGCAAGTTCCTCGGCACGTGGAAGTCCGAGATCCAGGGCACGCTGACCATCAAGCAGGGGGCCGTCGGCACGAAGGTCGGCACCTACACCGGCTGGTCGATCGACCGGCGCTGCAACGGGACCTCGCAACTGGTGTCCGCCACCAAGAACATCGTGACCCTGAGCCCACTGGAACTCGACGCCTCCACCCCGCGCACCATCGGCTGCCCGCACGGCGTACCGCAGACCATCACCTGGAAGTCGAAGAACCAACTGGAGCTGCGCTACCCCGAGAGCATCGCGGTGGTTCTCACCCGCGTCGAGTGAGGCAAGCAGGCCGGGCGAAGTCCACTGCGGTTCGGCAGCGCCTCAAGGGGCGCGGGGCTGTATCGATATGCGGCTCCGCCGCGTGGGCGCGACGAGCCACGACGGCGCCGCAGACGATCGACGACACATCGCTGCACTTCCAGCGGAGCGCTCAGCGTGCGACGCCCAGCACAAGCGCTGCGACGGCCAGCGCCAGGAAGCCGCCCGGAAACACGATCGTGGCATACACGCGGGGCCGGACATGCGCGGCCACGGCGCCCACGAAGAACAACACGAGCCCCGTGGCGGCGGCGATCCCGATGCCCGGGACCCCGAGCAGACCGAGGAGCAGACCGGCGGCTCCCGCGGCCTTGAGCGCACCGAGCCACGGAAGCCACGACTGCGGGACCCCCACCGCGGCCGAGTTCGCCAGGACGAATCGGGCCCTCGCGAAGTCGGCGCCCGCGATCGCGGCGTTGGCCAGGATCGTGATGACGGTGATGAACACGTAGGCGGTGACCATGTGTCTCGCCCTCCCTTCGATGGCTTCCCTTCGATCGGCTCGCTGAACAGCCTCGTCGCGCCGTTCGGCGACGTCCAATACCTGCGTCTATAACCTCACGGCATGGATGTGGACACCCGGCTGCTGCGCTCCTTCGTCGCCGTCGCGGAGGAGGGCACCCTCACCCGTGCCGCGGAACGCCTCTATGTCTCCCAACCGGCGCTCACCAAACAGATCAAGCAACTCGAAGCCCAGCTGGGCGTACGGCTGTTCACACGCTCCCGCACCGGCATGACCGTCACCGCATCGGGCCGTGCCCTGGCGGAGCGGGCGCCCGCCCTGCTGGCCGCGTGGGACCAGGTGCTGCGGGAGACCAAGAGCACCGCCGGCCGGGCCGCCCGCGTGCTGCGCGTCGGCTTCCTCGCCAGCGCCGCCAACGAGGCGACCCCCCGTATCGTCGCCGAGTTCTCCCGGCGCCGCCCCGGCTGGCGCGCGGACATGCGCCAGGCTCCCTGGTCCGACCCGAGCGGCGGCCTCGCCGACGGAGAGGTCGACGTGGCACTGCTACGGCTTCCCTTCCCGGGACAGGACACACTGCGCACGGAGCCGCTCTTCACCGAACCGCGCTGGGCAGCCCTGCCCGCGGACCACCCCCTCGCCGCCCACGACGAGGTCCGTTTCCAGGATCTGTGGGACGAGCCGTTCGTCGCCGCGCCGGCCGAGACCGGCCCGTGGCGTGAGTACTGGCTGGCCATGGACGAACGCGAGGGCCACCCCGTCCGCATCGGCGCCGTCACCGACCTGCCCGACGACTGGCTGAACGCGATCGCCAACGGCTACGGCGTCGCCCTCGCCCCCGCATCCGCCGCCCGCTTCTACGCCCGCCCCGGCATCGTCTACCGCCCCGTCAGCGGCATCGGCCCCAGCCAGGTGGCCGTCGCCTGGGCGCCCGCCGGCGACACCCATCCGGCCGTCCAGGACTTCGTCCACTGCTGCCTCGAGTACGGCGTCGCGGACTGACCACTTCATGGCCCTGCCATCCGTGCCCCAAGGCGGGGCAACGCCCCGGCAATGAGCCAATAGTGCAGGTCACGGCTTGGCCAACCCCTTCCCGCACGTTGGCGACAAGTTCATCACCCGCCCCTGACGCCCGGCGCCGACCCTGGCGAAGAGTGATCGGCGGCCCGTCTCCCCACCCGGGCCGACCGTCACCGCGGAGCGCCTCAAGCGCTCAAGAAGGGGCAATCATGGCTGAGTTGACCCGCCGTAGACTTCTGGGTTCCGCCGCCGGCGCACTGGGCGGCGCCGCGGCCCTCTCCCTCCTCCCGCCCAGCCTGCAGAAGGCCGTGGCCGCCGAACCGCCGCGGCACAGCTCACTGCGCGACATCGAGCACGTCGTGCTGCTGATGCAGGAGAACCGGTCCTTCGACCACTACTTCGGCACCCTCTCCGGCGTCCGCGGCTTCGCCGACCCGCACGCACTCAAGCTCGACAACGGACGCTCCGTCTTCTACCAGCCCGACGCCGAGAACCCGAAGGGCTACCTCCTGCCCTTCCACCTGGACACCCACACGTCCAGCGCACAGGCCATCCCCTCCACGAGCCACGCCTGGTCGGTGCAGCACGAGGCGTGGAACGGCGGCAAGATGGACCAGTGGCTACCGGCCCACCGCAAGGCCGACGGCGTCAACGGCCCCTATGTGATGGGCTATTACACGCGCGAGGACATCCCGTTCCAGTTCGCGCTCGCCGAGACCTTCACCATCTGCGACCACTACTTCTGCTCGGTGTTCGGCCCGACCTGGCCGAACCGCCTGTACTGGATGACCGGCACCATCGACCCCGGCGGCACGCAGGGCGGCCCGATCCTGAGCAACGTGGCGCCGACGCCGTACCGCTGGACGACGTACGCGGAACGCCTCCAGGCCGCCGGGATCAGCTGGAAGGTGTACCAGCAGGACGACGACTACGGCTGCAACATGCTGGAGCAGTTCGCGTCCTTCAAGAACGCGCAGCCGGGCTCCGACCTGTACGAGCGGGGCGTACGGCCGCAGCCGGAGGGCACGTTCGAGGACGATGCTCGCAACGACCGCCTTCCGGCGGTGTCGTGGATCATGCCGACGAGCTACCAGTCGGAGCACCCCGACTATCTCCCGGCCGCGGGCGCCGACTTCGTCGCGTCCAAGCTGGAGGCGATCGCGTCCAACCCGAAGGTGTGGCGCAAGACCGCCTTCATCCTCAGCTACGACGAGAACGACGGCCTGTTCGACCATGTGGCCCCGCCGACCCCGCCCGCGGGCACGGTGGACGAGTTCGTCCAGGGGCTGCCGATCGGCGGTGGCTTCCGTGTCCCGGCCATCGTCATCTCGCCCTGGACGGTGGGCGGTTGGGTGGCCTCGGAGACGTTCGACCACACCTCCGCGCTGCGGTTCCTGGAGTGCTTCACGGGAGTGGAGGAGCCGAACATCACCGACTGGCGGCGCGCCACCTTCGGCGACTTCACCTCCGCGTTCCGTTTCTCGGCCGCCCGCCCCCGGCCGCCCCGGCTGCCCGACGACACCGCCGAGCAGCTGGAGAAGGCGAAGGAAGAGGTGGCCACCCTGCCGAAGCCGACGCTGCCGGGAGCGGACCAGACGTTCCCGCATCAGGAGCGGGGGCGCCGGCCGCACGTCTGAGACGGACCGGGGCCGTGGGCACCGCTCACGGCCCCGGCATGCGGCCGGGGCACCGCGGCCTCTATTTAAGCCTTGCCTTATATAAGTCGACGATGGCATAGTCGGTCCTGTGCACGCCTTCGACGTCCTTGGGGATCCGGTCAGGCGCCGGATATTGGAGCTACTCGCATCCGGAGAGCAGGCGTCGGGCGAGATCAGCGCCGTGATCCGGGACGAGTTCGGGATCTCCCAGCCGGCCGTCTCGCAGCACCTGCGGGTGCTGCGGGAGAGCGGCTTCACGTCCGTGCGCGCGGAAGGCACACGGCGGCTGTACGCCGTCGACGCCGCGCCGCTGCGTGAGGTGGACGCCTGGCTGGAGAGGTTCCGGGGGTTCTGGGAGCAGCGGCTCGACGCGCTCGGGACGGAGCTCGCGCGGGGCAAGCGCGAGCGCAGGCTGAGAGAGGAAGAAAGGGGAGCGAGCGGGGATGAGTGACATCGTCGACGAGATCAACCGTCGCCACCGTGAGGTCGGCGTCCGCCAGGTCGAGGCGGGCGAGGCGAAGACGGTGCTCCTGCGGCGGACCTTCGACGCCGGCATTGCCGACGTGTGGGACGCGGTGACCTCGCCCGAGCGGATCAGCCGCTGGTTCCTGCCGGTCAGCGGTGAGCTCAAGCTCGGCGGGCGCTACCAGCTGGAGGGCAACGCCGGCGGCGAGATCCTCGAATGCGCCGAGCCGACCCGGCTGCGCGTGAGCTGGCTGTACGGGCCCGACCCTGGCTTCAGCGAGGTCGAGGTGCGACTCACGCCGGACGGCGAGGACCGCACGGTGCTGGAACTGGAGCATGTGGCCGTGGTGCCGGACGACTTCTGGGACCAGTACGGGCCCGGAGCGGTCGGAGTCGGTTGGGACCTGGGGCTCCTCGGACTCGACAGGCACCTGGCGGGCGGCGAGATCAGCAGGGAGGGGGCGGAGGCCTGGGACAAGTCGCCCGAGGGCAAGGAGTTCGCGACGCGCTCGGGGGAGGCGTGGGGCGTCGCGTACGCCGCCTCCGGTGCCGAGGCGAAGGTCGTGGCGGCCACGACGGCGGCGACGATCGCGTTCTACACGGGAGCGTAGGCGGACCCGATCGTCAACCACGCCCGGAGCAGAGGCATGACGGGGGTGCGGCCGACCTGAGAACGGCGATGAACAGCCACATCACCCAGGTCATGCAGCACGGGAAAGGCACGCGGCGTCCCGATGGACTGCGTGGCTTCCAGTCGCAGTTCAGCAGCGCGTCCCCCGTGCCGCCGGACTACGAGGCCAACCTGCGGCGCTTCGCGCACCTGGGCGCCGACGTACAGATCACCGAACTGGACATCGAGGGCTCGGGCACGCCCAGCGGCAACGGCCCCCTCGCCGCCGGAGCCTCCACGAGCTTCGGCTTCACCGTCATGAAGAACGGCAACACCGCGGCCCCGACGCTCGGTTCCTGCACGGCTTCCTGACACCCGCGCCCGGCGCGGCGGCCCCGGTCGCCGCACCAGGCCTCCGGGCTCAGTTGCCGCGCAGGGTCCGCTTGGCGAGCTGATACGCCGGGAGCATCTCCTCGTGTTCCTCGCTGTCCAGGCCTCCGAGATGCACGACGACCGGTCCGTCGGATGTGACGACGGCGAGGGCACGTTCCTTCTTCGTCTCGTCCAGGAGCTCGCTGGTGTAGAGGTACTCCACCTCGGCGCCGTCGAGGCCGCCCGTCTTGAACGTCCGGTACGTCTCCTCGCTCGCGCCGGCCTCGGCTTCGACGAATGCCTCCAGGGCGGTGCGCGCGTCGTCCTTGGCCGGGTCGCCGGTCCAGACGCGGAGGTAGCCGATGTTCCCCGCGGGCTTCGCGTCGATCTCGCAGGCGAGGGTGACCGGGCCCTGATGGAGGAGCGTGTCGGCGATGTCCGCGGCAGGACCGCCCTCCACGGTCTCGGCCTTCCACTCCTCGGCGATGTCGAAGGTGACCGGGAGTTCGCAGGAGGAGCCCTCGGCTCCGATGGTGCCCCCCTTGGCGGCAACCGCCCCGTCGGCGCTCGCCGGCGCCGAAGCCTGCTTGTCCTCCGGCTCCTTCGGCGCGGCCTGCGAACACCCCGTCAGCACCCCCGCCAGCAACGCCACATGCACCGCACCACGCCCCGCGATCCCCGCCCTGACCTGCATCGAAGCCCCTCCCCAGTGATCCAGGCGGGACACTGTATCGGAGGCACGCCGGCGATGCCCACGGACGTCACGCGGCCCGGTCCTGGACGACAGCGGGCCCTCCCCGGCGGAGGAGCTCGCGCGGTGACAGCCCGCCGGACAGGCACCACAGCGCGCAGCCGCGGCCCGCCCGGCGACCGCGGCGAACTCCCACCCGCCCAGACCTCCGGTACCGAGGTAGGCGGCACCGGCTCCGGCGACCATGACCGCGTTGAAGCGGTGCCGGTGGGGTTCGCGGATGAGGGACTCCTGGGATCTGACGGTACGTCGGCCGCGCGGCGGGACGGCTCACACGCTGAGTCCGTACAGGGTCGCGCCCCACGGGGATTACCGACACCTTCCGACAGGATGCCGCTACCACACGGCGAGGCCGAAAGAGTGAGGGTGATTTGCCTAAAACCTTTAGGCAATTGCATACTCGATTTCGGCGAACGGGAGGACGGTTGTGGCACGAGTGGGCCTGACGACAGAACGCCTGATCCGGGCAGGTGCGGAACTGGCCGACGAGGTCGGCTTCGAGCAGGTGACCGTCTCCGAGCTCGCCCGGCGGTTCGACGTCAAGGTCGCGAGTCTGTACTCGCACGTGAAGAACTCCCAGGACCTCAAGACCCGGATCGCCCTGTTCGCGCTGGAGGAACTGGCCGACCTGTCCGCCGACGCGGTCGCCGGGCGGGCCGGCAAGGACGCCCTGACCGCGTTCGCGAACGTCTACCGCGACTACGCCCACGAGTACCCCGGCCGGGCCGCGGCTGCCCGGATGAGGCTCGACCCCGAGACGGCGGCCGCCAGTGCCGGGGTCCGGCACGCCCGGATGACGCGGGCGATCCTGCGCGGCTACGACCTGGCGGAACCCGACGAGACGCACGCCGTGCGGCTGCTGGGCAGCGTCTTCCACGGCTACGCCAGCCTCGAAGGCGCGGGCGGTTTCAGCCACAGCGCCCCCGACAGCGAGGAGTCCTGGACACGGGTCCTGGACGCCCTCGACACCCTGCTGCGCAACTGGCCCGCCCGCCCCACCCCTTGATCGACAGGCTGAGGACATGAACACCGAGCACGAATGGATCACCACGCCCGTCACCGCCGGGCTCCTGCGCGGCGCCCTCGACGTGGAGCGCACCGAACACGGGGTGCTGCCGCACCGGCTGCCCGCGTGGGCCCGCGCCCAGAGCACCGACGCCCAGCTGGCCATGGCCGAGTCCCAGCCCTCCGGCGTACGGCTGGTCTTCCGCACCCGCGCCAGCGCGGTCCAGCTGGACACGCTGCCCACCAAGCGGGCCTACGTGGGCGTGCCGCCCCGCCCGGACGGCGTGTACGACCTGATCGTCGACGGCCGCCCGGCCGGACACGCAAGTGTCAGGGGCGGAAACACCGTGACCGTCGACATGGTCGCGGGCACCGCCGAGATACAGCCCGGCCCACCCGGAACCCTCCGCTTCACCGGTTTGCCCGAGCGCGACAAGGACGTCGAGATCTGGCTGCCGCACAACGAGACCACCGAAGTCCTGGCCCTGCGCACCGACGCCCCCGTCGAGCCCGCGCGGGACCCGGGCCGCAGGGTCTGGCTCCACCACGGCAGCTCCATCAGCCACGGTTCCGACGCGGCCAGTCCCAGCACGACCTGGCCCGCGCTGGCCGCCGGCCTCGGCGGCGTGGAGCTGATCAACCTGGGCCTGGGGGGCGGCGCCCTGCTCGATCCGTTCACCGCCCGCACCATGCGCGACACCTCCGCCGATCTGATCAGCGTCAAGATCGGTATCAACGTGGTCAACGCCGACCTGATGCGTCTGCGCGCCTTCGGTCCCGCGGTCCACGGCTTCCTCGACACCCTCCGGGAGGGCCACCCGACCGTGCCCCTGCTGGTGGTCTCGCCCATCCTGTGCCCCATCCACGAGGACACGCCGGGCCCCTGCTTTCCCGACTACAGTGAGATCAGCGAGGGCCGACTGCGGTTCGGGGCCCTGGGCGATCCGGCGGAACGCGCGAGCGGGAAGCTGACGTTGCGCGTGATCCGCGAGGAACTGGCCCGGATCGTGGCACAACGGTCGGCGGACGACCCGAACCTGCACTACCTCGACGGCCGCGAACTCTACGGCGAGGCCGACTACGCCGAACTGCCGCTCCCCGACGAGCTCCACCCGGACGCCGCCACCCACCGCCGTATGGGCGAACGCTTCGCCACGCGCGCCTTCACCGCCGCAGGCCCCTTCGCGGACGACGGCTCCTGAGACCGGTAGCTGGCCGGGCGCTCCGACGTGCCGGTGTGATCGGACCGTCGTGTCTCCACAGGTGGGCCAGAACCAGCAGGGCTCGCTTGAAGCACCCCAACTTCCGCCAGCGCGTGTGAAGTTCATGCCTTCGGGCCTGGTTGAGCCACGAGATACGGGACGTCGCGCAAGGCAGGACACGGAACCAACGAAGTCCTCCGGCCGTTGGTGTGCTGAGTGAGATCACCACACCAACAACGAAGGGCTTCGCCATGTCACCCCAGGGCGGTGGCAGGGAGACTGCCGCGGAATCAAGGTGAGCGCATCGGCCGGTGCGAGCCGGTCGCGGCTTCACTCAATGATGATTCTGGCGATTGCCTCCATGACGATCGCGTCGCTCTCACAGCCGTTGGTGTAGGCGATCCGTGCGCCGACGTTCCAGAACTGGGCCTCGCCCGGCATGAGCACGATCGCAGGTATCACCTTGTCCAGGGCTTCCCGGTGGCGTCCTGAATTGTCGTATGCGATGGCCATCAGGGAGTGGAGCGGGGCGGCGTAGGGATAATGCTCTTCCAGCGGTCGCATGATGCTGAGTGCGTTGTCGTACCGATGCTTCGTCAGGAGCCGCTGGGTCGGGGCCAGGGCCGAGGACAGCTTGGGGCGGTCGGCAGTGGGATAGATCGACTCGGCGGCGATGCCGAAGTAGCTGCTGCGCATGGTCATCACTTGCTCGTCGGGCCGGCAGCGAGCCATCCACGCCGAGACGGTGCGCCAGGACAGCTGGAACCATCGTTCGCGCGCGGCTGGGGCCCAGGAGCCGTCCGATCCGAGAAGTCCGGAGTAGACCTCCTCGGGGACTGCGGATCGTTCGGCGAACCGGCGTTCGCGCCACTCCGGCCCTGCAACCTGCTCTCCTGCGGACGCGCCCACTATGACGCTGCCGATCACCGTCAGGATGCCGATCCCCTCGCCGGAGGCGGCAATCCACGGTAGGTCGGCGGCGATCTCCTCCAACTGGGCGCTGGCCGCCCGGACGGCGATTCCGGCGCCCGGCCCCGCTGCATTGATCAGCGCGCACAGTGTGTGCAGCGCTGGTGCAGAGGCGTACATCTGCCCGGTCCACTCGTCGATGTCGGCGCACGCCCGAAGCCTGCCGACTTCGCACCAGGCACGCTGTACGAGCACCTCGGGCGTGGCCCGGCCGAGGGCGAATACCTCCGCGAGCGTGTGCAGGGCGCCGGGGCCCAGATAGCCGGACTGGTTGAGGTCGAACAGGTAGTCGACCGCGGTCGGGAAATCGTGCTCGTCCGCGAATGCGCGGACCGCCGCCAGGGCCTGGATGGGTGGCTTGCCGAGCTCGGCCTGGACGTGCCAGAAGCCCAGCAGAGTCATGGCCACTTCGCTCGGCAGCGGCCCGTGGTCGTCGGTGTAACCGGACAACGCCGTGTCGATACCGGTGACTTGACAGTACGCGACCTTCGACTCTGGAGCGAAACGCAGGCCGATGCTGCGCTCGAGTACTTGCAGGACCTTGATGGTGACCGACGCCCGCGTGCTCAGGAACGGCTCGAGCGCGGCCGACCCGCCAGAGGCCGGCAGCCCGAGCCGACCGAAGAACATCAGGTCGCGGAACAGGTATTCGGCGATGCTCTTCGCCATCAGTGACGGCACTTTCGTGACGAAGAGGTCGGTCATGGTTTGCCCATTCCGAGATTCACCGCGGTGGCGATGTCCCCCCTGTGCCGGGAGACGACCCGGAAGGCACGGATGAGGAATTCCCTCGTGGATGCTCTGTCCGAACGGACGTAGGGGACCTGGGCGCGCAGCAGTGCGACCGAGAGGTCGTCCGCGAACCTTTTCGGCCGCAGTTCCTCGCCAATGGCCTGGTCGGCGACGGAGAATGCCGTCGCGATGCGATGTCGCGCCTCGGAGCTGTCCTGGAGGCCGGCCAGCGGGACGTACACCGATTCCTCGTCGACGTCGAGACTGCTCAGAAAGAGGATGCCGGGAATCGCCGGCGGAGCCTTCGGTGTGAACAGCGACCTGAGGATCGCATACGACGGATGCACGTCCCGGTCGAGCTCCATCCAGGGATCCCGGCTTCCCGCCGGCAGCGCAACAGGCGCACGGGCCGGGACGCCGAGGGTGAATAAGACCATGATCCGTGGGCCGCTGTCCGATGCCAGGGCTCCGCTCCCGTTCACGTACTCCGCGATGGCGGGATCCGCGGTCGGATGGAACAGCAGGAGCGCGTACACCCCTCGGTGTTCGAAATCGAGTCGGGCCAGGGCATCCGGTTGGAACAATCTGTTGAACGATTGAACATGCCCAGCGGCGTTCTTCGCAGTCGGGTCGAGTGAATATTCGAGCAGCGTCCTGATGGAAATCACGAGAAAAGGCCCGGCCATGACGCGGATCTTAGCGAGGGCCGGCCGCTGACGTCCCGCGCATGAAGTTTTGTCCTACACCTCTCCGCCGGCAACTGGCCCCCCCCTTCCGAACCATGGCGTTGTCGGCGGCACCTCACGCCATGCCGCCGATCTACCCCTGCGGCGGGAACGCCGACCCACCCCGGACCCCGGCCCCGGCGTACCTCTTCAACAAGAACGGCTACACCGGCTTCCACCACCCGCAGGCCGGTCTCGAGAGCGCGCTCCGGGACATCAACGACGACGGCCAAGGGGTGGGCGAGTTCACCGACGGGGGAGGCAGCGTGGCTACATCTGGAGCTACTGCTCGCTCCCCGGGAGTCCGAGGAGGTGGTCGACGAAGCTCTTGTAGGCATCGGCCTTCCGGTAGTCCGATTTGAGCTTCTCTTCCCTGCTCTGCAGGTCGGAGGCGAGCTCGGTCTTCATCAGGAAGTCGCGCAGGTGCTGTCCGCCGATCCAGCGGCCGAGGTCCTTGGTGGCGGAGGTCTTGTCGCTGAAGGCCCCCATCTTGTCTTCCTGCTGCATGTTCTGCAGAGCTGCCGCTGCGGCCTTGAACTGAGGCTGGCCGGGGCCGGGTGTGCCCCGCTGGTCGTAGTCTCGGCTGACGGCGGCGATGCTGTCGATATCCGGCTGCTTGACCCCGGCGCCGGCGTACAGCGATTGCCGGAACGCCTTGCTCTGCTCCATGCCGATGCTCTCGTACATGATGGTCTTGCCGGCCGACAGCGCCTCGGAGGTGCTCTGGTTGCCGGTCGTCATCACGATCGGCTCGCTCGCCTTGATCAGCGTCAGCATGTCGTCGTGCGGGACCCGGTCGGTCATGATCCAGTGCATCGTCTTGCCGACGCCGCCGGTTTCGTGGACCCCGATCGTCGGGGCAGGTTTCTGGGAGGACACCTCCACCAGTCGGACCTTGGCCACCCCGAGCCCCGCGAGGTCGTGCTTCACGGTGGCGTCGAGCGCCGGCATCTGCGTGGGCGAGGACTGGACGACGTGCACGTCGTTGTTCTTGCCGTTCTCGACCTCAGCCACAGTGAGCGCGAACCGCATCGCGCTCTTGTTTGAATAGGCGAAGTACAGCCGGGAAGTGGCGGCGGCGGCATAGTCCTTCGCCGCCTGCTCCTGGTCCTCCGGGAAGAGCGCGGTCAGGAGATCTTTGGACTTCAGCGCCTGGAGGTTCTCCAGCCGGGCGGCCCGCTTGTTCTCCTCGCCCGCAATGCTGTCCTGGTTCTGCTTGTAGGCCCGCAGGCCGGCGTCGAAGGTGATGCCGACCTCATCCCCACCGAGTCCGGTGGTATAGCCGGTCCCGGCGGCGCCCGGCGGTAGCGATTCCTTCTTGGAGTACTCGGTCATCGCGGAGACAGTGCTGCCCCATTGGTTGACGCTCATTTGGAATTTCTTGGTAGCGGCCAGCTGCGGGGCGACGATCGCGTGGGTGGGGCCCTCGCCGTGACCGAGTGGCGGAGCGGTGGGGGTGGCGCCGTCGAGCACCGTGAACGGGTGGCCGGAGTCCTCGAAGACGCCGGGCTGCTTCTTGTGCGCTGCCTCGGCGGTCAGCAGTGCGATGTCATTCTGGTTCGCCTCGGTACGCGGGAAGTTCTCGCGCAGCGCGTCGGCGGTCTTGACGCCGAGCATCAGGTCGCCCTTGCCCTGGGCCTCATGGGTGAAGACCGCGATGGGTGCCCGGCCGGTCCACTCCAGGCAGCTGTAGAGCTGGTCGATCAGGTGCGGCATGACCTGGTTCTTGTTGGTGATCTTCACAGATCCGGCCATCTGCTGGAACACCGCGTCGTTCAACTGGCTTGCGGCCCGTCGGCGCAGGTATTTGTGGGGAGCGGCCCGCTCCTTCTCCAGTTCGGCCCGGGCCTGTGCGGAGTTCGCCGCGAAGTCCTCCACCGAGACCTGATCGGCGACCCCCTTCTCCCGCTCCTCGACCGGCGCCGGAGGCGCGGTGGTGCGGGCGTGCGCTGCCAGGGCCGGCGCCGAGGGGACCTGCTGCTGGGTGGCCGCGGAGCTCGACTGTTGCCCGGCCCTGGTGAGCCCGGCCGGATTGGGCCTGGGCACCGGCCGCGGGGGGCGGGCCGGGGTGGTCGCGGCCGAGGTGGTGGACGCCGGAGCAACCCCCGAAGCCGACATGGCCCCGGGCTGCTGCGGCGGCGGGAGACCCAGCGCCGACGCGAGGCCGCCAAGGCTGTCGTAGGCCGTCGCGCCGGTACGTGCCGCATCGACCGCACTCCACTTCGGCGCCGACCCCGGGATCTGCTCCTTCAACTCCCTGATCGCCTGAGCGGTGTTGTAGCCGCTCAGGCCGCCCTGGAAGACCCGCTGCACGGGGAGCGAGGACGCGGAGTCCCCACCGCCCGACGTTGGGGGCGCGTCGGCGCCCGAGAAGCGGCCCTGCGGGGCGGGGCCGCTCATCACCCGACGGGCGTTGGCCTCCGCCTCCCGCTCGAACCGGTCGGAAGGGTCCGACACCCGCAGACCCCCACCGTTGTCAGTGGCAGCGACCGGCCCTTGTCGCTGCTGGATGACATGCGTCAGCTCGTGCGCCAGGGTGTGCTTGTCGGCGCCGCCCTCGCCGACGACCACATGGCTGCCCGAGGTGTAAGCGCGGGCACCGACTTCGGCGGCGGAGGCCTTCGCGGCGCCGTCGGTGTGGATGCGGACGTCGGAGAAGTCCGCCCCGAGGCGGGATTCCATGTCGGTGCGGGTGGCTTCGTCCAGTGGCTGGCCGGGGGCGCGCAGGACGTTGTGGACGGCAGAGCGCTGTACGGCGGGGGGTGCGGTGCTCTGGTGGCTGCAACTGTCGCTGTGCTGGTGCTCCTCGCGGGCCCGATGGTGGCCGGCCTGTCGGAGCATCTGGACCACGGCTGCGTTACCCACCGTGCTCTGAAGCGTGAGCAGTCCCTGCGGCGATGACGCACCCCGTCGCTGCGTGGCGGCCGACGCTCCTGTCGTTGAGGCGGGACCCTGGTCCGGCTTCCTCTGGTCGCCCGATCTGTCGTTGCGCTGCGTCCGCACTGACTACTCATCCCCCACGGTTAACGTCGCGACCTTTCTTGGTACACCCGGGTGACGGTGTGCGACCAGGGCTGCGGGGGCAGACTTTGGCGCCCGATCGGGCAATAACCGGGCGCGCGGGAAGGGGGCAGACGTCATGCCTTAGCCCGAGACGGTCTCGTCTTGCTCGACAAGCCACCGTTGGTGGCTGCGGTCGAGCAGCACCAGGAGAACGGTGACGCCCATGCAGTCAGTGCTTTGGGGATCGCGATCTCCCCTGGCTGCCAACATCGCGGCGACGCCGGCGTTGGAGTGGGGGCGAGCGCTTGGCCGTCAGCGTCCTCATCGACGCCACCATCGTCCGTCTGCTGCTCGTACCGCCCGTGATGATGCTGCGGGCCGCCAGGCCCTGGTGGACTCCGCGCCTGCTGGACCGGGTGCTGCCGCACATCGTCGCCGAGGGCGAGAGCGAACGGAAAGCGCCCCTGAGGCAGCCACCAATGGGCGTATGGTGCGTCTCTCAGGGTGGGTAGGCCGGTGGTGCGGCCGGCAGGTCGTGGCCAGACTGATGGCGGATGTGAGGAGAAGCCCATGGACTACTACGATCTCGGCACCCACTCCCGCCCCGTGACGACCTCGTCCGCCGAGGCCCAGCTGAGGTTCGACCGCGGCCTGGTGTGGACGTACGCCTTCCACCACGAGGAAGCCGTCCGCTGCTTCGAGGCCGCGGCAGCGGCGGACCCCGGCTGCGCCATGGCCCAGTGGGGCATCGCCTACGCGCTCGGCCCCAACTACAACAAGCCGTGGGAGGCCTTCGACGGCGACGAACTGGAACGCACCGTCGACCGGACCCACGCCGCCGTGGAACTCGCCCACGACAGGATGGCCGGCACCACGCCCGTCGAGCAGGCCCTGATCCAAGCCCTGCGCGCCCGCTATCCGCAGGCCGAGGCGGTGGAGGACTGCTCGGTGTGGAACGCGCCCTACGCCGACGGCATGCGCGCCGTCCACGACCTCGCCCCCGACGACCTGGACGTGGCCACGCTGTACGCGGACGCCCTCATGAACCTCACGCCCTGGCAGCTGTGGGACCTGCCCACCGGAGAGCCCGCCGAAGGCGCCCGCACGATGGAGGCCAAGGCCGTCCTGGAACGCGCACTGGCCACCGAGGAGGGGGCACGCCACCCGGGCCTGCTGCACCTCTACATCCACCTGATGGAGATGTCCCCGACCCCGGAGACCGCCCTTCCGGTCGCCGACCGGCTGCGCGACCTGGTGCCGGACGCGGGGCACCTGCAGCACATGCCCTCGCACCTGGACGTGCTGTGCGGCGACTACCGGCGCGTCGTGTCGGACAACACCCGGGCGATCGCCGCCGACGAGAAGTTCCGCGCCCGCTCCGGCGCGATGAACTTCTACACCCTGTACCGATCTCACAACTACCACTTCAAGATCTACGGTGCGATGTTCCTCGGCAGGTCCCGAACCGCACTTCGGACGGCCGCCGAACTCGAGGCCTCCATCCCCGAAGAACTGCTGCGGGTGCAGAGCCCGCCCATGGCCGACTGGCTGGAGGGCTTTCTGGCCATGCGGGTCCACGTCCTGATCCGCTTCGGCCGCTGGGCGGACATCCTCGAGCTGCCCCTGCCTGCCGATCCGGAGCTCTACAGCGTGACCACCGCGATGCTGCACTACGCCCGCGGCGTGGCCCTCTCGGCGACCGGCCGCATCCCGGAGGCCGAGACCGAACGCGAGCTGTTCCACCGCGCGCTCGCCCAAGTCCCGCCCACCCGCATGCTGTTCAACAACACCTGCGCCGACATCCTCGCCGTCGCCTCGGCGATGCTGGACGGGGAGCTCGAGTACCGCAAGGGCAACCACGACACCGCCTTCGCCGCCCTGGAACGGGCCATCGACCTGGACGACAACCTCCCGTACGACGAGCCCTGGGGATGGATGCAGCCCACCCGGCACGCCTACGGCGCCCTCCTCCTGGAACAGGGCCGCGTAGCGGAGGCCGAGGCGGTCTACCGCGCCGACCTGGGCCTGGACGACACCCTCCCGCGCGCCCTGCAGCATCCCGGGAACGTCTGGTCCCTGCACGGCTTCCACGAGTGCCTGCTCCGCCTCGGCAAGGTGGGGGAGGCACGTATCGTCGCCCAGCAGCTGAAGATGGCCGCCGCCATGACGGACGTCCCCGTCGAGGCGTCCTGCTTCTGCCGCCTGGAGCGGGAGTCGGACGGCGATGCCAAGGGTGACTGCTGCGTCCCGGAACACTGACTGCCAGGGGAACGCCCCTCGTCGTCGCGGTGATCCCACCATGGCCAAAATTTAAGGCAGTTGATTGACGTAAATATTGGCGGCCCGATTGACTGCGCCCATGACCTTCCCCCACGCCTCACCCGCCCCCGACGCGCCCGGCCTCGACCTCGAGTCGCTGCGCGCCCGCTACCGAGCCGAGCGGAACCGCAGAATCCGCCCCGACGGCGGCGGCCAGTACCAGCGGCTCGCCGGAGAGTTCGGCTACTACGCCGACGACCCGTACGCCGATCCGCTGCCGGGCCGCGAGCCGTTGACCGACCGGGTCGAAGTCGCCATCGTCGGCGGAGGGTTCGGCGGACTGCTCGCCGGCGCGCGGCTGCGGCAGGCGGGCATCACCTCGATCCGCGTGATCGAGAAGGGCGGCGACTTCGGCGGCACCTGGTACTGGAACCGGTATCCCGGCATCCACTGCGACATCGAGTCGTACATCTACATGCCGCTGCTGGAGGAGGTCGGCTACGTCCCGCAGTGGAAGTACGCCCCCGGCGAGGAGATCCGCCGCCATGCCCAGGCGATCGGGCGGACCTTCGACCTGTACCGCGACGCCTGCTTCCAGACCCAGGTCACCGAACTGCGCTACGACGAGGCCGAGTCGGAGTGGATCGTCACCACCGACCGGGGCGACCGGATGCGGGCACGCTTCGTCGTCACCGCCAGCGGCACCCTCAGCGAGCCCAAGCTGCCCGGCATCCCCGGCATCACCGACTTCAAGGGCCACACCTTCCACACCAGCCGCTGGGACTACGCCTACACCGGAGGCGACGCCGACGGAAACCTCCACCGGCTCGCCGACAAACGCGTCGGACTGATCGGCACGGGCGCGACCGCGATCCAGTGCGTACCGCATCTGGGCGCCGACGCCCGGCGGTTGTACGTGTTCCAGCGGACGCCCTCCTCGGTCGACGTGCGCGGCAACCGCCCCACGGATCCCGACTGGGCCGAGTCGTTGACGCCGGGCTGGCAGCGGCGTCGTATGGAGAACTTCCTCACCCTGGTCACCGGCGGCCCGGCGGACGAGGACCTCGTCGACGACGGCTGGACCCACACCGCCCGGCTGCAGCAGAAGCTGATCCCCAGCGACAGCCACCGTCGGCAGCTGCCGCCCGAGGAGCGGGAACGGGCGTACGAGATCGCCGACTTCCAGAAGATGAACGAGATCCGCGCCCGCGTGGACGCCCTCGTCGAGGACGCGGAGACGGCCGAGCTGCTCAAGCCCTGGTACCGCTACATGTGCAAGCGGCCCACCTTCAGCGACTCCTACCTGCAGACCTTCAACCGGCCGAACGTCACCCTCGTCGACACGGCCGACAGCCACGGCGTGGAGCGGATCATCGAGGGCGGGGTCGTCGTCGGAGGCCGGGAGTACGAGGTCGACTGCATCATCTTCGCCACCGGCTTCGACGTCGGTGTGTCCGGCGTCTTCTCCGGACGGCTCCCCGTCCACGGCAGGGGCGGTGTCACCCTGACCGAGGCCTGGCGGCAGGGCCCCAAGACCCTGCACGGCTTCTACAGCCACGGTTTCCCCAACCTCTTCCAGCTGGGCACGCTGCAGAACGCCGGCTCCGTCAACTTCGTCCACGTCCTCGACGAACAGGCCGCCCACGTGGCCGCCGTGGTCCGTACCGCACGCGACCGGCAGGCGCTGCGGGTGGAGCCGAGTGCCGAGGCCGAGGCCGCATGGGTGGCGACGATCCGTCGGAAGGCGGCCGACCTCTACCGCTTCCAGGCCGAGTGCACCCCCGGCTACTACAACAACGAAGGCCGGCCCAGAGAGCGCAGCGAGTCGTACGGCGACGGACCGATCGCCTTCCACGCCCTGCTGGGCAAGTGGCGTACGAACGGCGGCCTGAGCGAGGTCCTCGTCGACGGCGACGGAGGCACGGAATGACGGCGACGCGGGCCGACCGGTACGGCACCGCAGGTCGTAGCCCCGGCCGCAGCAACCGCTGGAACATCGCCCGGCTCAACCCGCCCAGCCGTCTGTGGGGTTCCAACGGCGTGGCCTTCGGTCCCGACGGGCGGCTGTACGTCGCCCAGTTCCTCGCCGGCCAGATCAGCGCCGTGGATCCGGCGAGCGCCGACATCGAGGTGATCGTCCCGATGGACGGGCCCGTCCAGTCGCCGGACGACCTCGCGTTCGGTGCGGACGGCTCGATGTACATCGCCGACCTCGTTCCCGGGAGGGTGTGGCGCCGCAGCCCGCAGGGCGACTACACGCTCGTGTCCGACCAGGTGCGGGTGCCCAACGGCATCACCTGTGTGGGAGACCGGCTCTTCGTCAACGAGATGAAGATGAACGGCCGGCTCCTGGAGCTCTTCCCCGACGGCCGCGATCCGGTGGTGCTCACCGAGGGACTCGCGCTCGGCAACGCCATGCAACTCGGCCCGGACGGCTGCCTGTACTACCCGCACATGCTGACCGGCGAGGTGTGGCGCATCCCGGCCGACGGCGGAGCGCCCGAACGCGTCGCGCAGGACGTGCACGAACCGGTCGCGGTCCGCTTCGACCGGGGCGGCGTCCTGACGGTTCTCTCCCGGGGCGAGGCCGGCATCGTGACCCGGATCGACCTGCACGGCTCCGGTGCCCGGTCCGTCGTCACCAGCGGCGTCGTAGGTCTGGACAACGCCGCCTTCGACGACGAGAACCGCATGTACGTCTCCAGCTTCGCCAGCGGAGGCGTCACAGAGATGCACCCCGACGGCCGTACCCGCGAGATCGTGCCGACCGGACTCGACGGACCCTTCGGCCTCACGGTCGACCTCGGTGGCACCGTGTACGCGGCGGACCACTACCGCGTCGCCGCCCTGCGGCCCACCGGCGTCCGCGACGTAGGCGAGGTGCGTACGCACGGCCACCTCGAACTGACCCACGCAGTCACCGTGGACGGCGGCCTGCTCCACACGACCTCGCAGTACGGCGAGATCAGAACCCACGACCCGGCACAGGGGACCACTCGGGTACGGGCGCGGGGACTGAACCGGCCGGCGGGCATCACCATGGCGCCGGACGGCCGGACCGTGTTCGCCGAGACGGGTGCCGGACGGATCATGGCCCTGGAGGCGGGCGACACCCTCACTGTCCTCGCCGAAGGACTCGGCCACCCCGTCGACGTCGCGTTCGACGCAGAAGGCCGCTGCTACATCAGCGACGACCAACGCGGCACGGTGCTCGTCATCAATGACCAAGCTCCGCCGGTCACTCTGGCCGACGGACTCGAAGCCCCGCAGGGGCTGGCGGTTCTGGGCGACGATCTGTTCATCGTGGAGGCCGGCCGCCGGACGCTCACGGCCATCTCCCTCACCACGGGGGAGTGCCGGGTCGAGGCCGAGGACCTGCCGGTGGGCCTGCCCGTGGGCACGACCCGCACCGAACCGGCGCTCTTCACCCACGACATGCCCGGCACCCCCCGCTCCTTCGCCGGCCTCACCACCGCCCCGGACGGCACGCTGCTGCTGTCGGCGAACGGCGAGGGCACCGTGCTGCGGCTGCGACGAGGGAGGCCTGCCACGTAGTACTACGTCAGCCGAGCGGCCGCTCCAGCGTCAGCAGCAACCCCTCCACCGCGCCGGGTCCTATGCGGCCCTTGACGTCGGCGGACGTGATGGCCTTGAGCGCCCAACCGTCCTCGGCGTGCTTGTTGAGGACCTTCTCCAGCTTGTCCCCGTCCAGTGCGTCGCCGATCAGCGACTCCCGGAAGGTGACGACCTTGTACTCGTACATATGAGGGCTGCTCATGGCTACGGGGCTCTCCTGCGCGTCGGTCGGCGTGACCGGGCCACCCAATCACCAGGTCGTAAGAACCGTCCAGAGGCGTCTGCTTGGGCCAGCCCTTCCGCAGCCCGAGGTCAGTTCCGCAGAGTCGACGGCAAAAGCGTCCGAGGGTCATCAAGACCTCTCGCGTCCACCAATTGATCGAAGGTAAGGCCCTTTGTATCTCTCAGGTCGGCCCCGTCGAGATGTGATCCTTGCAAACGTGTCCGGATCAGGTCTGCTCCCTGGAGATGGGCCCGGCAGAGAACGGCGCCTTCGAGATTCGCGCCACGAAGGTCTGCCTTATGAAGCCACACGCCGAGCAGGTTGACCGGCCTCAGTTCCCGCTCCGGCCGCTGCGGTCGACGTCCCAGGACTGTCAACGCTGCCTGTACATCCGCTGCCACACGCCGGTCAGCTGCATGCTGGGCAGTGGGCGGTTGCGCGTGCTCCCGCACGAATGCGGCGAGGACTTCCACGATCGTGTAGTGATCGCGAGCTGAGTCAGCCATGACGCGCTCCAGTGCATAGATTCCGCCGATGCGCTCATCTCCTTTGTCTGAGGCAAGCTGCTCGATCGCCTTCGTATAGCGATCGGTGACTTGCCCCTCACGTGAGAGGAGGTAATTGCGGGCGGTGAACACCAATGCGCCCGCGGCTCCGATGCCCGCGACCGACTGGATGACGGACTGTCTGACCGCGCTCACGGCTGCCGCCCGGTCCTTGGCGTCGGCGATGTCCCTCACGGTGTCTCCGGCGATCAGCCATGTCAGGGGCCCGAGTAGCGCCCACCACGACACCATCACTGCGATGACGACGACGGTGATCAATATGAACTGCTTGACTCGCATCCGCCCCCCCCTTGCGCGCAAGCCCCCTATACCCAAAGGACATGCGGCCGACGCGCCCTCGTCCCGGCGCGGCCATCGGGAGGACGGCGACGACTGTTCCTTCAGCTCTCGGAGCCGGGGGCCCGGTAGCTCGGGATTTCAGGGTCCGAATCCCAGAGGCGTGACGGCAGTTCCCCCTCGTCCGTGGTGGGCTGACAGCCGGCGCAGACGCCGGTGAGTTCGACGGTGTGCTCCACCGCCGCGAATCCGGAGTCGGCGGCGATCCGTCCCGCCCACTCCTCGACCACCTCGGAGTCCACCGGCCGGCTGCTGCCGCAGGCGCGGCAGATCAGGTAGTGGCGGTGTCTGCCTGCGGGCCGCCATCGATAGAGCCGTTCACCGGCGCCGGCTTGCACGACATCGACCGCGTCCGCGGCCTCCAGGTCGCGCAGGGCTCGGTACACGGTGGTCAGCCCGATCCGTGCGCCGTCCTCGGTCATACGAGCGTGCAGGTCCTGCGCGGAGACGAAGTCGTGGCAGCTCGCGAGAGCTGAGAGGAGGGCCGACCGCTGCCGGGTGGGCCGCTGTTGCCCCGTCGGGTTGCTCACACCAGGTTCACTCCCAGGGCTGCCTTCGGCAGTGTGATGAAAATGAAAGCCATAGCCATATGAACGATAGCTCATGTGGGATGGGGTGCGTGCCAGGGCGTGAGCGGGTACGGGGCGACGAGGCTCGGACCACGAGGGAACGCCGGACTGCCGGTGTGGGAAGTCAGCGCACTCGCCGCTCCTCCAACGGCGCGGCGCGCAGCCGTGCTGTGGCGTCGCTGGGCAGGTGGGGGGTGTGGCCCACCAGCCGGGCGGAGTTGGCGGCCACGGCGATGCTGCTGGTGTTGTGGAGCAGGGCGGCCAGGACAGGGTTGATGGAGCCGCCGGCGCCCGCGACGAGGCCGGCGAGGTTCACACCGATGGACAGGGTGTAGTTCTGCCGTACGACGCGCAGGGTGTGCCGGCTGAGTTCCACGACGGCGGCGACATTGCGCAGGTCGTTTCCGGCCAGGGCGATGTCGGCCGTCTCCAGCGCGACGTGGGAGGAGTGGGCGCCCATGACGATGCCGACGTCCGCGAGCGCCAGTGCGGGGGCGTCGTTGGTGCCGTCGCCGACCATCGCCACGCTGTGTCCCTCTGCCTGGAGGTCGCGGATCAGCTGGAGTTTGGCCTCGGGCAGCGCGTGGGCGTGGACCTCGGTGATGCCGAGGGTGTCGGCGACGGCCTGGGCGGTCTCGGGTGCGTCGCCGGTCAGCAGCGCGATGCGGGTGACCCCGAGGTCGGTCAGCCGGCGGGCGACGGTGTCGGCTCCGCCGCGTACGGCGTCGGACAGGCCGAGCATGCCGATCAGCCTGTCGTCGTGGGCGAGGCAGATGACGGTCTCGCCGGCGCTGCGCAGTCGGCTCGTCCAGTCCTGGGCGACGTCGGAGAGTTCCAGGCCGTGGCGGCGCAGCAGGGCGGGGCTGCCCACGAGCAGGCGGGTGCCGTCGAGTTCGGCGCGTACGCCCATCCCGAGCACGACCTCGCAGGCCTGGTGGATCGGGATGTGCAGGTGCTGTTCCTCGGTGCGCCGGACGATGGCTTCGGCGAGCGGGTGCCGGGCGTGCAGCTCGCCGGAGGCCGCCAGGCTCAGCACCTCGTCGGCGGTGACCGCCTCGTCGAGTGTGACCACGCTGGTGACCAGGGGGCGGCCGAGCGTGAGGGTGCCGGTCTTGTCGAAGACCACGGCGGTGACGCGGCCGATCCCTTCCAGATGGGTGCCGCCCTTGATGAGGGTGCCTCTGCGGGCGCCGTTGCCGATGGCCGCGCTGATCGCGGTCGGGGTGGCCAGGCCCGCGGCACAGGGGCAGGCGATCAGCAGCATAGTCATGGCCCGCCGGGCGTCGCGGGTGAGCACGTACGTGATCCCGGCGAGCGCGAAAGAGACGGGCACGAAGCGGCGGGTGAAGGCGGCGGCCACGGTCTGGATCGGGGCCCGGTCGGCCTGTGCCTCCTCGACGCGGGTGATGATCCGTCCGACGACCGTGTCCTGCCCGACCGAGGTGGCCCGTACGGTGATCGAACCGGTGGAGACGAGGGTGCCCGCGTACACCTCGCTGCCCGGCTGGACGTACACCGGGAGCGCCTCGCCGGTGATCGCCGCCTGGTCCACCAGTGCCTCGCCGGACTCGGCGGTGCCGTCGACGGGGATGCGGTGGTGCTCGTAGACCGCGACGACGTCCCCGGTCCCGACCTCCGTGAGGTCGACCTCCACCTCCACACCGTCGCGGACCAGCCAGACGCGCTCCTCGCCGATGGAGAGCAGTTCCTCGATGGCGCGTCGGGTTCGCCGCAGGGTGATGGCCTGGAGGAACTCACCGATGTTGAGCAGCCACAGCACCATGAGCGCGACCACGTTCTCGCGCAGGACCAGCGAGATCACGGTCGCTGTCGTCACCAGCAGATCGGTGCCCGCGTGGCGTCTGCCGCCGAGGGTGCGTGCGGCGCCGCGGAAGAACGGCAGTCCGGTGAAGACGGTGACCGCGCCGAGCAGGCCGGCCGAGCCCGCCGGGGTCCACGGGGGCCGGCCGAGCAGTCGCCGCAGGCCCACCACGGCGAGCACCGCACCGCCGACGACCAGCCGCGCGACCTCCCCCGTGGAGGAGTCGGGCACCGACCGGCTGCCCCTGGCCGGCACCCCCGGCGGCGGCGCCTCGGCGAGGGCGGCGACGAGCCGGTCCACGTCGACCAGCTCGGGCTGCACCCAGACGATCACGGCGCCGGTCCGCGGGAAGATGCGCAGCGCCCGGAAACCCGGCAGATCCGTGAACCGCTCATCGACGATCCCGGCACAGCCCGGCCGCGCGCGCAGCCAGGGAACCAGCAGCCGTACGCGGCCGGCGGCGGCGGACCGCACCACCACCCCGGAGCCGGAGACCGGACCGGGCACGGGCACATCACCGGGTGCGGAGGTGCCGGACATGACGATCGCCTCTCAGTGATCGTGGTCGTGGGCGTGCCCCTCGACACCGACCGCCGAGGGCGGCGGCGCCTCCTCACCCAACTGCTCCCTGGCCTCCGCCAGCAGGTCTCCCGCCTTCAGGCGAGCCTCTTCGGCGGCCTCCCCGAGCCGGCGCCCCGTCGTGATGCCACCGGCGATGCCGCTGACCAGCAGCCGGCGGGCCACGGGTTTCGCCTTGGGGGCGGCCTTGGCGGCTCCCCGCAGCACCAGTACGCCGGCGGTTCCGGACAGGGCGTAGTGCGTGATGCGGCCCACGACCACACCCGCGAAAGCGGCGGGATGCATCATGGCCTCCTTCCGCGGAGCCCGCGAAGCGGATCCATCCGCCTTCGGCGCGGTACGTCCATTCTCGTCCCGCAGCGGTTGTCGCGCATCAGCCGTACCGCGCCAGGCCAAGACGACAGAGGGTCATTTCCCGGTAATGATTGTCATATGGAATGGCTGGAAGGCCGTCTTGACATCCGTTTCCATCTAGCGTGGTGCTGACGCCGGGACAGATCGAGCTCGGTGGACATCCCCCTGGTTGCGGAGGAATCATTCATGCCTGCGTCCTCATCCCGGCGCCTGGCGCCGCTCATCACCGGTGCTTCCTTGGTCCTCCTGGCCGGTTGCGGCAGCTCGTCCGATTCCGGCAGCGACACCGCCGCCGGGCAGAGTCCCGTTTCCGCGTCCTCCGTCGCCGTGGTGGCCTCGACGAATGTCTACGGCGACATCGTCAAGCAGATAGGCGGCCAGAAGGTCGACATCACCTCGATCATCAGTGATCCCGACCAGGACCCGCACTCCTACGAGGCCAATACGCAGAACCAGTTGGCGCTGTCCAAGGCGAAGGTCGTCGTCGAGAACGGCGGCGGTTACGACGACTTCATCGACCGCATGCTGAAGAGCAGCGACAACTCGTCCGCCGAAGTGATCAACGCCGTCAAGGTCTCCGGGAAGACCGCCCCGGCGGGCGGGGAGCTCAACGAGCACGTCTGGTACGACTTCCCCACGACCGCCAAGCTCGCCGACCGCATCGCGGCAGCCCTGGCCAAGGCCGACCCGGACGACGCCGCCACCTTCACCAAGAACGCGGGCGCCTTCAAGGCGAAGCTGAAGCCGCTGGAGGCGAAGGAAGCGCAGATCAAGACCGACCACGGCGGCGAGCCGATCGCCATCACCGAGCCCGTGCCGCTGTACCTGACCGAGGCGAGTGGCCTGGTGAACAAGACGCCCGAGGCGTTCAGCGAAGCCATCGAGGAAGGCGACGACGTCTCCCCGAGGACCCTGCAGGAGACGCTGGCGCTCTACACGGACAAGAAGGTCGAGGCGCTGGTCTACAACGAGCAGACCTCCGGTCCGCAGACCGAGAAGGTCGAGCAGGCGGCCAAGTCCGCCGGGATTCCCGTCGTCCCCGTCACCGAGACCCTGCCCGAAGGCAAGGACTACGTCGGCTGGATGACCGCCAACGTCGACGCGCTCGCGAGCGCGCTCGGCAAGTGAGGCGGTTCACCGTGACCTCCTTGCCCCGTGCCCGGGAGGGCAGGACCGAGGACCGTGGCACGGACGCCGCGGTGATCAGCCTGCGCGGTGCGGCCCTGTCCTACGGCGAGCGGGTGCTGTGGCAGGACCTCGATCTCGAGGTACGGGCCGGGGAGTTCCTGGCCGTGCTCGGGCCCAACGGATCGGGCAAGACCAGCTTCGTACGCGCCCTGCTGGGCCAACGACAGCTGTCCGCAGGGAAGTTGACGATTCTGGGCCGCCCGCCGCACAAGGGCAGCAGGCACATCGGCTACGTCCCGCAGCAGGCCACGCTGTCCGAGCAGGCGATGTTGCGCGCCCGGGACCTGGTCCGCTTCGGCATCGACGGGCACGGCTTCGGGCCCCGGCTGCGCTCGGGCGCCGTACGCCGCCGCGTGGACGAGGTCCTCGCCTCGGTCGGGGCCGCCGCGTACGCGGATGTCCCCGTCGGCCTGCTCTCGGGCGGCGAACGCCAGCGCGTCCGCATCGGGCAGGCGCTGGCGACCGACCCGCGCATCCTGCTGTGCGACGAGCCGCTGCTCTCCCTCGACCTGCACCACCAGCGGGCCGTGACGGAACTGGTGGACGCCCGGCGCCGCTCGCACGGCACTGCGGTGGTGTTCGTGACCCACGAGATCAACCCGGTGCTGGGACTGGTGGACCGCGTGCTGTACCTCGCCCGTGGGGGCTTCCGGGTCGGCACGCCCGACGAGGTGCTGACCTCGGAGGCGCTGTCGCAGCTGTACGGCACACAGGTCGACGTCATCCGGGTCCGGGACCGGATCACGGTCGTCGGCGTGCCCGACGAGGTGGCGGAACCACCGCACCACCCTGAACTGCCACACGGAGTACGACCATGACGATCGCCGAGGGGATCTGGCAGCAGATCTTCAACTTCGACAACTACGGCGAACTGCTCGCCCTGGTCCGCAACTCCCTCATCGCAGGCGTCGCACTCGGCCTGGTCGGCGGCCTGGTCGGGGTCTTCGTCATCATGCGGGACCTGCCGTTCGCTGTGCACGGGATCAGCGAGCTGTCGTTCGCCGGGGCCTCGGCCGCGCTGCTGCTGGGCGTGAACATCGTGGGCGGCTCGATCGTCGGCTCGCTCATCGCCGCAGGAGCCATCGGGCTGCTCGGTTCGCGCGCGCGGGACCGCAACTCGGTGATCGGGACCCTCATGCCGTTCGGCCTCGGCCTCGGCGTGCTCTTCCTCGCCCTGTACAAGGGCCGGGCGGCGAACAAGTTCGGCATCCTCACCGGGCAGATCGTCGCCGTCGACACCCCGCAGATGTCCTGGCTTCTCGGCACGTCGGCCGTGGTGCTCGTAGCGCTGATGGTCATGTGGCGCCCGCTCGCCTTCGCCAGCGCGGACCCGGAGGTGGCCGAGGCCCGAGGGGTGCCGGTTCGGGCCCTGTCGTTCGCCTTCATGCTCGTACTGGGGCTCGCCGTCGCGCTGTCCGTGCAGATCGTCGGCGCGCTGCTGGTCCTCACCCTCGTCGTCACACCCGCGGCCGCCGCGGCCCGGATCACAGCGTCTCCCGTGCTGCTGCCCGCGCTGAGCGTGCTCTTCGCGGTGGCCTCCATCGAGGGCGGGATCCTGCTGGCCCTGGGCAGCAGCATCCCCATCAGCCCCTACGTGACCACCATCTCGTTCGCGATCTACCTTGTCTGCCGACTGATCGGCACGTACCGGACCCGGCAGTGGGGAGCGCGGGAAACCGTTCCCGAGTCCGCCTGACCAACCGTCGCCGCGCTGCCCGAAGAGCCCATCCCCCGAGGTCTTCATCGCGGTCGGCGCAGGCCTGCGATGAGGAGTGCGACCAGTTGGCGGGCGTCGTAGCGGGGGTCGCTGTCCGCGCCGATGCAGAGGTTGCCGACGCCGCGCATGAGTGCGTAGGCGTCCACGTCGGCGCGGATCTCCCCGGCGGTGGCCGCGGCTTCGAGCAACTGCGTGCAGACGGGCACGAGGCGGTCGAGGAAGTAGGCGTGCAGCGTGTCGAAGCCGGAGTTGTCGGACTGCAGCACGGCGGCGAGTCCGTGCTTGGTGACCAGGAAGTCGACGAAGAGGTCGATCCACTGTCCCAGTGCGGCATGCGGGGTCGGGGCGGCCGAGAGAAGGGCCGGTCCCGCCTCGGCGCAGGCGTCGACCTGGTGCCGGTAGACGGCGATGATGAGATCCGCTCGGGTGGGGAAGTGGCGGTAGATCGTGCCCATCCCGACGCCGGCCCGGGCCGCGATGTCGCGTACCGGCGCGTCCACGCCCGCGGTGACGAAGACCGCTGCGGCGGCGTCGAGCAGCGTCTCCTTGTTGCGCCGGGCGTCCGCCCGCTTGGGCCGGGCCGGGCGTGTCACGCCCTCCTCGCTGTCGTTCCCCACGCTACTTCCTCCACTGACTCGCCGGCCGCGCTTGCTAAGCGGAACATCGCTCCGTATCGTTAACGGAGCAGGGTTCCGTTTATTCATGATATCCGCCATGGAGGCATACGGTCATGCAGTACCGCACCTTGGGCCGCACCGGTGTGCAGGTCAGCTCCCTAGCGCTCGGCGCGATGAACTTCGGCAGGATCGGACGCACCACCCAGGACGAGGCCACCGCCATCGTCGATGCCGCACTCGAGGGCGGGATCAACGTCATCGACACCGCGGACGTGTACAGCGCGGGCGAGTCGGAAGAGCTGGTCGGCAAAGCCATCGCCGGCCGCCGCGACGACATCGTGCTGGCCACGAAGGCGAACATGCCGATGAGCGACGAACCCAACCACCAAGGCAGCTCGCGCCGTTGGCTGGTCACCGCCCTGGACGACAGTCTGCGCCGCCTCGGCGTGGACCACGTCGACCTCTACCAGATCCACCGGTGGGACCCGAACACCAGCGACGAGGAGACGCTGTCGACGCTGACCGACCTGCAACGCGCGGGGAAGATCCGCTACTTCGGCTCCTCGACGTTCCCCGCCTACCGCATCGTGCAGGCCCAATGGGCCGCCCGCGAGCATCACTTGAGCCGCTACGTCACCGAACAGCCCAGCTACTCGATCCTCCAGCGCGGCATCGAGACCCATGTGCTGCCCGTGACCGAGCAGTACGGGCTCGGTGTGCTGGTGTGGAGCCCGCTGGCCTCGGGCTGGCTGTCGGGCGCGATCCGCGAGGGCCGGGAGGTCACCACCAGCCGCTCCACGTTCATGCCGGACCGCTTCGACCTCTCCATCCCTGCCAACCGGGCCAGGCTGGAGGCCGTCGAGCAGTTGGCCAAGGTCGCCGACGAGGCCGGGCTGACCATGATCCAGCTCGCGCTCGGATTCGTGACCGCGCATCCCGGCGTGACGAGCGCCCTCATCGGCCCCCGCACACCGGACCACCTGCACGCGCAACTCGCCGCCGCGGACACCGTGCTCTCCGCCGATGTGCTCGATGCGATCGATGCCATCGTCGCCCCCGGCACCGACCTCGCCCCGCACGAGAAGCACGACACCCCGCCCGCGCTGCTCGACCCGTCACTGCGGCGCCGCTGATCGCCCGAAGCCGCTCTGCCTCCCTTGCTCACCGAAAGGGGCAAGAGCGGCAGATCTACCAGCGCTACCGGGACGGCATGGAGGACCAGACCGGCGCTCTCGGCCTGGTCCTCAACGCGCTTGTGCTCTTCAACACGGGGTGCATGGACGCGCGTTGAACCAGCTGCGTGCGGACGGCTTCGAGGTCCGCGATGAGGACGTGGCCTGTCTCTCCTCGTCCGTGCGGCACCGCATCAACATGCTCGGCCGGTACTCCTTCCAGCTCCCTGAGCTGCCCGGCGGGCTGCGCCCGCGGCGCGCCCCGGACGCGGCCTCCCCGACCAGGGCCCGGTGGCGGTCCCTGTCGGCGACCGTCACAGATGCGGCCGTTTGATCAGCCGGGACAGCACGATGACGCTCTCCGTGCGCGTTCCAGGGCGCCGCCGACTTCGTCGTCCGCCACGATGGCGAACGGTCGGTCCTAGCCGAGGCGTTCGGCGGTCTTGCCCGCGTGGCGAGGACGGTCGACGCCTTCTCCGCGGATAACGGGGTCTCTTCACGCACGGCCGTGCGGGGGTTGCCGCAGGTCGTGATCAGCAATGCCACGGATAGTAGGGCGTTATGGCTTGGCGCACGATCTGGCACGGATGTTCCGCAAGCCAGGTGTGGGGCCACCGTTGTGACCGAATCCGTGCCTCTCATTACGTCTGCCTGACGCATTGACCGCACAGCGCCATCACGGTTGCATACTTGTGGGCCTCCGGTGGGGAGCTGGAGGAGATATCGTGTCTTTTCTGGGGGGAAAATGAGGAGAAAAGCGAACCGGCGCGCCATAAGACGTGTCCGGACCGCCCTGAGCGCGGCGGTCGTGGTCTGCGCAGTCACGGCGGTGCTGCCCACAGCTGCCTCGGCCGAGCCTGCGGGCGTCGCGGGCGACCTCGGAGCGGGGGTCGAGCGGCTCAGTGTCGCGACCGACGGTACCCAGGGCGACGGCGACTCCGCCGGCGCCTCGATCACGCCCGACGGCCGCAGCATCGTCTTCTCGTCGTCGGCGAAGAACCTCACGTCCGACCCCCCGACGGGAGGCGACAGGGTGTTCCTCCGCGACCAGCAGACGAGTCAGACCAGGCGGCTCGGGGCCCAGTCCCCGATCCAGCCCCCGGTGATCAGCGGTGACGGGGAATACGTCGCCTATCCGATCCAGTGGATGAGGAACACGCGGATCCGCCTGCCTCAGGTGAGCACGGGACGGGAGATCTCCACCAACTGCTGGTACAGCTGCAGCCAGCCGTCGATGAGCACGGACGGCCACTCCGTCGCCTATGCCGTCACCTTCAGCAGCCCGTCACCCGGCCAGCGCGTCGAGGTCGAGAACTGGTACGCCAACACCAAGGAGGTCATCGTTTCCTTCGACCACACCGCCCCGTCGCGGCCGTCCATCAGCGGCGACGGCCGCTATGTCGCCTACCAGAACGGTAAGACGGAGGACGTCTTCGTGCGGGACCGGACCGGCGGCACCACCACCGGCCCGATCGACGGCCTGTCCAAGTGGTCGACACTCGTCCAGCTCAGCGACGACGGCAGCAAGGTCGTCTACCTCTCGGGCTCCGACACCTACGTCCACGACATGGGCTCGGGCACCGCCCAACTGGTGCCGAACGTGCGAGGCGTGGCCATCGATCCCACCGGCCGCTATCTGCTGTACGCCCCGCACGACACGAACGGACCGTCGCTCACACTGCGCGACCTGCTGACCGGCACCGACGAGATCGTCTCGAACCAGCCCGCCTCGGCCCGGACCGACGCGGTCAGCGCCGGCGGGCGCGACGTGGTCTTCCAGTCCACGGCCGACGACATCGTGCCCGGCGACACCAACGGCAAGTCCGACGTCTTCGTCCGCCACTTCTACTGATCGCCCCGGCACGGGCTCAGCGAGGCGCAGAGCAACTCACGGGTGTTGCCCCACGAACGTCACAGCACGACCGGCCCGCTTGGCCCGGCCCGACGAGGTCGAGTGGGCCGGTGACTCCCCTCGTGGTCACCGACCGTTGCCCACACGGTGTGGCGTGAATATGGACAGGAACCTTGCGAGAACCTTGCTTCACTGGTGAGCGTGGGGTCGGCGGACGGGGCGCCACAGCCGGTGAACGGGTCGCCCACCGTGACCTCGGGGGAGCGCATGACGGACTTTCTGCTGTTGGGCACGGTGGAGTTACGGGGCGCGGACGGCACCGTGGTCGACGCCGGTCCGGCCAAGCAGCGCACGGTACTCGCGGCACTGCTGGTGGACACGGGCCGCTGGGTGGCGACGGAAACGCTGATCGACCGGGTCTGGGGAGAGGACCCGCCGGCCCAGGTGCGTCCCTCGCTCTACGCTCACATCGCCCGGATCCGGCGGATGCTGGCGAGCACGGGTGCACCTGTCGACTCGGGCGAGGACAGCGCAGGACCGCAGCTGCGGCGCGGCACGGGTGGCTACCTGCTCGATGTACCGCCCGGCCGGATCGACGTACACCGGTTTCGGCTCCTGGTCGAACAGACCAGGGACGCGGGTCGCACCGATGCCGAGCGGGTGGCGATGCTGCGTGAGGCGGTCGGGTTGTGGCGCGGTGAGCCGCTGGCCGGGCTGGCCGGTGCCTGGGCGGACCGTACCCGGCAGAGCTGGGAGCAGCAGCGGATCGAGGCGGTGCTGGCCTGGGCCGATGCCGAGTTCCGGGTGGGCCGGCACGCCGGGGTGATCGGCACGCTGACCGCCCTGGTCGCCGAGCATCCGCTGGTCGAGCCGCTCACCGTGGCGCTGATGCGGGCGCTGCAGGCCGCCGGACGCGGTCCGGAGGCCCTGTCCCGCTACACCGACCTGCAGAAGCAACTGTCCGAGGAGCTGGGGACGGACCCGGGGGACGGGGCCCAGCGGATGCATCTGGCGATCCTGCGCGGCGAATCCGGCTCGCTGACGGCCCGTGACGAGCAGCCGTCGGCCGAGACGGGGCCCGGTCGCCGGGCAGCAGTCCCGGCGCAATTGCCTTTGGAGGCAAGGGGGTTCACCGGGCGGGGGGAGGAACTGGCGCGGCTGGACGGGATTCTGGCCGCAGCCGCGGAACGGCCGGCCGCGGTCGTCATCTCGGCGATCGCGGGTGCGGGCGGCATCGGCAAGACCTGGCTGGCGTTGCACTGGGCACACCGCCATACGGAACGCTTCCCGGACGGTCAGCTCTTCGTCGACCTGCTGGGCTTCAATCCGTCCGTGCCGCCCATGGAGCCGGCCACCGCCCTGCGCGGCTTCCTGGAAACGCTGGGCGTCGCCCCGCACGCCGTGCCGTCCGCGCTGCAGGGCCAGGCCGGTCTGTACCGGAGCCTGCTGGCGGACAAGCGGATGCTGGTGGTGCTGGACAACGCCGGCACCGCGGATCAGGTCGTCCCCCTGCTGCCGGGCAACCCGGACTGCGTCGTCCTGATCACCAGCCGCCGCAGACTGACCGAACTGATCACCCGTCACGGTGCCCGTCCCGTCGTACTCGACCCCCTGAGCGCGGAGGAATCGCGCCGCGTCCTGGACGTGCGCTTGGGCACCGCACGGGCTGCCGCCGAGCCGGACGCCGTCGAGGAACTCCTCACCTGGTGCGGCGGATACCCTCTCGCACTGGGCATCGTCGCCGGCCGCGCCGGCTGCACCCCACGCCTTCCCTTGGCCCGGATCGCCGCCGAGCTCCGCGAGGCCACGACCAGGCTCGACGCCCTCGACGACGACACGCCCGCGGCGAGCCTGCCGAAGGTGCTGTCATGGTCGTACGACGCCCTGACCGCCGTACAGGCACGGCTGTTCGCCCTGCTGGGACTGGCTCCCGGCCCCGACATCGGGCTGTTCGCGCTCGCCTCCCTCGCCGACCTGCCCATGCCGGAGGCCCGCGCGGCGTTGCGTGCCCTGGAGGACCTGCATCTCGTCGAGCAGTACGAGCCCGGCCGCTGGCGCATGCACGACCTCGTGCGTCTCTACGCCGCCGATCGGGGCCGCCAGGATCTCGCGGCCGATGAACGGAACACGGCGCTGCGGCGACTGGTCGAGTTCTACCTGCACACCGCGTGCGCGACCCGCGGCCTGATGGAGCTGCACGACACACCTCCACAGCTCGGCGCGCCCGGGCCCGGCTGCCGGCCGCAGCAGCTGACCACGCAGGCCGAGGCGGTGCGGTGGCTCGCCGACGAACTGCCCAATCTGCTCGCCGCGCAGGAGCTGGCGGCCGACCGCGGCTGGCGCCGGCTCGTGTGGCAGCTCGCATGGAGCCTGGACCACTTCCAGAGCCTGCTGGGCCATGTTCACGACCGAGTGGCGATGTGGCAGGCCGCACTCGCGGCGCTCGACCACGACGACGCGCTCGACGTGCGCGTGCGGGTCCAGTGGCGGCTCGGGCACGCCGCCGCTTACACCGGAGCACACCAAGAGGCCACCAAGCAGTTGGAGCATGCGCTGAGCCTGGCCGAGCAGGCCGGCGACCATGGCACCCAGGCCCGCATCCACATCGCGCTGGCACAGGGGCACGGGCGACAGGATCACCTTCGTGCGGCGCTGAACCACGCCACCCTCGCCGTGCGGCTGGAGCGGGAAGCGGACCTGCCGGGGGTCAGGGCCGCCGCGCTCAACTCGCTGGGCTGGTACAGCGCCCGGCTCGGGGACTACGACCAGGCTCGCGTCCACTGTGCGGCAGCACTGCCGTTGGCCCGCCGTATCCGGCATGAGGGCATAGAGGCCGACGTCCTGGACAGCCTCGGCTACATCGCCCACCACACCGGCCACCACCACGAAGCGGTGGACCACTACCGCCTCGCCGCGGCCCGGTACCGCGCCATCGGCGGAGACTACTGGGCCGCCGACACGCTCGACCGCCTGGGGCACTCGTACCACGCGCTCGGCAGCCCGGAACTGGCCCGCACCACCTGGGAGGAGGCGGCTGCGATGTACCGGGAGCAGCACCGCCACCAGCCCGCTGAACGCGTCCAGCGCCGACTCGACGACCTCGAACGGACAGAGAACGGCTAGCGCGCGGCGGTTCAGGCGGCCGGGTTGTCCAGGGGCCGTAGTTCGTCCGCGTAGGAGACGGAGATGCGGCGCATCACACCGTCCGCGGTGATGTCGTACTGGCCGAGGCGCCACAACGGGGGCGAGTACGCGTGGATCGAGACCGTGTCGTCGGTGGCACCCGTGAGGCGGTGAATGTGCTCGGGCCCGAAGCAGAACGCTCCGCCGGCACCGACCGTGCTGGACAGATGGCTGCCGCCGATGCGCGGGTTGGACTCGTTGAGCGCTCCCTGGACGACACGGACCGCGCCCGAGGAGAGGTCGTGGTCGTGCCAGCCGGTGTCGTTCTGCCGGGTCCAGCACAGCAGCCATACGTCGACGTACTCGTCCCGGTACAGGGAGGCGTAGTGCCGCTGCTCGTCCGAGAAGGCGACCTGCTCGCGCCAGTGCTCGGGGCGGGCGGCGAGCTCGTCGACGAGTGCCCGGAGTTCGTGCTTGTCGAGCGTGCGGTCCGGCAAGGACTCGTAGGTCACGGGTGGCTCCTTTCTGTCTTTCCGTCGGCGAGGCTCATGTGCGGCCTCGCAGCAGGCGGTCCGGGTTGGTGGTGCGCAGGGCGTGGACGGCGGCGCCCGTGCCGATGTCGGGGATGACGGGGGACGCGTACGGGCGGTCGCTGCCGCTGACGATCACGTCGATGCCGACGGCCCGGACGAGGGCGTCCACGGCGCGCGTCCCGTAGGAGGACGTCTCGTAGAAGACGTCGAAGTCGATCTCGCCGCGTCCGCCGCCCCGGGCCGCCAGCCGCTCGCCGTGCAGCGGGGCCAGGCCGGCGAGGGCGGCGAAGCAGACCCGCAGGCGTGGATGGCGGGCGCGGCCGAAGGCGCGGAACGCGAACCATGACGCGTGCAGCTGGTGCAGGTAGGGGACCAGCGCGGGCCACCAAGGGGGCGTGTCCCGGGTGGCCGGGGTGGCGCCGGGGTGGATGAACAGGGGCTTGTCGAGGCGGGTGAGGACGTCCAGGAGCGGGGCGCACTCCTGCCAGCCCGCGGCGTCGAGCAGTGCCGTGGCGGGGAGTTGGAGGCCCACGCAGCCCCGGCGCAGCTCGCGTTCGACGGCCTCGGGGTCCGGTTCGGACAGACAGGGCGAGGCCCAGACGCCGAAGGGGGCCGGGAGCGCGAGGGCGCCGTCGTGGAACGCGGTCAGCAGCGGGGTGGCCTCGGCGGGCGGCAGGTACTCGATGCCGAGCGGGCTGGAGAGCGAGACCAGGGCCAGGCCGAGACCGTCCGCGGCGGCGAGGCGGGCGCGCGCGGCGACGTCGTGATCGGCGGGGTCGACCACGTACGGCGGCTCGCCCGCGAGGTGCAGGGTCCAGCCGTCCAGACACGGCGGCGTGGTGCGGGCGCGCAGCAACTCGATGAAGGCGGGTGGCCAGATGTGCTGGTGGACGTCGATGAGCACGCTGAAAGTCCTCGGAAGCGCAGGTTGACGGGGGAGACGGCATGGTTGTTAAGCGCTTCAGTGATGCGGTTAACTTAAGCGGTTAACCGCATGTCGTGTCAAGTGTGCGCCCACAGTGCGGACAGGGCCCGGTAGGCTTCCCGCCATGGCCAGGCCCAATAAGCGCACCACCCTCCGTGAGGTGGCCGAGGCCACGGGCCTTTCCACCGCAGCCGTCTCCTATGCCCTGCGCGGCAAGCAGGTCTCGAAGGAGACCGAGGAGCGGGTACGCAAGGCGGCGGCCGAGCTGGGCTACGAGGCCGACCCCATCGCCCGCGCCCTGGCCAGCGGGCGCACCAGCATGGTCGGAGTCCTCGCCGGCGATCTCCAGGACCTCTGGCAGCAGCAGCTGATGGCGGCCATCGGCCGGGAACTGCTGGCCAGCGACCACTACGCACTGATCCTGGACGCGGGCGGCGACCCCGAGCGGGAACTGGCGCTCGCCAAGCAGCTGCGCGACCAGCGCGTCGACGCACTGCTCGTCTCTCCCGTCAACCCCTCGGCGGAGGGCTGGGCCGCGATCGCCGACGCACTGCCGGTCGTGGCCGTCGGGGACTCGCTGAGCCGGGCCCGCACGGCCGGGCAGGTCATCTTCGACAACCGGGCCGGCATTGACGCCGTACTGGAGTATCTGCACGGACTCGGCCACCGCCGCGTGACCGTGCTGACCCCGACCCGGCCCAGCACACCCGGCCGGCCCGCCGACGTGTACGTCCGCGAGGCGGCCGACCGGCTGGGGCTGTGGGTCGAACTGGTGCCGTGTCCGCAGGAGTTGGGCAAGGCGACGGCGGTGGCCCGGCGCGTCCTGGACGGCGACTGGTCCGCGACCGCCGTGTTCTGCTTCTCCGACTCACTGGCGTACGGCGTGTACGGGGCGGCGGCCGAGGCCTCCCTGGAAGTGGGCCGGGACGTGTCCGTGGTCGGCTTCGACGACCACCCGGTGTCGCGGGTGCTCACGCCACCCCTGACCACGGTGGACTGGGGGCTGGCCGAGATCGCCGTGGAGGCGGCCCGGCTGACCGTCGCGGCGATCGAGGGGAAGCGGGTGCGCAGGAAGCGGATCCTGTGCGCGCCGCGGATGAGCGAGCGGGGGTCGGCGGTACGGGTGTGAGCGGCCTCGACCACGCTCACCTTGTTGGCCCAACGGCGGTGGACCACCGGCTTGGCTGGCCCCGGCCCGTTTTCGCCACAGCGTCAGCTGAAACGGCTTGGATGATCCGAACGAAAACGGCCTAGGCTGGCCGGCATGAGCGCACATTTTGACGTGGTGGTCCTGGCGCCGGCCCCGGGGGATATGTGGCAGCGATCAGGGCGGCCCAGCTCGGCCTGAGCGTGGCGATCGTCGAGGAGAAGTACTGGGGCGGCGTGTGCCTCAACGTGGGGTGCATCCCGTCGAAGGCGCTGCTGCGCAACGCGGAGCTGGCCCACATCTTCACGCAGGAGGCCAAGACCTTCGGCATCCAGGTGAACGGCGACGTGACCTTCGACTACGGCGCGGCCTTCACCCGCAGCCGCAAGGTGGCGGACGGACGCGTCAAGGGCGTCCACTACCTGATGAAGAAGAACAAGATCACCCAGTTCACCGGCCGCGGCACCTTCAGCGACGACCGCACCCTCCAGGTCTCCCTCACCGACGGCGGCACGGAAACCGTCACCTTCGGCCACTGCATCATCGCCGCCGGCGCCACCACGAAACTGCTGCCGGGCACCTCGCTCAGCGAGCGCGTGGTGACGTACGAGGAGCAGATCCTGTCCGACACGCTCCCGGAGAGCATCATCATCGCGGGCGCCGGCGCCATCGGCGTCGAATTCGCCTACGTCCTGCACAACTACGGCGTCCAGGTCACCCTCGTCGAGTTCCTCGACCGCATCGTCCCGCTGGAGGACGAGGAGGTCTCCGCGGAACTGACCCGCCGTTACAAGCGGCTCGGCATCAATGTGCTGACCTCCACCCGGGTCGAGGCGATCAACGACTCGGGCGACTCGGTCAAGGTCATGGTGACCACGGGCGGCCAGCGGCAGACACTGCAGGCCGGAAAGGTGCTCCAGGCCATCGGCTTCCAGCCGCGCGTGCAGGGCTACGGCCTGGAGAACACGGGCGTGAAGCTCACCGACCGCGGGGCGATCGACATCGACGCCCGCTGCCGCACGAGCGTCCCGCACATCTTCGCCATCGGCGATGTGACGGCGAAGCTGATGCTCGCCCATGCCGCCGAGTCGATGGGCATCGTGGCCGCGGAGACGATCGCCGACGCCGAGACGATCGAGCTCGACTACGTCATGATTCCGCGGGCGACCTACTGCCAGCCGCAGATCGCCAGCTTCGGCTGGACCGAGGCGCAGGCCCGCGAACAGGGCTACGACGTCAAGGTGGCGAAGTTCCCGTTCACCGCCAACGGCAAGTCGCACGGCCTGGGCGACACCGCGGGCTTCGTGAAGATCCTCAGCGACGCCCGGTACGGCGAACTCCTCGGCGCCCACCTGATCGGCCCCGAAGTCACCGAGCTCCTCCCGGAGTTGACCCTCGCCCAGCAGTGGGACCTGACCGTCCACGAGGTCGCGCGCAATGTCCACGGCCATCCGACACTGGGCGAGGCGGTCAAGGAGGCCATCCACGGGCTGGCCGGCCACATGATCAACATGTGACCGGGGGCGCCGGAAGGGACGGTACGACTCCGTCCCAAGCAGGTCGGATGAAATCCACTGCGGTTTGGCCGCGCCCCTCAGGGGCGCGGGGCTGTGTCGATATGCGGCCCCGCCGCGATGGGGTCCCCCCGCTCGAGCGAAGCCGAGAGTGGGGGAGCGACCAGCCACGACGGTGCCGCAGCCGATCGACGGCACAGCGCGGCCCCGCGGCGGAGCCGCATATCGACACAGCCAGCGGAGCGCTCAGCGGGCGATCCCCCAGCCCATCAGGAGAGACCGCAGGTCCTCCGGATCGCCGAAGGAACCGCCGTGCAGGCGGGTGACGCCCTGGGCGGAGGGGCCGTCGGCGGTGCCGGGCAGCAGCCACGCCGAGCTGGGCGCGGCGTCGTCGCCCGGTGCCGACACGACGAGTCCGGCCCGGTGGTCGCCGTCGAGGTCGGTGAGGCCGACGGCCTGCCCGAAGGCATGGTTCCTGCCCGGGACGCCCTGGACGTCGCTCTCGTCGAGCACGCGGGCGCCGCGGCCCGTCAGTCCGTGCCGTCCGCCCAGGAAGAGCAGCACCTCCTCCGGGCCCGCCTGCGCGTACACCTCGGCCCGGGGTGCCCCGGCCACGACGTCGGCGTAGCCGTCGCCGTTCACGTCGCCGGCGTCCAGGGACGTGAAGACGGCGTCCTCGTTCCGGGGCTCCTTGCCGGGGACGCCCGGAGAGTCCCGGTCGAGGACGGTGGTCCGGGGCCCCGGGCCGTTCTCGGTGCCGTACGTCACGGTCACCGAACTGCGGCTCGCCCGGCCGCCCCGAGGGCTGACGATCAGGTCGCCGTAGCCGTCCGCGTCCACGTCGCCGACCGTGGCCGTCGCCCCGGCAGGGACGTGCGTGTCGTCGGGCCGTGCGAAGCCGTCGCGGCCGCCCCGCAGGTGACTGCCGGACCAGTGCAGGTCGGACCACGCCTCCTCGCCGCCGGTGTCGTCGTCGTGGAAGCTCACCAGGTCGTCTATGCCGTCGCCGTTGAGGTCCCCGGCGACGAGATCCCGGTACGCCGCCACGCGCGGCAGACCGGCGGGCATTCGAGGCGCGGGCAGCGGACCCGTTCCGGCGGGAGTGCCGTCCCGCCGGAACGGGCCCTTCAACAGCCCCTTGTCGGAGCCGAGTCCGAACACGAGGTCGGCGTGCCCGTCACCGTCGACGTCACCGGCGGCGAGCTGCTCCTCGAGGATGGCCTCCCGCATCCCGGGGACGCGGCTGCCGTCCGTCCCCGGAACCCGGGCGGCGTGTGTCAGCCCTCGCGGTGAGCCCCACATGACGATCACGCGGGCGCCGTCCCGCTCGAACACGGAGGCCGCGAGGTCGGTGCAGCCGCCGCCGTCGAAGTCGGGGGTGGGGGAGGCGACGGTGGGCGGCTTGACGCGGGCGGTTCCGTCGAGCGGTGCGGTGCCGCGGACGGTGGTCCGGCAGGCGTGCGGCGCGGCGATGTCCGGCGGCTCGTCGTCCGCGAGCACGGACTCCACGACGAGGACAATCGCGAGACCTGCCGCACCGCCCCCGAACGCCAACTGCCGTTTGCCGATACGTCCCCGCACGCACCCCTCCTGTTCGTCTCGCACGTATCCCGTACGCGCAAGAGCGCCTCAGCCACGGCCGCGGTTCCACCGGAGTCGCACCACGACGCGATCGCCGTACGGCGCTGGGTGGTTACTGCACGAAGGAGACGTCAGGGAGCCGTGGCGACGGGCCGTCGAGGAGGTGGTCGTCGCGGCCTCGGAGCCAGCGGTCGAAGAACGAGGTGACACAGGCCCGGACCGTCGCGACCGCGCGGGCTGGTTCGATCGTGCCGATGGCCTCCTCGACGACATCCTGGCCGAGCCCGGTCTGCGGCATCACCGCGGCGAGGTCGGTGTACGTCTGGTGCCGGGAGCCGCGCAGAGTCAGATCGCGGCGCCAACCGGTGCTGTGCGACCAGAACGCCGCCCAGGACGGCTCGGTCCCCGCGTGGTCGCTGCCTTCTCGGCCCATCAGGAGGAAGGGCCGGTCCAAGCCGTGCCGGGCGACCGGTGAGAGGTTGGTTCCGTTCGGCTCCTGGTTGAACTCCAGCGTGCCGTCCAGGTCGATTCCGACGTGGATCCGCCTGTCCTCGTACATGCTCTGCGCGGCGGTGAACCCACCCCCCGACTGGCCGGCCATACCGACCCGACGCAGATCGAGTACGTCGGACATCCCGTGCGGCAGTGCACCCAGCTGGTCCACGACGAACCGCGCGTCGGCGACCCGGACGCGCAGCGTCTTCTCCAGCAGCGCGGGCACAGTGCCCTCGCGCTGCGCCCGCGCGAACTCCTCGAACAGCACCTCGTTGGTCCTGACCGAGCCGTCGGGAAACTGCACCCCCGGGGACTCGTAGGTGTGGTCGACGGTGACGACGACGAACCCCTGGCTGGCCAGTTCCTCCACCAGCACGGTGCCCCAGCTGCGCGGATCCCCGGCGCCCGGCGAGTACAGCACGACCGGCCGCCGCCCGCCCCGTGGATCCGCGGGCGCCTCCCGGGAGGCGTGTGTGCGTGTGCCCGTCCAGTCCACCGTGCCCGCGGGGATCCGGTGGGGCGACTGCGCGTCGAAGGCCTGGGCCGCCCCGCGTTCCATGTACGGCGCGAGGTCATGGCCACGGCCCGGCGCGAGGGCCGGATACCAGACGCTGATCATCAACTCGCGGTACGGCAGCGACGGGATCCATGGGTCGGGTCGGGTACGGTCCACCAGCCGCCGCGAAACCGTACCGATCGTGCATGGTCCTGTCGGCTCGGGCAGACGCAAGCGCCGCCTCGCCGGGCGCCGGGCCGGCTGGGCGCGTGCGACGGACGTACCCACAAGAGGCGACATGGCCAGGGCAGTTGCAGCTACGAACTCCCGCCGGGGGAGGGAAGAGGAAGCCATACCGCCATCCTGGCCAGGCCCCGTCACGGCGTCATTCGTGACATCCCCAGCAGTCGTGGTTCGGGTTCCCCCAGGACCGGGGTCAGTCGCTCCTCGCAGGCACAAATGGACGATCTGCGCGAAGAGTGGAACGTCGGCGGGGCGCAACCGCCGGACTCTGATCGCCGGTGAGCCTCCGTGCAACGGACACGTGCGGACCATCGCCCCAGTGTGTGTCCGACGTCGTCGTCTGGCTGTGCGCGGTGGGTGCCGGGAGACCCGGGAGTCCCTGGAGGCGGGACAACTCGCTCGTGACCCGCTGCAGTGCCACTTCCAGGACCTCTGGCATGGTCAGGGTGCCGGTGCCGTCCGGCGGAACGATCCAGCGCAGCGCGCCCCAGCGGCAGTGCGGCGCGGGAGCGGCGATCCAAGTCCCCCTGCCGAGCAGGCGCAGTCCGGTGCCGATCCAGACCGCATACGGCTCCGGGGGCAGGAGGAAGCCCACATGACGGCGACGGGTATCCAGCAGGCAGGGGCCGGGGTTGAGCAGCGGCAGCTCCTCCAGGAGCTCGGCGACCCGCAGCCCGAGTTCTTCCGGCACGACCAGTACGTCCCAGAACCGTCCGGCGGCGAGCAGTGTGACCCCGGTACTGCCGTTCTGCCACTCCTCCTTGCAGGCACGGGGATCCTCCGACGCCGCCGCCAGCCACTCCATTGACCTCGTCCACTGCGTGAGTGCCATCAAAGCCTCCTAGTAGTGCGCCGAATTGCTGCACTGCCCGCCCGGGGCTGTTCGGGGTGACCTGACGTGTTCGTGGGTTGTTGGGCTGGAATTACAGATGTGGATGATCGGTTGATGCCCCAGTGCATCGGGTGCCGGGTGCCGCGAACAGACGGCCGGGGCTCAATTCCCCGTATGGGGTGAGCGCCCGCGCATCAAACCGGCAGGTATATGCACGGGTGCGCTCCGGCGCCGCCGTAGGGGGCGCGAGCCGACCCGGAAGGTGTGGTCGGCGCCGTACGGCGCCGACCACACACGGCCTACGGGCGGTCAGTTGTCGCTACCGCTCGACCGGTTGCGTTGGCGCAGCGAGATCCGGTTGCCGTCCGGGTCCACCGCCTCGATGCGGACCCCGAACGCGTAGTCCTCCGGTTCGGGCTGGTCGAATGCCACACCGCGGTCGCGCAGCACCTTGAAGTCCTTCCTCAGGTCGTCCGATTCGAGGAAGACCGGACCGGGCGCGGTAACCGGGTCCGCCTCGGCCGGCTGCCCCGAGGCCGCGGCGTGCGGCCAGAGGAGGATCTCGACCGGACTGCCGGGGACGCCTACGGTGAGGAAGCGCCCCAGCGGACTGGAAACGTCGACGCGCTCCTCCAGACCGAGCTGTTCCGTGTAGAACCGCAGCGCGCGGTCTTGGTCGGTGACGTAGAGCGTCACGTACATGATGTTGGTCAGCATCGTGGTGTCCGTTCCTTTGCCTTTGCGGGTCCGACCCGAGTGGGGGTCGTGTTGCTTCGTCACGTCACTGACGGACCCCGACGGAAGAATGTGACGCATGGACGCCAAGACGACGCGCCTCGACACTGCTCGGATCCGGGCGGCTCGCCGGGTGATCGACCCGACCTTTCTCGACACTCCGCTGTACCCCTGTGAGCCGCTGGAGCCCCACCTCGGGTGCACGGTGAGCATCAAGCTCGAAACGGCGAACCCGGTCCGCAGCTTCAAGGCCCGCGGCACCGAGGTGGTCGCGAGCCTGCTCGCCGACGGTGGCTCGCGGGCCGCGGTGTGCGCCAGCGCGGGCAACCTGGGCCAGGCTCTGGCTTGGTCCGGTCGTGGCCGGGGGCTCGATGTGACCGTCGTGGCATCCCGCTTCGCGACTCTGGCCAAGCTTGACCGCATCCGTGACCTGGGCGCCGGGCTGGAACTGGTGGACGGCGACCACGAGATGGCTCGCGAGCGGGCGGCGGCCATCGCACGGTACGAGGGGATCCGGCTGGTCGAAGACAGCCTGGACATCGAGACCTGCGAGGGCGCCGCGACCATCGGCCTGGAACTGGTGGAGGCGGCGCCGTCGTTCGACGCCGTGCTGATCGCTCTGGGCGGCGGGGCGCTGGCCACCGGTGTGGGGCATGTGCTGAAGGCCTTGGCTCCCGACGTCGAGGTGATCTGCGTCCAGCCGCTGGGCGCACCGGCGATGACACAGTCGTGGCGCGGGCGGCGCGTGGTCACCACCGACTCGACGAACACCATCGCCGACGGTGTCGCCGGCCGGCGTCCCATCCCGGCCGTCCTGGACGACCTCCTCCTGCTCGCCGACGACGCCGTCCTGGTCCAGGAGGCGTCGATCATCGCCGGTATGCGGATGCTCCTCGACCATGCCGGCCTCGTCGTCGAACCGTCGGCGGCGCTCGGCATCGCCGCGATCCTCGAAGACCGTGACCGCTTCGCCGGCCGGCACGTCGTCACCATCGTCTGCGGCAGCAACGTCGACGTGGATACGTATCACCGCTGGGTCGGTGCGGCTCCCAGCCACAGGCCGTGACATGTGCGGGCGATGAGTTCGCCCCGGCACAACGGTCTTCTCTTCGGCAAGCCGCCGGCCCGGACGCCACCTGTCCCGGCCCGGTGCGACGTAGAGCAGGCCCCTGACAGGAGACGCTCCCGCATGACCGAACCGGAATTGACAGCAGACGGCTCCCGGAAGACCGGCGTTTGGCGCTTGATCCGTACTGAGCGAGCGGCGCTGGCGGCTGATCTCGCGGGTCTGACGGACGAGCAGTGGGAAACGCCGTCGCTGTGCACCGAGTTGACGGTGCGTGAGGTACTGGCACATCTCACTGCCGCGGCGAGTCTCAACTCCGTGCGGTGGCTGGCGGGTGTGCTCCGCTGCCGGTTCGACTTCGACCGGCAGGTGGCGATGCGGCTGGCCGAGCACCTGGGTGCGACGCCGGCCGAGACGCTGGCGAGATTCCAGCGTGTGGTCTCCAGTACGACCAAGCCTCCCCTCCCCGTCATCGCGATGCTCGGCGAGACGATCGTGCACGCGGAGGACATCCGCCGCCCGCTGGGCATCGGCCGTGACTACCCGATCGACGTGGTCACGCTGGTGGCGGAGTACTACCGGGGCTCCGACCTCGTGGTCGTGGCCAAGGGGCGCCTCGGTGGGCTGAAACTCGTCGCGAAGGACGGCCCCTTCACCACCGGATCCGGGCCGCTCGTCTCGGGTACGACCTTGGCGCTGGTCATGGCGATGACCGGGCGCGCGACGTACTGCGACGACCTCGAAGGCGACGGTGTCGAGCTCTTGCGCGGTCGCTGCGGGACGCAATGACCGCGACTGACTCCACGCGCGCCTCCACGAGAGAGATCTTCGGTCCTAGACTCTGCTCATGGACAGGACCGACCGTGCCAGCCGGGTGATCGCGGCACCGCCCGCGGCTGTCTACGGAGCCCTCCTCGACCGGGAGTCCCTGGAGGCATGGTTGCCGCCGGACGGCATGCGCGGGCGGGTCGAGCGGTGGGATCCCCGGCCCGGCGGCGGGTTCCGGATGGTCCTCACCTACCTCGACCCCACCGACAGCCCCGGCAAGACGTCGGACGCGACGGACGTCGTCGACGTCGAATTCGCCGACCTGGTGCCGCCGGAGCGCGTGGTGCAGCGGGCGGTGTTCGAGGCCGACGACCCGTCCTACGCGGGCACCATGACGATGACCTGGCACCTCGCTGCCGCCGGTGACGGGACCGAGGTGACCGTCACCGCCACGGGCGTGCCACCCGGCATCGACCAGGCGGCCCACGAGGACGGGATCGCCTCCTCGCTGGCCAACCTGGCGTCGTATGTCGAAAGGGCCGACTGACTCAGGCTGGACGCCAGCAGCGGCAGTCATCGGATGTCCTCTGAACTCTGGCCCGCCAGCTACTTGATGTCACGAACGAGGTCAGGTTCGGCGTCCAGCACAGCGAGGTACAGGACCACCGCACGGACGAGAACCACCCGAAGTGGGGCGTCTACGGCGCCGACTCCAACTCGGTGGACCACTACGTGGACGCTCTGAAAGTCGGTACGTCCTACGGGGACGTGGACTGAGCCTTCGGTGGCGAACGGCAGCGTCCGGCGGCGCACTTCAGCTGCCGGCCGTGCGGTCGGTTACTGTGCGCGAATGTCAAACGCACGTACGTATGGCGGCTACCGGACGGGCGGCTTATGGGCCGCGGCAGGAATCTCCTTCGGCGCTGTGGTGGTTGGCTCGGCCATCGCCCTGTTCGGCATGCTCGAGTTCGACGAGCGGTGCATGCACGGGCTGACGCAGGGGCCGGGCCGACTCCTGCGGGTGCGGGATCAGGCGTTTCCGCCCGCCACCATCTGCGAGTTCCAGTACGGAGAGGTCTCCTCGATCGGAGGCGGGGGAGTGCTCAGCGTGCTGCTCTGGGGCAGCCTGCTGGTCCTGGTCGCCTGTCTGCTCGTGGCCCTGATCGCCGAGTGTCTCGATCCGCCACTCGGCAGCGACCTGGTCATGCCGATGTCCAGGTCCGCGAAGCTACGCCGTACGGGAGCGGCGTTCTTCGTGACCGGCTCCGTCTTCCTCATGGTCTACGCGTTCGCCGGATGGCGGCTGGTCGCGGGGCCGTCGTCGGCCTGCGCGGCAGGGGCGGACTGGGGGACCCAAGTGCCGAAGACGCTGGAGTACAGCTTCTTCCCGCCTCAGGCGACCTGCCAGTACACCAGCGGCTTGACGCGGCAGATGAACCCCGACTGGGTGGCATCGCTGGCGACCGAGTTGGCCGTGCCCGCGCTGATAGCCGGAGTGGGCTTTGCGCTTGCCTGGCGGCGCTGGGCCGTGGAACGGCGCCGATCCAGGTCCGGCGATGAGGAGTTGAGGTCGGTCGCGTCCGGCCTCGACGGCTGAGGCCGGTCAGTCCGCGTCCCGCTCCGGCAGCGGCGAGTAGCGGGTGGGCCCCGGTGTCTGGCCCTCCGGCGGGTAGTCGCAGTCGAGGCTGGAGATCTCGTAGTCGTCGCCCTCGTTCTGCTCCTGGTCGACCACCACCGCCGCGGTACAGACACGGCCGTGCTCGTCCGTGAACGTGACGATCTCGCTGTAATCCGTCGGGGTGCCGCACCCCGTGAGCAGCAGCGCCATCGCCCCCGCGGCCACCGCCACGCCGAGCCCCCACAGCCGTTTCATCCCGCGCGCCCCCATGTCCGCTGCGTCATCCAACTCGCTCCCGCTGCACAACGTAGCCGTCGACGACGGTGGTCACCAGGTCACGTAGGCGCCGTCGGTCGAGCCGGAACCGGTCGAGCGTCGATCACCTCTAGCGCTTGTTTCGATATGCCTCTATGTTGACGTTTTTCGATTCAAGGAGCAAAGTTGCATCAATAGACATCAATACAGGCCGTTCCGAGATGCACCACGCCCCACCACCCGGGAGTGAGTCATGAGCGAGCAGTCCACCGACCTGCGCGAAACCGTCCGTCAGCGGTACGCGGCGGCGGCCGTGCAGGTCACCGAAGGCGGCACCGCCTGTTGCGGACCGCAGCCGGTCGAGGCCGACGAGAAATTCGGCTCCACCCTGTACGCCCCGGATGAGCGCGACACGCTGCCCGCCGAGGCCGTCGCCGCCTCCCTCGGCTGCGGCAACCCCACAGCCGTCGCCGAGCTGCGCGAGGGCGAACGCGTCCTGGACCTCGGCTCCGGCGGCGGCATCGACGTCCTGCTCTCCGGCCGCCGCGTCGGACCGACGGGCAAGGCGTACGGGCTGGACATGACCGAGGAGATGCTCGCCCTCGCCCTGGCCAACGCGGAGAAGGCGGGCGCGACCAACGTCGAGTTCCTCAAGGGCACCATCGAATCCATCCCGCTGCCCGCGAACACCATCGACGTGGTGATCTCCAACTGCGTCATCAACCTGTCCGCCGACAAGCCCGCCGTCTTCGCCGAGACCTTCCGCGTGCTCAAGCCCGGCGGCCGGATCGGCGTCTTCGACATCGTCGCCGACGACACCCTCACCACCCGACAGCGCGCCGAGCGCGGCGACTACGCCGGCTGCATCGCGGGAGCCCTGTCCTTCGCCGAATACCGCGCGGGCCTGGAGGCCGCCGGTTTCACGGACATCGAGATCACCCCGACCCACTCGGTCGCCGGCGGCATGCACTCCGCCATCGTCCACGCCACCAAGCCCACCACCGCCACCGGCCCGCACACCGCCGCGACGCCTGCCGCGGACGACGCCTGCTGCGGCGTCACCACCTGCCAGAACTGACCCCGCACGCCCCGCGGCAAGGACCCACATCACTGCTGCTCCATACCTGTCGTACGACGTGCTTCCCGCCCTAACTGCAAGACCGCCCACCCACCCCACACGTCACTGCTTAAGGTCATCCGGTGACGAGTAGCAACGCGCCCCGTTCCCATGTCCTTGATGGCACCCGTCCGAGAGCGGCGCCCAGCAACTGGCGCTATCGGCTTCGCCAGTTCGGATACACCGGACACCCCCCGACCGACACCCGCGAGCGCCTGGTTCCGCCCTTTCCGAGCCCGTCCACTCGCCTCTGGGAATTCATGGGCTTAAGCCCGGCACCGGCCTCCCGCCTCGCGAGGGCGATGGACTGGCTGGGGCCGGTACTCGTCGCCGTACTGGCCGGAGCGATACGTTTCTGGCAGCTCGGCCGTCCACATGCCTTCGTCTTCGACGAGACCTACTACGCCAAGGACGCCTGGTCCCTGCTGCGGTTCGGCTACGAGGGCACCTGGCCGGACCGCAAGATCGCCGACCCGCAGGTACTCGCGGACCCTCAGGTGATCCTGCTCTCCGACACCGGGGCCTTCGTCGCACACCCGCCCATGGGCAAGTGGGTGATCGCCCTCGGCGAGGGGATGTTCGGCCTCGACCCGTTCGGCTGGCGCTTCATGACGGCGGTCCTGGGCACGCTGTCGGTGCTGATGCTGTGCCGAATTGGCCGCCGCCTGTTCCGTTCGACGATGCTGGGCTGCCTGGCCGGCGCACTGCTGGCGGTCGACGGTCTGCATGTGGTGATGAGCCGTACCGCTCTGCTGGACCTCGTCGTCATGTTCTTCGTACTGGCGGCGTTCGGATGTCTGCTGATCGACCGGGACCAGGCGCGGGCCCGGCTCGCGGCGGCCTTGCCGGTCGGTGAGGACGGCCGTACGCGACCGGACGGGCACACGGGTGATCATGCCGGGACGGGAGTACGTCCGTGGCGGCTCGCAGCCGGCGTCTTCCTGGGGCTGGCGGCTTCGAGTAAATGGAGCGGCCTGTATTTCCTGGTCCTCTTCGTGGCCCTGACCTTGCTGTGGGACGTCGGCTCCCGCCGCGTGGCGGGGGCCCGCCGCCCGTATCGTGCGGTGTTGCGCAAGGACCTCGGCTGGTCGGTGCTGTCCCTCGCCGCGGTCAGTGTGGTGACGTATGTGGCGACATGGAGCGGCTGGTTCCTGTCCGACAACGGTTCCGGACGCCACTGGGCGGACGGCCGCGGCGGCACCTGGTCGTGGATTCCGGCTCCGCTGCGCAGCCTGTGGCACTACGAGTACGGGGTCTACCAGTTCAATGTGGGGCTGCAAACTGCCCACAAGTACGAGTCCAACCCCTGGAGTTGGCTGGTCCTCGGCCGCCCGGTGCTCTTCCACTACGAGTCGCCGGCACCCGGGAAGGACGGCTGCACTACGACGACCGACTGCTCACAGGCCATCCTCGCGCTCGGCACGCCGCTCCTGTGGTGGTCGGCCTGCTGCGCACTCGTATACCTGCTCTACCGATGGGCACTGCGCCGCGACTGGCGCGCCGGCGCCATCCTGTGCGCGGTGAGCGCCGGTTATCTGCCCTGGTTCCTGTACCAGGACCGTACGATCTTCTCCTTCTACGCCGTCGTCTTCGTGCCGTACCTGAGCCTGGCCGTGACGATGATGCTGGGAGCGGTGCTGGGGCCGCCGGGAGCGGCTGAGAAGCGCCGCATCCAGGGTGCGGTGGCGGCGGGTGCGCTCGTGCTGCTCATCGCCTGGAACTTCATCTACTTCTTCCCGATCTACATGGGACAGACGATCCCGAACGCCGACTGGCGCGCCAGGATGTGGCTCGACACGTGGATCTGAAGCCCACGGCAGGCCGCGAGGGAGGCGGCGCGCGCTCAACTGGCGGCTGCGCCGAACCACTTGGGCAGTCGGCTGAGCAGATCCTGCTGATCGTCGCCGACCCAGGCCACGTGGCCGTCCGGCCGGAGGAGTACCGCGGGAACGTCCAGTTCCTCGCTCACGTCGACAACGTGGTCGACCCGGTCGTCCCAGCCCGCCACCGACAACCGGCCGGTCTGGTCGAGCAGCAGCCCGCGACCGCCGTGCATCAGCTCGTAGAGGTTCCCCCGCTTCAGCTCCACGTCCCGCAGCCGCCGGCCGAGGAGTTCGTGGCCCTCGCCGAAGTCGTAGCGGATCGCGGTCGCGGTGATCTTCTCGGTCAGGTACCGGTTCACCTCCTCGAAGTCCATCAGTTCCGACAGCAGCCTGCGTACGGCCTGGGGGCCCGGCTCGTTGGAGATCAGCTCCATCTGCGCGCGGGTGTTGGTCAGCACGTCGGCGGCCACCGGGTGCCGCTCGGTGTGGTAGCTGTCCAGCAACCCCTGCGGTGCCCAGCCGCCCACCTCGGCGGCCAGTTTCCAGCCGAGGTTGAACGCGTCCTGGATGCCGAGGTTGAGCCCCTGCCCGCCGACCGGCGGGTGGATGTGCGCCGCGTCGCCGGCCAGCAGCACCCGGCCGACCCGGTAGCGCTCGGCCAGCCGGGTGGCGTCGCCGAAGCGGGACAGCCAGCGTGGTGAGTGCACGCCGAAATCGGTGCCGGCGATCACCCGCAGCCGGCGCTGGAACTCCTCGAGAGTCGGCGGTACGGAGCGGTCCTCGGCCACCCCCTCCGCGGGCACGCCGACGCGGTACACCCCGTCTCCGAGGGGCATGGCCCCGAACCGCTTCTCGGTCTTGCGGACTTCGGCCATCACGGCGGCCAGCGTCTCCGGCTCCGCGGTCACCTTCATCTCGCCCAGCAGGGTCTCGACCCGGCTGGGCTCGCCGGGGAAGCCCACGCCGAGCAGCTTGCGCACCGTGCTGCGGCCGCCGTCGCACCCGACCACGTAGCGCGAGCGCAGCCGCGTGCCGTCGGCCAGCTCGGCGCTCACCCCATGGTCGTCCTGGGTCAGCCCGGCCAGCGTGCAGCCGCGCCGGACCTCGGCGCCGAGCTCGATGGCGCGCTCGGCCAGCAGACGGTCGGTGGTGGTCTGCGGGATGCCGAGGACGTACGGATGTGAGGTGTCCAGCCGTTCCGGCGCGGGCTTGCTGATTCCGGCGAAGTAACCACCGACCGGGTACTGCTGACCGAGCGCCAGGAAACGGTCGAGCAGCCCGCGCTGATCCATCACCTCGATGCTGCGCGCGTGCAGGCCGAGCGAGCGGACAATCGGAGTCGGCTCCACGTCCTTCTCCAGCACGACCACGTGCACCCCGTGCAACCGCAATTCGCCGGCCAGCATTAAACCGCTCGGGCCGCCGCCGACCACGATCACGTCAATCATCAGAACGCCCTTTCAACGGGATTGGATTTCGGCCGTCCGCTACGTGAAAAGCGCACGTACTGTGTGAATCCGTCATTTCCGCAGCTTCTGGCTTTGGCCGCCCATTCTGTGGGACGACCAGGGCCTTGCCGCAAGCCCCCCAGTGCGCTATAGGTTGAGAGTGGCAAGGAGTACACAATCTCCTTGCCTTTGCTTTTGTCGTCCGCTGTGGACGGACCTGACGCGATTGGCTCAGCCCAGCGTGTCCATCAGGGCGGTGACATAGGCATCCAGCCGTTCCTCCACAGCCCGCGTAGTCAGCTCCGCCCTCCCCGCTTCCTGCCACGGCCGCGCCACCGACCGCACTTCTTCCGCCTCAGCGAACGGCGGACCCCATGCCGGGCCGTGCAGCGGCGCGAGATTGGTGGAGCAGTGCGCCACATCGAGATCCGGTGCAGGAATCGCCCTTCATAGGGCGGCGCCGGCTTGCGGATCACGTCTATCGCCTTGGCCCACACCGCCGCGTCTGCGCCCTTCGGAACGACGACGGCGTCGGCGGTCGTCAACGCCTCAAACTCCCGGGCCGTTCGGCGGGCCGCAACGCTTGGATCGCCACGAGTTGACGGGCCGACAAAGGGGCGCGCGCCTCCGATCCCTCATCTTCGAGGACGGTCCGGCCCGCCAGATATGTCATCAGGAGCGACGGATACTCGCAATGCGCGGCGGTCGGATCAACCGCGACCAGTCCAGGAGCCGGCACGTCCGTCCCCGTGAGCATGGTCAGGGAGTCGGCCTCCCGGTTCAGCCAGTCCTCGGCACGGTCCACGAAGAACGGGTCGACGAAGGTCCGCAGCACCAGGTCGCGGATGTCGCCGTCCCGCGTACCGACGGTCGGTCTCCGCATTTCGGCGGTGATGTCAAGGGTCGGACGGTCCCCGCCTCATCGTGGATCATGCAGCATCACGCCCGGCGTACCACCACAGCCACCGGCGACTCCACCGAGGCGACTCCAACAGGCCCCAGCTCACGGTCAGTTCGTGGAGATCGGGCCTCGTGGGGTGGCTCGGGAGGGTGGTTGAGTCCGGAGCGACTGGGGTGGCGGCGGGCAAGGATTCAGCACTCACCGAGCACCCGCAGGCGGTCGGACGGCGCGTAGGGCGGGATCAGTTGTGCGTGGTGGCCGGTGGGCAGGCGGCGGCGGTGAGCCGGAGTTTGGTCTCGTCTTCGCCGGCGGGCACCGCGGTCATGATGACGATCTTGAGCTCGGAGTCGCCGTCGGTCAGGACATCGCAGTCCACCGTGATGGGGCCCACCGACGGGTGGTCGATCGTCTTGTGGTCCTCGCGGTGCGCGGCCACCTCACCCGTCGCCCATAGCTCGGCGAACCTCCTGTTGCCCGCGTTCAGATCGCGGATCAGCGCGGCCAGGCGGCTGTCCTGAGGGAAGCGGCCGGTGGCGCGGCGCAGGTCGGAGACGACGGCGGCGTCGGTGGCGTCGCCGTCCGCCTCGGTCACCGGCCACCGCGCGAGGCGGACGGGGCAGCCGTCCACCGGGAATCTGTCGCGGGCGAAGTTGCGCAGCCGGGGCGGCGTGGGGGAGGGGTCGCCCAGCAGGGCGGCCCACCCACGGTTCCACCACACCAGTTGCCAGTCCGCCGCGAACACGGCGACCGCCACGTCCCCGAGGCGGGCGAGGACCCGCTGCATGCCGGGCGGGAGATGGTCGCAGATCGTGCCGCCCACCGGCGGTACGAGCCGGGCCAGCCGGTACAGGTGGTCCCGCTCGGCGATGGAGAGTTGCAGGGCGCGCGCGAGGGACGCCACGACCGACGCCGAGGGTGTCGTGGCCCGTCCCTGTTCCAGCCGCACGATGTAGTCGACCGACACCCCGGCCAGGTCAGCCAGTTCTTCCCGCCGCAGCCCTGCCGCCCGGCGCCCGCGCGCCGCCGGCAGCCCGGCGGCCGACGGGGGCAGCCGGTCCCGCCATGTGCGGAGCACCGCGCCCAGTCCCGTTCCGGGTGACGTCGACATGATCTCCATTCTCCCGCATCCCCGGTCGTATATGTGGGCTCGAGGGTGGTACTGGTCTTCCTACCGTCGAAGCCTCCCTGGTCCGCCTCCCTGGCCGGGACCACCATCGAAGGCATGACGATCACCTTCATCACCGGAGCCAACAAGGGTCTCGGCCGCGAGACCGCCCGCCGCCTGATCGAGTACGGCCACACCGTGCTCGTCGGAGCCCGTGACCGCGAGCGGGGCGAGGAGGCCGCTGCCGCGCTCGGCGCCCGCTACGTCCCCATCGACGTGACCGACGACGCGTCCGTGGCCTCCGCAGCCGCCAACATCGCCGAACACGAGGGCAGGATCGACGTTCTGATCAACAACGCCGGTGTGCACGGCCCCGTAGGCGATCCCAGCGATCTCACCGCCGCCGACGCCCGCGCCGTCCTGGACGTCAACGTCATCGGCGTGGTCCGCACCACCACCGCGTTCCTGCCGCTGCTGCGCCGCTCGGACGACCCTGTGATCGTCAACGTCAGCAGCGGCATGGGCTCCCTCGCCCTCACCCATGACCCCGACCGGCCCGAGTCGCGTGTCGTCGTGCCGCTGTACACCGCGTCGAAGGCGGCGCTGACGATGTTGACCACGCAGTACGCCAAGGGGCTCAAGGGCATCCGCGTCAACGCCGCCGACCCCGGCTACACCGCGACCGACCTCAACGGTCACAGCGGCCCCCAAACCGTCACCGCGGGCACGGACGCGATCGTCGCCCTGGCCACCGAGGGGCCCGGCGCCGGTACCGGACGCTTCGTCTCCCGGCATGGCGAGATCGCCTGGTCGTGAAACCGGCCGTACCGGATCAGCTCCTCAGAGGCATCGCCACCCGATACGAGAACCTGGCGCCCATCGGTTGTCGGCCGGTCCAGGGGATCCCGCGAGCCGTGATGAGTTCTGCGGCGTCCGGCGGTCATAGTGTCGAACCTTTACCGAGGAGGACTGCTGATGCGCAGCGTGACCTATTCGATGGGTGCCTCGCTCGACGGCTACATCGTCGGGCCGGACGGCAACTTCGACTGGACGGAGCCCGACGCGGAGGTCTTCCGCTTCTGGATCGACGAGATTCGACAGGTCGGCGTCCACCTGCTGGGACGACGGCTGTACGAGACGATGCTGTACTGGGAGACCGCCGACCAGGATCCATCGCTCGACGAGGCCGGGCTCGAGTGGGCCGGGCTCTGGAATCCGCTCCCGAAGGTGGTGTTCTCCACCACGCTGTCGGCGGTGCAGGGCAATGCCCGCCTGGCCTCCGGCGGCCTGGCGGAGGAGATCGAGCGGTTGCGAGCCGAGCCGGCGGAGGGCGAGATCGCGATCGGCGGCGCGACTCTCGCCGCCGAGGCCGCCGCGCTGGGTCTGATCGACGAGTACCGGGTCATGGTCCACCCGGTGCTGGTGGGCGGTGGCATTCCGTTCTTTCCCCAGCACGAGCGCCGGGTGGATCTCGAACTCGTCGAGACGCGCACCTTCAGTTCGAAATTCGTCTACCTCCACTACCGCGTGGCGTCAGCGAAATGATCCGCGCGAAGCGGTGTGAACCACCGCCCGCACCGCACTCACCCGTGCCCTTTTCCTTACCTTCTGATCCTTCTGGACAACCAGCTGTGGTGGTCGGGTAGCCGGAGCCCATTGCTGGGCCCCGGCCCGCCCGGCCTCTCGTGGCGCCCTCGGGTTATCCCCACCTCCGATCCGCCAGCAGCCGCCATGGTCCGCGATCACCGTGATCCGTAGCTTCGAGTCATCGGCTCGAAAAGATCGCGAGAGGACGGACCATGAGGCTGCGCAGCGGCAAGCGGCAGAAGACGGACGACCGGCCGGCGGCCCAGGGCACCCCCGGTCTCGCCGTCGAACTGCGTGGCGTCCGGCGGCAGTACGGCCGCGGCGGCGGTGCCGTGCACGCGCTCGCGGGCATCGACCTCGCCCTGCCACGCGGCACGTTCACCGCCGTCATGGGCCCTTCCGGCTCCGGCAAGTCCACCTTCCTGCAGTGCGCCGCCGGTCTCGACCGGCCGTCGGCCGGATCCGTGCGCCTGGGCGGTACGGAGATCACGGGCATGCGCGAGAATCAGCTCACCGAGCTGCGCCGCAGCCGCCTCGGCTTCGTCTTCCAGGCCTTCAACCTCCTGCCCTCCCTCACCGTCGAGCAGAACGTGCTGCTCCCGATGCGCCTCGCCGGGCAGCGCCGGGACCGCCGACGGGCACAGGCGGTGCTCGCGCAGGTCGGCCTCACCGACAAGGCGAAGCGGCGGCCCGGCGAGCTCTCCGGCGGCCAGCAGCAGCGGGTGGCCATCGCCCGCGCCCTGATCACCAGCCCGGACGTGGTGTTCGCCGACGAGCCCACCGGCGCCCTCGACACCGGCACCGCCGCCGAGGTCCTCGGCCTGCTCCGGCACGCGGTGGACACCCTCGGGGCCACCGTCGTCATGGTCACCCACGACCCGGCCGCGGCGGTCTGGGCCGACCGTGTGCTGTTCCTCGCGGACGGCGTCTTCGCCGGCGGCATCGACCGCGGCTCGGCCGAGCAGATCGCGGCACACATGGCAGCCCTCACCTCCCGTACGGGCGCGATGGTGGGGGCGGCGGCGTGAGGAGCTTCGCCCCCAACGGCCTCGCCCGCGCGGCCGTGCGCTTCAAACCCGCGTCGTTCGCGGGCACGTTCGTCGCGCTGATGATGGCGGCGCTGATCGTCTCCGCCTGCGGCATCCTCCTGGAGACAGGCGCCCGCGCCTCGGTTCCGCCCGAGCGGTATGCCAAGGCGCCGGTGGTCGTGGCCGCGGACCAGTACGCCCGCTTCGTCACGGGCAGCGGGGACAGCCGGTCCGAGTCGGCGGACCTGCTGCCGGACACGGCGCGCGTGGACGCCGCGCTGGCCGACAAGGCGGCCCGTGCGCCCGGCGTGGAGGGGGCGGTGCCGGACTTCACGTTCCCGGTGCGCCAGGACGACGGCGCGCTGACGGGCCACGGCTGGGGAGCGCACGCCTTCACCGGTGCCGCGCTCACCTCCGGTGCCGCACCCCGTACCGGCGAGGTCGTACTCGACGGCGCCGCTGCGCGGGCCGTGAAGGCCGGCGTCGGCGACACGGTCACGCTCGAAACCGCCACCGGGCGCGCCGACTTCCGCGTCTCCGGGCTGGCGAAGGCCGGACCCGGCGACGTGGCCAAGGGCGCCACGGGCTGGTTCGCCGACGCCCAGGCTTCCGCGCTGGCCGGGCATCCCGGCAAGGCCGACGCAATCGCCGTACTGGCGAAGGACGGGGCCGACGCCGATGCGCTCGCCGCGGGCGTGAAGAAGGCGCTCGCCGGCTCCGGCGCCAGGGTGCACACCGGCGACGATCGCGGCGCCGTCGAGGACCGTGGGCTCGGGTACGCCAGGGAGATGCTCACCGGGCTCGGCGGCTCCTTCGGCGGGATCGCCGCCATGGTCGCCGTCTTCACGGCGTCCGGCACGGTCGCGCTGTCCGTCGCCCAGCGAGCCCGGGAGTTCGCGCTGCTGCGCGCCGTCGGAGCCACTCCGCGGCAGATCCGACGCGCGGTCGCAGCGGAGGCGCTGCTCGTCGCGCCCGCCGCCGGTCTGGCCGGCTGCCTGCCCGGGATCGGGCTTGCCCACTGGTGGTTCGGGCAGTTGCAGGACCGCGGGGCCGTCCCGGAGGCCGTGGACCTGTACATCTCCTGGATCCCCCTCGTCGTCGCCGTCGGCGCGGGACTGCTGACCGCGCTCGCCGCCGGCTGGGCCGCCGGGCGCCGGCCCGCGAAGATCAAGCCGGGGCAGGCGCTCACCGAGGCGTCGGTGGAGCGACTGCGGCCAGGCGTGATCCGTACGGTGCTGGGCCTGGGCGCCCTCGTCGGCGGCGGGTTCCTCACCGTCGTCGCCGCCCGTTCGGCCGGGGAGGACGCGGCCAACGCCGCCCTCGGCGTCGTCATGCTGTTCATGCTCGCCGTCGCGCTGCTCGGCCCGCTGGTGGCGCGGCTGTGCGCGGAGCTGTTCGGGCTCCCGCTGAGCGGCGGCGGTGCCTCGGCCTCGCTCGCGGCCGCCAACTCCCGTACGAACGCCCGTCGGCTGGCCTCCGCGATCACCCCGATCGTGCTGGCCATGGCCTTCGCCTCGACGCTCGTCTTCATGCACACGAGCGAGAGTCATGTCGCCGCGAAGCAGCTGCGCGCCGGAGTCACCGCGGACCACGTGGTCACGGGCCCGGCCGGGTTGCCCGCCGACGCCGTCGACCGGGCCGCCCGCGCGCCCGGCGTCGACGCGGCCGTGGGCCTGCTCGACACGCAGGTGCTCGTGCCCGTCGGGTCGGGCGGCGACCGGTGGCTGCAGAGCTCGGCGACCCAGGGCGTCTCCGGCTCCGGCGCGCAGCTCGCGAAGGTGCAGGACCTCGACGTGCGCAGCGGCAGCCTGGACCGGGTCGGCAAGGGCCGGATCGCCATCGACAAGACGCTCGCCACGTCGGCGAAGGTCAAGGTCGGCGACAAACTGCCCATCTACCTCCCGGACGGCACCAGGACCAGCCCCGAGGTCGTCGCCGTGTACGGCCGCGGGCTCGGCCTCGCCGCGGTGACCATGGACCGCGCGTCCCTGGCCGCCCACGTCACCTCGGGCTTCGACAGCACGCTCCTGGTACGGGGCGGCGACGCAAAGGCCCTCGCCCCGCTCGGCAAGGTCACCGACGCCTCCGGCTACGCAGTCGAGCAGAACACCGACCGCGAGCTCAACGCCTGGGCCAACTACACGATGGCCGGCGTCCTCGGCGGCTTCGCCGCTGTCGCCGCCGTCAACACGCTCGTGATGACCGTCCTCGACCGCCGCCGCGAGCTCGGCATGCTCCGCCTCATCGGCTCCACCCGGCGCCAGGTGATGCGGATGCTGCGCTGGGAAGGCCTTCTGGTGGCGGTGACCGGCATCGTCCTCGGCACGGCCATCGCCGCCGCGACGCTGATCCCGATGATGCGCGGCCTCACCGGCGAGGCCCCGTACGTACCTCCCCTGGTGTACGCAGCCTTCGCCGGTGGCGCGGTGGGACTGGGCCTGCTGGCAGTGACCCTGCCGGCGAGGGCGGCGCTGCGGCGCTGAGGCGCGCCCCGCAGAGCAGCAGAGACGGCGGACCTGTGCTCGCCGAGCGGCGGGTGGCGGTCCGCACCATCTTCGCCTGCGACTACCTCGCCGGCCCGGGCGGCGCGGGGCGGTGCATCTGCCGCTCTATGACCCACGCCATATGCGGTTCCTGTCAGCAATCGGAGAGCTGCTCCGCTCAACACCAGGAGCAAGCGAACCGACGGGAGCATCACATGAAGCACCGCATCGTCGTCCTCGGTGCCGGCTCTGCAGGAGCCTACGTGGCCGGGAACCTGGCCCGCCGGCTGTCCCCGGCGGACATCGAGGCTCCGCAGCTCGCCGACGTCTTCGCGGGCACGGGGATACGACTGCGCCTGGACCGTGTCACCGCCGTCGACGCCGAGCGCCAGGTCGCCCCCATCGCCGCCGCCGGCGGGCTCGAGTTCACCGAGGACGGTCGGATCGTCGTCGATCGCACCATGTGGTCGGTCTCGCACCCGAACGTCTACGCCGTCGGCGACAACGGCCGGCCGCTGCCGGTGTCCTGCGCATCGACCGGCTGCACCGGCATGCAGGCCATGGAGGCGATCGTGGGAGATCTGACCGGCCGCAAGATCGCGAACATGAAGCTGGACCACTCGGGCAACCACATCAGCCTCGGGCGGCGGGACGGGATCCTGCACATGGTCGACGACGAAGCGCAGGAGAAGCCGAAGTTCATGGGCGGCCGGAAAGCCGCGCGGATCAAGGCGGGCATTCTCAAGATGTCGCTGTGGACCACCTCGCACCCGACGTTCGGTCTGCCCAAGCGCAGGCGCCGCCTTGCCGCCACGCTGGATACGTCCGCCGAAAAGGCCGTCGCGCAGCCGCCTGATATCTAGGGTGGTCCGCGTGGACAGCACCGACATTGATCGTATCGACACCAGTCGGTTCGAGGCGAGCCGGAACCGGCTGGCCTCGCTCGCCTACCGGCTACTGGGCTCCGCCACCGACGCCGAAGACGCCGTGCAGGATGGGTTCCTGCACTGGCAGGCCGCCGACCGGGAGCGCATCAAGGTGCCGGAAGCATGGCTGACCAAGGTCGTCACCAACCTGTGCCTCGACCGGCTCCGCTCGGCACAGGCCCGCCGCGAACGCACCGTCGGCGCCTGGCTCCCCGAACCGCTCCTCGACGGCGACCCCATGCTCGGTCCGGCCGACACGTTCGAGCAGCGCGAATCGGTCTCCCTGGCCGTGCTGACTCTCATGGAGCGCCTGTCACCCGTCGAGCGGGCCGTCTACGTCCTGCGCGAAGCGTTCTCCTACAGCCACGCCGAGATCGCCGAGATCCTCGATGTCACGGAGTCCGCAAGCCAGCAGCACCTCCACCGGGCCCGGCGCCGCATCACCGCCGCGCGCCGCCGCGAAGGCAGCGAAGTCGACCCGGTATCCGCCCGCAGGATCGTCGAGGAATTCCTCGCCGCTGCCACCTCGGGCCGCACCGAACGGCTGGTGGCGCTCCTCACCGACGACGCGATCGCGATCTCCGACGGCGCCGGCGGCCTGGCCTCGAAGCTGCTGCAGTTCGACACTCCGCAGCGCGTCGCCGCCGTCGTACGGGCCGGCTTCAAACCCACAGCCGCGAAACGGCGACTTGCAGGCGGCACGCCCGCCATCCACTACGCGCTCGTCAACGGCGCCCCCGCCATCCTCTTCGTGATCGGCGACCAGGTCATCGGCACCGCGACGTTCGACATCGCAAGCGGCAGGATCGCAACCGTGCGCGGCATCGCCGCCCCCACCCGCCTCGTCCGCCTCACCGAAGCCTGGCGGCGGCACGGACCGGACACGCCGCTCATCACCCAGTGGTGACCCGGCGCCGACGTGGAATCGCACGACTGGACATCGGCTGACGGATCTCTCGGTCGCCGCGGTGTTGGAGACGCCCATCCGTAGGGGCCCGGTGTGCCAACGTGTGCCCATGACGACTCTTGCCCAGCTCCGCAAAGCGGCGCTTTCCTTTCCCGAGACCGTCGAGCAGGCCACCCGTACCGCGACGGCCGCTTTCATGGTCGGCGACAAGCCGTTCGCCTCGCTGGGCAAGGACAAGTGCGTCCACCTTCACCTTCCGGCCAAGGACGCGGATGAGATGGTCGCCGCGCACCCGGCCGCAGAGCAGTACAACCGCGGCGCGGTGCGGATCGGCGTACGTGTCCCGTTGGGGGAGATCGACGGGCAACAGCTCAACCACTGGGTACGACGTGCCTGGTTGGCGCGTGCCCCCAAGCATCTCGCCGCGCAGGTGGCGGCAGCCGACACCGCGGTTGCCGGCGCGGTCGGCAACCTGCCGAAGGCGATCGGCAGGCCCGCAACACAGGCGCTCGCTTCCGCCGGGATCACGACCCTCGACCAAGTGGCCCGCCTGACCGAGTCGGAGCTGCTGGCCCTGCATGGCGTCGGTCCGAAGGCCGTCCGCATCCTGGCCGAGACCCTGACCGCCACCGGCCGCGCCCTCAAGGGCTGAAGCCGTCCAGGCGGGGAACACGTGCTGGTTGTCGATGCCCGGACCGTGTCACTGGCTGTCGGTAGCGTGACCGCCGTGATGGTGGGAACCGAAGAAACACGGCTGGTCATCCTGCGCGGCAACAGCGCCTCGGGCAAGTCGACCGTCGCGGTCGGACTTCGCGAGCGGTTCGGCCGTGGCCTGGCCCTGGTCGGCCAGGACAACATCCGCAGGGTCGTCCTGCGCGAGCGGGACCGGCCGGGCGCCGCGAACATCGGCCTGATCGACCTGACGGCCCGTTACGCCCTGGACGCCGGATACCACGTCGTCGTCGAAGGCATCCTCTACGCCGATCGTTACGGCGACATGCTCGCCCAACTGCGCCGCGACCACCGCGGCCCGACCCACGCCTACTACCTGGACGTCCCGTTCGCCGAAACCCTCGCCCGCCACGCCACCAAACCGTTCGCCAACGACGTCAACGAGACGCAACTGCGCGACTGGTACCGGCCCTTGGACCTTCTGCCCGGTGGCATCGAGACCGTCGTCGGAGCCGACAGCACCCTGGCCGCGACAGTGGACCGCATCATGCTCGACACAGGCCTGACCGGCCTCCCGGCGCTGGAGTAGCTGCGCGGCGGCGCGTCAGGGCTTGCGGGCCACCCCGCCGTAGACGTCCGTGGGCTCGGGCGCGGTGCCGGGCTCGGGGTGCCACAGGGGGCAGGAGACGATGCCGGGTTCGAGCAGTTCCAGGCCCTCGTAGTACGCGGCGAGCTGCTGAGGGCTGCGCAGGACGTACGGGATGGCGCCGGTGTCGTCGTAGCCCTCCTGGGCCCGCTTGAGTTCCTCGTCCGTGTCCGTGCTGTCGTAGTGCACGAAGTAGCTGCCGGGACACAGGTCCGCTTGGAGGCGGCGGACGATTGACTTGGCCTCCTCGTAGTCCTGGATGTGGCCGAGGATTCCCATGAGCATGAGGGCGACCGGCTGGTCGAAGTCCAGGATCCGGCCCGCCGCTTCGAGGATCTTCTCCGGTTCGTGGAGGTCCGCGTCGACGTACTCGGTGACGCCTTCGGGGGTGCTGGTGAGCAGGGCCTGGGCGTGCCGGAGGACGAGCGGGTCGTTGTCGGCGTAGACGATGCGGGACTCGGGTGCCACCCGCTGCGCGACCTGGTGGGTGTTGTCGTACGTGGGCAGGCCGGTGCCGATGTCGAGGAACTGTCGGATGCCGAGATCGCCGGCCACGAAGGTGACGGTGCGGATCAGGTACTGGCGGGAGGCGCGGGCCATGGTCTCGATGTTCGGCGCGGTCTCGCGGTAGGCGTCGCCCGCGATCCGGTCGACCTCGTAGTTGTCCTTGCCTCCCATCCAGTAGTTCCAGATGCGGGCGGAGTGCGGCACCGTGGTGTCGATCTTGGACAGTGCTTCCTGGTCGGGGGCGGGCCGGCCGTCTGCCATGGGGGTTCTCCTGCCGTGCGTCACGAGGTCTGTTACCAACGTACCGTCAACTGATGCTTCTTTCGGGCGAGTTCGCGGTGCGCAGGGGTGCCGGGGCGGGTTGGGTGGGTGAGGTCGGCCGCGTCGAGGCTGACGACGGGGACGTGTTGGGCGAGGGTTCGCATCGCCCGCGCATAGGCGTCGGCCGCCTCGGTGAAGTCCGTGCAGGCGGGCCGGGGGAAGCTCACGGATGCCGTCAGGTGAATGAGGGCGCCGTCGCGTTCGGCCACGGATTCGGCGAAGTCCAGTGCCTGGATCCAGGTCACCCGGGAGTGGCCGCGGCGCAGTGGCCCGTAGACGAGTTCGTGGATGATGCTGCCGTCGAGCGCCACGCGCCCCGGTGCCGCGAGGAGTTCACGGTAGGGCCGGGTCGGGTCCACATGGTGCAGACGGTCCGGCAGGTGCTGGATCGGGAAGCCGTGACGGGCCAGCCCGGCGATGAGGCCGTCGCGGGGGATGCCGTCGGCGCCCTCGATGACCAGCGTCCGGTGGCGGAGGAGCGCCTGCGGCAGGTTCATGCCGTCGCCTCGGGGCCGACCCGGGTGGTGGTTCGGCGCGGAGCGATGCGGCCCGGGCGGGTGGAAGGCACGGTCCGGCCGGGGAGTCGGGGTGACGCGTGCATACCACTTCCGTTCGAGGCGAGGGACCTGCTCAGTGTGGTCGGACGACCCGCACGGCGGCAGTGGGCGTGCGGGTTGTCCGGTTGTGCGCGCGTAGTGGTGTGCCGGGACGGGTGGCGGAGTCAGGCGACCAGGAAGTCGGCCTGGCCGGCCTTCGCGCCTTCCAGGAACACGATCATCTCGTCGCGGGAGTAGACCAGCGCGGGACCGTCGGGGTCCGTGGACTGGCGGAAGGCGACGCTGCCGTCGGGCAGCCGCTTGGCCTCGACGCAACTGCCGCCGTTGGTACCGCTCCAGGGCTTGTGCCAGCCCTCGGTGCCCAGATCGGAGGCTGACATACCGCTGTAGATGGGGCCCTTGGATCCCATGGATCACAACTCCTTACGCAGTTCACCCAGGATGGCCCGGGTTCGATCAACCGGCTCCGCCTGCACGGACATCCGGTCCAGTACTTCGAGGTAGGCGCCGACGTCCTCGGGCCGGTCGACATAGACCGCGCCGGCCAGGCTCTCCACGTAGACGATGTCGGGCAGTTCGGAGAATCCGAAGCGAAAGTGGTGGAACGGGCCGAAGGCGCCGGGATGGGCGCCCGCCGCGAAACGCATGATCTGAATCCGGACCTTCGGCAGATCCAGGGCCGCGTGCAGCCGGTCGATCTGAGCCCGCATCACCTCGGCCCCGCCGACCGCCCGGCGCAGCACCGTCTCGTCCAGGACGGCCCAGATGGCGGGCGCGTCCGGCTTGGCGAGCAGGTCCTGGCGTTTGAGTCGTAGATCGACGCGGCGGGCTGTCTCCTCCTTGGGCTCGTCGGGGAAGCCGACGCGCATGAGCGCCCCGGCGTACTCGTGTGTCTGCAACAGGCCGGGGACGTAGTGGGGTTCGTAGAGACGGATGACCGAGGCTTCGCTCTCCAGGCTCACGTATGCCTTGAACCATTCCGGGAGCACGTCGCGGTACTGGTACCACCACCCGGGCTGGTTCGCCTTGCGGGCCAGATCGAGGAAGTCCTCGATCTCCGCCGCCGGGACGCCGTAGGTCTGCAGCAACTCCTTCACGTACGGAATGCGCAGCCCGACCTCGGCCTTCTCGATCCGCCGAACCGTGAGCGCGGTGACCTCGATGGCGCGCGCCGCGTCCTCGAAGGACACTCCGGCCTGCTCCCGCAGCTGTTTGAGCCGCTTGCCGAGGACCATCCGCAGGACGGTGGGTGCACTGCCGCTCGAGCGGTTCTCGCTCACGTCCTACCTCCCTCGGCGGCCATCACAGCGTGCAGTGTGCCACGCGGTCCACGACACAGACAGAGCGATGCGGATCGATACGAAATTATCAGAACGGCAGTTGCGTATCGAGTATCTACGCGACCATAGTTCTCGTGGGACCTCCCGCGCGGAGCAGCGCGACGAAGGTCAACTCTGCTCGGGCGGCGCTGACTTGACGGCCCGGCAGGTACGGCGCAGCACACGATGCGAGACCTGGATGGCCACCGTGACCGACGGACACGCAAGGAGCCCGGGCAAGGGCCCCGCCGGAGGCAATGCGGCACTGGCGACCGCGCTGAAGGAGGCCGGCTGCTCCTACGCCTCCCTCGCCCTCAGGGTCAACGAACTCGGCCACTGCCAGGGCGCCGACTCCAGCTACGACAAGGCGTCGGTGACCCGCTGGCTGCAGGGACAGCAACCCCGGGGCAGGACACCGGAGTTGATCGCCACGGTGCTGTCCGAACGGCTCGGCCGCGCTGTATCTCCCGTGGACCTCGGCTTCCATCCCGACCAGCAACGCCCGGTCGTGGCCAGGACACTCATGTACGGCGAAGACATGGCGGACACCCTGCACGCGCTCGCCGAGCTGGGGTCGACCGACATCTCCCGGCACAGCCTGCTCGGCTCGGTCCCCTTCGTCGCCGGCGCCCTGACCGACCCTCAGCGCGAGTGGCTGCTGTGGCTGCTGGAGAACCAGGACACCGGGCAGCTGACGCCGGTGGCCGACGGCGGCCCCGTCGAACAGGTGCACGCGATGATCGCCATGTTCGACGAGATGGACAACCACTACGGCGGTGGCGGGGTGCGCACCAGCATCGTGCACTACCTGTCCACCGAGGTCGTCCCGATGCTGCAGCGGCGCGGTACGTCCCCACAGGTGCAGCGCCCCCTGTACACCGCCGCGGCGCGCCTCGCGGCGATGGCCGGCTGGAGCTCGTACGACGCGGGGGAGTACGGGCTGGCACAGCGCTACATGATCCAGGCGCTGCGCCTGTGCGCCGAGGGCCGCGACCGGGTCCTGGGCGGGCAGATCCTGGCCGGACTGTCCCACCTGGCCACCAGCCTCGGCCGTCCCGACGAGGGGGTGTGCCTGGCCCGCGCGGGCATCGTCACCGCCAAGGAAGCGGGCAGCCCACTGGGCCTGATGCGTCTGCACGCCATGTTGGCCCGCGGACACGCGGCCCAGGGGCACGCGCGCGAAGCCGGCGATGCGCTGCGCCGGGCCGAGCGGCACCTGGATGCCAGCCGCGGTGTCGAACAGGAGTCTCCCTGGGTGCGCTTCCTCGACGACCACTATCTGCAGGCCGAATCCGCGCTCTGCTTCCGCGACTTGGGGCTCGCCGCCCAGGCCGAGCGCACGGCGAGGGAGTCGGTCGGCGCCAATGCCGACCGGCGCAGGCGTCAGGCCATCAGCCGCTCCGTACTGGCCACGGCCCACTTGCAGCAGAACCGGCTGGACGAGGCCGTCGGTACCGCCACCGAGGCGCTCGACGGCCTCGCCACCGTGCACAGCGAACGCTCCATACAGGCTCTCCGCGACTTCCGCAGGCGGCTGGAGCCCCGCCGCGATGAACCCCTTGTACGGGAGTTCGAGCGCCGGTCCCGTGCGGTGCTGGGGGCGGCGGCGTGAACGGAGGACCCGCCTCAGTACCCGTCCGGGGACGGGGCATTCTGCGCCCGGTCCACCGGCACATGGGCGCCCGAGACACCGCTCGACCAGTCGGACAGCAGGAACGCCACCACCCGCGCCACCTCCTGGGGCGCAACCGGTTCTCCGCCCGGCAGCTCCGCCGCCGCGAACCCGGCGAACCGCTCGGGATCCTCCCGGCGCATGTGCTCCCAGCGTCGGCCGGGGATGAGCATCGACCCCGGGGAGACGGCGTTCACCCGGACCCCGTCCGGACCGAGTTCACGCGCGAGCGACGCGGCCAGGTAGATCTGGGCGGACTTCGCGACCCCGTACTGGATGGGCGGCCCCGGCTTCGAGCCGGAGATCGACGAGATCAGTACGACCGAGCCGCCGCCCGCGTCCCGCAGGTGCGGGATCGCGGCACGCACCAGCCGCACCGCATGACCGGCGTTCAGCTACCACGTCGCAGCCCAGTCCGCGGCGTCCGTCCGCTCGAAGCCGCCTCCGCGAGAGCCGCCCGCACATCTCGGCCACCAGCAGCCGTACGATCTGCTCACCCAGACCCCGTGTGCCACCCGTGACCAGCACGCGCTTGCCGCGCACGCCGGGCCGTCCACGGGACTCCTCGCGCGCCCCCACCTGGCTCGCGCGCACGTTGCTCACGCGCTCGGACATACCTCCCGCACCACTACGCACCCGCAACCGGACAACCCGCACACCCCCTGGTCCGGCCGCCGGTCCGGGTTGTTGGCTGCATATGCAGCCAACACTTCCCGACCGCGCTGCCCCCACAAGGAGGCTCCATGACGGCACCCAGGGCCCAGCGCCACAAGCCGTCGCCCTCCCCGGCACACATCCCCCAGGCAGACCGTGCGCCCCTCGGTCAGCCGCATCCCACCGTGATCCCGGTGAACAGACCTTCCCGCCTCCACACCACGATCCCCGCCCAGCCCTCGCGCGCCGCAGACGTGCGGCACATGGTCACCGAGCACCTCAGGCAGTTGCGGCTGCCGCCGGAGTACGTGGACAACGCCGTCCTCGCCACGGACGAGTTGTTCGCGAACGCGGTCCAGCACGCGCGTAGCGGCCCCGGCGGCACGGTCACCCTCACCATCGAGTGCGGCGAGTCCGAGCTGCGGGTGACGGTCGGCGATCAATCGCCGCTCCTGCCGCGGCTGCGTACGGCGGGCGGGGCCGAGGAGTCGGGTCGTGGGCTGGCCATCGTGGCTGCGCTGGCCGATGGCTGGGGTGTCGCACCTCCGGAGCCCGGCAGCCCGGGCAAGCGGGTGTGGTTCACGTTGGAGTTGGGGTGGGTGCCGTGAAGAGCGTGCTGGGGCAGCTGACGCAGGTCGAGGCCTCGGACGAGAGCCGTCTCGCCGGTACGTCGGTACGCTCAGACGACGGCGCGGCAGGTACCGAGACGGCAGACCCGTTGCTGCCGGTGGCGGCCGCCCTGGCCGCAGAACTGCTGCACCGGGCCGATCACGAGCGGGACCTCATGCGGCGGGCGCAGGCCGACCCCACCCCGCAGCGGCGGTCCGACATCGTCGCGTGCCGCCGTGCCAACGCCGATGCGCTCAAGGCCGTCGTCCACCGCCACGGCTGGCCGGCCGCCGACCGGGTGGGCGCCCACGCCTCGACCGCGGCCCTGATGATCCTGCTGCACGCCCCGGACCTGAACTTCCAGCTCTCCTGCCGGGACCTGATCGCCCAGGCCACCCTGGACGGCCGCTGCCCCGCCGTCCACCTCGCGTACATCGCCGACCACTGCGCCGTCGAGCAGCGCCTGCCGCAGTTCTACGGCACCCGCGTCAACCCCGTCACGCTGCGCCCGTACCCGATACGCCAGCCGGAAAGCCTCGACGAACGCCGCCGCGATGTCGGCCTGGGTCCGCTGGAGGAGCAGATGGAGGCGCTGCGACACGGTTGCTGAGACACATCCGCGAAGCCACGTGACCTCGCGTACTCGCTGGTCGTGACCCGGACGGCGTTCGAGCACCGCGCGACCAGGGCCGTGTTCGTCTTCCCGGGCCAGGCCTCGACTGCGTCGACGTCGTACAGTCCCGCGCCGTGGGCTGTCTCCGTACCGCTGTCGGCAGCTGACACGACTCCGCCTCGTACTAGAGGGCCTGGCGGGAGTGTGGCCTGACGGGCTGTCATGCTCATGGGCTGACCTCATTCGCCCCACTTCCAATGAAGTCCATAACCAGGGAGGTTGAGAGGGAGTTCCAGCTGTGGACGCGAAACCGACGGAGGACGCCATGGACATCACCCGCAGAGGCCTGTTGTCCGCTCTGTCAGCTGCTGGTCTGGTGGCGGGGATTCCCCCCGGGCCGGCGAGCGCGGAGGAGGCCGCCGCGGGCATGGCACGGATTCTGGCCAACACGGTGGCGGTCTTCGCCGGGACCGCCGAGTCCAATGCCCGGCCGGAGACGGCCGCCAAGGTGGCGACCGTTCACAAGGCCGCGCGGGCGAATCTGACGTCGATGGACGACGCCGGCGCGGGCGAGCTGTTCGCCGGTCTGGTGCTCGGCGCCGACCCGGCCCGCCTGGACACCGCCTTCCGGCGGCTGTATGAGATCGCGCTCGCCACCCGCACACCGGGCGCGGCTGATTCGGACCTGTTCGGGAACACGGCCGTGCAGCGCCGGGTGATCGACGGTCTCGTGTGGCTGCACGAGCGCTACTACGGCGACCAGTCCCAGGGCTACTACGGCAACTGGTTCCACTGGGAGATCGGTCTGTCCCAGCACATCAGCAGGACGCTCGTGTTCCTCGCGGACCAGGTGCAGACCTACCGCCCGGACCTCCCGCGCAGGTACGTCGCCTCGATGGACGCCTACCTCCGCAACGGCATCGACGGGGACGTGAACCTCGACTCGCGCTTCCACACCGGCGCCAACCTCGCCGACATCACCACGAACCGGATCCTGCAGGGCGCGCTCCTCGGCGACGACGCCCGCGTCCGCAAGGCCCTCACCGACCAGCTGACCGTCTTCGCCACCATCGACCCGTACCACCTCAACCACGGTGTCACCGACGGCTACTACGCCAACGGCTCCTTCATCCAGCACGCCTCGGTCGCCTACACCGGCTCGTACGGCAAGGGCCTGCTGACCCGTGTGGTGCAGACCCTGAAGATTCTCGACGGCACGGGCTTCGCACACGGTGAGGACCTGGTGTCCACCGTCCAGGGCTGGGTGCGCAACGGCTTCGCCCCGCTCATCTTCGAGGGCTGGATGATGGAGATCGTCAAGGGGAGGGCGGTCTCGCGGACGAACACCGGCTACAGCGACGTCGCCGTGGTCGTCGAGGCCGTGGTCGATCTGTCGTCGCTCGCGGAGGGCGCCGACGCCGCCGCCCTGAAGAGCTACGTCAAGCACATCCGGTCGACCTCGCACACGGCTCCCGACCCTTCCGGTTTCGTCTCCCCGGTCAGCATCGTCCGGTACGCCGACATCATCGGCGACGCGACCATCCCGCCCGCGGACCTGGGCCCCGCCTCGCGCAGCCTCGCCTTCAACGCGATGGACAGGACCGTGCACCGCAGACCCGGATACGCCTTCGCGCTCGCCCGCAGTTCCGACCGGATCAGCAAGTACGAGTACATGAACGGCGAGAACCTCATGCCATGGTTCCAGGGGGACGGGGCGTACTACCTCTACCTCTCCGGACAGGATCAGACCCAGGCGTACGGCATCGACTACTTCACCACGGTCTCCCCGTACGGCCTCGCCGGAGTCACCGCACCGGTCGAGCAACGGCGCACGATCCCCGAGCTGTACGGGAAGCCGTACTACGACAACCCCGGCCACCCGCTGAACTTCACCTCGTCCTCCGAGTCGCAGAACACGTACGTCTACTTCCCGCGAGGCACCAACCGGCACTCCGGCGGCGCTGTCCTCGGGACGTACGGGGCCGCCGGGATGGTGCAGTCCTGCGATGTCGCCCACCGCGACAAAGCGGCAGGTCTGCTGCCGGACGACTTCGTCGTCCACCGCAATGCGAGCGCGACGAAGTCGTGGTTCCTGCTCGACGAGGAGATCGTGGTCCTCGCAGCGGGGGTCGGTGACAGCGCCGGGCGGGCCGTGACCACGACCGTCGACGCCCGTACCGCCGCACCGGACGACCAGGTCTCCGTCACCGGCAGGCTCCGCGACGGCCGGCCCTGGACCGGCACGGGCACCGGTGACCTGCGCTGGCTGCGCTACGCCAATGCCACGCAGCGGACCGCCGTCGGCTACGTCTTCCTCGACACTCCGCCGGTCCGGGTCGCCCTGGAGAAGGTCACCCGCAGCCGCCGGGTCGTGCGCACCTCGAACCCGGACACCGCCGTGGCCCGCAGCGTGTTCGGTGTCACGGTCGACCAGGTTCCCGGAGCGCAACCGGCCCGCCTGGCCTACGCGTTGGTGCCGAACGCGGGGGAGACCCGACTCCAGGCGTACCGGCACGGCCCGCTGAAGGTCCTGGCGAACACCTCGGGCCTCCAGGCCATCACCCACACCGGCCTCGGCCTGACGGCCGCCAACAGCTTCACGCCCGGCCACCACGAGACCGCCGGGCTACGCATCGAGGGGCCCGCCTCGGTGATGGTGCGGCGCGAGCGGCACGGCCTGACCACCGTCGCCGTGTCCGACCCGACCACGGACCGAGACACGGTCGGCGTCCTCCTGCACGGCCGTCCGCTGCGGGAGGTCACGTCCGACGCCGGAGTTCGCGTGAGGTCGGTCCGGGGCGGAACCCGCCTGGAGTTCGACACCGGGCACGCGTACGGCCGGAGCTTTACGGTCGTACTGCGCGGCTGAAACGTGCCGCATCGTGAGGTCGGCCGGCCGGAGATCCCGGAGGCGCTCCGGCCGGCCTGGATGGCATGCGCTGCTCGACGGCTCCTTCCGGTGGCCGTTATGCCGGGTCGATGCGGGAGACGCTGCCGCCATTGGCGAGCACGTACAACTCGCCATTGCCGCCCTGCACGAACGAGACGACCCTGCCGCCGTTGACTCCGAGGTCGTTCACGCCGGTCACCTTGCCGTTCTCCATCTGCAGAGAGCGGACGGTGCCGTCGCAGAAGTCACTGAACACGTACTGACCCTTGAGGTCCGGAATCGCGTTGCCCCGGTAGACGTATCCGCCGGTCACCGAGCAGCCCAGCCCGCTGCGGTCGTACTCGTGGATCGGCGGCACGTGGTTCGCGGGCTCCGTGCCGCCCCGGAAGGGATGGTTGCCCTCCATCTGGGACCAGCCGTAGTTCTCGCCGCCCTTGCTGCTCGCCGGGGCCCAGTCGATCTCCTCCCAGGCGCTCTGGCCCACGTCACCGATCAGCAGGTCGCCCGTGCCCGCGTCGAAGGAGAACCGCCACGGGTTGCGCAGCCCGTACGCCCAGATCTCGTCCTTCGCGTTCGGGTCGTCCACGAACGGGTTGTCCGGCGGGATCGCGTACGGTGTGCCGCCGGTTGGGTCGATGCGCAGGAGCTTGCCGAGCAGCGTGCCGAGGTTCTGCCCGTAGCCGTGCGGGTCGCCGCCCGAGCCTCCGTCGCCGAACGCGATGTAGAGGTAGCCGTCGGGGCCGAACGTGATGTCGCCGCCGTTGTGGTTGGCGTAGGGCTGCGTCTGGGTGAGGACGGTGCGCCGGGTGTCCGGCTGGATCTTGCCGTCCCGTACGGCGAACTCGTCCACGGTGCTGGTGCCTTGGAGGTTCGTGAACGAGATGTAGAAGTGCGCGAATTCCTTGTCGAACGCGATGCCGAGCAGGCCGCGTTCGCCGTCGGTGGTGGTCTCGCCGGAGATGTCGAGGACGGGCTCGCCGAGCCCTTGATCGTCCAAGGCCCTTACGGTGCCTGCGCGTTCGGCGATCCAGACCGTGCCTGCGGGACCGGCGGCGCCGGCGGTCGGATTCTTGGCCGTGGCCACATTCTTGAGGGCGACCTTCGCAGCCTGCCGTGGGGCGGCGGGCTCGCCGGCGGACGCCGTGGTTAAGGAGAGGGACGCGACGAGGCAGACAGTGCCGATGATCGCCGCGCTTCTGGTGCGAACTTTCACCGTGATCCTCCTGGAGGCGGTGAACGGGAAGGTCACCCGGCTGCTTGGGCAGGTTCAAGGGTGTCGCCCGCGCCAGCACGCAACCTGGGTGGGGGGATGGTGTGCTACTGGCATGGATGAGGATACTGGGACAGAGGTGCCCGGAGTAGACCAGGACTCCACCCATCTCCCTTCGTCCTGTTTCCATCGCGCCCTCCGTGGCCGCGTAGTACGTCGTTCTCAGCCTCGGTCCCCGGCGCGTCCCGTTGATTTATCGGATGAGGCGAGGCCGCCGAACTCGTAGGCTCGGCGCCGTGGCTGATCAGATACAGAAGATCGTGACCGAGCTGCCGGACCTGAAGGACGTCACCGGCGTGTGGGCGGTGGCCGACGGCCGTGTCGCTCAAGGGGACCCTCACTTCTCCGCCGACCTCGGCATTGCTCTCGCCAGGGCGTATGGCTCTGGGCAGATGTGGCAGTACAGAAGCGTCTTCGATCATCTTCTTCGCCTGCTCGCCACCAGTGCCGGTCCTGAGAACGTTGCCCAGGCGCTGCGACTGGTCTCCTCGGCGGAGGTCACCAGCAAGAAGCTGGACCGCTACACGGCTTCACTGCTTGCCTCCAGCCAGGAGGCCAAGGATCTGGCTGCGGCCTTCGCCGGACCTGCTTCGGAGGAGCTTCGGGTCTGCCTGGTCCACGAACTGGTGCTCAGGGGTGTCGCCGTAGAAGAGACAGCCGGTGTCGCGCAGTGGGCCACGTCGTCGCACTGGAGGCACCACCCGCTGGGCTGGCTGCCCCTGACGCTGTCCGACGTGGAAGGCGTTCCCGATCTGCCGAGCCACAGCACTCGTGGCAGCAGTCACTCCATGCCGTTCGGACCGTCGGAGAGCCGCAACACGGCGGTGATTGTCGGCGCGCGTGTTCCCTCAGTGGAGGAGACGACAACAGAAGCCGCAGCCACAGCCATGGGCAAGGCCGTGGCGAACTGGGCCGAAGAGTCCAACGGGCGCATCGAGGCGCGGGTTTTCGATCTCGCGGCCCCACTGGAGGCCGAATCCGTCCCGAACGCGCTCCTGACGCTGGGGCTGGACTGTCTGCACGGAGCGGGAAAGAAGGCCGCTCTGTCGGTCGCTGTCCGTCCGCCGGCCCAGGCGTGGCGAGTGCTCTTCGCCGCAGCTTCGACGGGAGGCGCATACAACTCCGGTTCCTTCGGCGCCTACGGCCGTCTGGCGGCCTGGCAGTCCCTGGCCGCTCTGGGCGGATGCTCGCAAGACGCTACCGACAGGGAGGTGGAAGCACGTGTACGGGACTGCGTCTGGCACGGGTTCGACGCCGACACGACGTGGTTCGAGCAAGTGGCCTGGGACATCGGTCTGGCCGCCCTTGCTCCGGACCGCCGCCGCCTGGCCGTGCTGGCTGCCACCGATACCGACTGAGGTGCCTGCGGTTTGCGCGTTGAGCCGGTAGCCAGTTTCTCCCGCGGGCTGCCGGCCGCGGTTCACCGGCTTCCTCCGACGAGGCCCCGGCTTTCAGGCCGGGGAGAACCCTGGCCCACTTGACGTCACCCGCCCTGCATCCAGGCCCGGGTGCCGAAAGAGGCGCACGCTCGTGAGGACACCACGGCCGCGGCACGCAGGGCCTCGACGAAGCCTTGCGAAGTCAGGTGGCCCTGAAGCGCCAGGTGATGGGTGAGGGCTCCGTGCAGGACGTCACCCGCTCCCAGGGTGTCTGCCACCCGGACGGGAGGCACGTCCACCGTGCCGCTGCCGTCCGGGCCCGCCCACATGATGGACTGCGCGCCCCGGCTGACTGCCGACCAGGCAACTCCGTGGTCCCGCAGAAACTGCAGGGTCTCTGTCGGTGTGCGGGTGCCGGGCGGGTGGAAGTCGTCCGAGCAGACGGCCACGTCGATCGATGGCAGCAAGTTCTGCGTGCCGGCCTTCCAGGAGCCCCCGTCGAAGACGGTTCGACGGCCGACGGTACGCGTAGCGTGGGCGGTGGCCACGGCCAGCTCCATGTGGTGGCCGTCGACTTCGACGATGTCGCAGGCTGCGACCATCGCGTCGAGGTCGTCGGGAGGGGCGAGCCGGTGCCCCGTCGCGTTGATCGAGGCGACAGCGCGGTCCCCGCTTGATGCGGTCACCAGAATCGAGGACACGGTGGGCGGTTCGACCGAATCGGCTGCCAGGTCCGACACGGTCACGCCCAGCCGGTTCAGATCCGCCGCGACCGCGAGTCCCAGCGGATGAGAGCCGATCGCGGTGAGCAGCCGTGCCACGCCGCCCAAGTGTGTGAAGGCCGCGGCGGCGTTCGCCGCCGGTCCGCCTGCGGTCACGACTTGCTTACGCGCCGTCAGTTTCTCATTGGCGCCCGGCACATGATCCACGAGCTGGATCACGTCCAGTGTGGACAAGCCGACGAACAGACACTCCGGGCGTCCCCTCGTCGTCGGCCCCACTCGGCAGCACCTCCTCCTGCTTGGGCCGACAGTGTACGAAGGGATGGAACCCGCAGTCCGGAGTGTTCCACCGCCGCTCGGGTGCGGAAGCCGAGCGGGATCCCGCCCTTGGCATACTCGGCGATGACCTGTTCGGCAAGTTCCGGAAACAGGACGGACGCTGCGTGGGACAGCACCAGATGACTGCCCGAGGCTCGTAGCCGGCACGGACCTGCTCGGCGTAGCCGTCCTCGGCGTGTCGGGCACCGCCTCGGGCGCCGACAGCTCCCGCCTGAGTCCGAACACAGGGACCTCTGTCTGCCGCATCACGGCACAAGACCGCCGACGCGCCCGCAAGTTGGCTGCTGTCGATGCCTGGTGACCGTTGTCACCGGGGGGCCTGTCGGCCCGTCATATGTCTGCGTAGGCTGCATCGCGTTCCGGGCACGGGACCGCCGTACCGCCTGTTGGAAGGGACTACATGGTGAGGCTCCGCAGCGCGCAGTGGTACGAGGGTCAGGACCGCAACGCCTACATCCACCGGGCATGGATGAGGCGGGGCGTTCCTGCTGACGCCTTCGTCGGCCGACCGCAGATCGCCATCGCCAACACCGCCTCGGACCTGACCCCTTGCAACGCGCACCTGGACGAGGTCGCGGCCTCGGTACGAGACGGCGTGCACGAGGCGGGCGGCGTTCCGCTGGATCTGCCCGTGGTGTCGCTGGGCGAGACACAGGTGCGGCCCACCGCCATGCTCTGGCGCAACATGGCGGCGATGGCGACGGAGGAGTTGCTGCGGGCCAACCCGATCGACGGTGTCGTCCTGCTCGGCGGCTGCGACAAGACGATCCCGTCGCTGCTCATGGCGGCATCCTCGGTCGACCTGCCCGCTGTCGTCGTGCCAGGTGGCCCGATGCTGACCGGGACCTTCCGCGGCACACCGTTGGGCTGTGGCACGGACGTGTGGCGGCTGTCGGAGGAGGTGCGTGCGGGCACGCTCTCCCAAGAGCAGTTCACCCGTTCCGAATCGGCGATGATCCGCAGCCGCGGGCACTGCAACACGATGGGCACGGCTTCGACGATGGCAGTGGTCGCCGAGGCCCTGGGCACGGTGATGCCCGGTACGGCCGGAACCCCCGCCCCTGACAGCCGTCTGCTGGAGGCCGCGCACCACACCGGCCGGCTGGCTGTGGACATGGTCGCCGCCGACCGGCGTCCGGGCACCTTTCTGACCAGGGCGTCCTTCCACAACGCGATCGTGGCGCTGGCCGCCGTGGGCGGCTCGACCAACGCGGTCGTCCACCTCCTCGCGATCGCGGGCCGCCTGGGCATCGACCTGTCGCTCGACGACTTCGACCGCATCGGCTCCCGCGTACCGGTCCTGGTGGACCTCCAGCCGGCCGGCCGTTTCCTCATGGAGGACTTGCACCGCGCCGGGGGACTGCTCGCGGTCCTGCGTGAGGTCCGTGACCTGCTCGACCCCGACGCGCTGACCGTCACCGGCAAGCCATTGGTCGACTTCCTCGACGACGCTCCGATCTGGGACACCAACGTCATCCGCACCCGCGCCGAACCTCTCGTCGCCGAGGGCGGCATCGCCGTCCTACGCGGCAACCTCGCTCCCGACGGAGCGCTCATCAAACCTGCCGCGGCCTCCCCGCACCTGCTGCGCCACCGTGGCCGGGCGGTCGTCTTCGACTCCATCGAGGACTTCCACGCCCGCATCGACGACCCCGACCTGGACGTCGACGCCGACTCCGTCCTCGTCCTGCGCGGCTGCGGCCCCAAGGGCTACCCCGGCATGCCCGAAGTCGCGAACATGCCGTTGCCGAAGAAGCTGCTCGAACAGGGCGTCCGCGACATGGTCCGCGTCTGCGACGGCCGGATGAGCGGCACGGCGTACGGCACGGTCGTGCTGCACGTGGCCCCGGAGGCCGCGGCCGGCGGCCCTCTCGCGGCGGTGCGGACCGGGGACTTCGTCACCCTCGACGTCGAGGCCCGCCGTATAGACGTCGACGTGCCGAACGACGAACTCGCGCGCCGGCAGCCGAACCAGGCCACGCTCGATGGCTTCGCCAACCCCCGGCGCGGCTGGGAGCGGCTCTACATCGAGCACGTTCTGCAGGCCGACACCGGTGCCGACCTCGACTTCCTGGTCGGCTCCAGTGGATCCGAAGTGAGCCGTGAGTCGCACTGACCGCTGACAGTGCTACGACAGCGTCCTCGGCTTCTGAGCCATCGGGTTCGACGGAGTAACTTCCCTGCCAGTGAACCGAGTCGCCCACACACCGTCCCTGCGGGTGCGTGCGCGTGCCTGCACAGGTGGAGAGCCCAGTGTCCCAAGGCGTCCGACCGGCGGCAGGTCAATGTCCTCTCGTCCAGGCCGCTCCCCTCGGGGAGATGTCTTGCTTCGGCAGGGTCGGTGGCCCAGTCCTCGCGCACCACGGTCAGGTCGTCGCCGAGGGCCGCGGCGATTCGGCGACCGGGGGGTGATTGTCCGAGCGCCGGGGCAGACAGGCACAGGCGTGCTGGTTCCGGAGCGACCACCTGGCGGTTGGCGGTGATCAACGCGCTGCGCGTTTTCGCCCCCTGAGGGTTGCGAAGGCAGGAGAGCACTCAAAGCTCTGTCCGACGGCGGCGCGGCACCTGGCACGATCGTCATCTCACCGGGAGATGTCCCTGATCCCGGAGAAGGCCGGCGGCTACTGCTGCGGCCTCGACGGGGCGGACGGCCCCAACATGGCCTGCGGGGATGGGCACGCCCCCGTTCGAGCCGATCGCCACGTGGGGTTCGTGGCTGGGGTCGAACCGCTGGTGGTCGTGGATCCCGCAGTGGGAGCGGCAGCCGGCTGGGCGCCCGCCCACCTGCCGGCGGCCGCCTCTGGGTCGGCCGGCGCGGCGCGTCGTCCTGGCCGGACCGGGACTGCCCGCCCCGACGCGGACGCCGACATCCTCCTCCGGTGCCGCTGCCGTTCGGTGTGTGGCTGTGGCTCGTCTTCCCCGAGCCGTATCTGTCCGTCCCCGCGGCTGGCGGCATACCCGACACCGTCCTCCGCGACGATCCGCCCGCGCCGCGCCCCGTCATCTGTTCCGGGCCGACCCGGGAGCGCTCCAGCACACCCTGGTCCGGCTACCAGCCGGCGGATCATGCCGCAGAAGCGGGGCTTGGCACGCCCATCCACGCCGACGAGCTGCCGTTGCCTTCCTGCGACCTTGACCCGCTGGTCAGGCATCCCTGGACGCTGCACCCCGTCACTGAACGTCGCGCACCGCGAGCAGTTCGACCGCCGCCCCTGACGACTCCAGCAGTGGTGCAGCGGCAGAACGCCGGTGATCCGCCCGGTAGGCAGCGAGGTGCTGGCTGGTGGGAAAGGTGATGAGGTGGGCCTCGACCTGATCGTCCAGTGTGCGCAGCCGGCGCTCAAGACGTCCTCCATGCTCGGCAAGGAGTGGCAGAACGGCGCTTTCATAAGCGTCGAAGGCGCCCAAGCCGCCTTCAGGCAGCCGCGCGAGCATCAAGTAGGTGACGGTCATGGCTTCCTCACAGCGGTCTGAAGACAGCGAGCTTCTGAGCCTAGTTGGGGCGCGTGTCCTCAACGCCGCCCTGGTGGCCCTCTGTTCGCGCGACCTCTTGGCGTCTCGGCCTGATTCCGGGATCGGCGCCGGCTCGTCGCCAATGAGCAGGGTGCCATCGTGAATTCGCATGTCACGGGTCTGGTGTGAGTGACGACTCGGGTACTCGTGCCGGTCGGTGGCCGATGACCATGGTGTAGATCATCGGACAGGTCCGGTTCCGGTGGGATGCCGGGTTCGGCTGCGCCCGTGATCGACCCCCGCCTACGATCCGTCAGCAGGTCGGCACGCCACGAGACCGTGGGAGGCTGCGGGGATGCAGGAGCGGCAGTGGATCACCGCTCGCCGGAGCGAACTGGACGCCCTTGCCGAGCAGTTGGCCAAGCAGCTTCAGGAAGTCCAGGCCGAGCGGGACGAACTGGCGATCGCGGATCGGGTGTTGAACCGTCTGGCCGAGCAGGCCCAGGCCCAGGCCCAGGCCGACGCCGAGGCTGTCGCTCCGGTAGCGGCTGCAGGTGGCCGGGCGGGCGGTCCTGCTCATCCCGCACCGCAGCGACGCGGACAACGAGGGTGCGCTGCCCGGCGACTCCCGCAGGATCCTGGCGATCGTGCGGGAGGCCGACGGCCCGGTGCAGGTCAGGGCGGTCGGCGAGCGGCTGGGCCTGAACACCTCGGTGCGCGGCAAGCTGGAGCCGCTGCGCGCGAAGATGACCAAGCTCGCCGACCGCGGCCGGCTGCACAAACGGCCCGACGGGCGGTTCACCGCACGCCCGTGAATGCGTGAGCGAGCCGTAACTGGTGGGCCCCCGGCGGCAGTTGAGTTTGGTGTGAAGAAAAACAACGGTCTCGCCGAGGGCCCTGACCGGCCACCGGCCTTGTCTGCACGGCCCGCCTGCCGCTGTCGAGCGCCATCCTGAACTATCTCGCCGACCTGATACGCGGCCACCTGAAGAAGATCGGCTCGCGGTGGCGCTCCCTGCCCATGGGAAAGATCGCGGGGATCGTGCTGTCGGTGCTGCGCTGTGACCAGCGGCCCGGCGATCTGGCCGGCGGGAACGGGGTGCACCGCACCACCGTCACCCGCTGGGTGCGGGAAGTCGTCGGACTGCCGGCTGCCCGCGCCCCGCGTCTGGACCGCGCGCTGAGGAAGATCGCCCGAAAAGGGTGGCGGGGTGGTGCTGCTGGACGGCTCCTTGATACGCGTCCGGCGGCGCACCGGGATCGAGAACCGGAAGAACTATTCGGGCAAGCACAAATGCCACGGCCTGCTCGTGATCGCTCTCACCGACGACCGCGGCCGACTGGTATGGGTCTCCGCGGTGCGGCCCGGACGGTCCTCGGAGATCACCGCCTGCCGCCACGACAAACTCACCGCTCACCTGCGGGCTGCCGGTCTCGGCGCCATCGCCGACCTGGGGTTCGTCGGCCTCGACGACGGCGCTCCGGACGCCGACCCGGCGGTGATCACCGGCTACAAGGCCGCCCGCAACCGGCCCCTGACCCGTGGTCAGAAGCTGTCCAACGAGGCACGGGCCGCGGTGCGGGCCCCGGTCGAGCACGGACGGCTTCGCCCATCTCAAGAACTGGCGCGTCCTCGGCAAGGTCCGCACGGATCCGAGGTGGGCGACCGCGCTGGTGCGGGCCCTGCTGGTGCTGACGAACCGGGAAGTCGCCCGTTGACGGATGATCTTGTCGGTGGACTACCGCCCCGGACCTGCCCGAGCCTCCCGACGCCTACGCACACCAGGTCGACTGACGTGCAGTCTTCACGATGCACCGAGCTCAATCAGTGCCGAGGCCGCATTAAGGCCCTTGGTCTCGGGGAACAGCCGGTGGTGTGACCCGGTGACGCGACCGGGCGGCCTACGGCAGCCCTCAGCCGCCTGCCGTCAGCGCGTCGGCGGCCCGGGCGCGGGCGCCGTTTGCCTGCTTGAGGCCCTTCAACTGCTCGGAGTTCTGGTCGATCAGCTGCTTCTGGTAGGCGGACTCGACCGCGAACCAGACGCCCACCAGGTTGGTGCTCTTCTTGCACCGGATGTCGGTCGTGGCGGTGCCGATCGTCCGGGCGCTCGTGCTGCCGGAGAGACCCGGATCGGCCAGCGGGGCGAGCGGGTCGGTGTATTCGTATCCGCTGTGGGCCATGCAGTCGGACCAGGCCCGGGTCACCTTCAGCACCCGGGAGTCGGCCTTCGATCGGTCGAAGGACTGGAACGACAGCTGCTGGGCCAGACCCGGGTCCGTTCCCGCGGGCGCGGTGGTGCCCAGGGACTGGTCGGCCTGGGCCACACAGCCGCCGTCCGGGACCTTGAGCCCCTTGATGCTGGACCTTCCCTTGCCGAACAGGACGGTCTGCGCGTCGACGCCGAGTCTCGGTTTCGCGGGGGGTTTCTGCAGGGCGGGGTCGCGGTTACCCAGCCCGTAGCCGTGTTCGGCCGCGTCCGACGCGTCAGTGATCCCGTACCGCCGTTCAGTGGCGCTGCGTGGCCCGTAGTTGGCGGTGGGCTGCTGGACCGAATAACCGAATCCGAACCTCCGCATGCACCGGTCGATCAGGACGACCCGGGCCTGGTCCAGATCACGCAGTTGGCGGTCGGTGAGCAGATAGTCCTGGAGCGGGAGCCGGAGACTTGCCGCGGCGATTATCCGGGGAATGGCCGGAATCTCTGGTTCGGAGTTGTTCTCGTTCTTTGGGCTGGAGGAACAGGAGCTGATCGCGGTGAGCGCGAGAAGGGCAGTGCACACTGCAGGCCCGGACCGGCCTAACGCTGATCTTACGTGTGGTTTGCGAAGGTAGAGAGACATCGTGAACTCCGCGAATCTCAGTTAGGATCAAACAGCCGGGTGCCCTGCCCAGCTGCAATGGGCAGGGCACCGGGCTTGCGTGGTGTTTTTCTGTTGCAGGTGTTTCCTGTTGTGCGGTGGTGTCGCGTCGGTTCGATCTCGGGATCAGCGTCAGCTGAAGTACGCCGACGACACCGTGTTCTTGTAGGTCGAGCTCAGGTTGCCGTACCCACCCGGCGAAATGTATCCGCAGGAACCGCCATAGCTGTAGCCGGTGCACACCCACCAGGTGTAGGTGTCGCGGTTCCAGTCGGACTCGGTGTTGTTGTCCGCCCGGATCGTGGTGCCGGGGAAGTAGTCGTTGCTGAAGTCGGAGTTGGAGACATACAGGTCGAAGACCGGCGTCCCGTAGTTGCTGAGGTAGTAGAGCCCCAGCTCGCCGACCTCGACGACGCCGTTCTTGTGAGTGGCGGCGGACGCCGATCCGGCACCCACCATTCCGATTCCGCCGAGTGCGGCGATCGCCGCGCCCGTCGCAACGGTGCGGCGGAGCTGCCGCATGAGATTGGTTCGCACGATTGATCCTCCAGAATTCGAGTTCTGCCAGCGTCGTTCCGTCCCGGACAGCCGGGCCTAAGCAATGGCACCAGATCGTGCAGTGACCGGCTATTGGCCGTTGGGACAGTTCTGCACGTGGTAAACGTAGGAGACCAGTCCGGCCTGAAATCGCCCGGAGACGTCAAGCTTTGCCACGATGCTGGCAATGTGGGCCTTGACTGTCCGCTCGGTGATGTAGAGAGCGCGGGACATGTCACGATTGGACGACCCCATGGACAACAGCCGGAACACGTCCCACTCGCGTTCACTCAGCAGTTCGACTCTTTCGAGCACGGAAACTCCTCCGACCTGCCCCTTGGCGGAATTCAGCCGAAAGAGCGCACAGGTCTGGCATCTGTAAGCGACATCCATTCTCTCCCCCCGGTTCTTCGGTTCACTGAGATCCACACGGGGCCGGGCCTTCCCTCCGACGCCGGCGTACCCCCTGCAAAAACGGTGAATGGACTCCGTTCAGGGAGGTTACAGGTAGGAATAAGGGCGCGCCGGAAAAATACACTGGATCTACGAATTCCGCTGTTTTCAGGCCTATTTTTCGTCGCCAGCGGAAGGCTGTGCGGGCAGCGCGACCCGAACCGTAAGCCCTCCTCCGGTACGCGCTGCGGCGCTCGCCTCGCCGCCGTGCCCGCGGGCCACGGAACGCACGATGGACAGCCCCAGGCCCGTGCCCTGCGCTGATCCGACCCGGTCGTCGAGCCTTCGGAACGGCTCGAAGAGCGCAGGGGCCTCGTACGGCGCCACCTCAGGCCCACTGTTGTCCACCGTAAGGCGGACGGCGTCGTCGCCGTGGCCGCCGCAGACCACGCGTACCCATCCCCCGTCGGTGTTGTACCGGATGGCGTTCTGCACCAGGTTCTGCGCCAGGCGCTCCAGCAGCACCGGATCCCCCTCCACCAGTGCGGGGGCTGCCTCCAGAGTCAGCGTCACACCGGCCCGCCGGGCATCCGGCTGGGCCAGGTCCGCCACCCGGCGCACCACCGCGGTCAGATCGACGGGCACCGGATCGGCCACCTCGTGCTGGGACCGGGCCAGGGTGAGCAGCCCGTCGATCAGCCGCTCGTGGCGGGCGTTCACCGCCAGCAGGTTCTCGCCGAGCTGAGCGACCTGGGGCGGGGCGTCGGGGCGGCCCATCGCCACCTCCAGCAGCGTTCGATTGATCGCCAGTGGGGTCTTCAGTTCGTGGGAGGCGTTCGCGACGAAGCGCTGCTGTCCTTCGAAGGCGGCGTCCAGCCGGCTCAGCATGTCGTCGAAGGTGTCGGCGAGTTCACGCAGCTCGTCGTGCGGACCGGTCAGCCCGATCCGCTCGTGCAGGCTGCGGTCCGCGACCCGCCGGGCGGTGGCCGTGATCCGGCTGATGGGGCGCAGGGTGCGGCCGGAGACCAGCCAGCCGATCAACAGTCCGCCGACCGCGAACAGGCCGAGGGCCACCGAGCCGCCCACGACAAGCGGCTTGAGCGTCCGTCGCCGGAAGTCGGCGCGGAGCTGCCGCGCGGCCTCGCGCACCTGCTCCTTGTACGCGGCCACGTCCTCGTTCCCGGCGCTCCCCGACGGAGCGCCGCTCGGCACGGGACTGGGTGCGGAGCCCGCGTCCGTACTTGGTGACGGGGTGGATTCCGGCACCTGCGCGGGAGCGGTGGCGGATACGCCGGGCGGCGGGTACACGGACGAGATGTCGATCGGCTGGGTGGCGATGATGCGATCCAGCATGACGTACGTGACCAGCAGCAGCGTGACCCCGGAGAACATCACCAGCCCGCCATACAGCAGGGTCAGCCGGACGCGGATGGTCCGCTTCGGTGGATCCACCACGCCCGGGGCCACACCCGGATTCCTGCCCCGGCCCGAACCTCTCACGGGATCTGGTATCCGAAACCCGGGACGGTCTGCACGACCTGCGGCGGGCCGAGCTTTCGGCGCAGGGTCATCACAGTGACGCGTACGACATTCGTGAACGGGTCGATGTTCTCGTCCCAGGCCTTCTCCAGCAGTTGCTCGGTGCTGACCGCGCTGCCCTCCCCGCGCAGGAGCTCCTCCAGTACGGCGAACTCCTTGCGCGACAGCCCTACGTACCGCCCGTCCCGGTAGACCTCCCGGGGCCCCGGGTGCAGTGAGATCCCGGCCCGCGAGAGCACCGGTGGGGTGGCGGGGCGGGCCCGCCGCCCCAGTGCCCGGACGCGGGCGACCAGCTCGCCGAAGGCGAACGGCTTCGGCAAGTAGTCGTCGGCGCCGAGGGAGAGCCCTGCGATCCGGTCGGCGACCTCGCCGGCGACGGTCAGCATCAGGATCCGGGTGTCGTAGCCCTTCTCGACCACCGTGCGGCAGACCTCGTCGCCGTGCACCCGCGGCAGGTCCCGGTCCAGCACGAGAACGTCGTAGTCGTTGACGCCCAGCCGCTCCAGGGCCGCGGCGCCGTCGTAGGCGACGTCCACCGCCAGCGATTCCCGCCGCAGCCCTTCCGCGATCGCCTCGGCGAGCAACTCCTCGTCCTCGACGACGAGTACGCGCACGGCGGCCCACCTCCCCCCTCAGTCCCGGGCGATGCTGCCCGAGCACCTATAAGACACCCATAAGCACCAGTCCTGACAGTGGACTTACAGACCGTCGGATGTCATCTCCACTCACGTACCGAGAACACGGGGAGAGATCTTGACATGACCGGACAAAGCATGGACCGCGTGCGCCACGCCGGATTACTCACCGCCGTACCGCTGCTCGTCCTCGCCTTCGGGGTCGCCGGCTGCAGCGGGTCCGACGACGGGCCCGGGGTGGCCACCGCCGCGAAGTCGACCGATGCCGACCCCTCGCAGGCGGGCGACGACGACGAGCAGGCCCAAAAGTATGCCAAGTGCATGCGGGACCAGGGCGTGGTGATGAAGGAGACGTCCGAGGGCACGGCCGAGGTCGACAAGGAGAAGACCTCGATCGAGAAGATCATGTCGGCGACCGAAAAGTGCCGCGCGCTGCAGCCCGCCGCCTCCGCGCCGCCCCAACTGTCGCCCGACGACATCGAGAAACGCGGCCGGTACGCGGCCTGCATCCGCGGACACGGCCTGCCGGCCTACCCGGACCCGGACCCGGAGACCGGCGAGTCCGAGCTGAGCGATGACCTCGCCAAGCGGATCAAGACCGACCCGAACGCGCACAAGGCGCTCGAAGCCTGCCGCAACCTCCTGCCGCGGACCGGCGGCGGGTCTGTGAACGACGGATGACCGCGGTCGAACGGCGCCACCGTCGTACGCGAGTCCTGGTGGGCGGGACGATGGCGGCGGCCACCGCAGCGGCGGCCGTGGCCGCGGCCCTCGGTTTCGGCGGTGGGGAGTCCGGTGCCACGACGCCACGCCGCGACATGCCCGCCGCCACCGCCCATGTCGTACGCCGCACCCTCACCGACGCGACGAACCTGTCCGGTCGGCTGGACTACGGCGCGACCGCCCCCATCGTCTCCCGGGCAACGGGCACGGTGACCTGGCTGCCGCCGGTGGGCAGCCTCGTCGGACGCGGTGGTGTGCTGCTACGCGCCGACGACAGACCGGTGCCGCTGCTCTACGGAGCGCTGCCGATGTACCGCGCGCTTGCCGAGGAAGCCGAGGGCCCGGACGTGCTCCAGTTCGAGCGCAATCTGCGGGCGCTCGGCTACACCGGCTTCGCCGTGGACGAGGAGTTCACCAAGTTCACCGCCGCCGCGGTGAAGCGCTGGCAACGTGACCTGGGACTGCCCGCAACCGGATCCGTCGGCGTGGACCAGGTGATCTACGGGCCTGGCCGGGTGCGAATCGCGCAACATTCGGTCCGCCTCGGCGCGTCGGCGGACGCCCAGGTGCTCACCTGCACCAGCACCACCAAGGTCGTTACGGCCGATGTCCAGACCACTGACGCCGGTTGGGCGATCAAAGGCACGAAGGTGCAGGTCAGGCTATCGAGCGGTGCCTCGGTGGCGGGGACGGTGGCGGCGGTGGGTGATGAGGGGACGGCAGGATTGGGGGAATCGGGGGAGTCTTCCAGCGGGACGTCGGGCGGGCAGGACTCGGACGGCGGGTCAGAGTCCCAGGACGACACGGTCACGGTCACCATCGCCATCACCAAGCAGAAGGCACTGCGCGGGACGGGCCCGGGAACAGTCGACATCCGCTACACGGCCGAACGGCGCGAGAACGTCCTGGCCGTCCCGGTGGTGGCACTGCTCGCGCTCGCGGAGGGCGGTTACGGCCTTGAGGTCGTCAAGAATTCCGGTGCCGACAGCGGACCCCGTACGCGCATCGTGCCCGTACGGACCGGGCTCTTCGCCGAGGGTCTGGTCGAGGTGCACGGCCCGGGGATCACCGCCGGTGCGACTGTGGGGATGCCGGAATGAGCGTCGAAACGAACACCGGGACGAGCCCCAGGACGGACACCGTGACGAACGTGGCCGAACTGCGCGGCGTGTCCAAGACCTACCCCGGCGGCGTCACCGCACTGCGCGGCGTCGACCTTGACATCGGTTACGGCGAACTACTCGGCATCGTCGGCCCGTCCGGCTCCGGCAAGTCCACGATGCTGCACATCATCGGTACTCTCGACCGGCCCTCGTCCGGCATGGTGCGTATCGATGGCTACGACGTGTCGCACCTGACGGACCGTCAATTGTCGGCGTTGCGGGCGGAGCGGATCGGCTTCGTCTTCCAGCAGTTCCACCTCGCGGTGGGGGTGCCGGTGCTGGACAACGTCGCTGACGGGCTGCTCTACGCCGGTATACCGCTGCGCGAGCGCCGCGCGGCCGCCGAGGCCGCGCTGACCCGGGTGGGCCTCGGCCATCGGCTCGGCCATCTGCCGCACCAGCTGTCCGGCGGAGAGCGGCAGCGGGTGGCCATCGCCCGCGCGGTCGTCGGCGAACCCGCCCTGCTGCTGGCCGACGAGCCCACCGGCAACCTGGACTCCGCGTCCGGCGCCGGGTTGATGGAGGTGCTGCGGGACTTGCGGGCGGGCGGCACGACCGTCGTCGTCATCACCCACGACCGGGAGATCGCCGCGGATCTACCCCGTCAGGTGCACGTACGCGATGGCCTGTTGACGGAAGGCGCGGAGTCACTCGCGCCCGGCGCGGAAGGCAGCGGATCATGACGAACACACCTCGCGAACCGCAACCGCAACCAGCACGCACTCCCCCGTCCCACGCCCGGCTGCGCCCCTCCGACGTCGCCCGGGTCGGAGCTGCCGGTCTGCGCGCCCGACCGCTGCGGGTCTTCCTCTCCGCCGTCGGCATCGCGATCGGGATAGCGGCCATGCTCGCGGTCGTCGGCATCTCCGCCTCCAGCCGTGCCGACCTCGACCGCACCTTGGACGAACTCGGCACCAACCTGCTCACCGTCAGCCCTGGCACCACCATGTATGGCACCGACGCTCAGCTGCCCAAGGCGTCGGTCCTGATGATCGACCGGATCGCCCCGGTGCGTTCTGTCTCCGAGGTCGGCCGGATTGACGCGCACGCGTACCGCAACGACCGCATCCCCAGCGGCCAGACCGGCAGCATCGAGGTCCTGGCGACGCGCTCCGACCTACTGCGAACCCTCGGCGCCCAGGTCACCACCGGCGCCTGGCTGAACGACGCGACCGCCCGCTATCCGGCAGTCGTCCTCGGGGCAAAGGCCGCACGGCGGCTGGACGTGCGCACGCCGGGGGTGCGGATCTGGCTGGGCGACACATGGTTCGGCGTCGCCGGGATCCTCGCCCCCGTACCGTTGGCCAAGGAGTTGGACGCGGCGGCGCTGGTTGGCTGGCCGGTCGCTCAGCGCTATCTGGGGTTCGACGCGCACCCGACCTTCGTCTACGTCCGATCCGCCGAGCCGTCCGTGGAGGCCGTACGCTCCGCGCTCGCCGCCACCACCAATCCCGAGGCGCCCAACGAGGTGCGCGTCTCCCGGCCCTCGGACGCGCTCGCCGCTCAGCGCGCCACCGACCAGACGCTGGGCGCCCTACTCCTCGGCCTCGGCGCCGTCGCCCTGCTCGTCGGCGGCATCGGGGTGGCGAACACCATGGTCATCTCCGTATTGGAACGCCGCCCGGAGATCGGCCTGCGCCGCTCGCTCGGCGCGAGCCGCGGCCAGATCCGGTTGCAGTTCCTCGCCGAGTCACTGCTGCTGTCCGCGCTGGGCGGGGTGGGCGGCGTGCTGCTCGGCATCGGCGTGACCGCGGGATACTCCGCCACCCAGTCCTGGCCGACCATGGTCCCGCCCTGGGCGGTGGTCGGCGGCCTCGGCTCGACCCTCCTGATCGGCGCGGTCGCCGGGCTCTATCCGGCAGTGCAGGCATCGCGACTCTCCCCGACGGAGGCGCTGGCCGCGCCGTGAGCGGACAAGCTCCTCGTCAGCCGGTGGACCGGACAACGGCCACACGGTGGCGCTCGTGGCGTCTGCCCCGCTCTGAAGGGCAAACGCCCTCGGGTGAACGTAGGAGGCATACGCAGCCACCGACGCACGACCAAGGCGCAGCCACGGCGCGCAGCTCCTGCCGCTCGCCCAGCGGGTGGACCCCGCGGTCCTGCACAAACGACATCCACTCGCACAGCGTGTTCGCGCGGTTTCGCCAAGTCCGTTGTGCTGGCGCTCCGTCGAGAGGGAGTTCCCTCAGTCACCGATTCCCGACCGCCGCCGGCCGCGGTACGCCCGGAGCGTCTTCGAAGCGGAGGTCGTCATCGACGAGGATGGGCATCCGGTCGCGGATCAGCGGCTGCCGATCGAGGTCCCAGGACTCCCAGCCTCTCGCGGAGAAGTTGATCAGGTGCATGGCGTCGGACCCTAGATATCCGACATGAACTGCTGCAACACACTGCGGTGCGCTCCACGAGAGGGCGGTCAGGAGAATGCGACACGCTAACTAAGCAGCGACTTCGGTCGAAGTCGCGGCACATGCTGTGTCCCTCGCAGGTCGTGTCGCTTTCGCGGATGACAGACGAGCGGTGCGTGTCGCCGTCGCTGAGATCCGCCCGTGTCGCATTCGAGCGGTCCAGGGAGGCGTCAGTGTGTCTACCATCACAGTGACTTGAGCGGGATCAGCGGTTTGCGCCGAGCGGAATCGGCGGAGCGACGGGCTCCCAGTCTTCCGACCGAGGTTCACGGGTGCGCCCGGCGCACACTCTCCACTGGATTTCTCGTCCGAGCGCCGATGCGAGCGCTCCCGTCGGCGCTGTCTGTCCGGGTATCTGTAAGTCACGGACGGTATGGGACTGGCGCCGTCCAACGGTGTGCAGCACGGCAGTTGGTCGCCTCAGGGCTGCTGAGCTGCATACATGTTCGCTTGGTTTCCCACCACCCCGGACCGCGTCGTTTCCGTCGCTCGTATGGAGTAAGCCCTCATGTCGACCGAACCTGCCGTGCCGGCTGAACTCGACCATGGACCGACCACGGACCGCGGTCCCATGGCGGAACCCATCGCTGTCATCGGGCTCAGCTGCCGTTTCCCCGACGCTACCGATCCCGAGGGGTTGTGGCAGCTCTTGGAGGAGCGCCGCGAGTCTGTCGCTCCCGCGCCTGTGGACCGGCCGTGGATGCATGAGCTGTACGACCCCGAGCCCCGTGCGCCCGGACGCCTCCCCACCACTCGGGGTGGGTTCCTGAGCGGCATCGACCTGTTCGATGCGGGGTTCTTCGACATCTCGCCGCGTGAAGCCGCCCGTATGGACCCGGCGCTGCGGATCCTCCTGGAGACCGCGCACGAGACGATCGAAGACGCGGGCATCCCCAGCGAACGTCTCTCGGCCCGCCCGGCCGGGGTCTTCATCGGAAGCTGCCACAGCGACTACTGGCTGCGGCACATCGCCGACCCCGATGCGCTCGATTTCTACACCGAGCTGGGGGCCACGTCCCGCGCGGCCCACTCCGGTCGGCTCGCGTACGCCTTCGACCTTCGCGGGCCTGCCATGTCCGTGGACGTGGCCTGCTCCTCCTCGCTGCTGGCGGTGCATCTGGCAGTGCAGAGCCTGCGGGCTGGGGAGTGTGACACAGCCCTGGCGGGAGGGGTCAACATCATCCTCACCCCGTACACCCACCTCGCCTTCAGCTGGGCCGGTGGTCTCTCTCCCGACGGCAGCTGCAAGTTCGCCGACGCCTCGGCCAACGGCTTCGTACGCAGCGAGGGTGCCGGGATGGTCCTCCTCAAGCCGCTGCGGGCCGCGCTCGCGGAGGGTGACCGGGTACGCGCGGTGATCCGCGGTAGCGCGGCGAACAACAACGGTTTCAGCGGGATGGGCATCGCCGCGCCCATGCTTGAGGGTCAGATTGACGCGGTGCGGCGTGCGTTCCGGGACGCGGGGGCGGACCCGGCGCGGGTGGCGTTCGTCGAGGCGCACGGCACGGGGACGCCGCCCGGAGACCGGACGGAACTCCAGGCGCTGGCACAAGCTCTGGGCCGGGAGCGTGCGGCCAGGTTCGCGGTGGCGTCCGGCAAGGCGAACCTCGGGCACACCGAGGCCGCGGCCGGGATCGCCGGACTGATCAAGGCCGTCCTCACTCTGGAGCGACGCCGGGTGCCGGGCAACCCGCACCTCACCGACCCCAACCCGGCTGTGGACTGGGAGGCGGCTCCCTTCTTCGTACCGAAGGAGAACATCGACCTGCCGGCCGAGGGCGAGCTGCTGGCCGGGGTTACCGGTCTTGGAGCGTCCGGCACCAATGTGCACGTGGTGCTCTCCTCGGCACCTCAACCGGAACTACCGCTCGCGCACTCTCCCGGCCCGTACCTGCTGACCCTCTCCGCCCGATCCGCCGAAGGGGTACAGGAGCTGGCTGCCACTCACCGCGTGCGGTTGCTGGGCAGCAACTCGCCTCCGCTTGCTGAGCTGTGCGCGGCGTCGGCCCGGCAGCGCACCCACCATGAGTGGCGGCTAGCGGTGGCCGGGCAGAGCGTGGAGGAGGTGGCTGCCGCGCTCGCGGGCCGGGCGGGAGTTCTGGCGGAGAGGCCGCGGATCGTCTTTGTGTTTCCCGGGCAGGGGGCTCAGTGGCCGGGCATGGGGCGCGAGCTCCTTCAGTCCAGCACAGTGTTCCGCGCCACCCTCGAACGCTGCGCGGAGATCATCGGCGATGAGACGGACGGCTGGTCGCTGCTCGAGGCGTTGCGCGGTGAGGAGACGCAGTGGCTGAAGCGCACCGCGTATGTACAGCCCGCGCTGTGGGCGATGAGTGCCGCCCTCGCCGACCACTGGCGGGCTTGGGGGATCGAGCCGGACATGGTTCTAGGGCAGAGCCAGGGTGAGATCGCCGCCGCGTACTGCGCGGGTGCGCTCACCCTGGAGCAGTCCGGGCGGCTCAGCTGTCTGCGGGCCCGGCTGATCGACGAGCTGGCCCCGCCGGGAGCGATGGCATGGCTGCCGCTGCCACCCGCGGATGTGCCCGGTCTGCTTGCCGAATGGTCGGTGGATGCGCAGGTCGCGGTCGCTGAAAGCGTGTCGTCGGCGGTCGTATCCGGATCGCAGGGTGAGATCGACCGGCTGGTCGACGCGTGCGAGGAGCGGGAGGTCGACTGCCGTCCCATCCCCGTGGCGTACGCAGCCCACAGCGCGCAGATCGACCCCGTACGCGAGCCACTGCTCGCCGGGCTCGCGGACCTGGTGCCGGGCGAGACACAGGTGCCCTTCGTCTCCACGGTCACCGGGGAAGTAGTCGTGGGTACGGCGCTGGATCGCGACTACTGGTGGCGCAACCTCCGCGAGACGGTCCTCCTGGAGCCAGCTGTGCGCACCCACTGCGGAGGCGGGCCTGTGGTGTTCCTCCAGGTCTCGCCGCACCCTGTGCTCACCAGTGCCCTTCATAGCAGCACGGGCGACAACCAAGCGGCGGTCGTGGCATCACTGCGGCGCGGAGAGCCCGAACAGCGTGCGCTCCTGGACGCGCTGGGCGAGTTGTACGAGGCCGGGGCCGAGCCCGACTGGGAAGCCGTTTTCCCCACGGGCGGCCGGTCACTGCGACTGCCGTCCTATCCGTGGCAGCGGTCACGGCACTGGTACCAGGCCCAGAACTATCCCTACCCGCCCGTTGACTCGGTGAACGGGACCCGGCCGGGGCCAGCACCTGAGGAGGCTCAGATGCCCCCTGCTGATGCGCAGGGTGATCCGGTGGCCGATCAAGTGCGGGACCTGGCGCAGGATCTCGTGCGCGACCGGCTACTGCTCGACCACCGGGTGGGCGGAACGTCTGTCATGCCGGGGGCTGGGTATCTGGAGCTGCTGCTGGCAGCGTCCGGCGGCGAGGTCGTCGATGCCAGGTTCTGTGAGCTGCTGCTGCTCGACGTCGCTGATCCCCCCGAACTGCGGGTGCGCGCTGACGAGTCGGACAGGGGACGGACCTTCACTGTCGAAAGCCGGGCCGGCGGAGAGTGGACCGCTCATGCCACCGCCGTCGCCCCGCGCGAGCCGGCCCCGCCGGGTCGCGGCGAGAGCCCACTGACCGTCCGCCGGCGCTGCACGGCCCTCCTGAGTGGCGAGGAGTTCTATTGCGCGTACTCCGGCGGCCGCAACACCTGGGATGGAGCCTTCCGATCGGTCGAGGAGTTGTGGCACGGGCCCGGTGAGGCCCTTGCCCGGATCGCCGCCAGGCCGGAGAGCGAGGGGCGGCTTCATCCGGCGTTGCTCGACTCCTGCCTACAGCCGATCGCCGCGCTGATGCCCCGCGACGAGAGGGGCTTCGTCCTGACAGGTGTGGACCGGCTGCGGGTGGACGACCAAGCCGAGTTCGAAGGTCAGCTGTGGGCTCACGCCCGGATCGTGGAGGAGGGCGGACCCAGCATGCTGTGCGCCGACATCATCGTGAGCGACAGCGAAGGACGGACCCTGGTGGAACTGACCGGTGTACGCGCCCATGTCCTGGACCCCGCTCTGCGGGAGGAATCCCCCGAGGCCGACGCCCCTAGCGAGGACCACCACACCCACGACGATTGGGCGCACGCCCTGCACTGGGAGCCTGCCCGCCTGCCGGCGCCCCGCACCGCCCCCGGAACCTATCTGCTGCTCGGCACCGGCGGGCCGCTGGGCCGTCGCCTGGCGCGGGCTCTAGGCTCGGCCGGACACGCCGTGACGGCTGCCCCCTACGGCACCGGTGACCTGCCCGGACTGCTCGCCGAAGCCGCCGAGGACGGGCCGCTGGAAGCGGTGATCTGCCTGTACGACACCATCGACGGGTCCAGTCCGGCAGGTCCGGCAGATGACACAGACTCTGAGGCGTCAGGGAAGGCGTCCTGGTCCGCCAAGGACCTCCAGGCGGAGATCGTACGGCTCTGCGCGCAGGTCACCGACACCGTGCGCGCGCTGCTCGACTCGCCCTGCCGGCTGCTGCTCGTCACCCGGGGCGCCCAGCACGCCCTAGATACGGACCGCTGCCCGGCCCCGTGGGCCGCCGCCCTGTGGGGGCTGGGCCTGGTCGCCGGACAGGAGCACCCGGAACTCGGCCTGCTGCTGGCCGACCTGGACGACGGGGGTGACCCCCGCGAGGACGCGGGGGAACTCGCCCGGCTCGTCCTCTCCGGGACGGAAGAGTCCCAGGTCGCCCTGCGGGGAGGGAAGTTCCTGTCCCCACGGATCGGACCGGCCACCCCGGGCGACGACCGCCCGCCTCTGGCCCTGCACACCGACGGCGGTCTCGACGGGCTGTCCCTCATTCCCTTCTCTCGCACCGCGCCGGGTCCCGGAGAGATCGAGATCGAGATCACGCACGCCGGTCTCAACTACCACGACGTGCTCGCCGCCGCCGGCGCGGACGGCGACGCCGAGGGCGGCCCGCCGTCCCTGGGATGCGAGTGCGCGGGCACGGTGGCCCGGATCGGATCCAACGTCACAGGGTTCACCGTTGCGGACAGGGTGACGGCGTTCTCCTACCCCGCCCTGCGCACTCATCTGACCGTTCCCGCCTCGCTCGCCGTCCCCACCCCCGATGCGCTTTCGCAGGCAGAGGCCGCTGCGCTGCCCGCCGCCCATGCCACCGCGTACTACGCGCTGGTCGACCGGGCCCGGCTCCAGCCCGGCGAGCACGTACTGATCCATTCGGCGACGGGTGGGGTGGGCCTGGCAGCGATCGACATTGCCCGCATGATCGGGGCAACGGTGTACGCGACAGCCGGCTCTCCCGCCAAGCGGGAACTCCTGCTGCACAAGAGTGTGGAGAAGGTCGCAGACTCGCGCGGCACGGACTTCGCCCGGGAGTTCGAAGACGGGGTGGATGTCGTGCTGGGCACGCTCGTCGGGGACGGCGTCGATGCCGGGTTTTCGATCCTGCGTCCCTTCGGCCGTTACGTCGACCTGTCTATCAACGACATCGCAGCCGGCCGGCCGCTGCCGATGAGTGTCTTCGCCGACAGCCGCAGTTACCTGCCCGTCAACCTGCTCCATCTCTACCGGCATGCCCCCGACCGTCTGAGGGATCTCGTAGCCACGGTGACCGACCTGGTCGCCGAAGGAGCTCTGGCCCCGCCCGCTGTCCGGGTCTTCCCCGTGGAGGATGCGAGCGCCGCGTTCACGCTCATGGCCCGCTCCGGCCACACTGGCAAGATCGTCCTCGCACTGCCGCGCGAGGAGAACCCCGAGCCGGTAAGCATCCGCGACGACGCGACCTATCTGGTCACCGGCGGGCTCAGCGGAGTCGGCGGGCTGCTCGCCCAGTGGCTGGCAGGGCAGGGAGCAGGACGGCTGCTGCTGACCGGCCGGTCCGTACTTAAAGACCTGCCTTCCGACGACCGGCGGGTCGCCCTCCTGAAACAGCTGCGGACCGCGCACCCGGGCACCGAGATCGCATATGAGGTGCTCGACGCCGGCGACGAGGAGGCACTGACCGGGCTCCTGGACCGTGCGGACATCGACGGTCAGCCTCCCATTGCCGGGGTCGCCCACGCGGCAGCCGTCCTCACCCCCGGACATGTCGCCGACCTCACACCTGAGGAGCTAGCCCGAATCCTGCACCCCAAGGTCGCCGGCGGCTGGGCCTTGCACCGGGCTTTCGCCGACCGGCCGCTGGACTTCTTCGTCCTCTTCTCCTCCGCGGTCGCCGCCCTGGGCGGTCTGACCATGGGTCACCAACTGGGCGCGTACGCCGCGGCCAACACCTTCACCGACGCCCTCGCCGTGCACCGCACGGCCACCGGGCTGCCTGCGACGGTCATCGACTGGGGCTACTGGACGGAGGTCGGTATCGCGGCCCGCCTCAGCGAGTCCAACGGCCACGACGTGCGCCCCCGGGGCATGGGCCCCATCCGCCCCGAGGACGCCCCGCCCCTCTTCGACCTGATGCTCCGCACCACCGGGCGGCATCTGCTGTTCCCGCCGCCGGACTGGCACCGCTACCTGGCCGCCTACCCCCAGGACGCACGTAATCCGCTGCTGCACGGGGTGAGCCCGGGCACCGGCAGCGACCGGCCGGACCGCCTTCCCACACAGCCTGCCGCCCCGGCGGCCGAATCCGGGCCGGCGCGGAAGAAGGGCGACTCTGGGACCCGGACGTCTAAGCGGCCGAAGAGCCGAGGTCAGGGTCCAACCGTGGAACGGGAACAGGCCGGGGACGGGGGCCGGGTGCAGAAGCAGGCGCCGATGAACCGGACGCGTACACCCGGTGAGCCCGTCCCCGACCAGGCCGTGTCCGCGAAGACCGAGACCGCCCACCAGGACCCCGCGCCCGCTACCAGGGACGTCACTGACGCCGCCACGATCGAAGAGCAGCTTGTCGCCCATCTCGCTCTGATCCTCGGTAGTGAAGTCGCGCGGATCGACCGTTCCCGGGCCATGAACCGCCTCGGGATGGACTCACTCATGGCCGTCGAGCTGCGGACCCGGATGCGGCGGGATCACGGCCTGGACGTGCCGGTGGCCCGGCTGCTGGGCTCCGACAGCATCCGCACGGTCGCAGCGGCCCTGGCCGCCGATCCTTCGCGACAGGAGTCGGCGTGAACGCGCCTCGCGCTGTCCGCGCTGTTCTGCTTACCGGGGTGACCGGCAGCCTCGGAGGCCATCTGTGCGCTGAGCTCCTGGACCGCACCTCGGCCACCGCCCACTGTTTGGTGCGCGGCAACGCCCATCGGCTTCGGGACTGGCTGGCAGAGGCCGGTATCGAGGGCGGGGAGCGGGCCGTCCCCGTGGCCGGGGACATCGGCCGACCCCTGCTGGGACTGGGGCCGCGGGCCTACGACGCGCTCGCCGAGTCCGTGGACGAGGTGCTGCACTGCGCCGCACACGTCAACCTGGCCGCCGGGTACGAGCAGCTGGCCCCGGTCAACGTCGGCGGGACACGCAACATCATCGCCTTCGCCGAACGGGCAGCCCGACTGCAAGGCCACCGTGTGCCCGTGCGCTACGTCTCCACCCTCGGCACCCTGTCCACCGCCCGCGACGCGGGCCTCAGCGAAGTGGACGAGCGCACCCGGGCGACACCACAGACGGCAGGACAGCTCGGCTACCCGCTGAGCAAAATGGTCGCCGAACGCGAACTGTTCGCAGCCGCGGCACGCGGACTGCCCCTGACCGTGTTCAGACCCGGCGTGGTCACCGGGCACTCACTTACAGGGCGCACGTCGGCGTCAGATCTGATGGTGCCGATGATGCGAGCGTGGGCCGCACTCGGCTGCGTACCGGAGGGGGCTGATGTCCTGCCTGTCGACGCGGTGGACGTGGTGGCCCACTCGATCGTCGCGCTGTCGCTGCAGCCACACGCCGCAGGCAGCATCTACCACCTGATCCATCCCACTCCCCTCCCACTGACGGATGTGTTCGACGCGATGCGTCGGGCCGGGTACCAGCTGGAAGCAGTCACAGCTGACCAGTGGTGGGAGCAGATGGACAACCACGCTGATGACCCGGAGGTGCTCGCCCTGGCAGCGATGCGGGAACTGAGCAGCTACACGCTGATCCAAGGACCGCAGTCCCGTGTGCCACGGATCCGCTCCGATCTGACCTGGAAAGCCCTGGCCGACGCGGGAGGCGGGCGGCCACCCCTGGACGGCCCCTACCTCGACAGGTTGATCAATTGCCTCGTCTCCGACGGTGTCCTGCCCGCTCCAACAGCCGCGAGGCGGTAAGGCGACGGTCTGGTGCTGCCGAGCGGGCGCGGTCGGATGGTGGTGTTTTCCGGCGGCACGGTCGACTTCACTCAAGCGACGTTCAACGGCGCCGTCGTAGATTTCTCCGATGCAGATGGTGCCGTGCCGTCTGGCCTAGTGCCCCCAACCGGGAGACCCCTGCCGACCGGGCTGAGCTTGCCGCAGGCGTGGTACCCGCCGACGCCCTGACGAGCAGAGATAGGCCCTGACTCGATATGCGTTAGCTCGTGTGTGATGGCGAACGCCATGGCCGCGGCACGGTAGTCCCGCGGGCTCTGTCCGGACGGCCACTCCCCACCGACCTCGTCGGCGACCCTCAGCGCTCCAGTGGGCACGTGCGCCTCGCCGATACCCGCGACCGCGCGCACGCACTCGCTGACGGTGAGATCGAGCGCCTCCTGTGCGTGCATCGCACTCGCCTCCCACCCAGGCGGGAGCTGCTCGGGGGTGTAAGGAAGCGACAGGTGCGTCCCCCAGGCGATTTCAGCGGTCAGGTCGGCCAGGAGCGGGGAGATGCCTATCAGGTAGCCGGTGGCTTCTCCGGGGTTCACAAAGACGGACACACCGAGACCTGGTGGGCCGCTGATGCCCGCCTGGGCGGCTACGGCCCAGACTCGCCCTGCCGGCTGATCGTGGCCACCACCGATCCGGCCGCCCTGCCGGAGAAGGCCACCTGGTACCTGGCCACCAACCTGCCCCACCCCGACGCACCCCACGTCACCACCTGCCCGCACCCGCCGGCCGACCTGGCCGAGGTCGTCCACCTCTACGGCCTGCGGCCGTGGATCGAGCAGAGCTACAAGCAGGTCAAGGACGAACTCGGCTGGGCCGACTTCCAAGTCCGCTCCGACCGCGCCATCCGCCGCCACCAGACCTTGGTCAACTGCGCCTTCTCCTTCTGCTGGGACCAGTGGTTCACCCCACCCGGACCCCTGCATGCCAGCGCGCCGGACCCGTGCCCCGAAGAGGGGCCAGAGAGGGGGATCGGCCTCGCCCCACCAGCCCTGGTGGCCCAGGGCCTTACGGGCCATCCGTTCCTGGCTCACCCCCGCCGTCACCCTCAACCGATGGTGGCGAGCCTGGACGGACAAGGACCCACCATCCGAGCTCCAGGCCCTGATCGACGCAGTCACCACCGGACATGGCATTGACCTCTACCGCCGGATTTGACGAACTACCGGTAGTGGCGCTTTCCAGCTCGTCGGTGTGTCGACGGTCAGGTAATTCCCTACCCCGAACGTCACGTAATTCCCCACCCTCGTCCGGGCTGCGGTGCTCGGCTGGAGCGGTCAGTAAGGGGAACTCATGGTCTCTGATCGCTCGTACGGGATGATCTCGGTGTGCGTGGTGAGGACGACCTGTTCGAGTCCGAGTCGGTCGAGACGAGGTTCTTCGCTGTCTGCGCCGGAGTCGGCATCCCACGCAGGTTCGCTCCGCTCTTCTCATAAGCTGATCCACGCCCGTGTCCTGGACAGGAAGCGTGAGATGACAGACGACGTACGAGCCCTCGCAGAGCGCATGTATGAGGCATTCAACGCGCGTGACCTTGCCGCGGCAGAGGCGATCTTCTCGGCCGACTTCGTGAGCCATCCGTTGGGCACCGTTGGCGTCGACAGCGTTGTGAAGGCGTGGAGCGGGCTCCACGCCATGTTCCCGGACATCCAGGTCATCGTCGAGGACATGCTTGTGGATGCAGACAAAGTCGCAGTCCGTACGAGCCTGCACGGCATCCCGGCGGGAGTTGAGGAACAGGTTCTCCCCTCGATGATGGAGATCTTCTGGGTGCGGGACGGGCGCATCGCCGAGCTGTGGGGCCTGTCTTCACTCAGCCGCCCCGGGCGCTGAGTTCAGCGTTCAGTCTCCCTGGGAACGGTGCGCGGGGACAGGCGATGGGACGGGTGAACATCAGCGGTCCGTTCTCAGCACGGGACTCAAGTCGGGGTGCACTCGCCCGGGGGTGATAGTCGTGATGGTGTATTCCGCGACGTTGTTGAGGACGAAGGGGTCCTGCGCCGCGATCTGTTCAATGGTCGGGCGGTCGACGCCGCGTGCGATGATCACGCCGCCGATCGACGTGGGGACGGTCTGGCCGGAGACCAGGAAGGTGCCGTCTTGGTGGTGTCGTTCCAGATAGGCGACGTGGTCGCGGACGAAGGGTTCCGCCGCCTGTTCCGGGGCCGTGTAGTGCAGTGACAGTAGATGCAGCATGATCCTCTCCGGCTGAGCAGTGGCCGGAGAGGATCATGTCACCACGTCCGGTCCGGGCGGGAGCCACCTGGACCGGACGGAGGTCGCCAGCTGGCTAACGCAGCGGCGGGTCGGTCGGGTTCTTCGGGCGCTTGTTGGGCCGGTAGCTGGGGCCGTTCATGATGACCTGGTGGCTGGCGTTGATCAGCCGGTCCAGCAGTGACTCGGCGACTACGGGGTTGGGGAAGAGGGGATACCAGTCGCTGGGCGCCCGGTTGCTGGTGATGATCAAGGACCGGCCTTGCCGCTCGGAGACGAGTTCGTAGAGGTCGTCGGCCTGGGACGCGGACAGCTGGCGCATGGCGAAGTCGTCGAGGATGAGCAGGTCGGGGCGGATGAGTTCGCGCAGGCGCTTCTCCCAGGTGCGGTCCGCGTGGCCGCCGGCGAGTTCGGCCAGGATCCGGCTGGTCTTGGCGAAGCGGACGCCTGCGCCCTGCCGGACGGCCTGGTGGCCGAGGGCCTGCGCGACGTGCGTCTTCCCGACACCGACGGGCCCGAACAGAATGACGGACTCGCCGGAGTGGAGCCAGCGCAGGGCCGCCAGGTCGCGGATCTGGGCGGCGGGCAGCTTCGGGGAGGCATTCAAGTCGAAGCCCTCCAAGGTGGCCTGCTGCTCGAACTTCGCTTTGCGCAGGCGGCGTTCGAGAGCGACGCTCTCGCGGCGGCTGATCTCGTCCTGGCAGAGGACCTGGAGGAAGTCGAGGTGTCCGAGTTCGCCGTTGTGGGCCTGAGTGAGGCGGGCGTCGAGCGTTTCCAGCATGCCGGACAGCCGCAGCGTCTTGAGCGAGTCGCGCAGGGCGGTGGTCATCACGCTCATCGGGCGGTCTCCTCGGCGTCACCGCGGTCCTGGTCGTCGTGGACATCACCCGGAGTCTGGGTGGGGATGGTGGCCGGGAACAGGCCCTCGGGCCCGTGCAGGAAGGCCGCGGCCCCGGCGTCGCCGGTCTCCGGTTCCGGGTCGGTCTCGGTGCCGGCGACCAGGATGCCCTTGACCGTGCGGTAGGACGGATCGCCGACCGCGGCCGCCTTCCTGCAGGCTGCCTCAAGTCTGGTGTCGCCGTACTTCTTCCGCAGCCCGAGGACCCCTTGGGCGGCGCGGAGTCGGTAGAGGGCGTTGACCTCCAGCAACTGGTCGATCACTTCCCGGCAGGCGTCCCCGACCTGTGAGGCTTGGCCGCGGCACCAGATCGGCGTCCGCATCTGGAAAGCGATCTTCTCGGGCGGGTAGTCGTTCTTGTCGGTGCGCTTGCCCTGCTCAAGTGCCGCATGGGTCTTGACCAGCTCCCCCTCGTGGAAGATCTGCACTACGGCAGCGGTGGAGCGGACATCGACGCGGCGGCCGATCAGCTTCCAGGGCACCGAGTAGAGAGTGCGGCCGACCTTGACGTGGATGTCCGGGCCGACCGTCGCCTTCGACCATCTGGCCAGCACGAACGGCTCCTGCGGCAGGGGCAGCAGGGCCTGGGCCTCCACTGCCTCGAACACCGACAGCGGCTTCGCGCCGCCCAGCGGGCGGCACCGGCGCTGACCGGCGACGTTCCTCGCCCAGAGCAGGGCCTCGGCCTGCATCTGCTCCAGCGAGGTGAACGTCCGCCCGCTCCAGAACGAATCGCGGACATAGGGCATGGGCCGCTCCACCCTGGGCTTGTCCTTCGGCTTCGCAGCGCGGGCCGGGTCCACCAACGTGCTGTAGTAGAAGGCGAGTTCGGCATACGACTTGTTGATCTGCGGGTCGTAGAGATCCGGTTTGTCCACCCCGGTCTTGAGGTTGTCCGGCACCAGACGGCGCGGGACGCCGCCGAAGAAGCGGAATGCTTCCACATGTGCGAGGGTCCAGGCGTGCTGGTCCATGTGCACCACGGGGCGGACGAACATGTGCCGCGAGGCGGGCAGCACCATCACGAACGCCCAGATCCTGTGCCGCCTCCCAGTGGCCGGGTCGATCCACTGCCCCAGGAAGCCGTAGTCGATCTGGGCCTCCGAGCCCGGCTCGACATCCTCCCGCAGCACCGTGACCTTGGAGCGGGCCGCCTCGTCGGGCAGGTTCTCGTGCACCCAGCGGCGGAACGTCGACAGCGACACCTTCAACTTGCCTTCGTCCCGAAGACGTTGGTGGATCGTGGTGACCGTCGTCGTCTTCAGCAGTTCTTTGACGTAGTCGCGGTGCGGCTCGATCTCTCCCCATCGAACCTGGTTCAGCTTCCGGCTGGCCAGCTCCGGGAACCAGCTCTTGAGCAGTTTGGCCCAGTCCGTCTCGCTCATGGGCGGCCCGCCCGGGGTGATCCCGGCCGCCTCCGCCGGCGCCAGGTACTTCCTGATCGTCTTGCGGTCCACCCCCAGTGAGGCGGACACCTGGCTCTTGGACCGGCCCGCGTACCAGTGCACGTAGATCTCGACGATGTCGACCACTGTGAAAGTTCTCCTTGCCATCCGGTGCGTCCGTCGGCCTCTCGGCTCGCAAATCGAGGGACCGCGACGACTCCGAGAGGTCAGGACCCTCAACCCGGCACCGGCATGCCCATGGGGAACCCGACCGATTCGCAAGGAATGGCTAACATCAACTCAAACCACACAAAACAGGGAACATCGCACCAGTTCGAGCATGGTCAGCAGCACCGCCGCTGGTCAGCGTCCCGGTGGGGAATCGTGACCACAGGGGTGGGGAATTACGTGACGCTGATCATGCAGATCGTGGGGAATTGCCTGACCGTCGACACGGTGATCAGGCCGCGTAGCTGTTCCGGCCGGAGCGGTGAGTTCACCGGGTCGCCCTGACGGGTTCCCCGATGCTGCCCGGCCTGTGGTGCCGGAGCGCGTTCATGGCCTTCGGCCAGCTCAACTTCCCGTCCTTTCCGCGTCGTTGGGGATGCGTGCGATCGGTGCTCCGCCTGTTGCTACCTGTGGGGCATTCTGCCTAAGCAGACAGGATGAGGGCGTAGATCCGGACGTCGGCATCAGGGGCTGTCGTGTGCCTTCGGTACGGCACGCAGGGACGAGCCCTCGGCGACCTGGGTGCGCAGACGCTCGATCTCGTCGTGCTGGGCGGCCAGCCGGGAGATCGCCATGGTCTTGAACTCGGTCAGCTCGGCCAGTTGCTCATCTCGGGCGGCGATCCGCTTCTTCAGCTCGTCGACCTGCTGTTTGAGCCGGTCGACCTGGGCATCCCGAGAGTCGGCTATCTCTCCGGCGGCCCGGAGTTCCCCAAGTCGTCGTGTGAACTCTTCGGCGAGGTGCTGGTAGGGCCCGGGCCTGAGGGTGCCGTCGCGGTTGTTCTTCGGGTAGAAGCCGGTGCGGGTGACGCCGGCTGTGGCGGCAAGGGTTTTCAGGTCGGCTCTGCCGCCGGGAGGGAGGTTGCCGGCCAGGATGCGGTCCATGGCCACGCGGATCGCAGCCTCGTTGCGGGCCTTGTCCGTTTCGGTGAGCCGGGCCACGGTCAGCCCCTCCCATCAGGTGCGCCGGCGGCGTCGATCGCGGCGACGACCCTCAGGGCGCGCTCGCGTTCGGGATCGAGTCGCTGCTTCTCGCCCTTGGCGATGCGGGGGCTGGCGAGGAAGGCGTCGATGCTCTGGGCGTGTCCGGCCCAGACGGGGCGGTGACAGGGGTGGTGGGTGGCTTGCGGGCAGCGGGCCGAGTCGCACATCCCCACCAGCGGCTTCTTCGCGTCCGGGGTTCCGGCCAGCCGCAGGCACAGGGCCTTGGCCGGGTCCCTAAACCAGCAGAAGTTCGCCGCTCCGACGTGGAGGGTCCCCGCGAGCTTGCGCAGCAGGTTCTCCAGGTGCCGGTCGTCGTGGAGGATCTTCGGATCAGTGCGGGCGGCGTCCCTCAGCGCGGTGTCGATGTGCGTGAAGGCATCGATGAGGCCGCGGGCGCCGGGCCCGGCGGGCATGATCCCGGCCTGGGCGTCGCGGAATGCCTTCACGGTCAATCCCAGATGCTCCTCTTCCTCCGTGGCCTCGACCTCCGCGTGGAAGAGGCGCTGCGAGCCGCCAGGGCGCGCGGCATACCCCTCTGTTGTGGCCACGCTGATGTGTTTCAGAGCCACCTTGGCCGCGAGGAGTCCGCCGGGCCGCTTGGCGATCGACAGGGCCAGCGTGCGCCGCAGCATGCGGGACCCACACGGCCCGCTCGGGATCACGGGCAGCCCCCAGTGCGCGCGCAGACCGGTGCGCTCCAGCCAGGCCCGCAGGGTGCGCACCCGCACGGTGAACTCGACGTTGCCGAACAGCGCCTCGCCGCGGGGGCGGCCGACGAGCCGTTCGGCCAGGGCGACGGCGCGGTCGACGTGCTCGATGACCACTCACTCGTCCGGGACGCCGCCGAACCGCTGGTTTTTGACGACCTTGCCGGACAGGCGGAAACGCCGCCCGCCGGCCACGGTCCGTACGGTGGTGCGGCACCCCACTTCCAGCTCAAGCAGCTCGGAGGACCGCATCCCGGAGAGCGCCGAGGTCACCACGGCGCAGGCGGTCAGCATGTTCCCCACGGCGGTGCGCAGGTCGTCGGCGGCCAGCGGCGCGGTCCACGGGACCGGCTCGTTGTCACCGTAGCGGGGGATGCTCGGTGCGTTGCGCGCCCAGGGGCCGGCGAAGCCCATGTCCTTGGCCACCTCCACGAGGACGGGGGCCAGGTGCGGCTTGGCCGTATCAGCGATCTTCCGGAAGCCCGCGAGGCTCACCAGGTGGCGCCAGGCCAGCGGGCGCAGCGGATCACCGTGCAGGTGCGTGTACCGGGCGATCTGGTTGGCGGAGATCTTCGGCAGCGGTTCGGCCCGCTCGCGGAACTCCTCGCACAGCGCCTTGAGCCGCGGGACATCGGCGATGCGTGCCACCGGTCCCTTCGCCCGCATCTCCTCATGCGCGCGCCGGTCCTCCACCACATCGGCGACGTGTGGGCCCACCACCTCGACCAGGTACAGGCACGTCGCCAGAAGCGGCTGCAGCAGCTCATCCGGCACCGGCTGCACGGCGTTCTCGCCGCGCGCCTTCACGCCGGTCACCGCCGCAGCAGGACGCCCATCCCACGGGACGAACCCTGCCCGGTAGGCGTCGGTGGACAGCAACTCGGCGTACAGAGCGATCACCTGCACCGTCCGCACCACGATGGTCACGGACTCCGGGTCAAGGCGCCAGCGCGGCAGGCCCCGCAACGGGGCGGACCAGGACTGCTCCTCCAGATGCCGCGCGCACATCTCCTGTGTGGCCTCGGCCAGGCGGTGGATCCCGCAGCTGGTGAGGTAGTTGAACCACAAGGTGAGGTAGACGAGATAGCGATAGCAGGTGCGCGGGCTGCGCGTGGTGCGCGGGGCGTGCGGGCACTCGACGACCGCCTCGTGTTGGGGCGCCAGGAGAGCCAGGAGGATCTCCTTGGCAACCACCCGCCACGCGGGGTTGAGGATCGGGGTGAAGTCCCAGTCCAGCTCGTACGGTGCGATCTGCCGGTGGGCGTCGGCCAGGTCCATGCGCCACCGGTCCTGGTCGAAGACGACCCGGCGCGCACCGGCGGCAAGGCGCAGGCTGGCGACGTCGCACACGTCGGCTCCGGCGAAGGCGGAGCGTGCCCGGCGCGGTGCGGTGCGGTAGCGGTGATCGGGCGGGGCATCATGCGCTGATCTCCTCGGGGCGCAAAGGCAGTTCGGTGTCGTCGTCGGCCACCTCCAGGCGGGCGCGATCCACCGCGGTCTGCGACAACTCGGCGAGCTTGGGCAGGATCTCGTTGTCCAGGCGGTCGGCGTACGGGCCGAAGCTGCGCAGGAACTGCTCGATAGGCATTTGCCGGAACTGCCGGGCGAAGAACGCCTTCAGCCGCAGCAGGTTCGCCGAGTGCCGGGGCAGGAACAGAGCCAGCGGGCACAGCAGACACACCCAGGGCCTGGCCGGGCACGGCTTGCCCTTCGGGCCGTGCAGCCCGGCGAGCTGGTCCGCGCACGCGGCGGTGAACACATCCCGTTCCCCGCCGAGCAGCTCGGCCAGTGCCCCCTCGTCCAGCTCTAGGCGCCTGACCGCCTCGGGAAAGGCACGAGCGGCCTTGGCAGCCGTCTCGCTGGACAGCACGACCGGTGGGAGGGCCTTGCGCAGCACGTCCGCCTGCCCGTCCTCGATGATCGACTCAACAGCCTCCAGCTGCGCGGGCGTTGTCGGCGTCACATAGTGGTCGCCCTCGGTACGGGAGGTGTGATTGGGGTCGATCGTCGTCCGGCCGGTCCACCCCCGCCGCGCCAACCGCTCCTCGTAGGTGGTGCGGATCCGGCTGCGGTTCACCTCCAGCCGTGCACCCCAGTCGTCGAGCAGGTTCAGGTGCCGGATGAGGTCACGTTGCGGCTTGTTGTTCTTCTGCAGCCCGAGCACACCGTTGACGCCGTGCGGCTCGCAGGCGATCCACAGAGCCTGGCGCAACTCCTCGGGCGCGAACCTCCGCAGCGGCTCGGCGTGGGTCAGCCACCGCTGAAGCAGCCGGACCGCCTCGCGGGGAGGCGTAGCGCCCTCCGGCCCGCTGCGGCCCTTGTAGTAGCTCAGCAGGACCGTCGAATCGCCGGCCCACTCGATGTCCCCCAGCTCCAGGTCCGCAATGCCGTCCGGGACGAGACCGCTGTACATGCCGAACAGCAGCCGGTACGCCGTCTGCACCCGTGGAGTCGGGAACAGTGCCTCCCGTACCCACCGCAGTGCGGCGTACGACCCGGCGGGACCGTCGGGACGCCTGCGCACGTAGCCCTTGATGTACTCCACATAGGCCAGCCCGGACATCGGGCCGTCACGCAGCAGGAGGTGGGCGATGTCGGCCTCGCTGTGCCGCCGGCTCGCACGCGGATCCTGTCCCGCCTCTGCCGCCTTCAGTATCTCCCGCTGCCGATGGCGGCTCTCCTCGACGACCGTCCGGCAGGCGGAGTGCATCCGCTCCCACTCGTCGTCGGTGTACGCCTCGTACGACCCAACCGGGGGGTGCGGCAGGATCGCGTGCCCCTCCAGCAGCGCCCTCACCTCTGGTCGCAGGCACCTGTTCTCGTCGTCCAGGGCCTTCAGCACGATCCGGGTGTCGCACTCGCGCTCGTGTGTCCCTGCCATCCAGTAGCGCAGCAGCAGCGCCTTCGTGAGATCCCCCGCCGATTCGGCGAAGCCCATCGTCGCCAGCTTCTTGACCATCTGCCGCACCGAGACGGCGTACTTCTGGGCCGTGTTCTCCGCTCCGATACCGCCGTGCGGATGGGCGCATCCGGCCAGGCCCACTGCGAGGTCCCGGGCGAGCTGCGGGTTCGGCAGCCCGGCAAGACGGGCCGTCCACGTGCTGCCGTTGCGCAGTACGAACCGGACCGCCAGGGGCTCCTCGATCACGACGGCGGGCATCAGGCTCCCACCTCGTCCCCGTCGAACTCGGACTCCACCTCGTCGGCCGCCGCCCGCGGCACATCGAGCCCCAGGCGTTCCGCCGTCTCCCGGTACGCCTCGCGGTAGATCCGGGTCACGTCCAGGCGCGCGACATAAACTTCCGTGGAGAGCACGCTGGAGTGCCCCAGCAAGTCCCGCAGCACCAGCATCGGTTCGTGCCTGGTCAGATACAGCGCGAGCGCGGCGTCCTCGCCGGCCGTCAGGACCAGCTCCGCCGCCCGCTGGTAGTAGCCGGTGATCAGCCGCTCCAACGTGGCCATGGCGAAGCTGTGCCTCAGCCGGTGCGGGGAGACCGTGGGAAACCGGGGCTCGAACCGCTCCCGGATCCGCACCGCCGTACGGCGGAAGACCGTCGCCCAGTCGACGAACGGCTTGCCCGTGGACTGCAACCCCACCAGCGGCGACTGACCCTCCGGTGTGACCAGGCACAACCGCTCGCGCAGCGTCAGCTTCCGCCATGAGCGCCGTACACCGTTGACCGTGGCACCCTCCCAGTCCGGGGCTTCCACGAGAAGCGGCTCACCCAACCGCCATGGCGGACGCCACACGAACCCCTCCGCCGACGCGGCCCGGTCCAGATCGATGTACCGGTGCATGCGGGCCAGCGCGTCGTACGCGACCCAGGTCGCTCGGTCCTTCTTGCCCTTCGTCAGCGCCCTGCCCAGCGGGAACAGCACCGGCAGCGACGAACGCCGCCGCGGCATCGGCGGCACCTCGTAGATCGTCAGATGCGTGAACTCTTGCCGTCGGGGACCGCTGGACAAGACGAACTCACCCATCGCGGCATTCCGTGCTCCCTCACGACCCCGGAAGACCCGGTCCGGACAACCGTCGGGCTCAAGGCCCGCCAGGGCACGGACGAACAGGCCGCAGAAGTCCCGCTCCATGTACTTGATCGACGTGTGAGGCCGCGGGCCACGCACCCGCGCGAGGTTCCGCTCGACGTCCACCAACACGCCGTCGGCGATGCGCTTGCCCATCCGGTACGTGAACGGGACCCCCTGCGCAAACCCCTCGGCCCGGGCCCACCTGTAGAAGGCGGACAGATGACCGACATGGAGGTTCCAGGTAGTGCCGTCCCACCGCTTCTTCAACGGACCGGCGAAGCGGTACTCCGCATACATACTGAGCGCGGCACGCAGCTCCCGCCGCTCGCCCAGCGGATGAACCCCTCGGTCCTGCACAAAGGACATCCACTCGCACAGCGTGTTCGCATGGTTTCGCCAAGTCCGTTCCGCCGGCGCACCGTCGAGAGGCAGCTCCCTCAGCCACCGATTCGCGACCGCCGCCGGCCGCAGCACGCCCGGAGCGTCCTCGAAACGGAGGTCGTCATCGACGAGGACGGGCATCCGGTCGCGGATCAGCGGCTGTCGATCAAGGCCCCAGGACTCCTGGCCTCTCGCGGAGAAGTTGATCAGGTGCATGGCGTCGGACCCTAGATATCCAACATGACCTGCTGCAACAGACTGCGGTGAGCTCCACGAGAGAGTGGTCAGGAGAATGCGACACGCTGACTAAGCAGCGACTTCCGAGTGATATGTCAGAGACCCGACCTGAACCTCGAAGGGCGCGAAGTCTGCAAGCTGCTTGGTGAGTTCGCCGACCAACTCGTCGCGTTCAAGCTGGGGGATGAGAGCCGCATGGCAGTCAGTGATCTGGTCGAGCGTGACATGCAGCCACTGAAGAGGAACCGGGGTGAGTGGGAAGTCCTTCAGAGCCTCGTTCGCGCTGGTGTAGGCCCGCAATCGGAATGTCCTGTTCCGACGTGGTGACCTGGGCTTCACTCACCGTCTCATTCGAGGGACACGGCATTTCTGTCTCACGATCTTGTCCCTTTACGCTGGCCCGGCGCACCATGCGGAAGGTTGTGGCTGCGGTGAGGACGAGGGGCCCCGTCGTCTGCCGAGGGGCGGCAGGGCCGTCCGCGCTACTTTTGGAGGGCGTGTGCGAGGGCCTCGTCGAGTAGTTCCCGTAGGGCCGAGGAGGTTGGTGCGACGGCGGTGGCGAGCAGTGCCGGGCCGTTGGCCAGCGGTGTGAGGACGGCGCACCCGTCCCGGGAGCCCTGGCGGAGAAGGACGGGGTCTCGGGGAGTGTCCATCTCCGGGTTGACGAGCAGGAGTTGGCCGACGGCGCGGTGTCCGTGCAGGACGGCTGGGCCGTCCCAGCCGGGCTCTGGGGCCCCGTATGCCGTCTGCTGGTCGAGCAGTGGTTTTCCGGCGCGGTGGATCAGGAGTCGGCTGACGAGGTGGCCCGGTTCCTCGTTGGCTCGGCCCAGGAGCTGTTCCTCTCGCAGTAACAGCCGGGAGGTTGCGGCAAGTTCGACGGTGTAGGTCTGTCGGAGGTTGCTGCCGGCGGCGCTGATCAGCGGCTGGGGCAGCCAGCGCAGCCTGGTGTGTTCACCGGCGGTGAGCCGTACGTCGTAGGTGGCCGGGGCGGTGGTGGGGCCGCGCAGGGCGAGTGTGGCGGCGGCCGTCTTGACCTCCAGTGCGGACCGGTTCCCGGCGGTGACGTCGATGGTGAGCCGATCGCCGCCGAGGGGGGCGCTCATCGCGCCGATGATCCCGACCTTGGCGGTGTTCTTGTCGGTGCGCATGCGTCGGAGGTGGAACGGGCCGTCACTGCGTAGCTGCGGAAGGGTGGTGGCGCGTCCGTTGTATGTGGCGTGGATGCGGGCTGTTGCCCGCACTCCGTGCGGGTGCCCGGTGGGCGCGTCGGTGCCGGAGAGGGTTCCGGTCAACGCTGCCTGGTCCGTGGCGAGTTGTGCGGCGGGGCTCATACGGCTGCCTTGGTGTGCCACTCGGTGAGGTGGGCGGTGATCCAGTCGGCAACCTCGCGGATGCCGTCATCGCGGGTGAGGCTGGTGAAGATGACGGGAAGGTCGCCGCGTTGCCGTTTGGCGTCGGCGGCCATGGTGGCGAGGTCGGCGCCGACATGCGGGGCGAGGTCGGTTTTGTTGACGAGGAGGAGGTCGGCGGTGGTGATGCCGGGGCCGCCCTTGCGGGGGATGTCGTCGCCGCTGGAGACGTCGATGACGAAGATCTGCACGTCGACGAGACCCTTGGAGAAGGTTGCGGTGAGGTTGTCGCCACCGGACTCGACGAGCACGAGGTCGAGGGGGTGGAGGGTCTCCTCCAGGTGTTCGACGGCTTCCAGGTTGGCTGAGATGTCGTCGCGGATCGCGGTGTGCGGGCAGGCGCCGGTCTCCACCGCGGTGATCCGCTCGGGCGGCAGCACGGCCTCGCGCAGCAGGTACTCGGCGTCCTCGCGGGTGTAGATGTCGTTGGTGACGACGGCGATGGACCAGCTCTCGCGCAGGGTGCGGCAGAGCGCGGCCACGCTGGCCGTTTTGCCGGAGCCGACGGGCCCGCCCAGGCCGACACGGAGGGCTCGGCGGCTGCCGTCGGCGCTGAGCGGCTCGGCGCTGTGGGTGTGGCGCTGCGGCATGGTCACGGGGTGGTCGAGGTGCACGAAGAACTCCAGGTAGGCAGGGGAAGGTGTCAGGAGGCGAAGAGCCGGACGGTCCACGCGGCGTGCTGTTCACCGGTGATGTCCAGCAGCGGCGAGGACGCCGACGGCAGGGCGTCGATACCCTCGACTGCGACGCGGTCAGCGGCCTGGGCGGCAGCTTCGGCGACGGCGTCGATGTCGGAGCTGAGGCGGGCCAGCAGCCCCGAGGCGTCGAGCGGGTCGAGGCTCAGCAGGCGCACTGCCGCGGTGGCCGGGCCGCCGGCGCTCTCGTACGCGGCGGCATGGGCGGCGTCCAGCGGGGTAAGCCCGGCGGCCCGGGCAGCGAGGCCCAGCACGAGCGGCTGGTGGGCACCCTGGGGACGTTCGGCCGCCAGCCGTTCCAGGTCCTCGGACGGAAAGGTGGCACGGGCCGCGCGCATCATCTGCCGGCCGAGCCGACGGGCGACTGCGCGCAGCGCGGGGGCGGGGGTGCGTGCGTCGGCGGCGTCGTCCAACAGCAGCGGGTCGACTCCGGCGGCGGCTGCGGCGGCCAGGCCGGCCGTGGTCAGGCCGGTGGTGTGCAGACGGCCGCGGCAGAATGCCTGAAGGCTGTCGGTGTCGTGTACGGCTTGGTGGGCGATGGCGGCTTCGACGCCGCCGGAGTGGGCGTGGCCCCCGGCGGGGAAGCGGCCGTCGGCCAGCAGGAGCAGGGCTGCACGGCTCATCGGTGAGCGGCTGCCTTTCGCAGGGTCGGAAGAGGTGCCGAGCACGGGCGGGCATGGCGTACCCGCCCCGGGGCCGGGCCGCGGTGCTGTTGCTTAGACGGCCGGGCAGGTGGCGGTTTTAGAAGAGGAAGTACCGCTGTGCCAGGGGTACTTCGGTGACGTAGGAGCGCGGCACGGTCGCACCATTGAGTTCGGTGCGGGTGTCGGTCGTGGTCGCACCGCCGATGGTGACCTCGAAGCTGTTGTGGTCGACTTCGAGGCTGTCGGGCACGGTATCGTTCAGTTTCATGTCGGCCTTCGTGACGTGCCGGGTGCTGGTGATGTCCACGAAGTCCTTGTCGAGACCGAGACCCGGATGACTGCTGGTGCCGTCTCCGTTCAGGTTGCCGGCCACGCCCGGAGCCACGAAGTTCACCGAGTTGTGTCCCGGGGAGCGCCCGGTGGAGCCCCAGACCGGGCGCGGCTGGTAGGGCTGCGGCGTTGGGATCGACGCGTTGGCGTCGCCGACCTGCGCGTACGCGAGCTGGCCGCCCTTGAGAAGCATGTGTGGCTTGACGCCGAAGAACTTCGGCTCCCACAGCACCAGGTCGGCGAGCTTCCCCATCTGCACGGAGCCGACGTGGCCGTCGATGCCATGCGTGATCGCCGGGTTGATCGTGTACTTGGCGACGTACCGGCGCGCCCGGAAGTTGTCGTTCGGCTGCAGCTGCTGGTCGTTGAAGGAGTGGTTGGTGTCGTCGGCGATCCTGCGGACCTTCGCGGCTTCGAGGTCCTCCTTCAGCGGCCCGTAGCGGCACTTCATGACGTGCGCGGTCTGCCAGGTACGCATGATCATCTCGCCGATGCGGCCCATCGCCTGGGCGTCGGAGGACATCATGGAGATGGCGCCCATGTCGTGGAGGAGGTCCTCCGCGGCCATGGTGGACGGCCGGATCCGGGAGTCGGCGAAGGCCATGTCCGCCGGAATCTCCGGGTTGAGGTGATGGCACACGATCATCATGTCGACGTGCTCCTTGACGGTGTTGACCGTCAAAGGACGCGTCGGGTTGGTCGAGGCCGGCAGCACGTTCGGCTCCTTGACCAGCTCGATCATGTCCGGCGCGTGACCGCCGCCGGCCCCCTCGACATGGAAGATGTGGATGGAGCGTGCCTTCTTCTGCGTGAACTTGCCCCCGGCGTCCCTGCCGTCGCCGGTGAAGGCCGCCCGCGTGCTCTCCAGGAACCCCGACTCGTTCAGTGAATCGGCGTGCAGAGCGAGCTGGACACCGCGCTCTTCACAGACATCCAGGGCCCGGTCGATCACCGCGGGCGTGGCGCCCCAGTCCTCGTGAATCTTGAACCCGCAGACACCGGCGTCCACCTGCGCGTTGAGCTCGTGCTCGTTCATCGTGCTGCCCTTGCCGAGCAGACCGATGTTGACCGGGAACTCATCCAACGCCTCGAAGACCCGCCTGATGTGCCACGCGCCCGGGGTCACGGTGGTGGCGGTACTGCCCTCGGCCGGTCCCGTGCCGCCACCGATCAAGGTGGTCACACCCGAAGCCAGAGCCTCGTGGATCTCCCCGGGGCAGATGAAGTGAACATGGGTGTCCACACCACCCGCGGTGAGGATCCGCCCATTGCCGGAGACGACCTCGGTGCTCGGCCCGATGACGAAGTTTGTCGGCGTCACCGGCGGGGCTTGCTTCGTGGGCCCACGATCCGGCATCTCGAAGCTCGTGATCTTGTCCATCGTCTCGGGGTTGTACGCCTTGCCGATGGCCGCGATCCTGCCATCGCGGATGCCGATGTCGGCCTTGACCACGCCCCACCAGTCGAGGATCAGCGCGCCCGTGATGACGGTGTCCACGGGCCTGTGGTCCGTGGCCTTGCCCTTGCCGTCCTTCCCGTCCCTGGCGAGGTGCGACATTCCCATCGACTCGCGGATCACCTTGCCGCCGCCGAAGACCATCTCATTGCCGCTGTACGAAGGGCCGCCACTCCAGTCAGCCTCGATCTCCAGCGTGAGGTCGGTGTCGGCGAGCCGGACCCGGTCCCGCGTGGTCGGCCCGTACAACGCGGTGTAATCCGCCCGCGTCAGCTCATTGCTCGGCTTCGGCCGGCCCTTCACCGGCTTCGGCGCCCGGCCGGGGGCTTGTCCCTGCGGGTTACTCATCGGACGATCCCTTCGCGCAGTCCCTGGATCTTGGTCAGGTCGCTGGTGTTGCTGCCGCCGGCCGTGACATCACCCTGGATCTGCACCAGCTCCACACAGCACTCGTCGCCCGGCTCGAAGCGCACGGCCGTGCCCGCGGCGATGTTGAGCCGTCTGCCCTTCGCCGCATCGCAGTTCCACAGACTGCGGTCATCCGGGACTGTCTGACCGGCAGGGACCTCGATGCTGACGACCTTGAGCCCCGGGTTGACCTCGGCGAAGTGATAGTGGGAGGCAACCTGAACGGGACGGTCCGACTCGTTCTTCACCTTGATCTTCGTCCTTCCCGGCCCCGGCAAGGCGGTGGCGTCCCTCTGCAGACTGACGCCCTGCTGGTCCCCGTCGAGGTGCACATTGAAGTAGATCGCTTCGTACCGGGAGACCGTGTCGTCGTCCTCGTCGCAGCACACAGGCGAGTCGCCGCTGTCATCGCAGTCGACCGGGGAGCCTGGCTTGCGGGGCGGCTGCGGGTGCTCAACCTTGCCCGGGTAGACCTCGCTCTCCTCTGCGCCCTCCGGAATGGGGTCGTGGATGGTGACCAACTTGGTGCCGTCCGGGAAGGTGGCCTCCACCTGGACGTTCTTGATCATCTCCGGGACGCCGTCCATCACCTCATCACGGGTGAACAACTGCCGACCCGAGTCCATGATGTCGCTGACCGTCTTGCCATCGCGCGCTGCCTCAAAGACGTGCACCGTCAGCAGGGCCATCACTTCCGGGTAGTTGAGGCGCAGCCCGCGCTCGCGGCGCCTTTGCGCAACGTCGGCCGCGACATGGATCAGCAGGCGCTCCCGCTCATGCGGAGTCAAATGCACGATGAACCACTTCTCTTGGTCGGACAGTGCATGCGGCCAGGCACGCCGGAGACCACGAGCACGTTCCCCCAAGCCGGCAACCGGGCACTCCTCGATCATCAGCGGAACAAGATCAGCGAAACGGCTAAACCGCAGATGAACCACACCATCTGATGAAATCCGAGACGCGGGATACGCAGTCGCTACCCGGCCGGACCAGAGAACCTGGATACACAAAACTCGCTAGCCATAGGCGAGTTGAACGAGCCATGAGCTGCCTGTGCCCTCTGATGCGCATGGGCCTCGCGAGCCCAGAGCACATCGGGCAAGTCGGGCCGACCTGGTGCGCAGTCCGCGGGTCTCGGGCAGTGGCGTCACACCCCCGCGCCTGAGGGCACGGCGTTCCCCTGCTCGGCGCGAGCGGACCCAGAAGAACCAACTGTCGCTCGGGTTCCCCGCTCAGCGCGACGCGATGGCAATCGGCCAGCACGAACGAGAACCACTGAGAATCCGACTGCTTCAACGCGACAAGACGCCATCGTTCGTCTCACATGGGTGCCCCATGGGCCAGACACGGGCCACCTGCAATGAGAAAGGGACATCCGAATTGCGAACCTACAAGGCCGCTGTAGGCCCGCATTCGGAATGCCCCACTCCGCTGCAATGGCCTGGGCTTCCCCGACTGTCTCATTCGCGGGACACAGCACCTTCGTCTCACGATCTTGTCCCTTGAGGTCCAACGCGCCATGTCTCTGGACGGCCGGCCGTCTGCGAACGCGCAGGATGGCGGGTCCAGCTGCCTGGTTGGAGGCTGTCGACAGTAGAAGAGCGAGACACACGAGCGCCCCTGGAGCTGTACCTCGGACGGCCCGTGGGTGCCACTGTCCAGGGGTTTGGTGGCGTTCGGGGTGCCGACCAACGTCAGACACAGGGCTTTGCCGGGGTCGATGGAGGGTTCCGGCTCGTTTGGCCAGGAGGTTGCGGAGGTCCTGGTCGCTGGACCGGACGTGGGGCGAGGCTGCTGCCTGCCGGTCAGTTCCCCGTCGACGTGGGTGAGGGAGTCGATCAGCCCGCGGGTGCCGATGCCGTTCGGGAGCCGTGGCGGGTGCTGCTGAAGCGTCCGTACGGGACGGCGGCGCTGCAGACCACGGCCGCGTGTCTGACGGGCCCCTCGCCGTCAAATAACCCGAACAGGCTACCCCGCACTACTCAGAGCAGGCTCCTGAGCTGCAAGGAGCTTAGTGTCCCTCTATTGGGTCGGCTGGCCTCTCCTTCCCGGGATGGCCCGGCCGCCTCCGCTCCTCGCTTCCCAGAAGGGCACCTCGCCATGTCGCCTGCGACGACGGATACGCCAGCACACATACCGCTCCGACACAGTCCTGCCGTGTCGCGTTCTTCGACGAGGCGTCTCTTCGTCGCTGCGGGCACTGTCCTGGCGTTGCTGATCCCTGCCCCGGGGGCATCCGCGGGTGGGCCCGGACCCACCCCCACGCCCGAGCAGGGCCTCCACCTGACTTTGGATGGCGATTCGCTGACCGCCCAGGAGATGTTCGACGTCCTAGATGCCAAATCGCTGACGGTCAAACTTTCCGAGGACAGCCGCAAACGCATGCAGCGATTCCGCGACGGCGCGATCAACGAACTGGCAAGCGGTACACGCGTGTACGGGTGGAACCAGGCCCTCGGCCCACTCAAGGACAAGCAGCTCAACAGCCAGCAGCAGAAGGAATTCCAAAAACGCATCCTGCGCTCCCATGCCGCCGGCGTCGGCCAACCACTGCCCGAGCGGGTCACCCGCCTGGTCATGGTGCTGCGCGCCAACCAGATGGCCCGCGGACACATGGCGGTCCGCCCGGAGCTCGTCGACCGGATGAACTCCCTCGTCAACACCGGTGTCACGCCGGTCATACCGCAAGTCGGCTCGCTTGGCTCGGGCGACCTGCAGCCCATGGCCGCGCTCGGCATGGTCCTCACCGGCAACCGAGCCCCCGCCCGCTACCAAGGTGAACAGGCCCCCGCCTCGGACATCCTGCCCCGCGCCGGGCTGGAGCAGACCTTCGAGCTGGAGCAAGGTGAGGCACTGCCCATCATCAGCGGCAGCACTGTGGTCCTGGCCTCCTACATCGACTCCCTCCATCGCGCCACCAAAGCCGCCGACCTGGCCGAAGGCGTCCTGGCGATGTTCATGGACGCCACCCGCGCCGAAATCAACACCCTGGACCCACGCACCCACGCCGAACGCCGCATCCCCGAAGAGGAAAAGGTCGCCGAACGGCTCCGCCACCTGCTGCAGGGCAGCAAGTGGACCACCGACGAGGGACGCAAACGCCTCGGCGAAGACCACCCGCGCATCCAAGACGCGGTCTCCCTGCGCGCCGCACCCCACATCTACGGGACACTGCGCAAGACCATCGCCGAGGGCCGCCAGCACATGGAACGCGAAGCCAACGCCTCCACCTCCAATCCCCTGATCTTCGAACGCGACGCCGGCAGAGGCTACGAATTCGTCATGGGCGGCAACTGGGACGGAGCCCTCCTCGGCCACGCCGCCGACACCCTCAACGCCCAGATCGTCGACCTCGGCGTCCACACCCAAGAGCTCTCCGCCCGCCTGCTCTCCCCCAAGTGGAGCTACGGCCTGCCCGCCAACCTCGCCGGCGGAACGCCCGGCCTGAACTCCGGCATGGTCCAAGTCCAGACCGTCGCCACCGCCCTCGTCCCCGAGATGCAGGCCCGCGCTCTTCCCTCCGGCACGCTCTCCCGACCCGCAAAGGACGGCCAGGAAGACCACAACACCATGGCGATGGGCTCCGTCCGCAACCTCCACGAAAACCTCGACCGTCTGGAGACCATCCAGGCCGTCCTCACCCTCATGTCCGCCCAAGGCATCGACCTCATCCAGGACAAGATGACAGACCTCCCCCTGGGAGCCGCCGTGAAGGACCTGCACGACACCGTCCGCGGACACATCGAACCCCTCCACAACGACCGCTACATGACCCCCGACCTCGAAGAGATGACTGAACTCGTCCGGGGCGCCGAACTCACCACCGCGCTGCCGCGCCGGTAGTCATCGGACGGGAACGCCCCCGTCCAGAGACACGCCCCACGCGTGTCCAGACACGCTTCCCAGTCCGTAGCCCAAAGCGCACCTCTAGTGTGTTGCGCGGCGAGACCGCAGCCGAGTGCGCTGCGGGCGGCTGGGCGCCCGGCACCGTCCGTGCCTGCCCGGCATGGCCCCGACCGCCTGCCCGGCCACAGCACAGGTCGTCTGCGGACACCCGCGCAGAGCTCACGAGTTCGGTGAGAACGGCTACTTCGGGAGGCCACGGCGTAGATCCCTGGGTCTGCGACCACCTGCGAAGCAATCGCGACCGTGAGCGCGTAGGGCTCTTCGGGCGGGGACTGAAGCGGTCCAGCGGCGCGAAGATGGGGTGCTGGTAAGAACCGTGTCACCGATCCTGCTGGCTTATTCGGTCACGCGGCGAGGGAGAGGCCGAGGCGGGCGAGGTGGCTGACGCGGGTGCGGTCGAGGGGGTGGCCGTTCCACCAGGCATCGAGGCGGATGAGGTTGAGCGCAACGGCGGAGAGGACGTGCTCCAGGTGGGTCTTCTGGAGGCCGAGGTAGCGGGCACGTCTTATCCCGGTGACCGCGACGGCCTGGTGGATGGTTCCCTCGACGCCCGCGCGGCTTCCGTACTTGGCTCGCCACTGCTCGTCGGACTGCTGGAGGCGGGCATGGTCGAGGACTTCTTGCAGCTCGCGGGGTTGCAGGGAGAGGGTCCGGCCGCCGGTCTTCCAGCGGGTGCACTGGTCGCGCACCGGGCAGGGGCGGCCTCGGCCATGGAGGCTTCGGAGAGGTAGCGGCGTTCGAAGACCTGCCATTTGTCATGTAGTTCGGACAGAACGGCGGCGGCAAGCCGTTCCAGAGCGGCGGGGTTGGCGAAGACCTGGACGACGTCAGCCGAGCGCCGCACGAAGGTCTGCCCGTACTCGAACGCCAGCCGGGGCAACATCGATGTCCCTCTCGGCCGACGCCGACCCGCCTCCCGCAGCCGCCCCCTCTCGCCACAGGGCATTCACAGCACACTCATGTCATGACCACGACTAGATGATTGCATACAGCCTCAAGATCATCGATCTTCTGAAACGAGGCACTTGTGCGTCTTCGCCACTCCGTTGTCCCCCTCGCCGCCGCCACGGCAGCGTTCTCCCTCACCCCCTCACGGCCCAGGCTGCGCCCAGGGCCGACCAGGACGTCTCGGCGGGCGTCACCGTTTCCGTCGAGGAGAAGACCGACCGGGAGATCCGCGCCTACTGCACCCCCGGAGCGCGTGCGGGCCGCCGCGGCCAACCCGGCGGACATGCCGGGGCTGAAGAAGCGGCCCTCGGCCACCGCGGACGACGCGGCCGAGGACACCGCACCGGCCGTGGACTCGGCCCACGCCTCGGCTCCCTCGGCCAAGCCGGTGAACAGCACGTTCGCCACCACCGCCGCGGCGGCCTCCGAGATATCCGTCTCGCAGGAGGTCCCGTACACCACGGCACCGCAGTACTCCCTCGTGGGCCGCCTGTTCTACAGAGAGCCCGACGGCTCCGGCCACTCCTGCTCGGCCGCGGTCATCGTCTCCAATAACCGGAACACGCTGTGGACCGCCGGGCACTGCGTCCACATGGGCGACGGCACCGGCGACGCCGGATGGAACGACATGCTGCAGTTCATCCCCGGCTACCGCGACGGCAGCGGCCCCTACGGGGCCTGGACCATCAAGTCGAAGGTCGTCAACAACGAGTGGATGAGCTCCGCCGACTTCGAGGACGCCGACTACGCCGCCGTGGTCCTCAACGACCACCCCACCTGGGGCAAGCTCCAGGACAACGTGGGCGCGTTCGGCTACACCTTCACCGAGAATCTCACCGACCACCCCGAGGTCTATGCCGCGGGATACCCCGGCGAGGGCTACAACCGCACCGACCTCAATGCCGAGCGGATGATGTACTGCTACGGCGACACCGTGGACGCCGGCCCCTGGAACCCCTTGGACGACCGCATGTCGATGGACTGCGACATGGGCAAGGGTGCTTCCGGCGGCCCGATGATCGAGGGGAAGAACACCAGCGACCCGCGCATCATCGGCGCCATCAGCCACTACGTGACCGACGACGCTGGCGACCGCAACTCCGACGATCTGTTCTCCTCCGAGCACGACTCGAAGGCAGCCAACACGATGAGCGCCGCCAACGGCATCAGCTGAACCATCTGAACTAGCTGAATCAGCCCACGCGGCATGGTGGAGGGGCCCGCGTGCCGGCGCGGGCCCCTCCACCATGCCTTTCCACGGCCCGGACCGGGTCACCCTGGCTGAGCGTGCTTCCCCAGCTCCGTGCCCCACGCGTCGAGGATCTCCTGCGTGGTCATCGAGTCCACGTCCGCTGGCAGTTCCTTGCCGGACTTCTCCAGGTCCGCCTTCCACATCTCGATGTAGTCCGCACGGCTCCTCGCCGGTTCTGTGTGCACGGAGACGGACGTGTCCTCGGCGAAGGCGGCGTACGCGGCGGCGCCGGCTCCCGCGCACACGGCGGCCAGCAGCACGCCTGCTATCAGGGTCTTCTTCGTCACACGGGCAGGCTACCGACCCGACCGGAGCCGGACGGTCCTCCTTCGCCTTCCCACACGCAACCCCCTCCGATTCCGCCGAGCCGAGGAATCGCAGGCGGCCACCCGCTCACTGTCTCCAGCGATGACAGGCGAGGATCGCCGCCCCCCGTCCTTCCTGCCGAATCAACCATGACAGGCACCATGTGACGAACCGGGCTAAGCGGGACTCAGACCCCATTGATCGAAGCAAGATCCAATGCGAACTGGCCACGGCGAAGGCGAAAGACCGCGAATCTGCCAACTGGAATGCGACGTGTCCCGTCTCATTAGATCTTGCAGAGGCGGGGCCGTTGACCTGCGGGGTGACAGGGCGAACCGCGACTTACTGGGGGAATGACAAGGCGTCGCGGAAGACCCGCGGGCGGTGCCGATGGCGCGTCTCATTGATCACGGCGAGGGCGAAGCTGCCTCGGCAGGGGCTTGTCAGGATGGCGAGACGCTTGACGCCTGGTTTCGCGTTGAAGATGGCAGATTCATCGGCAGAGGCCGTAGCAGTAGACGCGTTCAGGAAGGATGTCGCCGCTGAGAATCCTGAAGCTGCCGACGGGCGGTCGACCAATCGATCTCGAACTCATTGGCCGACAACCACTGCGGGTCGTGCCCCTCCCACTCAGAGATAGTACTCCTGCCGTAGATCGTTATGTGTCCTGTTCTTGGGGCTGCCGCTGGCGGAAACTCAGGTGGCCTCAGCGCACCATCTGGGTAGAGTCGGGCGGTGCTTGAGTTGAAACGGCTGCATGCTGGCCATGCCCCGGCGGTCCTGGCCTTCGAGCTGGCGAACCGCGCCTACTTCGCGGCCTCGGTCTCCGACCGCGGCGACGAGTTCTACGAACAGTTCGCCGACCGGCACAGCGCCCTGCTGGCTGAGCAAGAGGCCGGCATCTGCGCCTTCTACGTGCTCGTCGCCGAGGATGGCTCGGTTCTGGGCCGGTTCAACCTGTACGACTTCGAAGACGGCACTGCCGTACTCGGCTACCGGGTTGCGCAGCACGTCGCCAGCCGCGGCGTGGCGACCGCGACCGTCCTGGAGCTGTGCGGGCTGGCGGCGGCGCGGCACGGGCTGCGCACGCTGCGGGCGGCCACCTCGCGCGACAACGTCGCGTCCCAGAAGGTGCTAACCAAGGCCGGGTTCGTCCCAGTTGGCCCGGCCGACCCGGCCGACATCGGCGGTAAGCCAGGCACCTGGTATCAGCGCGACCTGTACTCCAGCGGTATGCCGTGATCTTGCTGGTCGACCGGCTGCGGGAAGGCTGCGGCCACCGCTGATCATCGGTGTGTGAAGACTAACGATCTTACGGTGGCCGCAGGTCACAGCCTAGACCCTGCCCGCTGGCAGGAGGCGTTCGAGGTCCTGATGGGCCAGATAGCGGGCCGGTTCGCGCGGGTGGAGCCCCGGCGCCGGGTACGGGGCTTGGTGCTGGGGCTGTTGTCGGACCTGCCACGCAAGAACTGCTGGTCGATCGCCGAGTGGGCTGGGGAGGCGAGTCCGGACGGCATGCAGCACCTGCTCGGCCGGGCCAGGTGGGATGCCGACCGCGTGCGTGATGACGTGCGTGAGTACGTGCTGGAGCGGCTGGGCGGCCACGAGGATGCGGTGCTGGTGGTCGACGAGACCGGGGACGTGAAGAAGGGCACGCACACCGTTGGTGTCCAGCGCCAGTACACCGGCACCGCCGGGAGGATCGAAAACGCGCAGGTCGCCGTCTACCTCGTCTACGCAGGCCGCCGCGGGCACGCGGCGGTGGACCGGGAGCTGTACATTCCACGCTCCTGGACGTGCGACCCGGACCGCTGCCGGGCCGCGGGCCTGGCCGACGACACCGTCTTCGCTACCAAACCGGAGCTGGCCGCCCGCATGATCGGCCGGTTTCTGGACGCCGGGCACCGCGTGAGTTGGGTCGCGGCGGACGAGGTCTACGGCGGCAACCCTAAGCTGCGGTCCGCGCTGGAAGAGCACGGGGTCGGCTACGTGCTCGCCGTCGCCTGTTCGGCCGAAGTGACCACCGGCGCCGGGAAGTTCCGCGCGGACGCCCTGGCCGCGAGGGTGCCGAAGCGAGCCTGGCAGAAGCTGTCGGCCGGGGCCGGCGCCAAGGGCCACCGCTTCTACGACTGGGCCGTCATCGACCTGGCCGAACCCCGGCCCGGCTGTCACCGGCTGCTGATCCGCCGCAACCGCACCACCGGTGAACTCGCCTATTACCGCTGCTGGTCGCCCGCCCCGGTGCCCCTGACCACCATGGTCCGCGTCGCCGGGTCGAGATGGCGGGTGGAGGAGACTTTCCAGGCCGGAAAGGGCCTGGCCGGACTGGACGAGCACCAGGTCCGGCGCTTCACCTCATGGTCCCGCTGGGTCACCCTGGCCATGCTCGCTCACGCCTTCCTCGCCGTCGTCCGCGCCGACGAACACGCCCGCCATCCCGCCCCGGACGGGCTGATCCCGCTCACCTGCAACGAGATCCAGCGACTGTTCACAGCATTCGTCCGGCCCATGCGCGACGTGGCCCACCGGCTCCGCTGGTCCGCCTGGCGACGCCGCCACCAGGCTCGAGCCCAGGCCAGCCATTACCACCGACAAGCCGCGAATCAGACGTGAAGATCACGATCTACGGCTGGAGTAATAGGCGGTTCCGCGGTCAGACCGTAGACACTCTCGTATTCAGCCAACCGACCGGCACTTTGGGCTTCTTGCCACTCGACCAGCGAGGCAGCGGCCAAAGCCTTGCTTCCGGGCTCCTGCAACTCGACTTGCCGGATCACGTATCCATCGTTGTCCAGCTCGAAGTTGAACCAGACGGCTTCCTCGTCCCAGAAGCAACGAACCCAGCGCGTCACTGGTTCACCGCGTCGAAGGGCTCGTCGTGCCAGCGCCCGCCGGCGGTGCCGTCGTCGTGGATGTGCAGCATGAACTCAGCGACCGGACTGCCGTCGGGAAACGTCATGGTGAGCGCACTGCGGATCTGGGTTAGCAGGCGTCGGCCCGCTCCCAGTCCTCCTCGTCGACAGCCCGCTCTTGCTCCGCGAAGAGGGGGGCGGAACTCTTCAAAGCCAGGCAGTGTCTCGACTTCGGCGTGAGTCCAGGGCATGTCGGCGCCGGTCACGGTCAGCTGGCCAATCTCCTGGCCGCCGTGGTGGAGCCGCCAGATACTGCCGGTGGTCAGGTTCGGGTTGGTCACATCCCCATGATGGCGATCACCACTGACAGGCGGGGAGTGAGATCATCGCACCTTCTCGATTATGGGCACGACCATCTCGCGCAGCGGAAGTGAGACAGGCCACCTGCACCGAGACAAGAGAGCGGGACACCGTCTCACTTAAACCCGTTCCGGCGCCCTGCATCGCAAGATCCGCGCACAGACCAGTGCGACAAGCCGCGGTTCGCTGAGACGGGACACGACGGGACAGAAATTCGTCTCACTGATATGTCCTTTGGGTCGGACAGGGGCCACCGTCAATGAGAAAGGGACACCCAAAATGCGAACCTACAACTGGGCTGTAGGTTCCCATTCGGAGTGTCCCATTCCGGTGCAGTGACCAGGGATTTGTCGGCTTGTCTCATTCGTGGGTCACAGGACTCTGTCTCACGATCTTGGCCCTTGAGCTCCGGCTTCAAGCTGCTGGGAGAGTTCAGCGCCACTGCCCTCCTCCAGCCCTACCAGGAGAGACTCCAGGCACGGAACTGGTCGACCCGCACCGGATAGCCGAGACCGGTACGCGGGAGCGATTGACTTGGTCGCCTCGCTACATTCGATCTTCACGGACGGGGACCGTTTCGGGACGCCTCGGTGGGCCCCGCCGGAAAACAACGAAGTAGCCCCTGACCTGTCCCGTTGCCTGGAGCTGGTGGCTCGTTGGGCACGCGGGTGTTCTCCGATGAGGAGTTGGAGGCGCTGCGGTCGTTTCCGGCGATCGGCAAGGACGAGCTGATCCGCTACTTCAATCTCAGTTTCACAGCGAGCTGTTGGACACGCCGTGCCTCCGTGGCGTGCCGACTCCCGGAATGCGCCGCCTGCTCGGAGGTGTCCGCAAACCGGAAGGTGTGGTCCGCGTCTCACCCGAGTGCGGGGTGTCACATTTGTCGCCGCCGGGCTCCTCCTAGTTGACAAGACCAGCCTGGACGACGACAGCGTGCGCACTCTCCAGCCCACCCACCAACAGAGTCGTCCGCAGAAGAGAGGACCTCAAGTGAAGCTCGTCATATTCGGAGCGAACGGACCGACCGGACGGCAGGCCACCGAGCAGGCGATCGCCGAGGGGCACACGGTCACCGCTGTCACGCGCCGCCCCGAGGAGTTCCCGCTGAGCCACGGAGACCGCTGGGTGAACCAGTGAGGGAGGAACCCGGTGGAGGTGGTTCCGACCGGGGCGACACCTCTGCCCGAAAGAACCTCTCCCTGCGGTCATTTGACCGCCAGAGTCAAGATCAGAGGCGGTGACGGCGGGGAGCCGTTCGGATCGTCCCCTGCTGTGTGCACCTCTGCGCCCCCTCGGTCTCCTGCACCCCCTGTCTCCCTGCGATTAGATGATCGTGCTGACGGTAGGAATGACGGTGCTTGGGGAAGGGCCACCGGCGGCGGAGGGATGGTCTTCGGCAGTGCGCGTGAGACTGCGGGAGCGGTTGCGGTACTGGTTCGACAGGACGATGGACCGGGGGACGCAAGCCTTGATCGGCTGGCTGGGCATGGCCTCCGTCGTGTTGATCGTCCTGGTGACGTCTTTGGTGGTTCTGTTCACCGACGAGGGCACCGAGAGGAACGGCGGCTGGCTGGGCGTGGCCTGGATGAGCCTGCTGCGTACGCTCGATCCCGGCACGATGGGCGGGGATACGGGAGGTCGGCTGTTCCTCGGCCTCATGCTGGCCGCGACCGTCGGCGGGATCTTCATCGTCAGCGCACTCATCAGTGTGCTGACCGCCGGCCTGGAGGCCCGGATCCACGAACTGCGACGGGGCAAGTCCCGGCTGATCGAGCGCGGGCACACGGTCGTGCTCGGCTGGTCGGAGCAAGTCTTCACGGTGATCGCGGAGTTGGTCGAGGCCAACCAGAGTGAGCGGCGTTCGTGTGTCGTGATCCTCACCGAGCGGGACAAGGTCGAGATGGAGGACGAGATCCGCAGAAGGATCCCGGACACCGGACACACGCGGGTGATCTGCCGCTGCGGCAGCCCACTTCAGCGGGCGGATCTGGAACTGGTGAGTCTGGACGCGGCCAAGTCCATCATGGTGCTGCCGTCCGTCGGGGACGACGGGGACACCGATGTCATCAAGACCCTGCTACTCCTGAACAACCGGTCCTGGAGCGGCCCGCGCCCGAACATCGTTGCGGCTGTGCGCAGGTCACCCAATCTGGCGGCGGCCCGCCTCGCGGCCGGCGAGGAGGCCCTGGTGATCGACGTCGATGACGTCGCCGTGCGCCTCATCGTGCAGTCGCACCGGCAGACGGGCCTGTCCACCGTCTTCAACGAGATGCTCAGCTTCGTCGGCAACGAGTTGTATCCCTACCCCGTAACCGGGCTGGCCGGCGCCACGTACGGGGAGGCGCTCAACAGATTCGACCTCGGCATCCCGGTCGGCCTGCGCAGGAAGGACGGTGAGTCCCTGGTCAACCCGCCGATGAACACGGTCATCGCCCGCGATGACGAGGTGCTCGTCCTGGCCGAGGACGACCTGCTCATCCGGCCGGCAGCCGCCCGGCCCACGATTGTCGGCTCGGCGATCACCTCCGCCCCCGGCCGGCCTCCGACACCCGACCACACACTCATGATCGGCTGGAACTCCCGCTCGGCAAAGATCATCACACTGCTCGACTGCCTGGTCGAACCTGAATCGCTGATCGACATCGCGGCCACTCAACGCCCCGAGAACAATCTCCAGGAGCACTTGGAGAACCTCACCGTGGGCTACAAACCCTGCGAACCCACCCTCCGGCCATCGCTGGAGTCTCTGGGACTGGACGGCTACCGCAACATCATCGTCCTGACCGATGACGACATCGACCCCGAATCGGCCGATGCCCACACGTTGGTGACGCTGCTTCACCTCCGCGACATCGCCATCCGGTACGGCAGTGCGTACTCGATCGTCACCGAGATGAACAACGACGCCAACCGCGAGATCGCCCAGGTCACCAAGGCGGACGACTTCATCGTCAGCACCAAGATAATCAGCCTCCTGCTGACCCAACTCGTCGAGGACCGCCACCTCCACGCCGTATTCACCGATCTCTTCGATCCTGCGGGATCGGAGATCTACCTCAAGCCGGCCACCAACTACCTTCTTCCGGAAACACCGGCGAACTTCGCCACCGTCATCGAGGCGGCCCGGCAGCAGGGAGAGACAGCCATCGGCTACCGGATCGCCCGGCACAGCGACGAACCTCCGACCTACGGCATCTTCCTCAATCCCGCCAAGACCGCGCCGCTGACCCTGAGCGAGGACGACGCCATCGTGGTACTCGCCGAGAACGGCCGCCCGGCCGTCACCATGCCCTCGGCCAGAGACGGACACGGCACGGGCGGCGCGGAGGCGGTATCGCCGTTCAGTTCCGGCCGCGGTCCGTCCGCACAGGGCCCGTCTTGAATGCCCAGGGCATCTTGGGCTCCGTGCTGCCAGGATGGTCCTGCGTCAAAGTCCGGCGCTGTCTGAGCGACCTCGGCTGCGGAGATGGGTGAATCGTGACGTTTTGCCTTTTGCTCCGGCGTTGCAGAGGTCATATCCAGGCCATGCAGACGCGATCAGACTTCCGCATCATCCGCTTCAACGAACGTCTCGGAGACCGCAGGCCCCCCAGTAATTTCAACCCTGGGTCGTCTCACTATGCCGGGCAGGAGACGTCCGAGAAGCGATTCGAGGTGGACCGGGAGCCCGTCGGGGACGGGTATCTGGTGATCCAGGTGTACGGGGTGGACTTCCGCACACACCGCGTCCTGGTGAACGGCGAGGACCTTCCGCAATTCGACATTGCCAGTCAGCAGCCGGGAAGGCCCGTCTGGGAGACCTGGCTGGACCCGATCGAAGAAGGCATCCTGCGGAGGGGGCGGAACACGATCCGGATCATGCACGGCTCGACACCCCAGCCAGACAACTTCATCGTCGGGAACGTCGTCGTCCACTGGCGCGAGGAGGTCGACGGCTCCGGAGGCGACGGGTACGACAGGTACCGCAACCGCGACGATCACGGCGACTACTGACCCACCGCCGAAGCCCGGGGCATCCGACGGGAGCTGCCGCCGAGCCGAGGCACATGCGCGTACGGCTGTTGGCCCCGCCGGATCAGGCCAGGTCGATCCCATGGACGGCGTGGAGCATCGCTCGTTGCTGCGGGCGGCTGAAGGTGATCTCGGCTCGGCCGGTCTGGAGGATGCCCATGTCGGGCAGATCGGTACCCTAGGCGGCGATGCGGTCGGCGGTGTAGACACCGGTGTTCAGCAGGGCCAGGCCGTGCGCGGCGGTGTCGGCAGGGAGCAGGACGTCGAGCCATAGCCTGGACGGTGTGCAGGTCGAGTCGGCCACGTGCCATTGCCGCCACGCCTGGCCGGGGTGGGGAAGACGGAGGGGTATCGGGGGGTAGGAGCGGTCGCTGGTGGGGCGTAGGACGTTGCCGGAGATCGCGGTGATCAGCCAGTCTTGGCCGTCCTTGTGGCAGGCGGAGATGACGTCGGTCAGCACGATCGCGGCATCGGCGAACACGAACCGGCCAGGCTCCAGGACGAGCCGGTAGCCTCGCGGCACGGTGCGCAGTGCGTCATGGGCAGCGTCGGCGAAGTGCTCGCAGAAAGAGCCCGCCCGCTCCAGCATATTGCGCGCCTCCAGTCCGCCGCCCAGGTTGATGACCCTCAAACGGGTTCCGTGCGCGGTCGCGAACGCGGCCGCGAGGTCTCCCATCCGCTCGGCGAGTGCGGCGAATTGCTCGACATGGGTGCATCTGCACAGCTGGTGGGCGTGGAGGCCGGCCAGGTCCAGGTGCGGTGAGACTGCCGCCCGCTCCAGCAGCGCGTACGCTTCGTGCGGAGTGGAGCCCAGTTTGGAACGATCGGAGAAGAAGTCGTCCGCGGGCAGCGGATTGACCCGGATCGCCACCGTAGTCCGCACACCCAGGCGCCGCGCATGCCACTCAGTACGCTCCAGCTCTTCTGCACCATGCACCCCGAGCAGCACCTCCGGCGCGGCCAGCAGTCGCTGGAGGTGACCAGTGGGCCGGGCGACGCTGTCGGCGATGATCCGCCGACTGGTGAAGCCCAGGCGGTGGGCCAGCCGCCATTCGAGATCGCTCATGATCTCGATGCCGGCTCCGGCCGCCCGCAGGGCGTGGAGCACTCCCGGCACGTAACAGGCTTTGAGCGCGCAGTGCACGGAGACGTCGAAGTGCAGGGCGAACGCCGTGCGCAGTGCGTAATAGTTGTCGACCGCGCGGCGTGGCAGGTACAGCAGCAGCGGATGCCTGCCGTTCCACAGCCGAGCCACCGGCACCCCGTCGATGAACAGGTCCTGGCGGTCGCATCCGAGGTAGGGAAGCAGCCGCCCAATCTGCCCGATCTCACGCTGTGAGAACGTTTCGGGCCCGGTGCGGGCCAACGACCGCGACACACCCGCCACAACAGTGCCTCGCATCCTGCTGGTTCAGCTGTTGACCGCCCTGGCCAGGGCTTGCACAGCCCTCGGTCTGCTTAAGGGGCACACGCGCGCCCGCACCTCGCATTCCGGGGGCGTGTGCGGTCTGAGCGTCCCCGGACGTGCCTGTCGCTTTGTGCTGACCTGTCGGTGTCACCTGCCGACTGACGCATGTGTCCTCTGAACAGCCCGTTTGACAGGGGAGGGGGCGTGAGGGGCGCACTTCAGTGTGAGCGGCACCCTCGCGCGCCACTCAAGCCAATTACTCACCGTGACAGATTGCTGATAGTTCTGTGCACAGAACGTGACGACCCTGATGGTCGATGCGTCGATCGCTCGTGCGAGTAGGAAGAGGTATGTGATGTCGGTCGAGACCCGGACAGCCCCGGCGGGCGCCGAGGCGGCGCAGCAGCAGGAACAGCAGAGCCTCAGCACCGCGGCAGCGCGGAATCTGGCCACGACGACCAAGTCCGAACCCCAGATGCAGGGCATCAGCTCGCGCTGGCTGACCCGGATGCTGCCGTGGGTGAACGTGCCGGGCGCGACCTACCGAGTGAACCGCCGCCTGTCGTACACCCTGGGCGACGGCCGGGTGTCCTTCGTGAAGACCGGTCCGAAGGTCCAGGTCGTACCGGCCGAACTCGGTGAGTTGCCGCCGCTGCGCGGCTTCACCGACGACGACGCGCTCGGCGCGCTGGCCGAGAAGTTCGTGCAGAAGGAGTACGAGCCGGGCCAGGTCATCGTGCAGGCCGGCCGGAAGGCCGACCATGTGTACCTGGTCGCGCACGGCAAGGTGGAGAAGATCGTAGACGGCCCCTACGACAACGACGAGTCCGTCGTCGGGCTGCTGGCCGACGGGGACGCCTTCGGCGGGCAGGCGCTGGCCGAGCCCGGCAAGAAGTGGGACTTCACGGCACGTACGCTGACTGCCGCGACGATCCTCGCGCTGCCGCTGACGGCGTACAAGACGATCGCCGAGCGGCACGACAAGCTGCGCGCGCATGTGCAGATGATCAGCTCCAACGGGCACAAGAAGCTGAACAGGTCCGGCGAGGCGGAGATCGCGCTGAGCTCCGGGCACGTGGGCGAGGAGACCCTGTCGCAGACCTTCGCAGACTACGAACTCGCGCCGCGTGAGTATGAGTTGAGTGTGGCGCAGACGGTGCTGCGGGTGCACAGCCGGGTCGCCGACCTCTACAACGAGCCGATGAACCAGACGCAGCAGCAGCTGCGGCTGACCATCGAGGCGTTGCGGGAGCGGCAGGAGTACGAGCTGGTCAACAACAAGGAGTTCGGCATGCTGCACAACGCCGACTTCGACCAGCGGATCTCCACGTTCTCGGGCCCGCCGTCCCCGGACGACCTGGACGAGCTGCTGGCCATGCGGCGCAAGACCCGCTGTTTCCTCGCCCACCCGAAGTCGATCGCCGCGTTCGGCCGTGAGTGCAACAAGCGAGGCATCTACTTCGGCGGCGTGGAGTTGCACGGGAACCACCTGCCCGCCTGGCGCGGGGTGCCGCTGCTGCCGTGCAGCAAGATCCCGATCAGCAAGCAGGGCACCTCGTCGATCATCGCCATGCGCACGGGGGAGGACGACCAGGGCGTGATCGGGCTGTACCAGACCGGGATCCCGGACGAGGTCGAGCCCGGCCTGAACGTGCGCTTCATGGGCATCAACGAGAAGGCGATCATCTCCTACCTGGTCAGCAACTATTACTCGGCGGCCGTCCTGGTCCCCGACGCCCTCGGGATCCTGGAGAACGTGCAGGTCACCCGCTCGAACGGGACGAACGGGAGCTGACGCCGGTGTCGCTGATCTCCCGGATCACCGCGCCCGCCGCGAGTCATGACGTGGCGGGGCTGGTGCGGGCACTGCTCTCGGCGGGTGTGCCGGCCGAGCCGCGGCCGTCGGCGCCCGCCAAGGCGTCGCCCGGCCCACGACTGCCCTCCATCCCCACCGGGCTGGGTACGACGGCGGCACGCATCTCCTCCGGCACGGGCACGGCCGGAACCCGTACCGCGACCAGCGGCGCCCCGCGTGTCACGGCGCCCACCCTCCCCCTCCCGCCCCCGTCGCCCACCCGACAGACCGTGCCCGTCCTGCCCACCGGCCCCACCGGCCTCGGCACCGCCGCCGTCCGACCCGAGCCGGCTGCCCCACCCCGGCGGGAATCGGCACCGGCCGATCCCGCACCCCGGCTCCACTGCCCGCCCGCCGCCCGCGACGACCGGGCCCTCGGGGACACCGTCACCGAACGCCTCGTCCAGTGGGCCGAGGAGATCGGGATCTATCCCGGCCAGCTCGACAAGATCCGCAAGGCCGACTTCGGCCGGCTGATCATGCTCGCGCACCCGGAGTCCGACGACCCCGACCGGCTGCTCGCGGCGGCCAAGTGCGCCCTGTCCGAGTGGGCCGTCGACGACCACTACGTGGACGGCGAAGTGGAGGAGGCCCGGCACGACCTGCTCGGCCAACGCCTCGCCATCGCCCACTCGGTGATCGACCAGGCGAACCTCCCGCTGGCGTACGCGGGCCAGTTGGAGGAGGTCGTCACGGCGGACCCGGTATGCCGCGCCCTGCGCGACAGCCTGCGCAACCTCGCCTCGTACGCGACGACCTCACAGGTGCGCCGCCTGCGCCACGAGCTGGGCATCATGTTCGTCGCCTACGGCCAGGAGGGGGTCTGGCACACGAAGCGACAGACCCCGCCGGTCTGGGAGTTCCTGATGCACCGGCACGAGAACAGCTTCATCCCGTGCATGGTGCTCATCGACGCAGTCGCCGGCTACGAGCTGCCGTACGGCGAGTTCTCCGATCCCCGGGTCCGCCGGGCGTTCACCCTGGCCGGCACCGCCAGCGTGATCGTCAACGACCTCTACTCCATGGGCAAGGAGGACCCGACGGACTTCAGCCTGCCGAGGCTGATCGTCGCCGAGGACGACTGCTCGCTGCAGGAGGCCGTCGACCGGACGGTCGACATCCACAACGAGCTCATGCACACCTTCGAGGCCGAGGCCGCCGCCCTCGCCCTGACCGGCTCCCCAGAACTGCGCCGCTTCCTGGCCGGCACCTGGGCCTGGCTCGGCGGCAACCGGGAGTGGCACGCCAGCAGCGGCCGCTACCACGGCGACGCGAACGCCGCCTGACCACGGGCCCGTTCGCGCTCGGCCCCTATCCCATCCCACGAGTAAGGACCTGTACGACTCATGTCCCGCATTTCGACGCAGATGGAGGACATCGCCATGGGCGACGTCCTGCGCACCGAATACCAGAAGTCGGTCGCCGCGTACTGGAACGCCGAGAAGGATCCGGTCAACATCAAGCTCGGCGAGGTCGACGGCCTCTACCACCACCACTACGGCCTCGGCGACTACGACCCCTCCGTCCTGGTGGGTCCGGCCGAGACCCGCGAGCAGCGCATCATCGAGGAGATGCACCGCCTGGAAACGGCCCAGGCGGAGGTACTCCTCGACCACTTCGGCGACATCACCCCCGGCGACCGCCTCCTGGACGCTGGCTCCGGCCGCGGCGGCACCAGCATCATGGCCAACGCCCGCTTCGGCTGCCATGTCGACGGCGTCAGCATCTCCGAGCAGCAGGTCGCCTTCGCCAACGACCAAGCCGCCAAGCGCGGCGTGGCCGACAAGGTCCGCTTCCACTTCCGCAACATGCTCGACACCCGCCTGGACACCGGCTCACGGCGCGCGATCTGGACCAACGAGACAACGATGTACGTCGATCTTTTTGAGCTCTTCGCCGAGTTCTCCCGCCTGCTGGAGTACGGCGGCCGGTACGTCTGCATCACAGGCTGCTCCAACGACGTCACCGGCATGCGCTCCAAGGCCGTCAGCAAGATCGACGAACACTACACGTGCAACATCCACCCCCGCAGCGAGTATTTCAAGGCGCTCGCGGCCAACAATCTCGTCCCCATCCAGGTCATCGACCTCACCCCGGGCACCATCCCCTACTGGGAACTGCGCGCGAAATCCTCGGTCGCCACCGGCATCGAGGACCCCTTCCTCACCGCCTACAAGGAGGGCAGCTTCCACTACCTCCTGATCGTCGCCGACCGCATCTGACCCGCCGGTGTTTGCGGCCCGAGCATCCCCGGTAGCACCCGGGCCGCAACGCCAGTTCAGTCCAGAAACGTCACCTGTGGAAAGCGCGTTGAGGGCCCTCCAGCAGGCTCTGCGGTTTGCCTGTGAGGTGCTGGTCGAAGAAGGCAGTGACAGAGGCCCGCTGGGCGTCGACGCCCGGGGCCTCCTTGATCGAACCGAGGAGAGCGCGCATATCGTGCGGCACCTGACGCCCAGGGCTGGACAGATGACAGCCCAGGCCATGAACGTGTTGTGCCCGGCTCAGGTCAGCTGCAGGTCACGGTGGAATCCGCGGGGACGGAACCACTTGCATGCGGCGTCCACCGACGGGGCGATCTCGGGCCGCTCGGAGCGCACGAGCATCACCGGTCGGTCCAGCCCCACGCTCCGTACCGGCTGCGGCACGGGACCGTCGAGAGCGCATCCCTTTCCCGCCAGCATCGCTCAGAGCGTGGGATGGACCAGGGGCCCCTGCCAGTCGAGACGTTTCCGCCCACGCGTGGCCTGGCTGTCCGGACACGCCCCCAGGCGCGTCCGCACTATCCGGACGGACCTCCGACACCACAATCACCCGGCCGTAGGCGGCTTTGAGGCTCGGTGATCTCGCTGGTGACACGTTGACCGGCCGTTTCGCAATGATCAATGCCGTCGTTGATCCGCGTGATCCGCCCTGCCCCAACAAGCGTGGGAGACGACATGAAAACGAACCGCCCTTGGGCCAAGGCCGTTGTCATCGGCGGGAGTTACGCGGGGCTGGTGACGGCGCGGGTGCTGGCCGATTTCTTCGCGGAAGTCGTGCTCGTGGAGCGGGATGCCGTGGACGGGGACACCGGTGCCCATCCGGGTGCGCCGCAGGGCTATCACGCGCATGCGATGCTGGCCAAGGGGGGCGAGGTCCTGCAGCGGCTGTTTCCGGGGCTGCGGGAGGAGCTGCGGGAAGCCGGTGCGCCGGTGTTCGACTACGGGCAGGGGATCGACTTCCTGCTGCCGACCGGACTGGCACCCCGGGGACGGACGGGGGTGCAGATCCAGACGTTCACCCGCGACGAGTTGGAGCGCCGGCTGCGGCGCAGGGTGCTCGCGCGTGCCGAGGTCACGCTGATGGCCGCCACGCAAGTCTCGGGCCTGATCCGGGACGCCTCGGGGAGGGTGACCGGTGTGACGTGCAAACAGCAGGGCGCGGAGGCGATCGACCTGGCCGCCGATCTGGTCGTCGATGCCTCCGGACGGTCCAGCTCACTGGAGGACTGGCTGGGCGCGGTCGGCGTTACGGTCCCCCCGAAGCGGACCGTGAAGGCGAAGGTCACCTACACATCGATGAACTTCGACCGGCCCGAGGAGAACCACCCGAGCCACCCGGACTTCTACGTCGCGTACCAGATGCTGTTCGCTCCCCGTGTGCCCCGGGCCGGGGTCCTTCTGGCCGTGGAGCGCAACCGGTGGACGTGCTCGCTGTTCGGCTTCCAGGACCAGCCGCCGACCGACGACACGGGCTACCTGCGGTTCGCGGAGAGCCTGGACAACCCGCGCCTGGCCCAGCAGATCGCCCGCCGCACCGTCCAGGAGCCCACCCATCGCTACACCAACGTCGACAACCAGTGGCGGCCCTATCACGCCGTCAAGAACTGGCCAGACCGGCTGATCGCCATCGGGGACGCGGTCTGCGTCTTCAACCCCGTCTACGGCCAGGGCCTGACCGTGGCCGCGATGGAAGCGGAACTGCTGCACCGCATGCTGGCCCGCCACAGGGCGTCCGGGAAGCGGCTGGACGGGCTGGCCGGCGGTTACCAGAAGCGGGTGGGCCGGTTGCTGCTCGGCCCGTGGACGCTCTCCACCAATTCGGATCTGATGTGGAATCCGGACCGTCAGCCCTTTGGAGCGAGGTTCGCGCACTGGTACAACGCGAGGCTCTTCCAAGTCGCGGTGAAGGACGCGGCCGTTTGGTCGAGGTTCGTACGAGTGGTGAACATGGTGGCTTCCCCCGCCGTGCTCTTCCATCCCGCCGTGGCCCTGAGGGTCCTGTCCACCGCATTCACCCTGCGGGACTGACATCTCACGAACGCGACTCGGCGAGCAGGCCACGGACTCCTCCGCGAGACCGCCCACCTTCCCGGCGAGTGCCTCGAAGTGCCTCGACGACCACGCATCTGCACAGCAGCATGAGCAGGTCGCACAGGTCGGCGACTGAACACCAGGGTGAGCTATGTGCTCTCGATCCCACGGACGGTTCGCTGTCAGGTCAGAGCGGTCTGGTCGGCTTGCGGCTCGGTTGTGCTTTGGAAGCGATGGAAGTGTGCGGTGCGCTTTCCGGCGGTGAGGAGGGGGGTGAAGAGGGCGAGTTCGAGATCGAGACCGTGGTCGAGCGGGCCTTCGAGAGAGGCGTCCATCGCGCGCTTGGCGGCTGCCAGGGCGTCGGGCGGGCCGGCCGTGTAGCGGTGTGCCCGGGCCTGGGCCGCGTCGATCAGGGTGCCTTCGGGGACGACTTGGTCAACCAGGCCGATCCGCTCGGCCTCGGCCGCGTCGACCTGGCGGCCGGAGAAGAGGATGTCCTTGGCCCGGGACAGGCCGACCAGGCGGGGCAGGCGCTGGGTTCCGCCGGCGCCGGGGATTAGGCCGAGCGGAATCTCTGGCAGGCCGAAGCGGGCGGTGGGGTGCAGATGCGTACGTCGGCGGCGAGGGCGAGTTCGCAGCCGCCGCCGAGCGCGTACCCCTCCACGGAGGCGATCACCGGGACGGGCAGCGCCGCGACCTCGCGCGTCAGGCGGCTGATGCGGGCCGCGTAGTCGGCGACTTCCGCTGGCGTCAGCGTGCCCATCTCCGCCACGTCCCCGCCAGCGGAGAAGTGGCCGTTCGATCCGGTGAACAGCACCGCACGAAGGTCGGTGCGGTCGCGGAGCTCCCGCAGGGCGGCATCTGCCCGCCGCTGCTGGGCGGCGTCGAACAGGTTAAGGGGCGGACGGTCCAGGCGTACCCAGGCGAGGTCGTCCTCGTAGCGGACGCAGACCGTCACAGCACGCCTCCGTCGACATCGAGGACGTGGCCATTGACGTACGAGGCTGCCGGGCTGACCAGGAACACCGCTGCGTCCACCGCTTCCTGCGCGGAGCCCTGCCGTCCGGCCAGCAGGCGTGGCCAGTACATCTGCCGCAGCCGCTCGTCCGCCGCCACAGCCTCGCCCATGCCCACGCTCAGAATGCCGGGCGCCAGGCAGTTCACCCGGATCCGCCGGGAGGCGAACTCGACGGCGCAGCAGCGGGTGAACGCCTCGATCGCCGCCTTGGAGGCGATGTAGGCGCTGGCACCGACCGCAGGATGCGAGGTCATCGCGGAGGACACGGTGAGGACGGTGCCGCTGCCGCTGCGCTCCAGGTGAGGAAGGGCGGCTCGGACCGTGTGGAAGACGCCGTCGACGTTGGTGCTCATCACCTCGCGCCAATGTTCCGGACTGAGCCGGCGCACGGTGTTGTTGCGGGTGATGCCCGCGTTGGCGACCACGATGTCGATCCCGCCGAACCGATCCGCGGTCTCGGCCATCAGCCGTTCCAGGGACTCCGGCTCCCGCACGTCGCAGGGCACGTACGCGGCCCGGTCTTCATACCGGTCGACGATCTCGCCGACGCCGTGATCCCTCCTCGCCCCGCACACCACGCGCGCCCCCGCGCGCAGGAACCCTTCGGCGAGTTGCCGGCCCAGCCCCGTCGTCCCGCCGGTGATGACCGCGGTCCGATCGGCCAGCACCGCCGATGCCGGCCGTTCCTGAGCCGTCGCGGCCACCCGGATCCTCTCATCCGCCGCGACCGTCCTGTCCGTCGGGTCCGCCGCCGAGGAGCCGTCCGCTGTCTGCGCGATGACCGTCACTGGGGTCACGCCCCCTTTACCTGTCACTCAGCTTGTTCTTTATGGTCTTACCTGGTCACGTTCGGCGATGGTCTCGGGTCGCTTGACCGTTTTGCCTACGTCGTAGCGGGTGGCGGGGTGCCGGTTCTTCGAGCCGGGCGGGCGTCCGGGGCCAGGCCGGTTGGGTTTCGGCGCACGGGCCGGGCAGGGCAGGTTCGGGCGGAGGTTCCTGAACCCGCGGCGGACTCGGGCGGGGGTGAGTTGGCCGGGCTCGGCCGGCTTCTCCCAAGGGCGGCGGAGGTCCGCGGCCAGCGGCCGGGCGAGGCGGAGTTGGGTGTGGGCAGCAATGATCAGCCAGGTCCATCGGTCCGCGGCCCGGGGTGTGCGGAGCTTCGGGCGGGTCCAGCCCAGCGTCTGCTTGATCATCCGGAAGGTGTGCTCAAGATCGAATCTGCGCAGGAACGCATGCCAGCGCAGGTCGACGCCCTCGCCCGACAGGCCGGTGGCCGACGTCCACAGCCAGACGGGGAGTGGATCGTGGCCGCCGGGCAGGCGGTCGACCTGAAGACGGATCAACGTGCCTTCGATGACGGGGAGTTCGCCGGTGTGGTCGATCCACGCGGAGCGGGTAGTCAGACGAGGATGGATACGGTCCCAGACCATCGCGCGAGCGGTGCCGTAGCGGTCGGTGACCTGCAGGGTCGCGGCATCGGGCGCGCCCCAGGTGTCGGGCTTGGCGAAGCGGAACTCCTTGCCGTGCTTCGGCGGGCGCCCGCCCTGCGGCGGCGAGATCCACGGCACCGGGACCGGCTTGCGCATCACCCGGTCCGTGCGCATCCGCCCGAGGACCTCCACCGGCAGTCCTTCCAGCAGATAGGCCATGCGCGGAGCGTCGTACCCGGCGTCGAAGACGACCAGGATGTCGCGGTCACCGACGTGCCAACGGCCCATGTCGATGAGGTCCTCGACCACCCGGCGGACCTGGGCCGCGGTGACCTCGGCGACATCATCGGCCGGCCCCAGCGGCAACGCGTCCAGGATCTGGCACCAGGAGGTGCGGCCCGATTCCAGCGCGGCGACGAAGGAGTAGGGCCAGCCGGGCACGAACTGGTCCGAGGACCGGCCGCTGCGGCCGTAGACGTGGCAGAACAAGCGGTCCGGGCTGGTCGGCGCGTCCGGCCGGAGCCAGTGGGTGACGTCCACCGCCATGACCAGGCGCCCGTCGGCGGCCTCGGGTTGCGGCAGCCCGGCCAGCACCTGCCGCAGCCGCGGCACATCGACGTTCCCGCGGTTCAGCGCGTCGTACATCGCGCCGTGCCCACGCCGGTGCTCGGCCGTCAGTGTGAGGTCCACCGGCGTGGTCACCGGTCCGTCCGCGCACAGCAACGCGTCAGTCAGCTCGAACAGCGTGTCTCCACGCGCGGTCAGGCAATCGAAGAAGTCGTCCCGGAAGTGTGACGCCACCGCGAACGCTTCCCGCTGGACATCGTGATGCAGCAGACTCATTCCCCCACGGCCTTCGTGCTGGTCAGGTGCCTCTTTGGTCGGAGCACAGGATCAGACGAAGGCCGTGTTCACGTCCCCGGAATCCTCGTACGAGCGATCACGTTCGGGGCATCGTTCGAGGTCAGACCATAAGGACAAGCTCAGGAGCGAACCATCGTCATCTCCAGCCACTTGACGAGCTGCAGGAGCTCCAGAGTCAACCTCAGGGGCGGCGGTAGCACAGGGCGACGGCGCCTGTTGTGGGGATGGTGGTGGCGTGGGAAAGCCGCCATTTCGACGAGAGGCCGTCGGGCAGCAGGCGCACTCCTCCGCCGAGGGTCGTCGGGAGCACGGTCAGGCAGAGTTCGTCGATCAGGTCGGCCTTGAGCAGCGCCTTGATGATGCTGGCGCTGTTCAGGACGAGAATGTCGCGGCCCGGCGCGGCCTTGAGGGAGCGTACCTCGGCTTCGAGGTCGCGGGAGACTCGGGCGTTGGCCCATTCCGTCTTGTCCAGGTCGGTTTGCTGCAGGGTCGTGGAGATGACCACCTTGTCGACGGTGGCGAGCCAGTTACCCAGATCGCGAGTCCGGGCCGAACTGGTCGGGTCGCTGGTCAGGCCGGGCCATACGGAGGTGAAGCCCTCCCAGTTGACGCGGCCGACGACCGCTGTGCTTACCCCGCGCCAGATCCCCTCGTACATGATCTCGCTCTGCTCGCTGGTGATGTGCTCCATGGCCCAGCTCATGTCGTCCTCGGGGCCTGTACTGGTGTACCCGTCCATCGAGACGACGGCGTCGGCAATGACCTTGCGCTGCTGTTCGGTGTTCGCAGGCATGGTGGGTCCCTTCTGACTGTTGACGTTCGCCCATAGGACTCCTGGCACCACCGGAACTCATCGCTCGGCGAGCGTCACCGGAACCACTCTGCCCTCGCGCCTCTCGCGCTTATGGAGGCGCCTGCCAGCGTGTGTATCGGAGATGGGATGCCGTTCGCTGGCAACCAACAATCCCTTCGTCACTCACCGTGGTTGTGGGACAGCTTCTGAGCTTGTTCTTTATGGTCTGACCTGGTCACGTTCGGCGATGGTCTCGGGTCGCTTGACGGTTTTGCCCACGTCGTAGCGGGTGGCGGGGTGCCGGTTCTTCGAGCCGAGTGGCCTGCCAGGGCCGGGCCGGTTGGGTTTGGGCGCACGTGCCGGGCAGGGCAAGTTGGGGCGGAGGTTCCTGAACCCCCGGCGGACCCGGGCGGGAGTGAGCCGACCGGGCTCGGCCGACTTCTCCCAGGGGCGACGGAGGTCCGCGGCCAGCGGCCGGGCGAGGCGGAGTTGGGTATGGGCCGCGATGACCAGCCAGGTCCACCGGTCCGCCGCCTCGGGGGTGCGGAGCTTCGGGCGGGTCCAGCCGAGCGTCTGCTTGATCATCCGGAAGGTGTGCTCCAGGTCGAATCTGCGCAGGAACGCCTGCCAGCGCAGGTCGACGCCCTCGCCCGACATGCCGGTGGCTGACGACCATAGCCAGACAGGGAGCGGATCGTGGCCGCCTGGCAGGCGGTCGACTTCCAGGCGGATCAACGTGCCCTCGATGACGGGGAGTTCGCTGGTATGGTCGATCCACGCGGAGCGGGTGGTCAGCCGGGGGTGAATGCGGTCCAGGCCATCACGCGAGCGGTGCCACAGCGGTCGGTGACCTGCAGGGTCGCGGCATCGGGCGCGCCCCAGGTGTCGGGCTTGGCGAAGCGGAACTCCTTGCCGTGCTTCGGCGGGCGCCCGCCCTGCGGCGGCGAGATCCAGGGAACCGGGACGGGTTTGCGCATCACGCGGTCCGTGCGCATCCGCCCGAGGACCTCCACCGGCAGTCCTTCCAGCAGATAGGCCATGCGCGGAGCGTCGTAGCCGGCGTCGAAGACGACCAGGATGTCGCGGTCACCCGCGTGCCAACGGCCCATGTCGATGAGGTCCTCGACCACCCGGCGGACCTGGGCCGCGGTGACCTCGGCGACATCATCGGCCGGCCCCAGCCGCAACGCGTCCAGGATCTGGCACCACGAGGTCCGGCCCGACTCCAACGCGGCAACGAACGAGTAGGGCCAGCCGGGGACGAATTGGTCCGACGAGCGTCCGCAGCGGCCGTAGACGTGGCAGAACAAGCGGTCGGCACTGCACGGAGCGTCCGGCCGCAGCCAGTGGGTGACGTCCACCGCCAGGACCAGACGCCCGTCGGCGGCCTCGGGCTGCGGCAATCCGGCCAATACCTGCCGCAGTCGCGGCACATCGACGTTCCCGCGGTTCAGCGCGTCGTACATCGCGCCGTGCCCACGCCGGTGCTCGGCCGTCAGTGTGAGGTCCACCGGCGTGGTCACCGGTCCGTCCGCGCACAGCAACGCGTCGGTCAGCTCGAACAGCGTGTCACCGCGCCGGGTCAGGCACGAGTAGAAGTCGTCCCGGAAGTGTGAGGCGAAGTCGAACGCGTCCCGCCGGGCATCGTGGTGCAGCAAACTCACCTCTGCGGCCTTCGTATGAACCTGATTCCGTGGCGGAACACATGATCACGCGAAGGCCGTCCGCCTGCCCGGCGAGTCCCCGGACGAGCGAGCGCGTGCGATGCGACGTTCGAGGCCAGAGGTTGAAAGACAAGCTGAGCGAGCCCGCCGGACGATCAGTCGCCGAAGTAGGCCTTGGCAACGGCGTAGCTGTCCTCGTAGAGGTGGTAACGGGTGATCCGCCCGTCCCGGACCGTGGTGTGCAGGGCGAACGCGGTTTCGATGTCCCGGCCCGTCTTCTTGACCTCGGAGACCATGCGCCCGATGAGCACCACATCGTCGCCCTCGGCGATGACCTGGCGGAGGTCGAACTCCTTGGCTTGCACATGGATCTGCAGCAGCTCGAAGAACGTCCGCATGCCCTCCGCCGAGTCGACCTCCGGTACCCACGGAATGCCCGGCGGGTGCGGGATTGAGAACGACACCGAGTCGGCGAACAGCGCCGCCGCCTCCGCACTCTTCCCCTCGGCGAGCAGCGGGAACAAGCGTTGCACAGTCTGCGTCGGTGACTCTGCTGTCATGCGTGTCGACCTTACAGGCCGGATATGCGGTGCAAGCCCATCAAGCCCTGATTCAAGAGCACCCTCTAGGCCGTGCCGACATGTGTCGAAGCCGCAAGTCAACCGAGGCGGGGCCGTGCCCGCCTGCCCTGTGGGTGCACGGCCCCGTCGGAGGGCTTCAGCTGAGCTGCTCGGCGAGTCCGACGACGATGCCCTCGGGGCCGCGGACGTAGCAGAGCCGATAGATGTTCTCGTACTGCACGATCTCGCCGACGAGTTCGGCACCGTGGGCCCGCAGGCGGGCAACGACGTCCTCGATGTCGTCGACGGCAAACATGATTCGACGAAGGCCGAGCGTGTTCGCCGGCGCGTCTTTCAGCTCGGGGGTGATGGCCTTCGGCCTGTGGAACTTCGCCAGCTCTACTCGCCCGTGGCCGTCCGGGACCCGCAGCATGGCGATGTCCTGCCGGACGTCATCGAGCCCGATGACACGCTCCGCCCCGCGCCATTCGAGTGGCCCCTTACCCTCGAGCTCCATGCCGAGTTCGACGAAGAATGCAATGACAGCCTCAAGGTCGTCGACGACGATGAGGACGTTGTCCATCCGCTGGATCGTCATGTTGGGCCTCCTTCGTGCGGCACGGCCACGGTAGCCGCTTCTGCCCCTGAGACGGAGCTGAGAAGCCGCCCTCGACGTCCTCGGCCACATTCCCTTCGAGAACCGCAGGGCTGTCAGGATCATGGAGTCTCAGCGAGCGGCCTGCACCACTCAAACCTCGATGGCACGCGCTCAAGGTGCAGTGTCATAGAACAATCAGACTTCGATGAGACTGCTCAGACATCGATGGGGCAGGACAGCCGGAGGTTAAAGAACAAGCTCAGAAGCTGCCCGGAAACCGCGGAGATCGTTTCACCCGTCCCGGCCGAAGCCCGTTTCGATCTGCTCGCAGGAGTGAACTTGCCTGGCGATCCACCCAGTTGGCGCAATCACGGCTCGCTCGGCGCGCGAGTCAAGCTCAATGATCCACAAGTCCCTTGCGCGCTCGCTGCCACGCGAGCGGCCCACCCGCACGGAGGTCCCCGAGTTGCACGCCCGCCCCTTCCCCTACGAGATCGGCGGCGCCTGCGCCGAACTCGGCACAGTGATCGACATGGAGTCCTGGGCCCGGCAGGCAGGCGTCCCCGACCGGCGCAGGCCCGGGGCGCACCTCACCGGAGCCACCGTCACTCGGTTGTTGGCCGTGGAGTCCAAAGCCTGGGATCCCGACCGTTTCGCCGATCTGGAGACCGTCGCGCGGGTGGCCCGCGGCGCGCTGGACAGTGCCCGTCTGTCCCCTGCCGAGGTCACCGCGGTTGTCCTCGTGACGTGCACCCCGTACCAGGTCATGCTTGACCAGGACGCCTTCGCGCTGCTGCGCATCCTGGGAATCCCGGACCACGTCCCACCCGTCCAACTCGGCGCGGGCTGCGCAGGCTTGGCACGGGCAGCGGCGGTCGTGTCGTCCACCGACACCGAACGAGCCCTGGTCATCGCCTACAACGTCGCCAGCCGGGTCAGCACCGCCCCCGACGGCTCCCTGCTCCCCACTACACCGACAACACCGTGCACCCGTACGGCAAGAGCCTCTGGGCGTCGCCGGCGCTCTTCTCTGACGGCGCCGGCGCCCTGGTCCTGCGCCGCAGCAAGGACGCCGACGGGCTGGTGCTCTACTCGCGCGACAGCCAGTCGTTCGGCGACGAGCCAGGGCTCAGCGATCCCCTGATCCACTTCCCGGGCGGCGGCAGCCAGCACCCCGCGGGCTCCCCCGGCTCCTGCGAGCTGTCGGGCTACGGCATGAACTCACCCGAAATCCAGCGCTACTACAGCAGGGGCATGACCCTCAACCACGAGGCCCTGGAAAAGGTCCGCCCCGGCTATCTCAAAGAGGTGACCAGGCTCTACACCCATCAGGCCAACCCCCGGCTGGTCGACGCCTTCCGCGAGGAGATGGGCATCCCCGCCGAGCAGGCACCCTCGAACGTACGCACCATCGGCAACACCGCGGCGGCCTCGACCATCGCCCTGCTGCACGCTGACCTCGTCGCCGGAACAATCGTCCAACCCGACGAGGTGTGTTTCTCCGTCGTTGGTTCCGGCCCCGAACGCGGGGCGCTCGTAACGCCGGTCCGGGTACCCGCGCTACGGGTCTGAGATCATCCATGCTCAGCGAGACGGGACAGATCAGACAGGAGTGCGTCTCACCGCGCTGTCCCTTGGGCCGGACAGAGGCCATCGCCAATGAGAAAAGGACATCGGAAACACGAACCTACAGCTGGTGACGAGGTCGAGAAGGGCACGATCCCGGTCCGATACGGCCAGATATACGTGCAAGAGGGTGGCGCCCTCGGGCCAGCGGGCATCGGCGTGCTTGAAGACGAAGGGCTTCATGTCGTGTCACAGTATCGTCCGTGCAACCGAACTTGCCCTTGTGTGACGGGGGTTCGGCCAGTCACCCGTCTTTGGGGCGGCGGCGGTGCTGTGTCGCGGAGCGACGCAGCGTTCGAGCTGCTCGTGCCCGTTGCCGTAGGTGTGACTGCACGGTCACCGTCCTCAGCGGACGAAGGCGACGTAGGTGCCGAGGGTGAGGCCGCAGAAGGTGATGAGCTGGCGGGGCTTGAGGCAGGTGAAGGCGGTGTGCATGGCGATGCCGGCTTGCCTTTTGTCCTGCCGTGCGGTCTCAAGATCGTGACCGATTCCTCCGGACCGTCACCAGGGAGGGAGTCAGTGAGCGGATGGCAGAGGGGCGCTCTGGCGTAGGCAATTGCCGTAGGGGCGTGTGAGGTTGGATCATTGCGGCAAGTGGCGGGGCCGAGAGGGAACGTCGCGGAGAGTTCCTGCATGCCTGTGTCGGCGTCCCGGGCCGTGCGTGATCTTAGCTTAGAGGAGTGGGGCAGGGGGCATGGACGACGGCGGCAGTCGTAGCGGTGCTACGGACAGAAGGGTGCTGGCCCTGGGGGTCGCGCTGGAGGGGCGGGACGGAGAGGGCCCGCCGCCTATGGATGCGCTGGATCCCCTCCTCAAAGCTCCGCAGCATGCTGCGTACGTGTCCGAGGTCGTGCGCGAGTTCGGCTACAGGAAGCACTGTCCGGCGGACTCAGAGGCAGATCTTGCCGAGAAGGTCCGCAAGGCTCTGAAGAGCCCTGCTGAGGTGCTGATCGTTCATCTCGTCGGGCACGGCCGGCTGTCCGACACCGGCGAGCGGGGCCTGCATGTGGTGGGCGAGGACGGCAACAACCTGGATGATCCAGTGTCGTCGTGGATCAGCCTGATTGAATCCCATCCGGACAAGCCGCGGCCGCTGACGTTGTTCATCCTGGATCTGTGTCATTCCGGAGTCGCTGCGACGCTGCCCTGGCATCAGGAGATGCCCGCCATGCACCGCCGCGCTTGGATCATCGCCGCGACCGGCTCGCAGAACAGCGCGTTCAACTATCGGCTGAGCCGGGCCACATGCACCGTGCTGGGGAACTACCTTGACGGGACATCAACGGTGGACCGGGCCTGCGAGTACATTCCGCTTCCCACGGTGGGACTTGAGATCGCTCGTGAAGTAGCGAGCATGTGCGCCCAGGAAGGCTTCGAGCAGTTGGTCGAGGGCAGTCGTGTTGCCTTCCTCGAACGCGTCGAAGATCTGGAAGAACTGCCGTTCTTCCCCAACCCCCAATACGACAGCCGCTGGTCCAACCCGCTGTCCGACCTCGACAGTGGGATCGCCTCCCTGGTGGACGAGGCATTCGATGCCCGGCACTTCATGCTGCGGGGTGCAGGCAGTGAACCGCTGGACCGCGGGCTGCAGGAGGGCTACTTTCACGGCCGGGAGCAGGAGGTCCGTCTTCTGACCGACTGGCTCAACGGCGAGGGCAGCGGCTTCCGGGTGATCACCGGCAAACCGGGGGTCGGTAAATCGGGTCTGCTCGGGGTTCTGATGTGTGCAGCGCACCCTCAACTCCGCGAAGCGGCACGGAATCTGTGGTTCCGTCTACCGGTCAAGCCGGCGAGCAATGACCGACTCGCCGTGGTGCATGCACGGCGCCGCGATCTGGACCAGATAGCCGACTCCCTAGCGCGCCAGATGGGGGCGAGAGAAGATGATCGGCCTGCCGACGGATGGGACGCAGAGCGGCTCATTCAGCTCGCCGGTCCCGAAGGGTTCACGTTGGTGATCGACGCGCTCGACGAAGCCGAACGGCCCGCCGACGTCACCCAGGCCCTGCTGCTACCGCTGGCCCGCGCCGCCCTCGACGGCCATGCCGGAATACGACTCCTGGTCGGAACCCGCTCCGATCCGCCGTTCACCGCTTTGCTGCAACTGGCTCAAGACGCCGACGGGCTGATCAACCTCGACCACGCCCAACCGGACGACATCTACCAGGCGGTCCGGCAGTACGTCAGCGATCTGCTCGCCGTCGACACCCCCTACGCCGCTCGCGATGCCGTGAACGCCGCCAACGCGCTCGCCGAAGGCATCGCAGAACGCCTAACAGGCAAGGACGATCCGACGCGCAGCGAAGCCACGCCGGATGAGCCGAAGCCTTTGGGCTGGGGCGAGTTCCTAGTCGCGGGGCTCTATGTGCACCACGTCCTGACCCTGTCCACCGAACACGATCCTGGCCGCGCCAGAGAACTCGGCTGCCGAGTACCCCGAGACCTGCCTGCTCTCCTCGAACTCGACCTGGCCCGCCGTGCCGACCAGCCCGACCTGCGCGCGGTCCTGGCCGCTGTGGCCCACGCCCGGGGCTCCGGCATGCCCGAGCGCATCATCGCCACCGCTGCCACCGTGTTCACGCCCGGGACGGATCCCCTGTCCGTGCACCGGGTCCAAGGAGCCCTGGAACAGGCCCGCTTCTACCTGCGCCAGGACATCGACAGCGATGGCACCACCTTGTACCGGCTCTTCCACGAAGGTCTCGCCGAACACCTACGAGCCGACCCGCTCAGCCCTCAAGAACAGGGACAGAGCACGTGACCACAGCGCTTCGCCGGGAGCCATTTGCCGACGCCATCTTCCGGCAGCTCATCGCCTCGCTGCCCCGCACGGCCAACGAACGGCCCGCCTGGCACGTCGCCGAACCCTATCTGGTGCGCCACGCTGCCCAGCACGCCGCGAGCGCCGGGCTTGCGGACGAACTCCTCCAGGATCCAGGCTTCCTCGTCCATGCCGACCCCGAGACGGTGACCGCCGCCCTGCGCCAGGCAGCGACCCCTGAGGCACGTCTTTCGGCCGCGATCTACCGGGCTTCTCAGGGGATTCACCGAGACCTCGGCGTCGACCAGCGTCGACAGGTCCTCGCCCTCGACGCGGCACGATTCCAGGCCTCGGATCTCAGCCGCGAATTCGCCCGCAATACCGACTGGAGGCCGCTGTGGGCGACGGGCAGCCAGGTGTCGAGCGCACTCGTTGCTACCCTCACTGGCCACACCCGCGGGGTGAGGGAGGTGGCCACGGCGGTGGTGGACGGCCGGCCCGTCGCCGTCACCGCCGGGTTCGACGACACGGTGCGGGTGTGGGACTTGACCACCGGCCGCACCATTCACATCCTCGCTGACCACACCCGCGACGGCCGCGCCAGCTGGACGCAAGCAGTGGCGACGGGGTTGGTGGACGGCCAACCTGTCGCCCTTACCGCCAGCGCTGATTCCACGGTGCGGGTGTGGGACTTGACCACCGGGCATGCCCTGCACACCCTCACCGGCCATACCCAGGGGGTGTGGAGGATGGCGACGGCAGTGGTGGACGGCCGGCCCGTCGCCATCACCAGCAGCATTGACCTCACGGTGCGGGTGTGGGACCTGACCACCGGGCACGCCACCCGCGCCTTCACCGGAGACTTGGGCGACCATGTCAACGCGAGCGACGTGGGGACGGCGTTGGTGGACGGACTACCCATCGCTGTGACCTCCTACAACCGCGTGGTGCAGGTGTGGGATCTGAACAGCGGGCAAGCCACCCATACCCTCACCGACCACACCCGCAATGTGGGCGCGGTGGCGACGGCGGTGGTGGACGGTCGACCCGTCGCCGTCACCGCCTGCGGAGACGGCGTGGTGCGGGTGTTGGACCTGAACAGCGGGCAAACCATCCGTACCCTCACCGGCCACACCAACGCGGTGGTCTCGGCGGCGACGGCGGTGGTGGACGGCCGGCCCATCGCCCTCACCGGGAGCCTCGACGACACGGTGCGGGTGTGGGACTTGACCACCGGGCGGGCCACCCAAACCCTCACCGGCCACACCGGCGAGGTGCGTGGTGTAGCGATGGCGGTGGTGGGCGGACGACCGGTCGCCGTCACCGCCAGCAGAGACGGGACGGTACGGGTGTGGGACCTGAACAGTCAGCACGCCACCCTCACCGGCCACACCGCTGATGTGGATGCGGTGGCGATCGCGGTGGTGGGCGGACGGCCCGTCGCTCTCACCGCCGGCGCCTACGGTGATGGGACGGTGCGGGTGTGGGACCTGAACAGCGGGCACGCCATCCGCACCCTCACCAGCCACACTCGCTGGGCGAGCGCGGTGGCGACGGCGGTAGTGGACGGCCGACCTGTCGCCATCACCGCTGGCGGCGGACTCACGGTGACAGTCCCAAACCCGCACCCTTCCGGCGGCGGCACAGTGCGGGTCTGGGATTTGACCACCGGGCAAGCCACCCTCACCCTCACCGGCCACACCGCCCAGGTGCGTGATGTGGCGACGGCGGTGGTGCACGGTCGGCCCGTCGCCCTCACCGCCAGCGCAGACGGGACTGTGAAGATGTGGGACCTGAACAGCGGGCACGCCATCCGCACTCTCACCGGCCACACCGCCCAGGTGGTCTCGGTAGCGACGGCGATGCTGGACAGCCGTCCCGTCGCTGTCACCGCCAGCACCGACCAGACGGTGCGGATGTGGGACTTGACCACCGGACAAGCCACCCGCACCCTCACCGATCTCAGTGGCTACATTGGCCAGACGAGATCGGTGGCAACGGTGGTGGTGGACGGCCATCCGGTCGCCATCACCGCCAGCACCAGCGGCACGCTGGTGTGGGACCTGAACAGCGGGCACGCCCCCCACTCCCTTGGCGACGACGAGTGGTTGGGCGCGGTGGCGACGGCGGTGGTGGACGGTCGGCCCGTCGCCGTCACCGCCGGCGACACGGTGCGGGTGTGGGACTTGAAGAGCAGATCGTGCTTGACGACCCTTAGCCTCCCCCACCGTGCAAGGTGCATGGAGATCACCGCGGAGGGCACGGTCGTACTCGGCATGGGCAATGAAGTCATCGCCCTCACTTTGGAGCCGGTCTTCAGGAGATTTCGATGAGCAGTGGCAGCGTCGAGCCGTTGGCTGTCGTGGCCGTGCATGGCGTGGGATACCGCGATGCCCGAGCCACCGCCGACCAAGTACGCGCGGGACACATCCAGAGCTGGACGCGCCACCTCGCCAACGGACTAGGGATCGAGACAGCCCGCCTTGCCCTCGACTTCGCCTACTACGCGCACCTTCTCTATCCCGGTCCCATCGTTCAGGGCCCGCAGGAGGATGAGTTGCGGGATCCGCTGGCCAGGGAGCTGATGGCGGCTTGGCTGGCGGAGCTGGGTGCGCCGCGGCCCGTCGCTCAGGGGGCGCTGACGATGCCGGTGAGGTATGTCGCTTCCTGGGTGGCGGAGAAGTTCAGCCTGGATGGTCGGCTGACCGAGCTCTTCATTCGGGTCTTCTTTCGTGAGGTGGCCACCTACCTGGCCGACGTCGACTCCCCGGCGCGTGCTGCGGTGCGGGAGGAGGTCGCCACACGGATCGCCAAACACCGGCCCCGGGTTGTCCTCGCCCACTCGCTGGGCACCGTGGTGACCTATGAAGCCCTCCACGCGCACCCCGAACTGCAGGTTGAGCTGTTGGTGACGATGGGCTCGCCGCTCGCCCTGCCCCACGGCGTCTTCGACCGCCTCGTCCCCGGTCCCACCGGTGCCCCGTCCGCCCGCTTCGGCGTGCGCCCGGCCGGTGTTGCACGGTGGGTGAACATCGCAGATCCCGGAGACCCCGTGGCCATCCCGCCCCGTCTGGCCCGAGCCTTCACCGGAATCAGCGAGGACCTCACCGATCCCATTCACCCGACTTTCGGATTCCACCACGCCAAGAACTACCTGTCCTGCAAAGCCACTGCCGTCACACTGGCCCCGTACATAGGCGCACTGCGGCAGTGACGGTCCGCTCCTGTCCTCGATGGCGTCGTCTGCCCGGCGAGATCGAGCCGTTGATCGCAAGGCCCCGCGGGTAGCGTTCGCGTCATCGAGGGTCTGTCAAACGAACGCCCGTACATACCAAGTAGCGGTCAGTACCGGTGCACTGGCACCCAAACGTACGATTCCGGGTTGCACGATCGCCAAGGCGGCTTGAACAAGTTCGCTGAGGGTGCCCGCAAGGTCCTGCACGGGCTGGCATGAGCCCGACCAGAAACAAGGACGACAAGCGGGCTGCTCCGACACCCCCCTACCTTGCACCTGGGGTCACGGGGTTTCGTGACCCCCACCGGAAGGCCACCACGTTGGACGCAGGCATAGCCGCGGTCATCGGACTGACACGTACGGTGTCGTTCACTCCTCGTCGGCGGCGTCCGGGGAGCAAAGGCCGCAAGCCGCCGGGCAGGTCAGGGAGCTGGAACGAGTACCGGCCCATGTTGACGAGGTGCCGTTCGAACGGCGAGAGGCGGGCCAGGTCCTCGTCACGGACGTCGAGGCCGTCCGCGCGCAGATGGTTCACTGCGGCGTCCATGTACCGGGTGTTCCAGCACGCGGGCGTTGAGAACCAGGTCGGTATCCCTCAACTGAGCCAAGCTCGATCAGGTCACGTGCCTAACATGCCAGACACCATGCGAGACGCTTCACCTGGGTTTTTTCGCGCGACCTATTGATAACGAGCGTGACGTGGAGCCAACGGTCCTCGACACAGGTGATCGGAAAGCCGCGCAGTGCCTCTCGCCCGCGGTTCACCAGCGCGGCCAGCTCGCGATCTTGATCGGAGGGGGCGATGTGCGATGTACACGTGGAGCAAGGTCTCGCCCTCGGGCCACACGTCCTCGGCATGCTGGAACACGAACGGCTTCATGACCAAGCACCGTAGCGGCCCGAGAGTGAACACGCGTCATCTGTAAGGAAGTTGGGTGCGGCCCAGCCGGGCCATCAGCAGACTAGTCACCGGAACCCACTAGGGCCTGTTGCGAAAGTCGATCTTGTTCGTAGATGATCACGCGTCGTGGGGCGTGGTGATCTGACGAACGGCCAGTGGGCCCGGCTGGAGCCGTTGTTGCCGAAGGGCATCAAGCCGGGCCGTCCGCCGGTGTGGACTCGGCGGCAGTTGATAGACGGCATACGGTGGCGGACCCGGACCGGTGCTCCCTGGCGTGATGTGCCGGAACATTACGGGCCGTGAGACAGGGTCTATGCCCTGTTCCGGCGCTGGCAGCGGGACGGCAGCTGGGCGAGGATCGTTACCCGGCTGAAGGCCGAGGCGGACGCGAAGGGCCTCATCACGTGAGACGTCAGCGTAGACTCCACCATCGCGCGGGCGCACCAGCACGCTGCCGGGGCGCGTAAAAAGGGGCAGAGCAGAAGGAGCCGCCCGGCGGCGTCGACACCGAGCCCGACGACCACGGTCTCGGACGCTCGCGCGGCGGGCTGACCACCAAGCTGCACCTGGCGGTCGAGCAGGGACAAAAGCCGCTCTCGCTGCGCATCACGGCCGGTCATCGGCATGACAGCCCGCAGTTCCAGCCGGTCCTGGAGGCCATCCGAGTGCCTCGCCTTGGCCGGGGCCGACCGCGCACCCGTCCGGACAAGGTCCGAGCCGACAAGGCATACGGCTCTCGCGCGAACCGCGCCCATCTGCGTAGGCGCGGCATCGGCTGCACGATCCCGGAGAAGTCCGACCAGATCCGCAACCGCAAGAAGCTGGGCTCTCGCGGTGGTCGTCCGCCGAAGTTCGACAAGATCGACTACCGCGAGCGGCACGCTGTGGAGTGCGGGATCAATCGCCTCAAGCGCCACCGAGCGGTGGCCACGCGGTATGACTGTGAGGATGTGTGGGTGCCGCCTCGGGCGGTGGTCTGGCCCGCGATACGACTGGCCTTGGTGCCTTGAGTTTGATCTGCCGACCGCTGTCTGAGGCGGCGCAAACTGCCGCCGGACCGGGGGGCGTGTCCCGATAGGGGCCTTCGCGACAGGCACCGTCACAGTCCTGACCGCCGCACTCGGCCCGGCGTCGGCCGGTGTTCCCGAGGCGTCAGGAGACAGTCGACCGTGACCAGCATGGCCCAGCACACCCATCCACGTCACCACATCACTGACCTGAGCGAGGAGGTGGTGCTCGGGGTGGACACACACAAAGACGTACACGCAGCCGCTGTAGTCACCAGTACCGGAGCAGCGGTGGCCAGCCGTACCTTCCCCACCACGAGGGAGGGATACCGCCAGCTCCTGTCCTGGGCCCGCTCCTTCGGACACTTACAGCGGGCCGGTGTGGAGTGCACCGGCTCCTACGGAGCCGCACTGACCCGCTACCTGCTCAGCGAGGGCCTTACGGTCACCGAAGTCAACCAGCCGGACAAAGCCGTACGGCGCCGACGCGGCAAGACCGACGCGATCGACGCGGCAGCAGCGGCTCACGCCGTCCTCTCCGGTCGGGCCACCGCTGCCGCCAAGACCGCCAACGGCCCGGTGGAGACAATCCGGTTGTTCAAAATGGCCAAGACCTCCGCGGTCAAGTCCCGTTCGCAGGCCATCAACCAGCTCAAAGCCATCCTGGTCGCCGCAGACCCCGCCCTTCGTGAGTCCCTGGCCGGCCTGAGCAACCCCAAGCTCATCCGCTGTTGCAGCGAACTGAGCCACGGCGAGGGATCCAGCCCCGAGGCAGCCGCCCGACACACACTCCGTCTCCTGGCCAGGCGCATCCTGCATCTCACCGACGAAATCAGCGACCTCACCAAGCGGATCACGGCGGCGATCGGCGCCTGCGCGCCCAGGCTCCTTGATGTCTACGGCGTCGGCCCCGACACCGCTGCCGCGTTGCTGACAGCGGCCGGGGACAACCCGCACAGGATGGGCAGCGAGGCGTCCTTCGCCGCTCTCTGCGGCGCAAGCCCCGTCGAAGCATCCTCCGGCAAGACCCAGCGCCGCAGACTCAACCGCGGCGGTGACCGCCAGGCCAACTCCGCCCTCTACACGATCGTCCTGGCCCGGATGCGCTGGGACACTCGCACCCGCGCCTACGTCGAACGCCGAGTCTGTGAAGGCAAGACACGCCGAAAAGCTATTCGCTGCCTCAAACGCTACGTCGCACGCGAGATCTATCAGGCGATCGTCACACTCCGATCAAGCACGGACAAGCCAAGATCAGCTGCTTGACATCCATAGGGGCATCAAGCTCGCCGTCCGCTACGAGGCGACGGTGCTGATCGCCGTCATCAACGAATGGCTGTGACCGTCAGCATCACACTGCCGGGTCGCGCACCTGCGCCACGATGATCACGTTCCCGTACAAGTCGGCCAGGTGCAGCGACCGGCTGTCGGCGTCTTCCCGTTCGTTCCATACCCGCACCCCGTGCCCGAGCAGGTGTTCGCGGACCGTATCCAGGTCGGCGGTGTACAGGACGAGCAGAGGCTGACCGCCGCACTGCTTGCCGATCAGTTCGCGTTCCCGGTCGCTCGTGGCGGTCATGAGCCAGAGGCCGACCGCCTCCTGGCCGGGCACTCCGATATGCAAGTAGCGATAACCATCTGCCACCTGGTCGTGCAGGACACAGAAACCGAGAGCGCCGCGGTAGAAGGCCAGGGCTGCATCGGGGTCGTCAACAAGGACAACAACACGGCCGAGCCCCAAGAGCAGGCTCTTTTCAGCATGAGGAGTCATGATCGGCACCCTAGACCGGGCCACTGACAGCAAGCCGAACCACTCGGGACGCCTACAGTCGGAGCGGGGCAAGATCGACTTTCGCAACAGGCCCCTTCCGAGTCAGGAATTCTGTTCAGATATGTAGGGTTGCGGGGTGGCGCGTACTGGGCGGCCGAAGGCCGAGTTGATCCTGTCGGACGAGGAACGGGCTGCGCTGGAGGGCTGGGTGCGGCGCCGTTCCACCCCGCAGGCGTGGGCTCTGCGGTGCCGGATTATCCTGGCCTTGCGCGAGCGGGGCGTCGAACAAGGACGTGGCCGCTCAGCTCGGTTCGACGCCGCATGCGGTGGGCCGGTGGCGGGCGCGGTTCGTCGAGCACCGGATCGCTGGCCTGGGTGACATGCCACGGTCGGGCGGGCCCAGGACGGTCACCGACGAGCAGGTAGCCGCCGTGGTGACCAGGACGCTGGAGAGCACGCCGAAGAACGCGACGCACTGGTCAACTCGGGCGATGGCCAAGGAGATGGGCCTGTCGCAGTCGACCGTGTCGCGGATCTGGCGGGCCTTCGGCCTGCAGCCGCACTGCACGGAGACCTTCAAGCTGTCGACGGACCCGTACTTCGTCGACAAGGTCCACGACGTCGTTGGCCTGTATCTGGACCCGCCCGAGCGGGCCTTGGTGTTCTGCGTCGACGAGAAGTCACAGATCCAGGCGCTGGACCGCTCCCAGCCGGTGCTGCCGATGATGCCGGGCGTCCCGCAGCGGGTCACCCACGACTACGTGCGCGCCGGCACCCCCACACTCTTCGCCGCACTCGAGGTAGCCACGGGGAAGGTGATCGGCTCCCTGCACCGCCGGCACCGGGCCGAGGAGTTCAAGAAGTTCCTTATCAAGCTGGACCAGGAGGTTCCGAAGGGTCTGGACGTCCACCTGGTCCTGGACAACTACGCCACCCACAAAACCCCGGCCATCAAGGCCTGGCTGCTGGCCCGCCCCCGCTTCCACCTGCACTTCACACCCACCGGGTCGTCCTGGCTCAACTTGGTGGAACGCTGGTTCGCAGAGCTGACCAACAAGCAGATACGACGAGGCGTCCACCGATCCGTGCAAGCTCTGGAGAAGGACATCCGCAACTGGATCGCCGCATGGAACACCGACCCCAAGCCCTACATCTGGACGAAGACCGCAGACCAGATCCTCGAACGCCTCGCCAGCTATCTGAACAGAATTCCTGACTCAGAAGACTAGTTCCGCTCGGGAAGGCGCAGCTTTCCATCGCCGACCAGGCAGACTCCGCCGCCCACCTGGATCGATGTAGGCCGATCGGACTCGACTACAGCCACCGCCAACAGCGTTGAGGGACGCCCGACGGCCTCCCCCTGGCTCAGGGTGATCTGTGCCCCGGAGGCAAGATGTCCATGGCGTACAAGGTGCGCGGCGAGCGGTCCGGCCGCCGAGCCACATGCAGGATCCTCGGGGACTCGGCCGTACGGGCTGAACATGCGGGTCACTGCTGTGTTCGGTCCGGTGAGGGCGAGGACATTGATGCGGCTGCTGACTGCGGCTTCGCCCAATGCGGGGAAGTTGGGCACGATGCCACGTACCGTTTCGGGGTCGTCGGCCACGACATACACATGGGGAATCCCGGCGTCGTAGCGCGTAATGGGCAGCACGCTCGTCTTCAGCCCGAGGACGTCCAGGAGCCGCGCGGCCTGTTCCCGGGGAACGGTCTCCACCTGCGGCAGCGGCTGGTCCATCCAGCCGGTGAACCGTTCGCCGCCGTGGCGCCGGACTGTCACGGGGACTATGCCCACGTTCGTCTCGATCCGCAGCGCGACCTCGTCGTCGGCTCGCTGACACGCGAGGATCGCAGCCGTGCCCAACAGCGGATGGCCGGCAAAATCGATCTCGGTCATGGTGGAGTACAACCTCACGCGGGCGTCCACCGCGGGGTGCTGAGCGGGGAGGAGGAAGACCGTCTCGCTCAGGTTCATCTCCAACGCGATCGCCTGCATCAGATCGCTGTTGAGCGGGGCGTTTGTCTCGGCGAACACCGCGAGCTGGTTGCCGCCGAGGAAGGTCTCGGTGAAGACATCGGCAAGGTCATAGGGCAGTGACAGCACGGGAATCTCCATACGGTCGAAGGACCAGGTCGGTGGCCTACGCCGCAGCCTGGGGTTCGCCTGATCGCCCGTGACATCGCGCACCGCGGCCAGGGCGTGCCGATCGAATTCCCGAAGCCGCTCCTCGAAGGCGTCGATCAGCGCATCGCACTCCAACTCGGTGGGCCGAGTTTCCCGAGCAGCGCTGGACAGCAGATGCTGGATGGCCGGGATCATCTTGTTGGTGCTGGCGATGATGTACGGATTTGTAGGTTCCCATTCCGAATGGCCCATTCCGATGCAGTGACCAGGAGGTTTCACTCTGTCTCGTTCGCGGCCATGGCATTCCGTCTCACGATCTTGACCCTTGGGCACTGCCCATGGACTCCTCGGAGGTTTCAGGCTCCCGTCTGCCGTCATGCCCGCCGGGAACGACTTCAAGTCTGGGAACTGGCCGACATGCACCGGGTATCCGAGCCCGGCACGGCAGGGACCGACCCTTCTTCTCTCCGTTCCGGTAGAAGCCCTTTGTGTACTCCTCCCGGGCCCCCTCCGCCTCGTCCGCGAACTTGAGTGGTCCGGCCGAGGTGATGAGGGCAGCCTCAGGCATTGATGGTCCGGTGCAGATGTCACGTGTGCGTTCTGGAAACGGAGTTCTTCAGCGGGACGGCGGTCGTGCGGTCGAGGAACCGCCGCAGCCCGGTCCGCACGCCGTCAGTGGGCACGGTGGCGGCGAAGCAGGCCGCCTCGACCGCAAGTCCTTCGTCGACGGGTAGGTTGATGCCGCGGGTGACCGCGCGCAGGCAGGCCGCTACGGCCGTCGGCGCGTGCCGGATGATCCGGTCGGCCAGGTCCCGTGCGGCGTCGAGGAGTTCGTCGCCAGGTACGACGGCGTTGACGAGCCCGATCTCCGCAGCCCGCGCGGCCGGGATCGGGTCGCCGGTGAGGATCATCTCAAGGCCGCGTTTGCGGCCGACGTGCCGCGGCAGCCGCTGGGATCCACCGAAGGGCGGTGGGAAACCGAGGGAGATCTCGGGCTTGGCGAACATGGCGTGCTCGGCGGCGATCGCCAGGGGAGCGGCCTCCGTGATCTCGCAACCACCGCCGTACGCCAGCCCGTTGACGGCGACGATCACAGGCTTGGGGAATTCCTCGATCCGCCGGGTCAGCGCGTGTCCCCGTCGGACGATCTCGCGCAGGGCGCGCTCGGGCCCGCCGGCGATGCTCCCCGCCAGAGACGGAATGTCCGCTCCCGCACTGAACGCCCTGCGCCCGGCGCCGGTCAGGACGATCGCCCGGACGGAGTCGTCGGAGTCGAGGCGGTCAAGGCCCGCGAGCAACGCGTCGATCGTCGGGTAGTCGAGGGCGTTGAGCTTGTGTTCCCGGTCGATGGTGATGGTGACGACGTGCTCGTCCCGGTCGATGTGTACGGTCATGCCACCTGCTCCGTTCCGCCTGGGCTAGGACGCATCGAGGCTAGGAGCCGTACCCTAGGACGATCCATTAATTGTCCTGGATACAGATGGATGCAGGTGCCACATGCGGCCACCGTCCTACAAGGCCATCGTCGACGAGTTCGCCGCGTCGATCAGGTCCGGCGCGCTCCCGGCGGGCACCCGGCTCCCGACGCACCGCGCTCTCACCCGCGAACGGCGGATCGCACTGGCCACGGCCACCCGGGTCTACGCCGAACTCGCCGCCATGGGCCTGGTGGTGGGAGAACCGGGGCGCGGGACATTCGTGCGGGTGCAGTCCGGCTACGACGGCCTTGAACCGTCACGCGCCCTGCCGGTGCCGCGGATCGCGGACCTGTCGTTCAACCAGCCGCTGGGCGAAGGCCAGGCCGACCGACTGCGGCAGGCGCTGCGTGCGCTGTCCGTCTCGGGTGAGGTCGAGGCGCTGCTCCGCCAGGACCCGCCGGGCGGGCGCCTGCACGAGCGGGCGGTCGTGGCCACCTACCTGCTGGAGCGAGGGATCGACACAGCGCCGGCGAACGTCCTGCTCACCAGCGGCGCCCAGCAGGTACTCGATGCCGTGCTGCGCTCCCTCACCCGGCCCGGTGACGTCCTGGCGGTCGACGCACTCAGCTACCCCGGCATCAAGCTGTTCGCCTCGGCCCACAGGCTCGATCTGGCCCCGATCCCGGTCACGGAAACGGGGCCCGACCTCGCCGTGCTCGAGCGCCTGTGCCGCACACGCCCCGTCCGCGCGATCTATGCGATCCCCACCCTGCACAACCCGCTCGGCTGGGTCCTCGACCGGGAACAGCGCGACCGCCTTGTCACCATCGCCCGTTCACACGACTGCCTGATCGTCGAGGACGGCACCTACGCGTTCCTCGCATCGTCACCGCCTCCTCCCCTCCGGGCCCTCGCCCCTGAACGCACCTGCTACGTTGCCGGACTGTCCAAGAACGCAGCCTCCGGCCTGCGATTCGGCTTCGCCGTGCTGCCCGGCCCTCACGTGGAGACTGTTGCCAGGAGCCTTCGCCTGGCGGCCTGGGGCGCTCCGGGACTCATCACCGCGCTCGCCATCGGCTGGCTGGCTGACGGCACCATTGCCCGCTGGGAGGAGGAGCGCCGAGGCGACGCGGCCGCCCGGCAGGACATCGCCCGCGCCGTACTCGACGGCATGCACCTCACGGCACATCCCGTCTCCTACATGGTCTGGCTCGGCCTGGAGCCGCACCAGCGCCCTGACCATGTCGCAGCTCTACTCGCCAACGCAGGCATCCTCGTGTCCACCGCAGACGCCTTCGCCACCGGCCCTCACCGCCCCCGAGCACTCCGACTGGCGCTCGCCACACCACCCCGGGACCAGCTCGCGACCGTGTTGCAGCGCCTGAAGGACGTGCTCGATGCGATCCCACCGTGACGGCCTGCTGGCTGCCCACCTCTAGGTATCCGAGCAGACGTGAGTTCGTCTCACCCCGCTGTCCTTTGGGCCGGACAGAGGCCACCGTCAATGAGAAAGGGACACGGGAAACACGAACCTGATATGTAGACGATTTTGTCAAGTGGGCAGGAGTGTACGGGCTCGTCGGTGCGGGCCTGGGGGTGTCTGTGGGACCGGCGGGAGGCCGGTGGCGTGTCGTGCGTCGACGCGCGGTCAGCCTGATATCCGCGGGTTGGTTACCGCATGACCGGATGTTCGTCGGGGACGGAGCCTCCGGTCTACAGCCGAGCGTGGCCCGCCGGAGCGGGTGCTCATAGGGTCCGCGGGCATCGTCCCTCGCGCTGGCACGTCCGGCCTCCCGCCGGCCGTTCTGTGGACCCTGCAGGGTCAGTCCATCACCGCCAGACTCCAGCATCAGCCCGCCAGTTCGCGGGCCACCGCGACGGCGGCGACGTTGGTGTTCTTCCTGCGTGCCAGGAAGGACTCCCACCGCTGGTGAAGCCTCCGGTTTCCGAGGTCGGCCCGCTGCCGCACCGGCAGGGAGGCCAGTTCCATGCGACGGCGCAGGGTCACGCCCGGGCCGCGGTAGGGCTTGTAGTGCTGCCACGACGCCTCGACCAGCAGCCGCCTCGCGTGGCTGTTGCCGGTCTTGGTGATCGGCCCTTGGAAGCGGTTGGGGCCCGAGGAGTGTTCGCTGGGCACCAGGCCGAGGCAGGCGCCGATGGTCGCGCCGGTGAACCGGTGCCAGTCGCCGACTTCGACGGCCAGGCCGAGCGCGGAGAGTGTGTCGATGCCGCGCAGGCAGGCCAGGCGGCGCACGACCGGACACCATTCGGGGCGGGCGGCTGTGTCGGTGATGCGCTGGTCGAAGCGGTCGCGCATGGTCTCCAGGGCCAGGACCTCCTCGTATCCGTTGTCGAAGGCGAACTGGGTGTCCGCGTCGTCGAATCGCTGCTTGCGCAGCCACTCGTGGTGGATGTAGGTCCAGCCCGAGCCGCCGCGCCAGACCCGGCCCTGCCTCAGTAACAGCTTGGAGATCCGGTTGCGGGCCCGGGCCAGGTCCCGGCGCACGTCGTCGCGCCCTCGGACGAGATCCCGGGCGGCCTCCTCAGCCAGGGTCGGGACCCGTACCACCGGCAGCTCGTCCATCCGCAGCAGCTTGGCCAGTCGCTGGGCGTCCCGCTTGTCCGTCTTGATCCGGTCGCCTGCGGGTCGCTCCATCTTCGACGGGGCCGCCACCACGCAGCGGATGCCGATCCCGTTCAGGGCCCGGGCCAGCACGAACCCGGTCGGCCCGGCCTCATAGGCCACCGCCGTCGGCTGCGGCAGTGTGGCCACCCACGCCAGCACGTTGTGCGTCTCGGCATCGAGGCGCTCGCTATAGATCTCGCCCGTCTCGCCGTCCAGGGCCCAAGCCGTCGTGGTGCGGGCGTGGACATCCAGACCGACCGAAGTACGCTCGGAAAGCATCCGGTGCCTCCCGGTAATTGCGGTACTACCCGCCACCGTGCTCACCGGTGGGCAATCCGCGTCAACTTCCCTGCGGGGCATCGGTCTTCGGCGCGGCAACCGCCCCTCACCGACCAACTCAGGACGGCCGCTTCATACGGTCTACAGGATTCTTGTGCGCATCGAGCACGTCCGGCGCCGTGTGCAGCTTCTCGAGGAGCGCCCTGCGCTCGTCAACCGCGAGGCGGCTGCCCAACTGCCAGTGCGTCCGGACGCTCTGCACGATGTCCGTGACGGTGGCGGCGTACTGCCGGTAGGCCGCTGCGCGTACCTTCGCCGCACGCTGGCGGCCCGCCCTAGTCGTCAGGCGCAGCTGCTGCAGGTCGCTCACGTAAGGGGCGGCGCCCTGCAGCACCACGAACAGAACGATGCCAATGAGCACGGCAAACACCGACGGCATGCCGGCGAGCAGCATCACGGCCGAGAGGGCCACGGCACCGCAGCAGGTGATCAGATAGGAGGACGCCGAGATCTTCGGGCGAGCACCGGAGACCGGGGTACGTCTGACCAATCCTGAGAGCCGCAGGGGAGCGACCGGTGGCCGGTGCTCGGACGAGGGGGCGAGCAGTTCCACCATGTTCTGTCGGGTAATCTCCCGGTCCTCGGCGTCCCCGCCCTCGGCGCTCGTCAGCTGCTCAGCGACGTCATGCATCAGCCGCGTGAGGCGGCTGCCGCCCTCCTCAACCGGGAGCTCCCACGCCGCCGCTCAGGTACCGCGGATCAGAGCCTCGGCAACCGTGGTGTCGGGGAGCTGAAGGGCCTTCAACGCTTCAACGGCAGCGTCGCACTCCCCGTGACTCGGCGACCAACTGCCAACGGCGAGCTCGAACCTCAGCCGGACCATCCGTTCCGGGGCTTCACTAGGCGTCATGACGGCGCAGCCTAGGCGCCTCGATCACCGGGTGACCAGTGGAAGACGAAACCCGGCTACCGAGACCTGAAGATCAGCGATCCGGCGCTGTCGGATGGCCCGCCCGCCCACTACAAGTGGGGCCACTGAGAAGGCAAATCGGGACAAGATTCCGAGCTTTCCGAAGGTTCCAATATCTGACGCTTCCGTTATACGACGCGGCGAACTCGGCCCCCCTGAACAGCCGCCTGCGTGCCATCCCCCCGCGCCGGGCAACGCTGCACGTGGACACCCTGCACCTGCTGAACGTCCGTTTCACGATCGCCCCGGACACCGGCGGCTGGCGCATGACGTGGGAGCCGCTCGCCGAGATCACGCTCGGCGGCCAACTGCAGACCATCGCGCCCGCCCCTGTGGCGGCGGGAAGCGCAGGTCAACCTCATTTCGACGTGATCGCCCTCTCAGGCCGTCACGGGGTCACCCTGAGGATCAGGTCGTAGTCGGGGCCGGTGGTGCGGCCGTTGGTCAGCACCCACAGCGAGCCGTCCGGGGCCGCCGTTACGAGCCGTAGCCGGCCATATTGGCCGGTCAGCAACTGCTCGGGGGACGAGCCGTCGGTGGCGATCCGGTAGAGCCGCTCCCCGCGCAGGCAGGCGATCCAGATCCGGCCGTCGTGGTATGTCATCCCGCTGGGTGAGGCGTCGGCGGGTTTCCAGGTCGCTATCGGGTCCGTGAAGTCGGGCTCCCCACCGGTGCCTTCCACCTCGGGCCAGCCGTAGTTGGCGCCGGGTTCGACCTGGTTCAGCTCGTCGAGGTTGTGGTGGCCGAACTCGGAGACGTAGAGCCGGCCCTTTTCGTCCCAGGCGAGCCCCTGCGGGTCGCGGAACCCCCAGCTGTAAACCGGTGAGCCCTCGATCGGGTTGCCCGGTGCGGGCTTGCCCGTCGGCGTGATGCGCAGGATCTTGCCGCCCAGGTCGCCCCGATCCTGGGCCTTGGAACGGTCGTCCGCTTCCCCGGTGGTCACGTAGAGCATGCCGTCCGGGCCGAACCTGATCCGCCCGCCATTGTGGATTTCACCGCTGGGGATACCGGTCAGGATCGGCTCGGGTGGAGCCGACGAGTCCAGCCGCAGCCGGCTCACCCGGCTGTCCTGTTCGGTGGTGTAGTAGACGTAGATCCAGCCGTCCCGTTCGTAGGAGGGGGAGACTGCCACCCCCTGCAGCCCGGCTTGTCTGACCGGCTCGGCGATCTCCCGGATCGTCCGGACCTCAGTGAGCTGCCCGTCCGGGGTGACCTTCCTCAGACGGCCGGACTCACGCTCGGTGACCAGCGCCGACCCGTCGGGGAGGAACGCCAGGTCGAACGGGTAGCGCAGCCCGCTCACGAGCGGCTCCACGGCCGCCGGTTTCGCCTCCGGAGCGTCGCGGACGGTCGGGCGGGCCCACCAGCCATAGAAGGAACCGTAGGAGTACACCCCGACGGCCGCCGCCGCTACCAGCAGGCCAGCAAAGCCAAGCACGAGTCCCCGTCGCCATCGCACGCGGTGATCTTAGGAATTGCCCCGTCGGGCCATCCACTCCGAAACAGTGACCGTTAGCTGAAATGTTGGCTCTGCGAACCCGTCTCAGATGGGGACCCGGCAGCCCTGGCACCAAGACCCCGCCGCCTGCGGGCGGCGGGGCGTTTCGTTTCTCCGGCATGGCCTTTCCACTCACGCGGGCGGAGCCCCGGGGGGAAAGCGCTGATCGCGCCCCCTGGAGCACGGCTATCAACGGCACATGGTCAACGCTGTCCTGTGCGGCCTCGCTGCCGCTGCCCTCTGCGTCCTGCCTGCCACCGTCGCTACCCCTGCCCACGCCGCGGAGACCCTGCCCCTGGCCCAAGCCATCGACAGCCTGCCCGTGTCCACCGAATCCCGCGACGGCTACAGCCGCGACAAGTTCCGCCACTGAAACGCCGGTAAAGACCCGACCGACGGCTGCAACACCCGGGCCTGAGCGCACCGCTTCGCTCGTGCCGGTCGATGCGGGATTGCGCGATACTCCGTTCGCTGTCCCGATCCAGTGATCATCCCGCATGGCGCCGCCGACCCTCGCAGCTTCGCCTGTGACTCTCGCACCGAAAGGCCAGAACCCGCGAGAAGAGGAGTCGCTCATGCCCGACCTGATCACGACGCTGCCTATCGGCCCGGTGGCGATGTCCCATCACGTCACCGGGACGTACTTCATGTGCAACGACTGGCACGACGGTGTCGGCAACCATGCGCAGACCTGGGCTGAGTTCCCATTCCCGAAGGACGGGACCAGCCACAAGTGGTACTTGGTGACGAACCCGGGCGGGACCACGGCCCGTATCGAATCGTTCGCCAACCGCCGCTGCCTGACCGTCGGTTCCAAGCCTTCGGAGGTGGTCACCTTCCAGGAGCGAACTGACAGCCTCCACCAGGACTGGAAGTTCATCCGTCAGGATGTCAGTTCTGACAGCTTCGCCATCGTCTCGGCCGTGCATCCGCGATTTGCGCTGGGGCTCTCCGAATACCATCAACTCAATGACAAGGCGCTGGGCCTGACCCGGATGTGGGGTGGCGGGGTGCACATGGCCCAGGTGTGGCGGGTGTTCCCTGAGAGCGAGCTCTGAGCGTGCTGCATGACTACCGTCCGCATGCCCCGCTCGCGTCTGGCGCGGGGACGGGACACCTTCGGTTGCCGATGAGCTGAGGAGCGCGCCCCGGTTTTCCCGCCCCGGAGCTGGACCACCGATCAGTTCGGTCACGCTTCCCGCAATGACACCCGCAGACCGTCCGGGGTACGACTCCCCGGACGGCTCGTGTGTCACTCTGCGTTGCTCTCGACGACCGACCCTCGCCTGCGGTCGGCCGACGACAGCCTCAGGGTGAAGGACCGGCGGAACAGGTTCCCGACCGCGGCGGGTTCCAGGTCCAGGCTCACGCGGGCCCTGAGGCAGATTTCCCCGAGGAGGCGGGCGGTCTCACGGGGCCGGTGCCGGATGTACCAGGTGAGGAGTTTCACGGCACTCGTAGGCATGTCGGAGAGAATGATCTCCTCCCGGCCCTGGCCCTCGTCGCGGCGCCGTTCGACGTCTTCGGCGAGGCGGCAGAGGATGGCCTCGACCAGCACGTCACGCAGCGGACCATGGGGAATGAGGCCCTGGTTATGGCCGTACATGAGGCTGGCTGCCGCATCCCATGCGAGAGCGTCGGCGGCACTCTGCGCAAGGTCCCCTTCCATGTAGGACGCCTGCTTCTTGCCGCCGCGGTGGCGTTGTTCGGTCAGGGCTTCGTGGAAGACGCCGCGCAGCCGGTTGCGGTCGGCCACGAGGCCGGTGGGATGGGTGGTGTCGTACACGGTGGTCGCGGACAGCAGGTCTGCGGGGCCGTTGTCCCGGCGGTAGTTCTCGGCCCAGTCCCGCGCGACCGGCACGGACCACCACATGCTGCCGGCTGACTCGTACTGTGGTTCGGGTAACTCGCTACGCCCGCCGTACTTGGGGTCGGGCAGGTCGTCCGTGCTGATCGCCGCGATCTTCGCCAACCCGGCCACGTCGACGAGGCTTTCCGTGTCCAGTTCGGGAGCGTGAAGGTCGACGATGCAAGCGTCTAGTGGCAGCAGGCCAGGCTGCGACGCCCGGAGCTGCGCCCAAAGGGCCAGGTGGTCCTTCCAGTTCGGCACGGGGCCTTGCGCGGTGAAGCCGGCGATCTTCATGATGCTGGCGCTGTGAGGGCTGCTGCCAGAGTCCAGCAGGTCCGCCGCCGTGATGGTCGTGGGGTTGTCGACGGGCCGGGGGCCGTAGCTCTCGAAGGCCGCGTCCCACACCTGGCCGGGACGGTGCCGGCGTTCACCGTTCCACCGGTAGCCTCCGCGCCGGTGGAGGAAGCCCGAACGGCGGTACTTCCACTCATGGTGCAGATCGCTCTGGTCACCGTCACGGATCAGGAGGACGGTGCGACCGTGGGGCGGGTGGTCTTACACCGCCCACGCAAAGGACGGATTCTTGGGCTCCGTGGTGAACGCGACCCACCCGCCGTCCCCGGCGCGGTCGGTACGGCCCCAGAGCCGTTCCCCCTGATTCCGGCCTGTGCGTTCGATCGCGTCGGGCTTGTCCAGGGGTAAGCGGCCGTCATTGATGAACGGCAAGCCCGGGATGGGGTGGTCGGTGCTGGTGCTGTTGGCCACCGGGCGTAAGCGGTACACGTCGGTTTCCCTCTTCGTCGGTTGTTGATCGGGATGGTGGTGCTCTTGGATAACACCGGCCCGCTGGCGAACCGGATATGCCTCGTGAGACTGCCCCGAATCTTCCCGCCCCGCGTACAGCGAGCAACCCACCGGAACCGTGCTCCTCAGCCGGTCCCATCGGCGGCCGAAAAGCCATCCCGCTCGCTCGCGGATGACCCGGTCACAGCACCAGCGGACGGACTTGCGGGTGACTTCCGCGGCGGGCCGGACATGCGCGGCCGTCACGCGCCGGCACCCGTGTCGGTCTTGCCGAACTCCGGCGGGCTCCGGGGTTTCATGGAGAAGAGTGTCGCTGCCGGTTGGTAAGCGACCGAGCGATGCCGGACATTGCTGGGCTATGGATGCGGATGAATCCAGTGAGCGGCTGGAGCAGTTGTTCCGGCAGACGTTCCGGCGGGTGATGGCGTACTGCCTGCGCCGGACCGGTGATACGGCGGCACACGACGCCGTGGCAGAGGTCTATGCGGTGGCGTGGCGCCGGCGACGTCATCTGCCCGACGACGGTGAAGAGGCGGTGCTGTGGCTGTTGGGCATCGCGCGACGCGTGCTGGCCAACCAGGCGCGCAGCCAGCGGCGTTGGTCCCGACTGCTGCTGAGAGTGGCGGAGCAGCCGGATCCCCCACGCCGCCAGGAGCGTGACGCCGACGATGAGCTCTTGGCCGCCCTGGAGCAAGGGTCGGCCGCCGACCGGGAGCTGTTACGCCTGGCCTACTGGGACGACCTGTCCCGCCATGAGATCGCGGCGGTCCTCGGCATCTCCGTCGGTGCCGTCGACACACGCCTGCACCGGGCCCGGCAGCGGCTGAAGGAACGGCTCGCAGCCTCAAGCTCCGATCTGCATGCGACCAAGGAGAAGGATCATGCTGAGCGATGACGAACTCGTCCGGATGCTCCGGACCCGCGATCCACACCCTGACCTGTCGGAGACCGATCCGGACTCGCCGGTCGCCGACCGGATCCTGGCCCGGGTGCGTGAGCGTACGCGGCGGCGGCGCAAGCGCACGATGGTCGTGGCTCCCGTGGTGGCCCTGGCCGTGGTCGGTGGCACCGCCGGGACCTATGCGTGGGTCGCCGGTGACGGCGATGGCCACACGCTTGATTCGAGCGGGCCGACCTGCGTCGGATCCGAGCATGCCGACGCCGTGACCGGCTTCGATCCCATCGCCGACGACCCGATCCGGGTGTGCCGGCAGCTGTGGCAGGACACCTTCGGCAGGCCGGCGCCAAAGACGCTCACAGCCTGCGTCGACAGCTCCGCGCAGGGCTCGATCCAGGTCTACCCCGGCGGTCGGGACCAGTGCGCACGCCACCGCGCGGATCCGTACCTCGGACCGACCCGCGAGCAGCTGAACCTCGCCCACTTCCGCACCGACGTCAGGGAGCGTTTCGCCGAACGCGACTGCGTCAGCTACCCGGAGTTCCGGAACGTGATCAGCGAGCTCCTCGCCAAGCACCGCCTCACCGGCTGGTCGGCAGGCCACTTCCAGACCGCTGACGAGGAGCCGGAGGGCCCCTGCGCGCAGATCGTCTACTTCGACGAGCCGGAGCAGAAGATCTGGCTCGGAGACGCCAAGGCCGGCGACCCGATCCACGTGCCGTGGACGAGCCCCTGATGGTGGCCGTGGGCGTGGGCTGCGAGGGCGACGTGGAAAGCGCGGCCTCGTTCGGAGAGCCGCATGATCATGCCGTCGGGCGGTCCTGCGGCGGCCACGCCTTGGTCCGCTCGAGGGTTGTTCCCGGACCGCTGAATTCCTTACGGCCTGCCGGCGTCCCGGGGGACCCACCTTGCTCGTGGTGTACGCCTGGCGCAAGCTGGTCGTATGGGTGCGGACGACGGCCCTACGCTCATCACGTCCGTCCAGCGGGCCCTGCGCCTGCTGGAGGCGGTGAGTACGCACGAGAACGGCGCGCCGGCGAAACAGCTGGCGCGTGAGACGGGCCTGCCCTTGGCGACCGCCTATCACCTGCTGCGGACGCTGGTCCACGACGGATATGTGCGGAAACTGGACGACGGCGGGTTCATCCTGGGCGACAAGCTGCAGACGCTGCAGACCACGGGCCGTGGACAGGCGCTGCTCAGCCGCGTTCGTCCCACGCTCGCCGCGCTGCGGGACGAGCTGGCGACGGCCGCCTACCTCACCTTCTACGAGGACGGTGAAATCCGGGTCGCGGAGATCGTCGACGGCCCTCGGGCGCCTCGCGTCGACCTCTGGGTGGGGTTCGAGGACGCGGGGCACGCCACCGCGCTGGGCAAGTCCGTGCTCCGGGAACTGGATGAGGCCGACCGCAAGGACTACCTCTCCCGTCACCACCTCGCCGACCTCACACCACGGACGATCACCAGCCTGCCGGAACTGCTCCGGCGACTGGACTCCTCACCCGGGGCCCCGGCCGTCACCGACCTGGAGGAGTACGCCCTCGGCACGGTCTGCGTCGCCGTACCCGTCTACAGCGGGGACACGCTCGGCTCGCTCGGAGTCTCCCTGCCGGCTGACCGGCTGTCCCGGCTCCCCGAGATTCGGGCACGGCTGATCCCGACCGCGAGTCGCGTCACCAGGAGCCTTTCGCTCACTATCTGAAAATCCTGTTCTTGTGAGTGGCCGGGCTGACCCGTTTTATGGATGAAACAGGCATTTCAGGTGTGTGCCCTGCGTACAGGTGAGGACTGCGGACGAACATGAGTCAGGCCCGAGACCATGGTGGCAACCACTGGCCGATGCGGCTGCTCAGAAACCGAGTGGCCGGTCCCAGGGCTTCGGCCCGCAGGCGCGCCGTCGCGCAGTTGGCCGCCGGGATGCCCGTCCTGCCCGTGCTGATCGTCTCTGCCGTCGTATTCATCGATCTCGCCGACGGAGCGGGGATGATCTGGCTGCCCCTGCTCGCGGCGGGGCCCGCCCTGGCCGCCACCACCAACGGACCACGCGGCGTGCTCTGGGTCGGTCTCCTCACGGTGGTGCTCGGCGCCACGCTGGGAACCCGGGACGGTATTCCGGGCCGTGAACTGGCCGCTGTGCTGTCCGCCCTGGTGGCTGTCACCCTTGCGAGCGGCCTGGCCAGCGCGTTGCGCGGGCGCCGTGAACGGGTGCTCGCGGCCGTCCGGTCGGTCGCGGAGACGGCGCAGCATGCGCTGCTCAAGCCTGTGCCGGCGACCGTCGGGCCGTTTCAGGTGGCGGTCCGCTACAGCGCCGCGGCGGCCGAGGCCCGTATCGGCGGTGATCTCTACGCTCTGGTACCCACCCCGTACGGAGTGCGGCTGATCGTCGGGGATGTGCGCGGCAAGGGGCTGCCGGCCGTGGGGACCGCCGCCCTGGTGCTCGGTGTCTTCCGCGAGGCCGCCTACGACGAACCCGATCTCCTCGCCGTGGTCGACAGGATCGAGCGGAGTCTGGCGCGCAATCTCGGTCACGACGACTTCGTCACCGCCGTGGTCGCCGGATTCCCGCAAGCAGGGCATCTGGAAGTGGTGAACTGCGGGCACACGCCTCCGTTGCTGGTACACGCCTCGGGGAGCGTCGCGGCGGTCGAGCCCATGCATCCGGCCCCGCCCCTCGGACTGCGCGCCCTCACGGGTGAAACGCCGGGCCTCGGAGTGCTGCCCTTCGCCGACGGTGATCAACTGCTGCTCTATACCGACGGGGTGACCGAGGCCCGAGACCGCGGCCGTGCGTTCTATCCGCTTGCCGAGGGTCTGGAGCGCCACGTCTCCCACGAACCGGCACGCACCCTCGACGCGCTCCATGACGAGCTGCTGGCGCATGTCGGCGGTCGACTGCACGACGACGCGGCGCTGCTCCTGATACGCAAGCCGACGCATTCCGAATCGCGGGTTCCCGAAGTGGCCGTTCCGGCGGCGACCGTTCCCGAGCCGGCGCCCCGGCCCGCGGCGGCTGCTTCTCCGAGGCCCAGGACGTGGCTCCAGGCCGCTGACTGGGCCTGACGCACCCAGATCCGCGTCGGCTCGGCGAGCCCGATCCCGGCTCGGCCAGGAATGCCTTCATCGCGGCCCACTCCGTCGTGGAGCTCGGACGGAGTTCTGAGGCGGTCTGAACTGCGGCCGACCGCTCACCCCACGCCAAGGACTCGAGCGACGGGACGGCGGAGGAACTCGCTCGTCTCCAGCGCTGAAGGTGGGGAGGGCGTACGGGATTTTCAGAGGCGTCAACCGAGGCTGAGCGCCTTGCACCGACGACACCGCCCTGGTCCTCATCCGCCCGTGCACCGGCCCGGCCCGCAGCACGGCGCGTTGCCCGGGCCGGAGTCCAGGGCCGTGGCGCGGGGCGTGTGGCCCACCATGGTCCTGTGCGGTCCTCGCCCCGCCCTGCGGATAGCATCAGAGGTCCGGCGCGGTTCCCAGCAGAGGCGACGATCATGGATCCGGCCGCGGTTTCTCTCTCCCCCGCAGCGAGCATCAGCCTGCGTCATTTGCTGATGGCGCTGGGGGACTCGTTGGTGGAGGTGCAGGTCGCTCCGGCGGGGCTGGATGTCGAGATCCGTGGCGTTGCGCTGCTCGATCCCGAGGATCCGCCGACCGCGCAGGCGCCCAGCGCGCCGACCGCCGCCACCCCCGCGAGCAGCGACCGCGTTGGATGAAGCCCGGTGCCGTCTGGAGGACTTCGCAGCGGATGTGTTCGAGCCGTTCGCTCGGGCGGATCAGCGTCGGTGGGGCGGGGTGTATCTGCGGGGACTGCTGCTGGGAGGGCAGCGCAAATCGGTGGAGCCGATGGCCGCCCGGCTGAGTGAGGACGGCAACCGCCAGGCCCTGGCCCACTTCATCACCACCAGCCCATGGGATGCGGCGCATGTGCGAGCCCGACTCGCATGGAAGATGGCCCCGGCGGTCGTGCCTGTGGCGGCCTACGCGCGCGATGTGGCCTCACGCTGAGCGTGGATTGTCGGCATGTGGCGGCCCCCAGGCACTGAGCGGCGACAGCGCGTCATTCAGCTCCACGCCGTGCTCGGTGAGCGAGTACTCCACCCTGGGTGGGACCTCGCGGTGCACGATGCCGTGCGCCTCCAGTTCGCGCAGCTGCTGGATCAGCATCTTCTCGCTGACGCTGGGCAGTTCACGGCGCAACTCTCCGGTACGGCCCTCGTGCAGGGCCCACAGGATCAGGCCCTTCCACTTGCCGCCGACGACGTCCATGGCCGCGTCGATACCGCAGATGTACGGCCGATGCTTGGCTATGGTCCCAACTTCCGTTCGATGCTTACCAATTGGTGAGTACCGCACAGAATAGTTGGTACTTGCCGAGCCTGGCTGCCTGGGAAAGCATCGAGGTCGTGAACACCCGTCAAGAGGGCCGTGCGCAGGTGACGCGGCCGACGGGTCACGCTTTCTCGAGACAGGAGCACTCCGTGAGTAATACGTCACCCGTAACCGTCCTTGGCCTCGGAGACATGGGCCGGGCCCTGGCCGCAGCGTTCCTCGCCGCGGAGCGGGCGACCACTGTCTGGAACCGCACCGCTGCCAAGGCCGATGAGCTGATCGCGCTGGGTGCCGTGCGGGCCGGCTCGGTCGCCGAGGCGGTAGCCGGAAGCCCTTTGGTGGTGGTCTGCCTGCTGGACTACGGCATCGTGCGGGAGACCTTGGAGCCGGTAGCGGGGCAGCTGCGCGGCAGGACGGTCGTCAACCTCACCAACGGCACTCCGTCGCAGGCGTCCGAGAGGGCCGCCTGGGTGGCGGGCACGGCGGGGACTACCTGGACGGCGGCATCATGGCCGTGCCGACGACTGCGGCGACCCCTGAAGCGTTCATCCTCTACAGCGGCGAGCAGCGGATTTTCGACACGTACCGCGAGGTGCTCAGGGAATCTGCCGTCAGGGCCAAGCTCGGGAGTCAATGAGCAGCGAAAACACTGCTGTCGTCACCGTGCGCAATGTTGCATCTGGTGCAATTCAGCACGTTTACCGATGCCATCCGCTTCGGCCTACCACCCCACATCGCCCAGGTCATCGTCGGACACACCAACATCAACACCACCATGGGCTACAACGCCGTCTACCCCACCGAGACCATCGAAGCCCACCGCGCCTTCATCACCCGCCGCCGCCCCCTGCGCCCCGCCGAGGAGTACCGCACCCCCACCGAAACCGAGTGGGAGGACTTCCTCGGCCACTTCGAACGCCGCAAACTCTCCGTCGGCACCTGCGCCCGCGCCTACGGCACCGCCTGCATCCACGAACACGCCTGCTTATCCGAACTAGGTGTGCTGCTTGGACACGTTGGTGACGCGGCTGGCTGGGGTTTGGCCGCTGATTCCTGTGTGGGGTCGGTGGTAGTTGTACCAGTCCAGCCAGTCGGGAAACGCCGCTTGGCGTTCGGTTTCTGAGGTGTAGGGCTGCCGGTAGGCCCATTCGTCGAGCAGGGTGCGGTGGAAGCGTTCGACCTTGCCGTTGGTCTGGGGCCGCCAGGGGCGAGTCCACCGGGGGCTGATACCCAGCTCGTGGCAGGTCTTGCGCCAGGTGTTCTTCGTGTAGGCCCAGGCGTTGTCGGTCAGCACCCGCTCGATGACGACGCCGTATTTGGCGAACCATGCGGTGGCCCGAACCAGGAAGGCCGCGCAGGTCGGGGCCGTTTCATCGGGCAGATGCTCGGTGTAGGCAAGGCGGGAGTGGTCGTCGAGGGCGGTATGCAGGTACAGGTAACCGTGGCCTGCGCGGGCCTGGTTGCTCCGGCCGGTGGCCCGGCCGAGTACCTTGTGGCCGCCGCCGTCAGGGATGCGGCCGAGCTTCTTGACGTCGATGTGGACCAGTTCGCCGGGGCGTGTGCGCTCGTAGCGGCGCACCGGTCGGCCGGTTGCCCGGTCCAGACTTGCCAGCGGGGGCAAACAGTGATCACGCAGGATGCGGTGGGCGGTGGAAGCGGCCACACCGGTGCGCACTGCCAGCCTGAGCGGTCCGATCCGGTGCTCTTGCCGCAGGTGCACCACCCGCTCTTCGACCGCGGCCGCAGTCTTGCGCGGGGAGTGATGGGGGCGGCTGGAGCGGTCGTACATGCCGGCCCATCCCCGCAGCCGGTAGCGGTCGGCCCACCTTTTCGCGGTGGTGTGGCTGATCTGGAACCGTTCGGCTGCCTGCCGTAACGGCCAGCCGTCCTCGACCACGCACCAGGCCAGACGCAGTCTGCCGGTAGGCGTCAGCGGGGCATTACGGTGGCACATGAGGGCCTCCTGCGGTCGGCGGACGATGTCGCAATCCCCACCGAATCCAGAAGGCCCTCACCCATGCAAGACCACGGTGCCGTCACCAACGTGCCCGAACAGCACAACTAGGGCCTGTTTCAAAAGCCTGCCTCGTGCGAGCGGTCAGTCGGCGGAGAGGATGTCGGCAAGACTCACAGCGGGGCGGCCAAACATGTCTGTCAGCGTGCGCTGCTGGCGCTCGGTCAAGGTGGCAACGAAGATCACTGCGTCAGCTTTGACCTGGTCACAGGCCTGAGCCACCTCGCGGACCTTTCCGTAGCTCAGCAGAGTCCGCGAGGAGTAGGGCAGGCCCATCTTCTGGACCCCGCCGTCCGAGACGCCTCGTCGTTGCACGATCTGCACGACGACCCGAGCGCCGTGCGCTGCCAGTTCCGTCGCTGCCGACGCCATGAGCGCTTCGAAGTCCTTCTGCTTCGCAGAGAAGTAGCCAACCAGGACCACATCAGCGCCCACGGCTGTGAGCCGGAACGCCTCGCGCTGGGCTGGCTCCGACGGCGCACGGCGAGCCAGGCGCCGGTCGCGCCTTCGTGGCTGATGCATGCGCCACAGGCTAAATGTCTGGCTACCTGCAGCGATACCGCATTTCTCGCTAACCGAGGCTGGCGAGCAAGGTCAGAGCCACTCGTTGATGACGGCGATGGTGACGGTGGCCTCGTAGCGGACGGCGAGCTTGATGCCCCTATGGATGTCAAGCAGCTGATCTTGGCTTGTCCGTGCTTGATCGGAGTGTGACGATCGCCTGATAGATCTCGCGTGCGACGTAGCGTTTGAGGCAGCGAATAGCTTTTCGGCGTGTCTTGCCTTCACAGACTCGGCGTTCGACGTAGGCGCGGGTGCGAGTGTCCCAGCGCATCCGGGCCAGGACGATCGTGTAGAGGGCGGAGTTGGCCTGGCGGTCACCGCCGCGGTTGAGTCTGCGGCGCTGGGTCTTGCCGGAGGATGCTTCGACGGGGCTTGCGCCGCAGAGAGCGGCGAAGGACGCCTCGCTGCCCATTCGCTGTGGGGTGTCCCCGGCCGATGTCAGCAGTCCCCGGCCGCTGTCAGCAGCGCGGCAGCGGTGTCGGGGCCGACGCCGTAGACATCAAGGAGCCTGGGCGCGCAGGCGCCGATCGCCGCCGTGATCCGCTTGGTGAGGTCGCTGATTTCGTCGGTGAGATGCAGGATGCGCCTGGCCAGGAGACGGAGTGTGTGTCGGGCGGCTGCCTCGGGGCTGGATCCCTCGCCGTGGCTCAGTTCGCTGCAACAGCGGATGAGCTTGGGGTTGCTCAGGCCGGCCAGGGACTCACGAAGGGCGGGGTCTGCGGCGACCAGGATGGCTTTGAGCTGGTTGATGGCCTGCGAACGGGACTTGACCGCGGAGGTCTTGGCCATTTTGAACAACCGGATTGTCTCCACCGGGCCGTTGGCGGTCTTGGCGGCAGCGGTGGCCCGACCGGAGAGGACGGCGTGAGCCGCTGCTGCCGCGTCGATCGCGTCGGTCTTGCCGCGTCGGCGCCGTACGGCTTTGTCCGGCTGGTTGACTTCGGTGACCGTAAGGCCCTCGCTGAGCAGGTAGCGGGTCAGTGCGGCTCCGTAGGAGCCGGTGCACTCCACACCGGCCCGCTGTAAGTGTCCGAAGAAGCGGGCCCAGGACAGGAGCTGGCGGTATCCCTCCCTCGTGGTGGGGAAGGTACGGCTGGCCACCGCTGCTCCGGTACTGGTGACTACAGCGGCTGCGTGTACGTCTTTGTGTGTGTCCACCCCGAGCACCACCTCCTCGCTCAGGTCAGTGATGTGGTGACGTGGATGGGTGTGCTGGGCCATGCTGGTCACGGTCGACTGTCTCCTGACGCCTCGGGAACACCGGCCGACGCCGGGCCGAGTGCGGCGGTCAGGACTGTGACGGTGCCTGTCGCGAAGGCCCCTATCGGGACACGCCCCCCGGTCCGGCGGCAGCTTGCGCCGCCTCAGACAGCGGTCGGCAGATCAAACTCAAGGCACCAAGGCCAGTCGTATCGCGGGCCAGACCACCGCCCGAGGCGGCACCCACACATCCTCACAGTCATACCGCGTGGCCACCGCTCGGTGGCGCTTGAGGCGATTGATCCCGCACTCCACAGCGTGCCGCTCGCGGTAGTCGATCTTGTCGAACTTCGGCGGACGGCCACCGCGAGAGCCCAGCTTCTTGCGGTTGCGGATCTGGTCGGACTTCTCCGGGATCGTGCAGCGGATTCCGCGTTTGCGTAGGTAGTCGCGGTTGGCTCGGGACCCGTAGGCCTTATCGGCCCGCACCCGGTCCGGTCGTCGGCGCGGCCTTCCGATGCCTACGCGGGGCACCCGGATGCGCTCCAGGACCGGCTGGAACTGGGGACTGTCGTGCCGGTGGCCGGCGGTGACCAGGAAGGACAGCGGCTTCTGTCCGTGCTCGACCGCCAGGTGCACCTTCGTGGTCAGTCCACCGCGTGAGCGTCCGAGCCCGTGGTCGGCGGGCTCGACTGTGACTCCGCCGGGTTTGTCTCGCTGCAGATCCCCCTTTTGCGAGCTCCGGCGGCGTGCTGATGGGCTCGCGCGACGGTGGAGTCAACGCTCACGTCCCAGGTGATCAGGCCTTTCGCGTCGGCCTCGGCCTGCAGCTGGGTGAGGATCCGACTCCAGGTGCCGTCGCGCTGCCAGCGACGGAAGAGTCCGTAGACGGTCTCCCACTCGCCGTAGCGTGCGGGAACGTCGCGCCAGGGGGCGCCGGTTCGCGTACGCCAGCGTATGCCGTTGATCAGCTGCCGCTTGGACCAGACCGGAGGCCGTCCCGGCTTCTTGCCCGCCGGTAACAGCGGTTCCAGTCTGGCCCATTGCCCGCTCGTCAGATCTCCACGCTCCACGAGTGGATCATGGCAGACCTTGATCCACTTTTGAAACAGGCCCTAGTAGGGCTTGGTCAGGTTGGTGTCGCGGTGGGCTGCGCCCTGTTCGGGGCGGTGACGATCCGCGCCCGCAGGTTCCCCAAGGTGCCGTCATGGGCGTACGCCGTCGCGCTGCCGCTGTTCGCGTTTCTGATCGCGCTGCCCGACTCGGTGTTCACGAGCGCGCTGCACATCGTCGTCGGGGCCACGTTGAAATGGCTCTCGGCGGCGCTGTGGCAGTCGTCCCCGACGAGCGACCGGGTCGGCGTTCCGCGAAGTGATGCTCGCGCTGCCTGACGACTCAGCGCAGAAGCACTTCGAAAGCCTGCGTGGGCTGCTGGGCGCCCGCTTCGACCGGCGCTCAGGCCTAACTGGCGAAGTGGGGCTGGGCACGAGGTGACGGGGGCCGGCCGCGCTGCTCCGCGAACAGCGCATCCCGCGTGCACGGTGCCCCTCGATGGCAACGGACGCGAGTACGGCAGTCAGATTCCTGATCGGTCCGCGGTGGCTGAACGAGCGGCTCGCGCCGCGCACCACGACGAATGGTGCGCGGCGTGAGCGCTGCTGGGACGACGGTCGGGCTTGTCGTCAGGCCAACAGTTCCTGACGAACCGCGGCCTTCAGGTCGGCCAGCGCTTGGCGGTAGAACCGGGGGCCGTAGGAGACTCGCGCTACGCCCAGCGCACTGAGCTTGGCCAGGTCCAGCACGTCCGGCCTGGTGTTGGCGTTGACCGGCCCGGGCAATTCGGCGACCAGGGTGACAAGGTCCCGCTCGTCGCCGACACCGATCGGGTAGACGCAGTCAGCCCCCGCCTCCAGGTAGCGGCGGCCTCGGCGGACCGCTTCCGCGACCCGCTCCTCCTCAGCCACCCCGGCTCCCGGCAGGAAGGCGTCGACGCGCGCGTTGACAACGAGGGGGACCCCGGCGTCGTCCGCGGCGGCTCGGATGGCCGACAGCCGCTCGGCATGCGCACCGGCGTCGACGAGTCCGCCTGCGGGGTGATCGGTGTCCTCCAGGTTGCAGCCGACCACGCCGGTCTCCAGCAACCGGTCCACCAGTTCCCGCGGCCGCAGTCCGTATCCCGCCTCGGCATCCATGGTGACCGGGACCTCCACCACACGGGCGATCCGGCCGGCCGCGGCGAACATCTCCTGCCAGGGCGCGCCCTCGCCGTCGGGGTAACCGAGCACCTCCGCGATCGCCGCGCTCGTGGTTGCCACCGCGGAGAACCCGGTCTCAGCCATGATCCTGGCGGTGGCCGCGTCCCACGCGTTCGGCAGAACGAGCATCTCATCGGCGTGATGCAGCTCGCGGAGCCGAACGGCATACGCCTTCAAGTCAGCGGTCATGTGATTCCTTCAAGTCGTGCGGACGCACCGTCAATCGGTGATCAAGCCGCCGGTGAGGTTGGTGATGGCCCCGGTCATCGCGCTGCAGCGGTCCGAGGCGACGAAGGCGGCGACATTGGCGATCTCGGCAACTGTGGGCAGCTGCTTGCGCAGCGTCAGGTCGGCCATGCGGCCGCTGAACGCGTCGCGGCTGATGCCGTAGGCAGCGGCGTGCAAGCCGTACACCTCGGACAGCTGCGGCGTTTCCGGCATCCCCGCCGCGTTCAGGCACACGACTCGGACGCCGTGCGGTCCCAGTTCGGCGGCCAGCCCCCGGGACAGACCTTCGATCGCCGCCCATGCCGGTGCCATGCCTCCCATGAGAGGGACGGCCGTCCGTGACGGACTCGCCGTGAGCGTCACGATCACGCCTGCCCCCTGCTCGGTCATCCGCCGTGCGGCGGCTCTGGCGGTCAGGAAGTTGGCCCTGGAGTACGTGGCGATGGGCAAGTCGAAGGCGTCGGGCGACAGATCGACGATCCTGGTGCCCTGTATGCCCGTCTGGGGCAGGCTGATGGCGTTGAACGAGATGTCGAGCAAGCCGGCGGTCCGGACCACCGCATCGGCGTGTGCTTCGACGGCGCCCTCATCCAGCGCATCCACCGTGGCCACCTCGGCGACGGCACCCGAGGCGCGGATCTCATCGGCGATCACCTCCAGCGCGCCGCTGGTGCGTCCGGTGAGGAAGACCCGTGCTCCCTCCGCGGCGAAGGCCTGGGCGACCGCGCTTCCGACGGCACCGCCGGCTCCGTAGACGATCGCGTTCTTCCTTTCGAGCAGCACTATTACTCCCGGTGTCAGGTGGCCGGCACAGCGTCGAGCAGTGCCGTGTTCCGGCGCTCGAGCGCCTTGACCGCACCGGTGTGCCAGCTCTCCTCCAGCGCCGCCGACATGGGATCGGGGAAGATTTCCTCCTCACCGTTCTCCACGCCCTCGACGATCGCTCGCGCGACGGCCTGCGGAGAGGTCTTCGGGATGTCCCAGTCCCGGATCATGTCGGTGTCCACGGGGCCGGGCAGAGCGGCGTGCACGGTCACGCCCTGCCGCTTCAACAGGGCGCGCAGCGACTGTGACAGGGAGAACGCCGCCGCTTTGGAGATCGCGTACGCCGGAGTGATCGGCACCGTGGCGAGCGCCGCGAGCGACAGCACGTTGACGATGGCTCCCTGAGAACGAGTCAGCAACGGCAGGAAGGCCTGGGTGACGCCATAGGTGCCGAAGAGGTTGACGGCGAGGTGCTGTTCGAGTGCGGAAGGATCGCTGAGGTCGTCGGGGAGAGCCACGCCGGCGTTGTTGATGAGGACGTCGAGACAGTCCACGCTCTGGGCGGCTGCCCGCACCTGCGCCGCGCTCGTCACGTCCAGGGTCACGGGAGTGACCCGCTCGTCCGGATGAGACACAGGCCGACGCGCGGCGGCGTACACCCGCTTCGCGCCTCGCCGCAAGGCTTCCTCGACCAGCGCCTGCCCGATACCGCGGTTGGCGCCGGTCACCAAAACGGTCCTGTCTGCGATTGTCATGCCACTCTCCCGATGAATGCGGACCGTCCACTGCGGCGGCTGCCGCTGCGGACACGTTCACTACGACAGACACAGCGCCCGCCCGAAATTGGGCACCCCGACAGCGACCAGTTCCGCTGCCCGCCGGTGTCAGTACGACGGAGGATCCAGACGGAGGTGGCAGATGGAACTGCTCCAGCGGGCGCGTGCCGGCGACCGGGACGCGTTCAGTGCCCTGATCGAGCCGCACCGGGGCGAACTGCGGGTGCACTGCTATCGCATGCTCGGTTCGCTGCAGGACGCCGAGGACGCGCTGCAGGAGACGCTCCTGGCAGCGTGGCTCGGCGTCGACGGCTTCGAGGGGCGCTCGTCCCTGCGCACCTGGCTCTACCGCATCGCCACGAACCGGTGCCTCAACCTGCTGCGCTCGGCCAGCCGGCAGCCGGTGACCGCTCCGGTACCGGTATCGCTGCCGGAGCCGAGCCGCCTGGGTGAGGTGCTCTGGCTACAGCCGTATCCCGACGCCCTGCTGGAGGAGTTCACCGATCAGGCGCCGGGACCCGAGGCCCGATACGAGTCCCGCGAGGCGATCTCGCTCGCGTTCGTCACCGCCGTCCAGCTCCTGCCGCCGAACCAGCGCGCCGTACTCCTGCTGCGCGACGTGCTCGGGTACCGCGCCCGCGAGACCGCCAAGCTGCTCGGGCTCACCGAGGACGCGGTCACCAGCGCCCTCAAACGCGCCCGCGCGACGATGAACGCGACGCGCTCCGCCGTCCCGCCACCACCCTCACCCGGTGGGCCGGAGGAACGTGCGCTGCTCGACCGCTTCGTCGCGGCCTTCACGCAACTCGACGTCGACGCGCTCATCGCGCTCATGACCGACGACATCTGGGTGCGGATGCCGCCTCTTCCCTTCGAATACCGTGGAAGCGACGACGTGCACCGCTTCTTCAGCGTGATCCGCACCCTGCTGGGGCGGATCGATCGGATGGTGCCCGTCCGGGCGAACGGTCAGCCCGCGTGGGGGGAGTATGTGCGCGACCAGGTCACTGATGGCCTCCACCTCGTCGGCGTCATCGTGATCGGGCTCGCCGGCGACAGGATCTGCGAGCTCACCCGGTTCGAGACGGCGGTGGCGCCGTACTTCGGTCTGCCCCGGACACTCGACTAGGGCGCGTATCGAGTCATGAGCAATCTGCGCGATTCGCCCTCGCGGCGGGACCGGCACCGGGAATTGGACCGTAGACCTCCTGCAAGACGCGAGTGCAACTGACGGACGAGGAATGGGAGTTCACCGGGCCGTACTTGCCGATGGGCTGGCGGCTGTTCGTGCCCGAGAGCTGGGATCCCGCCTCGCCGAAGGCCGAGGCCACCAAGGTGGCCCGCCGCACCCGGTGCGGCATCCCCGCCGAGGTCGGACACGTGGAGAAGCGGCAGCTGGCCCTGGACATGACCGACGAGACCAGATCGTGGGGCATCGATGTCCCGCTCGTCGTTGCACGACCACCGCCCAGCCGGAAGCGGCACGGCCGCACACCCCGCCCTACGCAGGTCGCGGCCCAAGGCCCCAGCCCGTTTGTCCCGAGCCGGCCAGACGGTGAAGAAGCTGGTCATCGCGGCCGGCACACAGGCGGCCCGGGCCGGTGCAGTGGCGGGAAGCCTCCCGTCCGGGCAGCGGCCGCAGCAGGGTCAAGCGCATGTACTCACGGTTCGTGGCCCTGCGGATCCGGCCCGCCGGACGCGAGATCCACAAGGCCGCAAGCGGACCCGAACTGCCGGTGCGCCGGCTGCCGGCCGAATGGCCCGCCACCGAGCCCGCACCCGTCCAGTTCTGGCCGTCCAACCTGCCCGCCGACACGGCGCTGGCCACCCTCGTGCGCACCGCGAAAACCGCGCTGGTGCATCGTGCACGACTACCGCGAGATGAACAGGTCTGGGCCTGGCCCACTTCGAAGGCCGGACCTGGCCATGCCTCTACCGAGTCGCACGCGAACTGCAGTTACTCCTCGCGCTCTGGACCGGCGCCTGCCCCACCTGTCAACGCGACATGCCAGAAGAGCCACAGCACCCCGGCACGGTCACGGGCGATGACATCGGCCTCGGGTGTGCCGCCCAGGTCGCCGGGTGACAGCAACTGGTCGTACTGACCCCATCGGCCGTCGAGCAGCGTCTCGCCCTGGTCGGTCACACAGAACAGCCGGCCGTCGGCCCGCTGCCCGTAGGCGCCTTCGGCGAGACCGTCCCGGTCGTGGTCGACATGGGTGGCGCCCCGGTGGGTCTGCCAGCCGCCGAGCACGAACTCCCGGGGCCCGAGGTCGCCTCGGCCGTCGGGCCAGTACACATAGACGTCGCCCGCCCCGTCGACCGCGGTCAGCGGGAACTGCGGGGCGTGCGGTGGTACCTCGGCGCCGTCGCCGGTGGCGGCAACTGCCTGCGGGACGGCGATCGCGGCGGCCAGGGCGGTGGCGACGGCCGCTGTGGCCAAGGACGTCAGGGCGCGCCGGGCGCAGCGCACGGAGGGCAGGTGAGGCACGGCGAACCCCAGGGTGTTCGGGGCCAGGAACGTGCGGCGCCAGGGGGTGGGGCGCCGCACGTTCCTGGGGACGGTCACGGCACATCGTCGGGTGGTGACCGCGGACCTTCGGTTTCCGCGGGAGCCGGCGGGAGGCGCGGGCGAGGTGTCGCCCCGCCCGCACCCGCCCGCCGTACCCGCTATCGGGCGGCTGCGGCCAGCTGCTCCTCCAGCGGGCCGTCGGCCGCGACGGGCGCGGGGACGTCGGTGTCCTCGGCCGGTGCGGGGGCGGAGCCGGTCGGCGGAACATGCCGCAGCATGGTGACCGCGAGCACCGTGAGAGCGGTGACCAGAACGCCGCCGATGAGGGCGACGACGTTGAGACCGGACGCGAACGCCTCACGGGCGGGCGTGATGATCTGGTCGGCCAGCGGACCCGGCAGGCTCGACGTGGCGTCGAGGGCCAGGGCGAGGGTGTCGCGGGTGGCGTCGGCCGCGGCGGCCGGGGTGTCGGCGGGGAGATCGTCGACGACGCCGTTGCGGTACATGGTGGTGCCGATGCTGCCCAGGGCGGCGATGCCCACTGCGAGGCCGAAGTCGCTGCTGGTCTGCTGCAGCGCGGCGGCGGCACCGGCCTTCTCCGGAGGTGCGGAGCCGACGATCAGCGAGACGCTCAGGCCCATGACGGGACCGATGCCGGCGTAGATGAAGCCGAAGCCGACGACCACGAGCGCCACGCTCTTGCTCGGGTCGGCCTGCGTGAGGATGAAGTAGCCGATGGCGGACAGGGTCAGGCCGATCGCGGTGACATTGCCGGGACGGATCCTGCGCGCCGCGATGGGGGCCAGCATCGACGTGGCGATGAGCGCGGCCGCCGCGGGCAGCAGCCACAGACCGGCGCGCAGCGGCGACAGGTCGGCGACCATCTGCAGGTACTGGGTGACGAACAGGTAGATGCCGCCCATGGCGACGGCGGCGAAGAGCATCACGCCGAGGGCCACGCTGAACGCCCGGCTGCGGAACAGGCTGAGGTCCAGCATCGGGTCGTCCAGGCGCAGTTGGCGGCGGCCGAAGGCATAGCCGAACGCCGCGCCGACGATGATGGCGATCACGGAAGCGGGCTCGATGCCGTGCTTGGCGATCTCCTTGACGCCGTAGATGACCGGCAGGATGGCGGCGAGCGACAGCAGGACGCTGGCCAGGTCGATCCGCCCGGCGTTCTCGTCCTTGTACTCGGGCAGCAGGATCGGTCCGGTGATCAGGAGCAGTACCATCACCGGCACGGCGATCAGGAACACCGAGCCCCACCAGAAGGCCTGCAGCATGGCGCCGCCGACGACCGGGCCGAGCGCGATGCCGACGGAGAAGCTGGCGGCCCAGATACCGATGGCGGTGCCGCGCTGCTTGGGGTCCTGGAACATATTGCTGATCAGGGCGAGCGTGGAGGGCATCAGGGTCGCGCCCGCGATGCCGAGCAGGGCCCGGGCGGCGATGAGCATCTCGGGGCTGTTCGCATAGGCGGCGATCACCGAGGCGACACCGAAGGCGACCGCGCCGATCAGGAGCAGCTTGCGCCGGCCGATGCGGTCACCCAACGTGCCCGCGGTGACCAGGAATCCGGCGATCATGAAGGCGTAGATATCGATGATCCACAGCATCTGGGTGCTGCTCGGCGCGAGTGCCGCTCCCAGGTGCGGCACCGCGAGGTGTAGCAGCGTCACATCCAGGGACAGCAGGATGCTGGGCAGGGCCAGCATGGCGAGCCCGGCCCACTCCCGCCGGCCGGCCCGGGCTACGCCCGTGGCGATGGTCGAAGTCATGGCTATGGCCTTTCCTTTGGACTGTTCGAGGGGGGCTCGCCGCCTCGCTCGGAGACGAGGCGGCGAGCTTGACGGTGCGACGGCCGGGCGGGGACGGCCGCCACAGGATCAGTGGGCGCCGCTGAGGCCTTGGGCGAAGCCGCCGTCGACCGGGAACTCGACGTTGGTGCTGAAGGTGGCGTCGGCGGCGAGGAACAGGGCGGCCGCGGCGACCTCTTCGACCGTGCCGTTGCGCTTGAGCGGGGTGGTCTGGCTGCCCTGCTCCTCGAACTCGCGGCGCTCTTCCTCGGTCAGCCCGGCGACGCCCATGGTGGGGGTCTTGATGTAGCCGGGAGCCACGAGGTTCACGCGGATCTGGCGGGGCAGGAACTCGGCCGCGAGGACATGGGCGGCCGCGCGCACTGCCTCCTTCGAACCGGAGTAGGCGCTCAGGCCAGGGAAGATCAGGTCGTTGGCGACCGTGGTGAAGACGATCGCGCCGCCGTCGTTGAGGAGCGGCGACAGGCTCTGCACGGTGAAGAAGGCGCCCTTGGTGTTCACCGCGAAGGCCCGGTCCCAGGCCTCCTCGGTGACCTCCTCGAGGGTCTGTACCTCCGCGATGCCGTGGTTGACGAAGAGATAGTCGACCCGCCCGAGCTTGTCCTGGGCGGTGTCCGCGAGGGCCCGGATGTCGGCCATGCTCGCGGCGTCGGAGCGGACGACGTGCGCGGAGTCCGACTTCAGCTCGGTCCGCGCCTCCTCGATCTTCTTCTCGTTGCGACCTGTGAGGACCACCTCGGCACCGCCGTCCAGGAGCGCTTTGACGATGGCCAGGCCCATACCGTGGGTGCCGCCGGTGACGACGGCCTTCTTGCCTGCGAACTTGCTCATGATGACTCCCTGCTAAGACAGCGTGCGAGGCGCTCGTTACGCCGGTTTTCACCGGTGCACGCAGAGTGCGGGCAAGGGCTTGCAGTCGGCTGTCGGTCCGCTTGCAGTGCACTGACACACCCGGCAATGACCACGGGGCGTCTACCTTGATCTCATGCGTTTCGGGGTACTGGGTCCGCTGGCCATCTGGTCGGCGGACGGTGAACTGGTAGGGGTGCCGGAGGCCAAGGTCCGCTCGCTGCTCGCGGCCCTGCTGACGGCTCAGGGGCAGGTGGTCTCCGCCGACCGCCTGGTCGACGAGCTGTGGGGGGACGCGCCGCCCGCCAACGCCGCGGGGGCGCTGCAGACCCTGGTGTCGCGGTTACGGAAGGTGCTCACCCGGGCCGGAGGTCCCGGCCTCCTGGCGTACCAGGCCCCCGGATACGTCCTGGAGGTGGCGGACGACGCGGTGGACGCCGGCCGCTTCACCGCACTCACCGCCCGGGCGCGTACGGCCGCGGACCCCCGGGAGCGGGCCGAGCTGCTCACCGAGGCCCTCGGGCTCTGGCGCGGCCCCGCCTTCGCCGGCTTCCAGGACGAGCAGTTCGCCCGCGAGGCCCTCACCCGGCTCGAGGAACAGCGGCTGCTCGCCCTGGAGGAACAGGCGGAAGCCCGCCTCGAGTTGGGCGAGCACAGCCTCCTGGCCCCGGAGCTCGGCGAGCTGACCCGGCGCCACCCGCTGCGGGAGCGGCTGCGCGGCGCCCATATGCGCGCCCTGTACGGCGCGGGTCGCGCCAGCGAGGCCCTGGACAGCTACCAGGACCTGCGCCGCCGCCTGGACGAGGACCTGGGCCTCGAACCGGGGCCCGAACTGGCGGCCCTGCAACAGGAGATCCTGCAGCAGGACCCCGCCCTGCGGGCCGTGCACGCCCCCTCGGCCACACCTCGGCCGCGCACCAATCTGCCCACCCCGGTCACCGACCTGATCGGCCGCTCCGACTCCGTGGACGCCGTGCGCGACCTGGTGGAGTCGGGCCGCCTGGTGACCTTGACCGGGCCCGGCGGGGTCGGCAAGACCCGCCTCGCGGTGGAGGTGGCGACCCGCCTGTCCGAGTCCGAGGCGTACGCGGACGGCGTCTGGCTGGTGGAGCTGGCCTCACAGGCCTTCTCCGCCGAGTCCGGGGCGGCCGCGGGCGACGACCTCGCCGAGGTCGTCGCCGCGACGCTCGGAGTCCGGGACGACACCGGCCCCGGACCGCTGCCCAGCGGCCTGCCGCGTACGCTGCTCGACCGCCTCACCGACGCCCTGCGCGGCCGTCGCCTGCTCCTGGTCCTGGACAACTGCGAGCACGTCATCGAGGCGGCCGCGGGGCTCGCACAGGCGCTGCTGCGCGGCGCACCGGGCGTCCGCGTCCTCGCCACCAGCCAGGAGCCCCTCGACATCGCCGGCGAGCAGCTGTGGCCGGTGCGGCCGCTCGACCTGCCCGAGGCCTCGACCGACCCGGCGGTGCTGCGGCGCTCCAGCGCGGTACGGATGTTCCTCGACCGGGCCGCGGCCACCTCGCCCGGCTTCGAGCTGACCGACGACAACGCCCGGGCCGTGGCCTCGATCTGCCGCCGCCTCGACGGAATCCCGCTCGCCCTGGAGCTGGCGTCCACACGGGTACGCGTCCTCGGGGTGCGCGAGCTCGCCAAGCGCCTGGACGACCGGTTCAAGCTCCTCACCGGCGGCCACCGGGGCGCACCCGCACGGCAGCAGACACTACGGGCGATGATCGACTGGAGCTGGGAGCTGCTCACCGCGGCCGAGCAGTCGGTCCTGCGCCGGCTCGCCATCCACTCCGACGGCTGCACCCTGGACGCCGCCGAGGCCGTCTGCGCAGGCGACGGTGTGAAGCCCGCCGAGGTCCTGGATCTGCTGACCCGCCTGGTGGACCGCTCCCTCGTCCTGGCCAGCCACGAAGCCGACGGGCCCCGGTACCGGCTCCTCGAGTCGGTGTCCGCGTACTGCCTCGAACGGCTGCGCGCCACCGAGTACGAGCGGGTGCGGCGCATCCACGCGCACTACTACGCGGCCTTCGCCGCACGGGCCGACTCCTTACTGCGCGGCGGCGACCAGCGGCAGTGGCTGCGGCGCCTGGACGCGGAGAGCGCCAACATCCGCGGCGCGCTCGACGCGGCCGCCGCGGAAGGCGACGCCGGCCTGATGCGGGGCCTGGCGCACGCGATGGTCTGGTACTGGTTCCTGCGCGGCCGTCTCACCGAGGCCAAGCGCCAGCTGACCGTGGCCCTCGGTCTGCCGGGCGAGGCGGAGCCGACGGCCGAAGGCGACCCGGGCCGCGCGGTGACCGCGGCTTGGCGGGCCGGGGTGGGCCTGCTGTCCGGCGCCCCGGACGGCTCCGTGCGCCGCAGCGCCGCGGTTCTCGAGCTGTACGAGGACATCCGCGACCCGCACGAGCGGACCAGGGCCGGCTGGTTCCTCGGGTTCGCGGTCACCCGGTTCGGGGACTTCGCGGTGGGCGAGGAGCTGGTGAACCGGGTGCTCGCCGAGTCCCGTGCCCTGGGCGACCGCTGGGGGATCGCCGCGGGACTGAGCACACGAGGCATGCAGACCTATGTGTGCGGGAACCTGACGGCTTCCCGCAGTGACGGCGAGGAGAGTCTCGCGCTGTTCCACGAGGCCGGCGACGGGTGGGGCCGGCTGCAGGCGATGGCGGTGCTCGGGCGGCTCGCGGAGATCGAGGGCGACTACCGGGAAGCCGCCCGGCTGCACGAGCGAGGGCTGCGCGTCGCCGAGGACCTGGGTCTGTGGACCGACGCGTCGATGCGCTGGTCCGACCTCGGCCGGATCGCCCTGCTGACCGGGGAGTACGCCCGCGCCGACGAGTTCCACGAGCGAGGCCGGCGGCTCGCGGTCGAACAGGGCGACAAGCCCGCCGAGGAGTTCGCCGAGCTCGGCCTTGCCCTCGGCGCGCGGCGGCAGGGACGGCTCGACGCCGCCGAGTCGTATCTGCGCACCTGGCTGGCCTGGAACCGGCAGTTCGACGCGGAGTACGGGGCGGCCCTGATCCTGGCCGAACTCGGCTTCGTCGCCGAGCTGCGCGGGGACGCCGTCGCCGCTCTGTCCCTGCACCTGGAGGGCCTCGCCGCGGCCCGCGACACCGGCGATCCGCGGGCCGTCGCGCTGGCGGCGGAGGGACTCGCGGGAGCGCGGGCACTGGCAGGGCACGCCGGGCAGGCCGCGCGGCTGCTCGGGGCGGCGGCCGCGGCCCGCGCCTCGGTGGGCGCACCGCTGCCGGCGGGTGAGCGCGGCGACGTGGACCGGGTGACGGCCGCGGTACGCGCGGTACTCGGCGAGGCGGACTTCACGGCGGCGTTCGAGCGGGGCGCCGCCTCGGACCCGGTCAAGGAGGCGGAGTCACTGCGGACCTGACACGTCAAGGCGCACCGGGTCATGGCCCAGGGCACCGGAGCCGCGCGCCCGCGAAGGGGCTCTCGCGGTGCGAGTACACGCCCCGCACTCGCACCGCGCCGCCCGGCCGGGCGCGGCTACGCGCCCGGCCGGGCGGGGAGAGATCAGGCCGTGGCCGGGATGATCCCCTGGGCGAGGCCGCCGTCCACGGCCACCTCGGTGCCCGTGGTGAAGGTCGCCTCGAAGGCCAGGAACAGCGCCGCCGCGGCGATCTCCTCGATCGTGCCGTGCCGCTTCATCGGGCTGATCTCGTTCATCTCCTTCTCGTGGACGGCCTTGTCCGCCTCGGTCATCGCCGTAGCCCATGGACGGCGTCTTGATCGGCCCCGGGCTGAGCGCGTTGACACGGACGCCGCGCGGCATCAGCTCGGCGGCGAAGCCCTTGGCGAAGGTCCGCAGCGCGGCTTTGGCCCCGCCGTAGACGGTGATGCCCGGGTAGCCCATGTTGTCGGCGATGGAGGTCGTGAAGAGAACCGCGCCGCCTTCGTTGATGAGCGGGGCGAGACGCTGCACGGTGAAGAAGGCGCCCTTGGTGTTGATGTCGAAGATGCGGTCGTAGCCCTCCTCGGTGACCTGGTCGAACGGCACGAGTTCGGCGATGCCGACATTGATGTACACGAAGTCGATACGGCCGAGCTTCTCTTCGGCGAAGTCGCCCAGGGCCCGGATGTCCCGCAGATCCCCGGCGTCGGAGCGCACCACGTGCGCGGCCTGCCCGGCGAGTTCGGCGCGTGCCGCCTCGATGTTGGCCTCGTTGCGCCCGGTCAGCACCACTTCGGCGCCTTCGGCGAGAAGGGTCTTCGCGACGCCGAGACCCATGCCGTGCGTCCCGCCCTGGATGACGGCTTTCTTCCCTTCGTACTTACTCATGTCTCTTTCTCCGTAACTGATACGAGGAGACGGATCAGACCCGCTCCAGGACAACTACCGGGATGACACGGCGAGTTCTGGCCTCGTAGGTGTGGTAGACGGGAGCGAGATCGGTCATCAGCTTCCACAGCCGCTGCCGCTCCTCTCCCTGCGCGGTGTAGGCACGCACGTTGATCTTCTCGGCGAGCACCTGGATCCGGACCTCGGGATTCGCCATCACGTTGAGGTACCACTTGGGATGCGTGTGCGTGATGGAGGAACCGGAGGCGATGAGGATGTAGCGGCCGTTGTCCTCACCGAAGAAGAGACCGGTGCGATACAGCTTTCCGGTCCTGCGGCCCCGGTAGGTGAGCACCAGATTGGTCGCTCCCCCCTCCGTGTAGCCGCTTTGGCCCCGGTGGTGAACCCCGCCCATGAGGCGCTGCCCCGGGCCCGGCTCGTGCACGTCGACCAGTAATACCTGCGGGCCGACACGATCGCCGCAGCGAACGGGCGGCTGATCGGAGCCCAGGCCGAGGCGCCCATCGTGAAGTTCTGGGGCGAGGGCCTGCTCGCCTCGGTCGACGGACTGCGGTTCGTCGTCCCCGTCCGGACCGTCAGCGCGGCGCCGTGGCCGAAGTACTTCGGGTTCAAGCGGGGCATCACCTGGCTCAACGCGGTCAATGACCAGGTCGCGGGCATCGGGCAGATGGTCGTCCCCGGCACCCCGCGCGACTCCCTGCACATCCTGGACGCGCTGCTGAACCTGGACGGCGGGGTCAAGCCGGAGATGGCGGTGACCGACAACGCCTCGTACTCCGACATGGTGTTCGGCCTGTTCAAGATCCTCGGCTACAACTTCAGCCCGCGGTTCCAGGACGCGCGGCAGAAAGCCAGTCGATCGTCGACAGACTCCTCGGCGACGGACAACTCCAGCCTCGCGACGCAGTCCTCGTACACCGCTGCCCAGGTCCGGGCCATCGCGCGGCAGATGGTGCCCAGCGATCAGTTCCAGTGCTTCAGCAACATCGTGGACCACGAGTCCGGCTGGAATTACAAGGCGGTCAACCCCTCTTCCGGGGCCTACGGTCTCGTACAGGCCTATCCCGGCTCCAAGATGTCGTCTGCCGGAGCCGACTGGCAGACCAATCCGGCCACGCAGATCAAGTGGGGCCTGAACTACATGAACGACCGCTATGGCAGTCCATGCGACGCTTGGCTGTTCTGGCAGGCCAACGGCTCCTACTGAGCCGATGCCGTTGAGACGCCATCCGCTTTCCGAACGGGGTCGTTTGGTTCGTGCTGTGTGGGCATGAACTCCGGCTGGTGGCGGGAGAGATGGGCGTGGTTCGTCCGTTGGTCTCGCTCGTGGAGGTGGCTGGTGCCGTCGGTGCTCGGACTGCTGGAGGCCCGGGAGAAGAAGGTCCGGGAAGAGGTCGCGCGGCTGCAGGAGGAGGGCGAGCGGGTGCGGGCGGCGCTCGTCGAGGCGGAGAGCAGGCTGGCACGGCTGGCCGATGCCCGGGTGACGGTGGCCGAGGTGCTGGCCGAGCCGACTTCCACGGTCGCGGAGCCGGTGGCAAGCGCGATGACGGGGTCGGTGGTGCCGCGTTGGGCCGAGGGTATGACAGCGTCGGTCCTGCCTCCGGATTACCAGCGGATCATGAACGTGCTGGAGTCGGAAGCGGGCCGGGAAGGCATGTGCTGTCAGCAACTGGCCACAGCCTTGGGCCTTCAGGCGGTCCCGGCGAAGGTCGAGGGGCTGCGATCGAAGGCGAAACGCCTGGTGGAGCGGGGGTGGGCCCTGCAGGTGCGGCCGGGGGTGTTCACCCCGCTCGGGACACCGGCTGGCTAACGGCACCGGGGCGGCGTCCAGGCAGACGGCCGCTCATGAGCATGGTCATCGACCACAGCACCATGGCCTCGTGCATGGCCGGCAGCGTCTCGTAGTCGCGTGCCAGGCGACGCGAACGCTGGAGTCTCTCCTTCGCCCAGTCGACCAGGCGCCCGGCGTAGCCGCCGTCCGCCCACACCTTGCGGATGGAGAAGTACATCTCGCGCAGCCTTTCGAGCAGGGGGGACGGCGGCATCGCGGTCCTGCACGCTCGCCGCGGTCACCGCGACGGTCAGGACCAGGCCCAGGCAGTCGACCACCAGGTGCCTCTTGCGTCCGCCCACCTTCTTCCCGCTGTCCCACCCGGACGTCGAACGCGGGATGTTCGCCGCCGCCCGCAGCGACTGCGAGTCCACGATCGCCGCACTCGGATCCGGTGAGCGTCCTTCCATCACACGCACGCGGTCGCGCAGCCGGTCGTGGAGCTCGGTGAGCAGGCCCTCGATCTGCCAGCGGCGGGCGAATGCGTGCACCTGCTTGAACGGCGGGAAGTCCATCGGCAGGTTCGCCCACTTCACGCCGTTGTCGGCCACGTAGCGCACAGCATCGATCATCTGCCGGTGGCAGTAGCCCTCGGGCCGGCCGCCCGGTTTGGTGCCGGTGAACGTCAGTGACATGGAATCCCTTGGCACGGTCCGCAGCGCGGAAAGCGGCGAGACCTGCACGATCCTGCCGTGCTCGGTGGTCGCCGTTCACGGCGACCCACGCCGCCTCGGTGTGCGTCGCATCGCGGACCCGGTACTGCGGCGCTACATCGCCGTACGCACTGCCATGGACCGCTACGAGCCACGCGCTGCCATCGTGGTGGTCCGCCGGGGCATCGTCGAGGTCACCAGGGAGCCGGCCGCCGCGGGCCGCTTGCCGAGTATTCACCTGACGTGACTGGCGGTGGCGCCACTCGGCGTCCTCCTCGCGACAGGGGGTTAACCCCACCACCGATCCGGTTGATCGCCCCATCGCTCCGGCTCACCCGTAGCGGGGATCGTGGAGTGACACCGTAGGGCCGGACGATCAAGGAAAACATGCTCAAGCACAAGCGCGCGCTGGGTGGCGCCCTCACGCTGGCCGTGGCGATGGGTGTCGTGGGGGGCGTGCTGCCGGCCACCGCCACCGCGGTCCCCGCCGCGGAATCCACCGCCGGGGAATCCGCGCACCACACCGACGACGCGCGGCTGCGCGCCCTGCTGCACCGGCTGACCACGGTCGACGGCGCTCCCGGAGCGCTCGCCGAGGTGCGGGCCCGGCACCGCAGTACGGTGCTGACCAGCGGCGTCGCGGACGTCGACAGCCACGCGCCGGTGCACCGGGACAGTAGGTTCCGGATCGGCAGCATGACCAAGACGTTCACCGCGACGATGATGCTGCAGCTCGTGGGGGAGCGGCGCATCGACCTCGACGCACCGGTGGAGCGCTACCTGCCCGGCGTCGTCCGCGGCCACGGCAACGACGGGCGCAAGATCACCGTCCGGCAGATGCTCCAGCACACCAGTGGCCTGCCCGACTTCCTCGCCTACCTCAAACCGCAGGATGTCGTCCAGGACCCGATGGCCCACCACGCCCCCCAAGACCTGGTGCAGCTGGCGCTCGCCCACCCGCCGACGTTCAAGCCGGGCACCGACTGGAAGTACTCCAACACCGGCTACGTACTGGCCGGCATGATCATCGAGAAGGTGACCGGCCGCTCGTACGGCGAGGAGCTGCAGCGGCGGATCGTCGAGCCGTTGCATCTGCGGGGGACGTCCTTCCCAGGCGGCGACCCGGCGATCCCCGGACCGCACCCGCGCGGATACGCGCAGCCCGGCCCGGACGCGCCGCTCTTGGACATCACCGCGATCAACCCCACGGTAGGCGGCACGGCCGGCGGAATCATCTCCAGCGGCACCGACATCAACCGGTTCCTGAGCGCGCTGCTGGGCGGCAAGCTGCTGCCCCCGGCGCAGCTCAAGGAGATGATGAAGACCCGCCCGACCGGCAGCTCGGACGGCCGGGCGTACGGCCTCGGCCTGGAGAGCAAGCCGCTGCCCGGGGGCGGCCTTTACTGGGGGCACACCGGCGACTTCCTCGGCTACGAGACGGCCGCCGGCGCCACGGTCGACGGCAGGCAGGCCACGGTCATGGTGAACCTCGGCCCGGGCAGCTCGGACGCCCAAAGCGAGGACATCCAGGCCGCCATCGAAACGGCGCTCTCCCAATGAGGCGTGCCCCTTCCACGCCACCCGGGCGGACCTACTGCGTGGACTGGGCCGCGACGAAGGGGCAGGGGCCGCCTACGAGCGAGCAGCCGCCCTGGCGCCGACGGATGCCGAGCGGAACTTCCTCAGGCAGGGCGGCCGGACAGGACGCTGAACGCACCGTCGGCCACGTTCATGGCGGGTGTCCCGAGACCTGTCGAATCCCTGTCATCCGCTGAGGCACTGTTGCCCGTGCGTACCGCTCGTCACTACCGTGCTCGTTGAGATTTCAAAGGGAAATCCGAGGGAAGGGCCTGTCATGCCCATGCCTGAATGTACGGATGTGTCGCCGCCGGTCGGCCTGGCGACTGCCCCAGGAACCGCTCTCTCTGCTCGCTGAGCAGGCCGTACCTGTCCGCAGGCTGACCGACTGCGCACCGTGCCTGCCTGCGGGAACGTGTCTGTGGAAGCTCGCCGCACCGCAGGAACACGCCTTCCCTTGCGCACCCCCCACCAGCCTGTGGGCATGTCCCCGCCCGCAGCAGAAGGAGATTCCCCATGGACAGTGAGCCTCTCGACTACCTCGTTGTCGGCGGCGGACCAGCCGGGCTCCAGATCGGACAGTTACTCCAGGCGGGAGGGCACGGATACCGGATCCTGGAAGCGGGCAGCGCTCCCGGCACCTTCTTCCGTACCTTCCCGCGTCACCGCAAGCTGATCTCCATCAACAAGGTGCACAACGGCACCGACGATCCCGAACTTAACCTCCGGATGGACTGGAACTCGCTCCTGTCCCCGGACCCGGAGCTGCTGTTCACCCGCTACAGCAAGCGTTACTTCCCGCACGCCGACGACCTGGTGCGCTACCTGGCCGACTTCGCCGAGGCGTTCAAGCTGGACATCGCGTACGACACCCGGGCGGAGCGGATCCGGCGCGGTGCCGACGGCGGATTCACCGTCACCGATCAGCACGGCCAGGAGCATCACGGTCGCCGACTGGTCATGGCCACGGGGCTGACCCGGTCCAACACCCCGGACATCCCCGGCATCGAGACCGCCGACGACTACTCGGCCGTATCCGTGGATCCCGAGGACTTCACCGACCAGCGCGTCCTGATCCTCGGCAAGGGAAACTCCGCTCTGGAGACGGCGGACAACCTCGTCGAGACCGCGGCGGTGATCCATGTCGCCGGGCCGCACTCCATCCGGATGGCCTGGAACAGTCACTACGTCGGGCACCTGCGCGCGGTGAACAACAACTTCCTCGACACCTACCAACTCAAGTCGCAGAACGCCTTGTTGGACGGACACGTCCTGTCGATCGAGAAGGACCAGGACGCATACCGGGTCCGTTTCAGCTTCTCCCGTGCCGACGAGGTCGTGAAGGAACTGCGCTACGACCGGGTCATCGTGTGCACCGGCTTCCGTTTCGACGCCTCGGTCTTCGAGGCGGAGTGCCGGCCCGAACTGGTCATCAACGACCGGTTCGCCGCCCTCTCCCCGGCGTACGAGTCGGTGAACGTACCCGGCCTGTACTTCGCGGGCACCCTGATGCAGCAGCGTGACTTCAAGAAGTCCACCGGTGGCTTCATCCACGGCTTCCGGTACGCCGTACGCGCCCTGAGCCGCATCCTCGACGAGCGGCACCATGACCGGCCCTGGCCGCACCAGCCGCTGGATGCGTCCCCGTCCGCGTTGGCGGACGCCGTGGTGGCCCGGGTCAACCGCAGCTCGGCGCTGTGGCAGCAGTTCGGTGTGCTCGGGGACCTGGTCGTCACGGCGTCCGGCGAACCGGCCCGCTACCACGAGGAGGTGCCGGTCGCGTACGCCCACGAGAGCCAACTCACCGAGAACGGCGACTACTTCACGGTCACCCTGGAGTACGGGCCCGACCACGACAAGGTCGACCCGTTCGACATCACGGTGCGCCGCACCGCCCAGAATTCGGTCGACGACGCCTTCGATGCCGCCTATCTGCATCCGGTGATCCGTCACTTCCGGGGCGGTGAACTGCTCGGCACGCATCACATGGCCGAGAACCTGGAGAACGAGTGGGACCACCCGGAGGTCCACCACGCCCCGCTCGCCGAGTTCTTCGCTCGCGAGCTGGACCGCCGGCCGAGCCCTGCCGGGCGGTGAGCGGCGTGCAGTTCACCGTGCACGACTTCGAGACCGCGGCGCGCGCCGAACTGGACCCCGTATACGCCGACTTCATCGCCGGCGGGGCACGCGACGAGATCACCGTACGGGCCAACGAGGCGGCATTCGGACGCCTGCAGCTGCTGCCCCGGGTGCTGCGGGGGAGTGCCGTACGGGAGCTGGACGTCGACCTGCTCGGCAGCCGGGCGAGCCTGCCGATCCTGCTGTCCCCGACGGCCTTCCACAAACTGGTCGATCCAGAAGGGGAGTTGGCTACCGCGCGTGCCGCGGCCGCCGCCGGCGCCATCATGATCGTCTCCATGGCGTCCACGGTGGCCGTGGGCGAGATCGCCGACGCGGTCCGCACGACCGGCGACGACGTACCTCTGTGGTTTCAGCTCTACATCCAGCCCGATCTGGAGATCACCGAGGCGCTGGTACGGCGGGCCACCGACGCAGGGTGCACCGCCCTCGTGGTCACCGTGGACACCCCGGTGCTGGGTGCGGGGGAACGCAACCGGCGCAACGGCTTCCATGACCTGCCGCCCGGACTGCGCTGCGAGAACCTGGTGGACCTGAGGGACGGCGAGAGCGGGCACGTACGGCAGATCGCCATGTCCCCGAAGCTGTCCTGGGAGCACATCACCTGGCTGCGGGGCGTCACGGACCTGCCGGTCCTGCTCAAGGGCGTGCTGCACCCCGAGGACGCCCGGCTCGCGGTCCGGCACGGCGTCGACGGACTGCTGCTGTCCAACCACGGCGGGCGCCAACTCGACACCGTACCGGCCACGTTGGAACTGCTGCCCGAGTTCGTCGCCGCGGTGGCGGGCCGCATCCCGATCGTGCTGGACGGGGGAGTCCGGCGCGGCACCGATGTCGTCAAGGCCCTGGCGCTCGGCGCGTCCGCCGTGGGCATCGGCCGGCCCGTGATGTGGGCGCTGGCCGAGGGCGGCGAGAAGGGCGTACGACGGCTGCTGGAGCTGCTGCGCGAGGAACTCGACGACACCATGGCCCTGTGCGGTGCGTCGGGGCTCGCCGACCTGACGCCCGATCTGGTGCGCGTGCCGACCTGGGGGCCCGCGCCGGGGCCGGCCGTGGCTCCGGGGGCTGACACCCGATTCGGCGGGGTGGTCGCGTGAGTCCCACCGGATGGCTGATCACCGGCGCGGCTCTGGTCCTGCTGGCCTGTCTGCCGTACTGGCTGCCCAGGACCGTGATCGCACTGCGCGTGCGCATCTTCGCCTGGGTCGGCGGCGAGGAGGGCATCCGGGCGCCGGGCCGGGAGGTGCCCGCCGAGGAGTTCAAGAAGGTGTACGGGCATCCGGCGGCCAACGGCCGCAGCCGGGGCGCCGCCCTGTCCGACCTGTTCTGGTACTGGCTGTCGCCCGGCCCGGAGGTGCACCAGGAGCATCTGGAGCCCGGACCGCGCTACGACGACGTGGCCAGGACCACGCGGCAGATCCTGGCCGGGCTGTCCCGGGAACAGTGGAGCGATCTGGTCGGCCGCTGCACCCGCCGCGTGCTCGACGAACTCCCCGCCCCGGCACAGGTGCACCACATCAGGCTCCGCGACCTGATGATGCCCGTCTGGGCCGAGGTCTACTACGAGGTGGTCTTCCGCGAACCCTGCCCGCGCCCCGTCCGGGACCTCATCACCGGCAACGCGGACGACGTGGTCAGCGCCCTGAAGTGCACCAGTCTCCGGCACATGGACCGGCGGGCCCGGCTCACGGAGCACCTGCGGGACCGGCTCGCGAACGACCCTCCGCCCGTGCCGCTGCCCTCCACGCTGTCCGAGCGAGAGCAGGCGTACTACCTGCAGGGCACGTTCTTCAACACCGCCGTGGTGCAGATGTCGGAGGCGATGGCCCACCTGCTGCTGGCCCTCGCCACGCACCGGACGGTCCAGGAACGCGTGCTGGCCGGCGAGGAGGACCCGGACTTCCTGGACCGGGTCATCAACGAGACGCTGCAGCACTTCCCGCTCTTCGGCGTGGCCCACCGGATCACCTCCGGGGACATCCCCAGGGACGGTCGGGCCCCCATCCCGGCCGGCTCGGTCCTGCTGTTCAACTACCCGGAGTACCAAGGGTCCGGCGGGGACGCGTTCGACCCCGACCGCTGGCTGAATCCGGACACCAAGCCGTCCGCCTTCATCCCCTTCGGAGTCACCGCCAACCGCCCCTGCCCGGCGCGCGGCTTCGCCGTCCTCACCATGCGAGTCGCGGCCGAGGAGACCCTGCGGCGGTTCCGGCTGGACTCCTCGGTGGAGCACACCCGTTCGCTGCCCAGCCGCGGTCCCTGCCTGCTCGTCCCACGCACCGGCGCCGAGGCGGCGGCGAGCCCGGCTCGTCCACGGACCCGGCTCGCGGCGATGCGGCTGGCCGATCGCTGGGAGGGGGTCGGGCGCAGCCTCGTCCAACTCGTCCTCGGCACCTACATGGTGTGGGATGCCCGCCGCCAGGGGCTGTGCCGGAACCACTTCGCCGCCTCGTCCGGCGGCCCCGCCGCCTCCGTCGGCGCCGGACGTTGAGAGGGAACGAGACCATGACTCCTGTGGAGCTCGCTCCCGCCTTCTTCCTCGCCGTGGTCGTCATTCTGCTGACGTGCCGCCTGGTCGTCCTCGTCGCGGGCCGCTTCGGGCAGCCGCCCGTGGTCGGCGAGATGATCGCCGGCGTGCTGCTCGGCCCTTCGCTGTTCGGACTTCTCGCCCCGGATCTCTCCGCCGAGGTCTTCCCGCCGGAGCTGAAGCCGGTGCTGTACGTGGCCGGCCAGATCGGTCTGGTGACCCTGATGTTCGCCGCCGGGTACGAGTTCCGGGCGCACGCCGGGCGCGGTCTGGCCGGCACCGCCGTCGCGGTCTCCTCGGCCGGGGTGGCGATCCCACTGGCGCTGGGCGTGGGGCTGACCCTCGCAGCTCACGGCCACGTCGGCATCTTCGTCGACGGTGTCTCGGTCTGGGTGACGGCGGCCTTCGTCGGCGTCGCCCTGGCCATCACCGCCTTCCCGATGCTGGCCCGGATCATCACCGAAAGGGGCCTGGCAGGCTCCCGGTTCGGCTCCCTCGCCCTGGCGTCCGGGGCGACCGACGACGCCGTCGCGTGGATTCTGCTCGCGGGCGTGCTGAGTGTGGCCTCCGGTGAGGTGGAGCCCATCCTGACGGCGGTCGGCGGCTCCCTGCTGTTCGTGGCGGTCCTCTTCCTGCTGGGGCGCCGCCTGCTGGCGTGGATCGTGAACCGGGCGGGTCTCGGCGACGACACCCGGCTGCTGTTCACCGTCGCCGTGCTGTTCTGCGCCGCGTGGTTCACCGACATCATCGACCTGTACGCCGTGTTCGGGGCGTTCTGCGTCGGCATGGCCATGCCGCGCGGCGAGGCATCCGAACGGCTGGTGCGGACCACCCAGTCCGTGACCCAGGTCGTGTTCGTGCCGATGTTCTTCACCTACTCCGGCCTCAACACCCAGTTCGACGTGTTCGCCGACCCGGCCGTGATGGCGTTCGGGGCGGCCGCCGTCGTCCTGGCGGTGATCGGCAAGTTCGGCGGCTGCTGGGCCGCCGCCCGGTTACGTGGCGAACCCGGCCCGGTGGCCGTCCGGGTCGGCGCTCTGATGAACGCCCGCGGGCTGATGCAGCTGATCGCGCTCAACATCGGACTGGCGGCCGGCATCGTCAGCCAGGAACTGTTCGCCGCGCTGGTCCTCGTGGCCCTGGTCACCACGGTCATGACGGTTCCGGTACTGAGCTGGCTGGACCGCCGGGACGCCAGGACACGACCCGGTGAGGCGGCACCCGAGGAGGAAAAGGTGGCGGCGAGATGGAGCTGAGCGGAGCGCAGGCGCTGGTGGGCCAGTTGGAGCGGGACGGCGTCCGTCATGTCTTCGGCGTGCCGGGCGTCCAGCTCGACCACGTCCTGGACGCCCTGGCCCGCGCCCGGGCCGCCGGAGGGCCGATCGAGTACATCGCCGCCCGGCACGAGCAGGGCGCGGCCCACATGGCGGAGGCATACGCACGGACCACCGGGCGCCCCGGCGTCTGCCTGGTCGTCCCCGGCCCCGGCGTGCTCAACGCCCTGACCGCGGTGGCCACCGGGTACGCGTGCTCGTCGCCGATGCTGTGCGTGGCGGCGGACATCCCCTCGGGGCTGGCCGGCCGGGGACTGGGCATGCTGCACGAACTGCCCGACCAGGACGGCCTCTTGGCCTCCGTCACCAAATGGTCGGCGCGGGCCGAAGCCCCGGCCCGGATCCCCGGACTCGTACGGGAGGCGATACGGCAGTCACGGTCCGGCCGCCCGAGGCCGGTGGCCCTGACCATCCCGGCGGATGTGCTGACCGCGCGAGCGGAGATGGAACCGGAGCGTGCGGGACCGGGACAGGACGACGGCAGGCTGGGCGCGTCCGGCGTGGCAAGGACGTTCACGGAATCGGAGCAGGACGTCGTCGCGCAGATCACCGCCGTGCTGCGGACCGCACGCCGCCCCTTGATCTACGCCGGCGGCGGCGTGCTCGCCTCACGGGCCGGCACCGCCCTGACCGCCCTGGCCGAGGAGTTGTCCGCCCCGGTCGTCATGAGCCGCAACGCGGGCGGCGCCGTCCCGGCCCACCACCGGCTCGCCTTCCCCAGCCTGGCCGCACCCCGGCTGCTGCCCACCGCTGACGCGGTACTGGTCGTGGGCAGCCGCTTCATGACTCCCCGCGGCACAGCCGTCCCGACCCACCCCGAAGCGACCGTCGCCCTGGTCAACGCGGACCCCGCCGACCTCGGCCCGCCCCGCCGCGCCGACCTCACCCTGTGCGCCGACGCCCGGACGGTGTTGGAGGACCTGCGAACCGCACTGCCTGGTACCTCGGCACCACCTTCAGGACCGGAGCCCGGGTGGCCGCCCGGCGAGCTGGCCGACGTACGCGCCTGGTGCGCACGGAAGGTCGAGGGCGTCGAACCGCAATGGTCGTACGTCCGCGCCCTGCGCGAGGCGATCCCGGACGACGGCTTCCTGGTCAACGAGCTGACCCAGGTCGGCTACCTGGCCGCCGTCGGCTACCCCGTCCACCACCCCGGGACCTTCCTCACCCCCGGCTACCAGGGCACCCTGGGCTACGGCTACCCGTCGGCGCTCGGGGTGAAGGTGGGCAACCCGGACCGGGCCGTCGTCTCCATCAACGGCGACGGCGGATTCTGCTGGAACATGCAGGAACTGGCGACCGCCCGCAAGTACGGCATCGGCGTGACCGCGGTGGTCTTCAACGACAACGCCTACGGCAACGTCCGGCGCATCCAGGCGGACGAGTTCGAGGGACGGTTCATCGGCAGCGACCTGACCAGCCCCGACTTCGTGCGCCTCGCCGAGTCGTTCTCGGTGCCCGCCGTCCGGGCCGAGACCCCGGCACGGCTCGCCGGGGCTCTCAAGGACTGCCTCAGCGAACCAGGTCCCTCACTCATCGAGGTACCGGTGACCGAGATGCCCAGCGTATGGCCACTGCTGCTCGGCGGCTCACCGGGTTCGGTCCGTGACTGAGCCCTCCGGGGCGGTCATCAGCCCACCTCCGGGAAACCGGCCCGGCCGCCGGCGAGTGCCATGTCCTTTTGGAACTGGACCATCTCCATCCGGCGCGCCTGGGGGTCGGTCTCTTTCCAGAAGGCGTGCATCAGTACGGCGGTCGGCACGAGGAAGACGATCAGGAGCAGCGCCCCGAGGTCCGGCCACACGCCGAGGAGAACGCTCAGCCCGCCCGCCACAAGCAGCACGCCGCTGCCCAGCACGGCGGGAACCGCGGCCGGTACGCCGCGGGACGTCGCGTATCCGGCCATCGCCTTGGTCTGGGTCAAGTGGCCGACCGCGCTTGCGAGGAAGAGGGCGGCGAAGAGGATGCGCCCGATCAGTACCAGGACGTCCATGGCGGCCTCCCGCAGGAGTTTGATTGAAGGTCCAACCACCTGGCCCCAAGCTACCTCCGACGACGGGCCGACGGGCGGCGGCACCGCAGTGCGGTACGCAGGCCTCGCGCGTGCGTCGCTACGTCACACTGGCTCCCGCCGGCTCACCCGGTGTGCTCGCCGAAGGCGGACGGCTACTGCTGTCAGAAGCAGAACGCCGACGAGTACGGCCATCACGCCGGGGCCGGTGGCGTCCAGGAACTCGGCGACGGAGCGCTGGATGGCGCCCGCGGTGTCGACGACCGGGTCGGTGGTTGCGGGGTCGCGCTGGACGCGGATTTCGTACCAGCCGTAATACGCGGCATACGCGCCGACGAGGAGGAGCAGACCCCCGCCGAGGCGGGGTGCGAGGGCGCCGAGGCGGCGCAGCCGGATGACGGCGGTGGCGCGGGTGAGGGCGACGGTCAGGGAGGCGGCGCCGACGATCAGGCCCATTCCGGCGGCGTACGCGATGAACAGCGCGATGCCCTCGCCGGTGGAGCCGGTGCGGAAGGCGGAGACGACGATGGCGAGGAACGGGGCGATGGTGCAGCCGAGGGAGGCGGTGGCGTACGCCATGCCGAACAGCGCCATGGAGGGGAGGGAGCGGGTGAGGGTAGGGGCGCGACGGAGTTTCGGGGCGAGGCTGGGTAGTCGGCGGCCGGCGAGCAGCCAGCCTCCGGCGGTGGCGATGAGAGCACCGAAGATGATGGTGAACCAGGGCAGGTGCTGCTGGAGTTGACCGGCAACGGGTTGGACGGCGAGGCCGAAGACGCCGAAGAGCGCGGCGAATCCGGTCGTCATGGCGGCGGTGGCGGTCAGGGCGCGTCCGACGGCGACGGTACGGCTGGGCGTGTCGTCGCCGAGGACCAGCAGGGACAAGTAGGCGGGCAGGAGGGCGAAGCCGCACGGATTGACCGCGGCGAGCATCCCGGCGCCGAGCGCGAGGGCGAGAGGCAGATCCGTCATGGCGCGTTCAGCCGGTGAGGGAGGCGACCTTCTCGGCCAGCCCCTCGCCGCCGGGCAGGACACCCTCGTAGACGGTGGCGCCGTCCTTGTCGAGGATCACGTAGATGCTCTGCTGGGTGATCTCGAATCGCTTCCACACGTCCCCGGCCTCGTCGGAGAGTTGGGGGAAGGAGCCGGTCCCGGTCTCGGAGACGAAGTCCCGCATGGCGGCGTTCTTGTCGAGGCCGGCGACGCCGACGACGTTGGCCTTGCCTGCGTGGTCGGCGGCGACCTTGGCGGTCTCGGCCGCCTGGCCGCGGCAGGTGGGGCACCAGGGTGCCCAGAACCACAGCACCGTCGGCCTGCCCGCGAGAGTCTTCGCGTCGAACGGCTTGCCGTCCACCGTCGTGGCGGTGAAGTTCAGCGCCTCGGGCACCTCGGCTCCGGCCGCCTCGGTGCCGCTCCCGTCGGAGTCGGCGGGCGCCTGGACGCTCGCTGCCTTCGAGGGGGAGACCTCCGCATCACCCGCGGACTCGGAGCCACAGCCGGTGAGGGTGAGCACTGCGGCGGCCAAGGCCGCCGGGAGGAGGGTGCGGGCACGCATGAAGGACTCCTGCTGTTTGTGGGGACGCGCTGTGAGCGTAGGACCAGGGGATCGAGTGGGCAGCAGGTGGCGGCCTTACGGTTTGATGACGTCAGCCCGCCGCGTCTTTGAGGCGATCGGTGTCGACGACGGTGATACGGCCCCGGGCGAGACGGATGAGGCCCCGGTCGGCGTACTCGCGCAACACCTTGGTGCACGTCTCGCGGGATGTGCCGGCGAGCGCGGCGAGCTGGTCGTGGGTGAGGGCGACCTGGGGGTGGCGTCCGACGGGACGTAGGGGACTGGCCGGGGGCTGGGCGGTGGTCAGGGTGGTGAGCGTGGTGGCGATGCGTTGGGCGACGGTCTTGAACACGCTGTCGGACAGACGTTGTTCGAGGTCGGCGAGGCGGCGGCCGAGGATCGCGGTGATGCGGGCGGCGATCCGCGCGTCCGAGAGCAGGAACCTGTGGACGTCGGCGCGGCTCATCACGCAGACGGTGACGTCGTCGAGGGCCTCGGCGTAGTTGTCGTACATGTGCTGCCCGAGCAGGACCATCTCACCGAAGATGGTGCCCGGCGTGATGATGGCGGTGGTGAGGGCGCGGCCGTCCGCGGAGACCCGGAAGATGCGCACTCGGCCGCGTTTGAGGATGAACAACACCTCGGACGGCTGGGACGGCGAGTGCAGAATCTCCCCGGCGCCGTACGTCTTCATCGGCGCCGCTCGGGCGATGGCTTCCATCTCCGGCTCGGACAGGTCGCAGAAGATGTCGACCTCGGACAGGCACCAGGTCCGCTCGTCGGCGTCTGCTGCGGCGTCGGTCATGGTGTGCGTCTCCTCGCGTCGTCCCGGGGCCCAGGGCGGGGGCGCGGCACCCCATGCCGGGCCGGCCAGCGCCTCGGCTCCGTCGGCCAGACAGTAGGGCACCGCATCTGCCTCGGCTGCCATGCGGCGCGGCGTGGCACCCGGTCGATGGCTGCCGGGGTCGGGTATGGACGCGGGCGGTACGGAATTCATCCTCGGGCCGAGCCGCTGTTCTCGTTCATTGTCCGAGCGACGACGGCGTACGTCACTCCGGCCAGCAGCCCGAAGACGAGGTGGGCGCCGAGGCTGGAGGAAGTGACGTCGTTCCACTCGAAGACGGGCATGCCCATGTTCGCCGGCATGATCCACAGAGCACCGACGACCCACCACGCCGCGCCGTAGGCCAGGCCGAGGACGAGGGCGGATGCGAGGCGCTCGGCGAACCGGCCCAGCAGCGCGCCGAAGGTGACGCCGGCGAAGAGCGCGATGCCCAGGTGGATCAGCCAGCCGGCGAAGGCGTTGGTGGAGCCGAGGAGCCCGGCGACCATGGTGATCATCGCGGTGTCCATCATCGGCCGGGACACCGATATCCAGATGCCCATCCCGACGCCTCCGACCAGCCCGGCCGCGGCACCCCACACCGCGTGGACCGGGATGACGGCCGTGCCCGGGGATACCCGCAGGGTGGTTGTCATGATGAGTGCCCCTCTCACATGCGGTGATGTCTCCTGTGGGTTCGACGCTATGACTCGTGCAGGGTGCAGGTATGTGAGGGCGCTTACGTACGCAGGAGTAGACAGCAGGGCCGTCAGGGGGATTTCACCGCGGTCAGCAGGGCGTAGCCGAGCGTGCCGTCAGCAACGGCAGCACGAGCTGCTCTGAGCACGTTCGGGGCCGCCGTGAGGTCCACGCCGGCGTCGGTGAGGCGGGTCGGGGCGGTGATCCGCAGCAGGTTCAGGCGTGCCTCGATCTGGTCGATCATGCGCAGCATGGCCTGGTTGTGGCGCTCGGTGGCCGTGACGTGCAGGCCGGCTCGGGCCAGGATCTGTGCGTATGCGTCCAGGGGGCGGGCGTCGGCCACGCAGGCGATGCGGGCGCCGAGGCCGAGCAGTTCGGGCGGCAGTCGGTCCGGGTCGGTGGTGACGTCGGTGATGCCGACGCGCCCGCCGGGCCCCAGCACGCGGGCGAACTCGGCGGCTGCCCGGGCTTTGTCGGGGAAGGTGCACAGTGCGCACTCGCACACCACCGCATCGAACATCCCGTCGTCGTACGGCAGGCGCTCGGCATCGCCGGTGGTGAACACGGCCCGCTCGGCGAGGCCGGCGGCGTCGGCGGCACCTTGTGCCAGGGCGGTGTTGGCGGGCGCGTAGTCGATGCCGTCCACTCGTACTCCGTGGACGTCGGCGAGCAGCAGTGCCGTGGTGCCCCGGCCGGAGGCTACGTCCAGCACGCGCATGTCCGGGGTGAGAGTGAGTGCGTTGGCCAGGCGGCGGGTGAGGGCGGTGCCGCCGGGGTGGTAGGAGTCGCCGAGCAGCAGGGCGACGATGTCCCTGGAGTAGGCGTCGGCGCAGCAGGACTTGATGTCGTCGTGATTCACGGCCGGTGCTCCGGGGGCTTCGTGGTCTTCGAGCCGTAGGGGGTGTCGGTGAGCCGGTCGGCGAGGGGCAGCGCGTTGGGTGCCACGTCGGCGACGGGGACACCGGACATCCGGGCGCGGACCTGTTCGCGGTAGCCGACGGAGTTGTACGCGCAGAACGGGATGAGCCGCCCGTCCGGGGTGATCTCCTCGACGCAGCACTTCATCAGTTGCTTGACGTTCAGGGTGTAGGGGTCCTGGAAGTCCTGGACCACGATCATGAACGCCTTGTCGTTGAGGTCCTTCACGGCTTCGGGCAGGTCGATGCCGCAGGTGTCCGCGCAGTCCAGGGCCTCGGCGGTCGCCCGGAGCTTGTCCTCGGTCGTGGCCGTGCCCATGAACGCGGAGGCCGACCACAGCTTCTCAAGGGCCTCGCGGATGCCGTCGTCGGGCATGACCCGGTTGGTGACGTAGTCGAGGTAGTCCTCGACGTTCAGCAGCCGTGGGATGGGGACCACGATGCGGTCGCCCGGTACGCCGTCCACCAGCAGGTAGGTGATCGAGCGGCAGGTGGGGAAGCAGCACGGCACGGGGAAGAAGTCGCCCTTGGTGAACCAGCCGGGAAGTTGCTCGCCGATCAGGCGGATCACATCGGGGTTGGTGAGACGGTTCAGCGGGTCGAAGGGGACGTGCCGGCCGGAGTGGGTGACCGGCTGGAAGGCCACCGAGCGGACGGCCGGGTGGTCGACGCCGTACTCGATGATGGCGCCCAACTCGTGTTCGTTCAGCCCGTGTTCGACCGCGGCGACCAGGGTGACGGTGAGGCCGGCCTCGGCGCAGTTGTCCAGGGCCCGCTGTTTGAACGTACGCAGGTCCCGGCCCCGGATCTCCAGGTGGGTGCGCTCGTCGAAGCCGTCGAACTGGAGGTAGACGTTCACCGACCTGCCGGGCGTCTGGTTGCGCCTGCCGAGTGCGGCGACGAAGGTCGTGTTGGTGGCGAGGCGGATGCCGTTGGTGTTGAGGGTGACGTTGCGGATGGGGCGGTCCTGGGCGAGGTCGATGAAGTCCAGGATGTGTTTGTGGATGGTGGGTTCCCCGCCGGAGAACATCACCACCTCCGCCTCGCCCTCCGAGGCCACGAAGGTGTCCAGCATGCGTGCGCACTGCTCGTGGGTGATGGAGTAACCGTCCGGCTGGTGACCGGAGTCGGCGAAGCAGATCGGGCAGTCCAGGTTGCAGCCGGTGTTGACCTCGATGATGCCCAGGCAGGCGTGCTGCTTGTGCTCCGGGCACAGCCCGCAATCGCTGGGGCAGCCGTCGCGCACCTCGGTCTGGAAGGTCAGCGGAATCGTGCCCGGCTTGTTGAAGCGGGACGAGGACAGGTACTCCTCGGCGTCCGCGTAGACCAGCGCCTCGAACTCGCCGTGCTCACGGCAGCGCTTACGCAGGTAGACCTTGTTCTCACGAATGTTGACCTGGGCGTCGACGGGCGTCTTGCACATCGGGCAGATCGACTTGGTGAACTCCACGAACACCTCGTCGCGGTCCACCTTGCGCCTCGGCGCGGGGGCTTGGGTCATCCTGGGCTCCTTCACCTGCGGTTGTGGCCGGGCTCCCGCGCCGGCCTGGGCAGTTCGAGGGGACACGGTCGGGCAGCAGTCCTCCGGCCGGGTGCCGTGACGGCGCCGGATCCGCCACCAGTCCGCCCCGACGAGGGTGATCACGGGACACGGACATGACGGCTCGCCCCCACTCCACCGGCAGGTTCCCGGGCGGAGGCCCTGCGGGCGGCGCGCAGCAGCAGTCCGGCGTACACCAGCGTCAGGGCGTCCTGGAGCAGCACGAGCCAGCTCAGCGACTGCGTCAAGTAGACCCCGAAGCAACCGCAGTTGGACACCATCAGCCCACGTGCGTACGCCTGGACGGCCAGCAGCGACCACACCACCGACACCGCCGTGTACACCCACACCGGGGCGAGGGCCTTCGACCGCGGGCGAGCCAGGAACCAGACCCCGCACACCAGCTCGCCCACGATCAGTGCCACGGCCGGCGCGGTCGCTGCGACATCGGCCACGACCCCGTACGCCCCCAGAATCCCGGGCATGTGCCCGAAGGAGGCGAGCTGGCCGACCGCCATCGCGGCGTACACCGCACCGAGCACCATCCGCAGCACCATGACCTGAACGCTAGGCCGGGAAAGGGCCCGAGAACTGTAAGCGCGCTCACCGAACCAGCACCTTGATCGGGGGAGTCGTCGCCCTGCTCGTGGACGGAGGTGTCATCGGCTCGCAGGTTGTCTCGGACCGTCCGTCGGATTCGGTACCAGCCGTGCAGCCAGGGCAGGATCCGTCGCTGGTGGCTCTGGCCGGAGCTGCCGTGTCCGGCGGCCCGGCAAGGACGGAATCCCCTCCGCTGACAGGCCCCGGCTGGTCGCGGCAGGCGACGTGTCCTCTCTCGCCGCCGACGACCCGGTCTTCGGCAACCGCCCGGTCACGCACTCGCGCCGATGTCGGTTCGTTCGTCCGCGCCCGGGGATGGCGCCCGAAGGTCTGCCCCAGGCAGGCCAACCGGCAGTCGCCCGCCCGGTCTCGCGTGGGCGGGGCGGGGGCTGCCGGGCGCTCCCGTCTTCTCCCGCGGCCTCTGTCAGCGGGCGATCGGAGTGCTCCGGCTGCTCGCGGGTGATCGTCCGCCGGTGCACGGGCGAAGGCCGGGGGCTCAGGTCAGGGCCGCGCGCCGCTCCGCCTCCTGCCGGACCGTGGCCAGGGACGCGGCCACGGTTGCCTCCCACCGCGAGGCTACCTGGGCGCCCCACCACTGCCCGGCACGCCACAAGTCGGTGGCGAGCTCACCCTCGTACACCAGCCGCGTGCCCCCTTCGCGATCCCGCAGCGTGAAGGACTCCGTGACGGCGGGCACGGGGCCGCGCACCAGGTGGAAGTCGACCCGCTCCGGCCGGGTGAACCGCACTGTCTCCACCGTCGTCGCTGTCAGACGCCCGCCTGCCACCGGGGTGTGATGGGCGGCGAGCACCATGTCGGACCCCCGCTCCACCACCTGCACCTTCTCCCGCATCGCTCGGGTCGCCCGCCCCAGATAGGGCTGGGCGATCACTTCAAAAACCGTCTCGCGTGGTGCTGCGATGTCGACGGTCTGTGGCCCGAGTGGGCGAGTCCGCCGCCCCACCCCCAGATCGAGCGGCAGGGCGCCCGTGACCAGACCCAGATACCCGGCCGCCACCGCACCACCCCCGCCGGCCACCGCCACGACCGCCAGCCGCCCGAACCAGGCCATGCAGAGCTCCTTCCGCTCCTTCAACAGCAGAACGCTACGGCCGACGCGTTCCGGTGATCCGTAAGCGCGCTCACGTTCAGGCGTCGGCCCGGTCGCCTACCGTGAACGCAAGGCCACCGGAAAGGCGAGGTCGTGCGTGTATCCGACATCGACGACAGCCGCGCCGCGACCAACGCCCTATTGGCGGCAGCGCGAGAAGCCCAGTGGAGACCTCACGCCGTCGCCCGCTTCCTGGGGCAGGCTACGGAACGGTCGGCCCGGCAGGCGGCCCGCCGCCCCCGGGCACTCGCCGAACTCACCGCTCTGCACTGCCTGCTGCTACCCCTGACCCGGAACCGCCAGGACCGCAGATGGGTCACAGCCAGCTGGACACTCGGCGCACTTCACCTGGGCCTGCTGGAGCGCCGTGACCGGCTCTCCGCTGCCGACGCGCTCACCCTGATCCGCGGCAACCTTCCCGCCACGTCCGTCGGGTCGAGCCGCTTCTCGGGCGTGCTCGCGATCGCGTCCGATCTGGCGGACGGCCACCTGGCCCGGCGTCAGTCCACCGACTCCCCGTTCGGCGACTACGCCGACACCTTCGCCGACGCCGCTTTCTGGACGTGGCTCGCTCTGCGGCACGAACCGAGCAGTACGGTTCGGGCGGCGGCGATCGCTGCCTGGGCCGCACCGGTCGTCGCGGTCACTGCCGTCGCCCTCGTCCGCGGCGCGATGCCGGAGCGGCCTCGTCCTGCGCTGCTGCGCCCGGCCGCGGTGATGCAGGGCGTTGTCGCGCTCCGGCACCTGCTACGCCGCTGATCCCGCGGTGCCGCTCCGCGTCGGCTCCGGCGTGCCCTTGCCGGCAACGAGCGGCGTGTGGCCGAACTGCGCAAGAGCTGTACCGCGCGGATGGGCCTCGGGCCTCAGGGGAGCCCGCTGGCGGCGGCGAGGTCACCGATGCGCATGTCAGCGCTCGCCGGCCGCGCCGTGGGGGATGACGGGTTCCCCGACGGTTCAAACAAACCCACCACTGATGGAACGGGCTGCCTCCCCCCTGTTTCGCCAGTCTTGCGTGCGGTTCCTCGGCGACATCACGCGTCGGCTGAACCGCGCCGTAGGCAGCGTGGAAGCGGAGGTACGGGCGCGCTACCAGGCGCAAGTCATCGCGCCCCGCCGCAGGCGGCTGCGCGGCATCCTCGAGCAGGCCCAACTGCTCGGGCTGATCGATGCCGACGCCGATATCGAGGTCGCCGTCACGATGGCCACGGGATCGTGGTACGCCCGCGCGCTCGCCGGGTCGCCTCCTCCGCCTGAGTGGCCCCGCAGGACTGCCGCGCTGCTCTGGCGCTCCTTGGGCGGCACCCCGCCTTCGCCACCAACGAGGTCAGTTCAACGCCTCGAGGACGACCACGGTGAAGGTGGGCATCATCAGTAGGGGGTGGGCTCTTCTCTGCCCGCGTCGGGGCAATCTCGTCCAGGGCCAAGCCGAGCGGTTGCATGGGGCGGATGATCACCAGGCGAGCGACGTCGGTCTCCGCGTAGAGGCCGAGGCAATGAACGCTGTCGTGGTCGCGGAAGAAGCCGTCGCAGGTCGCGCACCAGGAAACGCCCCGGCCGGACAGCTCGTCCTCGCGCAGGCCGAGCTTGCGGTAGTCGGAACGGTCGCGAAGATCACGGTCTTGGCCCGGTGGACTGTGCCCGCGGTGTCGGTGACGGTCTTGATGTCCCTGTGAAGCCGACCTCGACGATGTCGTCGTCGACGATCTGCGCGACGAAGCGCATCGCCGGGGCGCGCCCGTTCGCCATCAGGTCCGGGCCGTCGATGCCCAGGGGGGAGCCGGGGAAGTTCTCGGCCTCGGTCGTCGTGGTCAGCGTCCCGCCGACGAAGATCGCTCCGCCGATGACGATGACCCCGCGTATGGGGTTGTCCGTCACCGAGGTCACGCCTCCTGCTGGGCGTCGATCTCGGCGATCAGCTGCTCAATGCGGGTCTTGATCTCGTCGCGGATGGGGCGCACGGACTCCACGCCCTTGCCGGCCGGGTCCTCCAGGGCCCAGTCGAGGTACTTCTTGCCCGGGAAGATCGGGCAGGCGTCGCCGCAGCCCATGGTGATGACGTAGTCGGAGGCCTGGACCGCCTCGGTGGTGAGCACCTTGGGCTGCTGGTCGGAGATGTCGACGCCGACCTCCTTCATGGCCTCCACGGCAGCCGGATTGACCTGGTCGGCGGGAATGGAGCCGGCCGAGCGGACCTCGATCCGGTCGCCCGCGAGGTGGGTGAGGAATCCAGCGGCCATCTGCGAGCGCCCGGCGTTGTGGACGCAGACGAACAGCACGGAGGCAAGCGGGGTCGAGGACATCGGATCTTCCTTCTTCTTGGGCAGGTGTACGGGGTTCAGGTGCTCGGCAGGGAGTCGAGCAGTTCGGTGATGTGGGCGTCGATCTCGTCGCGGATGCCGCGTACGACGTCGATCGGGGCGCCCTCAGGGTCGGTGGTCGGCCAGTCCAGGTAGCGGCGGCCGGGCACGAGGGGGCAGGCGTCGCCGCAGCCCATGGTGATGACGACGTCGGCGGCCTGGACGACCTCGTCGGTGAGCGGCTTGGGGAAGGCTGCCTCGCTCAGGTCCACGCCGACCTCGGCCAGCACCTGCCCGACGGCCGGCTCGACCTCAGCGGCGGGACGCGTGCCCGCTGAGGAGACGACCACATGGCCGTGGGCCCGGTGGGCGAGGAGAGCGGCTGCCATCTGGGACCGTCCGGCGTTGTGGGTGCACACGAACAGCACCCGGGGCAGGCCGACGCCCGGCGAGCCCTGAATGTGCGCGATGGCGTCGAGCCGGTCCTTCGTCAGGTGCTCGGTCAGCACGATCAGGTGGGTGCGGACGTGGGCGTGCTCGGCGAGACGCTCGTACGAGTCGGCGATGACGCTCTGGATGGTCTCCGCGGAGAAGTGGCCCCGGTAACGCAGAGCCAGCCGGGCCACGCTGGCTTCGAGGTGCTCATCAGGCAGAACGGGGGGTGAGGAGGACGTCATGGTGACCCCCTTCAAAGGGTCAGGGGCCCAACGGGGAGTTGGGTGCGGGTCCCGATGATCAGCATGGATCAGCCCAGGCTGGTGTCAGCCGTGGATGATGTGAGAGTATCAGCCCATGATGACGTCAGTCGACACTGATCTGATCCGGGTTCTGGCCGACCCGCTCAGGCTCCGGATCGTGACCCTGCTCGCCAAAGAGACGCTGTGCACCACCCACCTGGTGGAGGAGACCGGCGCCCGCCAGACCAACCTCTCCAACCACCTGAGAGTCCTGCGCGAGGCCGGGGTCGTCGAGACGGAGCCGTGCGGCCGGTACATCTACTACAAGCTTCGCCCGGATGTCGTCGCTCTGCTCGCGGACCAGTTCGCCGACCTGGCTGAGTCCGCCCGCACCGCGGCCGACAACAAGCGGTCCTGCCCCTGATCCCCGCCGCGTGAGGCGACTGCACCAAGGAGTCTTTGTTGACCGCCACCCATGAGTCCGCCGCGGAGTCCGTCATATCCGCGGGCGAGCCGCAGCCCGCGCCCGGAGCGACACCGCCGCGTACACCCCTGGTCGCCAGGGCCGCCGCCGAGCTGGTCGGCACCGCTGCCCTGGTGACCGTCGTGGTCGGGTCCGGCATCCAGGCCACCGAGCTGACCCAGGACGTCGGGGTGCAACTGCTGGCCAACTCCCTGGCCACGGTCTTCGGGCTCGGCGTGCTGATCGTGCTGCTCGGTCCGGTCTCCGGGGCGCACTTCAACCCGGCCGTCACGCTGGCCGAGTGGTGGACCGCGAGGCGAGGAGGCCCCGGGGTCACCGCGCGGGAGGTCGCGGTGTACGTCCCCGCACAGATCGTCGGCGCGATCGCGGGCGCCGTCCTGGCCAACGCGATGTTCGGCGAGCCGCTGGTGGAGTGGTCGACGCATGATCGCTCGGCAGGGAATCTGCTGCTGGGCGAGGTCGTGGCGACGGCCGGTCTGATCCTGCTGATCTTCGGCCTGGCCCGCACCGACAGGCTCCGCTTCGCCCCGGTCGCGGTCGCGTCGTACATCGGCGCCGCGTACTGGTTCACCTCGTCCACGTCCTTCGCCAATCCGGCAGTGACCATTGGCCGCGCGTTCAGCGACACCTTCGCGGGGATCGAGCCGGGTTCCGTGCCGGCGTTCATCGGAATGCAGGTGATCGGCGCCGTGGTGGGGCTGGCACTGGTGTCGCTCATCTTCATGAACGGCCGCACCGCTCCGGAGGCATGAGTCAGGCGACCCAGGGCGTCGTCATCGGCGGCGGCCAGGCAGGGCTCGCCGCCGCCGGGGGTCTGGGGGTGTCCCTCAGAGCGCACAGCCATCTGCGCCGCCTGGGCATCGAGTTCGTCATCGTCGGGAAGGATCTTCTGCCCCCGCCTCGCTCGCGGTGTAGGTCAGGAGGGACTTCAGGGCGGGCAGGGTCTCCTTGTTTGAGGCGGTCCTGGCGGTCGGTACGGCGGGCTGGGCGGCCCCGGTGTCCACGCGCGGGCGACAGCCGGGGATGCGTGCACGACGCACAGGGTCTGTGGATGCTTCGTCGGAGACCCGCGCAGCACGACATGTTTGGCACGTTGTCCGAGGATGGGGTATCGCAGGTGCTGCGAGGCCTACGGGTACGACGTGATGACTAGGGGCAGCTGTCCGATCCTGCGCGGAATCGCGGAACTCGTCGAGTTCCGCCGCTTCCCGTATGAGGGGAGTACCGACGTCTCCGTCGGCGCGATCCATCGCGGCCTGTATCCGGACGAGCAGCGCCGAGGCACGCGGTGTGCGCACGACTGGGCCGGTACGCCGCCCGGGCGGCACCATGAGGGTGACCCGCTCCCGGTACACCGTGCTGAGCTCGACCGCCAGCCGCTGGCCCGGCGCGTCGTCACCGCACACGATCATGTGCCGGGCCCGTGGTACCCCGTGCGTCGGTTGAGGGAGGACGACCGTGCCGTGTGCGACCTCCCGGTCAGGCGAGGGCGAAGTAGCGCAGCCACACATACCCGGCCGACAGCGCCACCGTGACGAGCGTGACGACGAGGCCGTATTTGGTGAACTGCCAGAAGGAGATGGGCTGCCGGTTGCGTTCGGCGATGCCGAGGGCGACGACGTTGGCGCTGGCGCCTATGGCGGTGGCGTTGCCGCCGAGGTCCGCGCCGATGGCCAGGGCCCACCACATGACGTGGTCGGGGGCGCCGCCCATGTTGTTCACCAGGTCGGCGGTGATGGGGGCCATGGTGGCGACGTAGGGGATGTTGTCGACGATCCCGGACAGCACCGCCGAGACGCTGAGCAGCAGCATGGAGTTGCCGAGTTCATTGTCGCCGATGGCGTCGGCGAGGCTCTTGGAGACCTCGCCGATGACGCCTGTCTCGATCAGGCCGCCGATCATGATGAACAGCCCGGCGAAGAAGGCGAGGGTGGGCCACTCGACCTCGCCGAGGACGTCTCCGGTCTCCACTGTGGAGACCGCGAGGAGCAGGCCCGCACCGAGCAGGGCGACGATGCTGGGCTCGTAATGCAGTACGGGGTGCAGCACGAAGCCCACCACCACCAGGGCGAGGACGACCAGGCCAGGCCCTGGATCAGCAGCCGGGGGTCGCGATGGCCTCCCGCTCCTCCAGCTCCATGATCTCGGCGGCGCGGTCCTCGTCGTACACGAAGGACTTGCGGAACAGAAACCGGCACATCACGACGAGCACCACTGTCAGGACGGCGGACAGCGGGGCCAGATGGACGAGGAAGTCGTTGAAGGTCAGGCCGGCCCGGCTGGCGATGATGATGTTGGGCGGGTCGCCGACCAGGGTCGCGGCGCCGCCGATGTTCGAGGCCATGACCTCAGCGATCAGGAAGGGCGCGGCGGGCAGCGCCAGCCGCTCGCACACCAGCAGGGTGACCGGGGCGATCAGCAGGACCGTGGTGACGTTTTCCAGCAAGGCCGAGGCGACGGCGGTGATGACGACGAGCATGGCCATCACCCGGAAGGGCTCGGCCCGGGCGCGTTTCACCGCCCAGATGGCCAGGTACTCGAACATGCCCGTCTTCTTGAGCACGCCGACGATCAACATCATGCCCATGAGCAGGAAGATGACGTTCCAGTCGACGCCGGAGTGCTCGGATCGGAAAGAAGGCCGACTTGTCGTCGGTGGCGCCGATCGCCAGCATCAGCGCGGCGCCGCCCAGGGCCGCGCCGACGCGGTGGATCTTCTCGCTGATGATCAGGCCGTACGTGGACACGAAGACGGCGATGGCCGCCCAGCTCTGCCAGCCGTTCACGATCCTCCGACGAGTCGTTCCATCAGGCGGGCGGCCGTGACGGCGCCCGCGAGGCGGGTCCGCTCGCCGTCGTGTTCGACGACGGCGACCAGGGGGGTGTGCGTGCGCGCCATGAGGGCTGCGATCTGCATGACGCTCGCGCCCGGTCCGACGGTGGGTGGCCGGAACCTGCGGCGCGGCAGCCATTCGGCCACCGTGAGCCCGGCGAGCCTTTCCGGCACCTCGTCCAGGTCCTGGTCGTCGATCACCGCCGCGAGCGTCGGGTCCTCCAGCGCGTACTCGGGTACAAGCTGTCCGATGAGCTGAGAGCCGGGCACGATGGCGTACGGCTGGCCGTCGGGATCGACGACCAGGAGCGCGGGCAGCTTGTACTCGGCCAGCAACCGGGCCGCGTCGGTGGCGTCGTCGGTGGACGCGGACGGGTAGGGCTCGGCAAGCTCACGCGCCGACATGGCCGGCCTCCTTGGCGGTACGGGTTGCTGGGGTGCCGCCGTCCACGCCGGCGATGTTCTCGACATGGAAGAGACGGGCGATGGGCACGTCTGTGGAGCTGTGGGCGATGATCGAGAAGGCTATGCACACGGCGATCAGGGTGAACGCCTCCTCGCCCTGCGGTATCCCGGCCTGCAGCACCAGCAGTCCGTACACCACCGACGCGAAGCCCTTCGGCCCGAACCAGGCGGCCACCAGCTTCTCCTGCTGAGTGAACCGGGTCCCGATGAGGGAGAGCAGCAGGGATGCTGGGCGGATCAGCACGATGGCCAGGACGACGGCGACGTATCCGCCGAAGGACAGATCGCCGAACAGGTGCGGCGTCAGCAGCGCGCCGAACACCAGCAGCGCCGCGAACTTGGCCAGCTCCGCCAGTGCCTCACCCAGCGGCTCGAAGGCCTCCTTCGCCTCCAGCGAGCGGGCGGTGAGCACGGCGCCCGCGGAGAACGCGGCGAGGTAGGGGTTGGCGTGTGTGAGATGGCAGACCGCGTAAAGGATCACGCCGATCGCGAGCGGCAGCAGCGGCTGCAGCTTGGGTTCGGCGCCCAGCAGCCGGAACCGTACGAGCTCGATCACCACGAACGGTAGAACGACTCCGAGGACCAGGCCGAGGACCAGCTCCAGTGCGATCTTCCCGAAGTCGGCCTCGGCATGCCCGGAGGTCGGCCCCGCCGCGGCGATCAGGATGAGGACGACCGGCAGGGCGAGCCCGTCGTTGATGCCGCTCTCCACGTTCAGCAACTGCCGCAGTTTCGCGGGGACTTCCTTGCGTCCGACGATCGCGGAGGCGAACACCGGGTCGGTCGGTGCCAGGACGGCTCCGACGAGGAAGGACGTCGTCCAGTCCAGGCCCACCAGGAAGTGCGTGATCAGTGCCATGCCGACGAACGCGAGCGGCATGCCGAGCCCGAGGGCTCGGGCCGGGTTCCTCCAGTTCTCCCGCAGCCTCGGGAAGGAGACGTGCATGCCGTCGGTGAACAGCACCGCGAACAGCGCCAGATCGGCCGTCACGGACACGATCTCGCTGTCCGGTGTGATGTGGATCAGGCCGAGGAACCCGTCGCTGACGAGCGCGCCGCCGACCAAGAAAAGGAACGATGTCGACAGGACGGTCCGGGCGGCCAGCCCGGACAGCAGCACGGCGATGAGCAGCGCCACCCCGAAGACCGCGACGAGCACCATGACCCAGACCCCGATCGGTGAAGAGAGTTGTCCTCAAACCGCCGACCAGGCTTCCCGGCACACCGCGGGGAACCCTACAGGTCCTTTACGCGGCATTGACACGACCTTGGCACGCAGTCAGACAGGGCTGCCATTGCCGGATCCCGGCAGAGAGCACTGCCCGTGTCCAGGATCATGTCGGTTCACAGCAGTTTCTCGATCTGGCGGAGTTCCTGGCGTGCGGTCTCCGGCTCGGCGCGCTCGCGGTCCAGGACCAGCAGGAGGAAGAGGCCTTCGTGGGTCCGGCGGGTCAGCGGGCGGAGGAGATGGTATTCGCCGTCGAGGGTGACCAGGATGTCCTCCAGCTGCTCCGGCTTGCGGCCCATCATGTCCAGGGCGGAGAGATGGGCGCGTACAACGTCTGTGCCGCTGTGGGCGACCCGGTTCAGGTCGAGATCCTTCCGGTGGCTCAGGGTGCCGAGTGGCATGCGGCTGAGGTAGTCGACGACGGCGACGCCGAGCGCTCCGTCGAGGCGCATCGCCCGGTTGAGCGCGAACTGGATGGCGGACACGGTCGGCTCCTTCTTCGGCACAACGGCGATCTTCCGTGCCGACCAGGCTTCCCGGCGCTCCAGTCCCGGCCGACGTCCCTTTGCGGGCCATACGGCGGGTCACCTTTGCATCGTGCCATGGTTCGCGGCTGTTCGGCTCTCCCCAGGTGGTTTCCCGGCGTGCAGGCCCTGGGCCCGGGCGGATCCGCGGGCGCTTTTCGTCGCGCGTAGTCCTCCCTGCGACCCGAACCGCGTCCGCCTTGGCCGCCCCCTCCCCGCTGCCACCACCAGTGCACGGTCCTGGAAAGGACTCCCTTCGATGCAGCGTGTCTCATCCGGCAGTCACCGACGAAGAGGACAGCTGAGTGACGGCGGATCCAGGCGGGGCGTGGGTTGCCGTGGGCAACTCGTGGGGTAGGTCCTCCAACTGCTGCACGATGAAATCGTCCGTCGCGTCGTCAGGAGTGCCCGCGCTGGTGGAGAACCAGGACCAGGCCCCCGGGGCCAGAGCGACCGCCGCGGCCGTGGCGATCACGTGGCCGACGCGCCGGAGCCTCGCGCGGCGGTCCAGGTTCCGCCAGGCCGGGCCGGGCGAAGCGTCGTCCGGCTGCCACAGGTCGCCGACCGTATCCATCCCGGAGCTGACCGACTCGTCGTGCGGATATCGCGTCCGCGGCCCTGCCCTGTCCGCGCCGACCGTTCGCGGGTGCGGTCCCGGTGCGCGTTCTCGGGCGGAGGGTTTTTTGGGCGCGGACCGGCGGATCGCGCCCTCGCTGTCCGTAAGGAACTTCAGCCAGACTTCCTCGGAGCCGGACGGCGTACCGCCCCGCTCTTCGGGTGTTCCCTCGCCGTCTGGCTCTTGGGTGGTCACGGTCCCAGTCTTCCTGACCCTGCTCACAGGCTGTGGGCAGCGTCTTCCTTGCCCCTGAGGGGCCGTGCGTGTCCCCAACGGCCCTCGCGTATCGGGCCCCTGGCCGTGTGGTCCAGCGGTGGTGGACCAGCAGAGGCGGGGGAGCCCGCCGACGGCCGATGCGCCGTCCCGCTTACCTTGCCGGTGTCACTCCTGGGCGCCGGACGGCGGTCAGCCGGCGGCTTGCCCCCCTGTCCGATCATTGCATGATGCAAAATGAGATCGCCAGTCCCTCCGGCCGCTTTCCGCGCACTTCCCTGCGATGGCTCGGGCGATGCGCCTCGTGCCGCGGCGAGGGCGTCACAGACCTGGCGGTGACACAGGACGAGAAGTTCCTCCACGTGCAGAACGCCGTCTCCGGCACGGTCGACGGCTTCCGCATCGGCAGGAACGGCTCCCTCACCAAGGTCACCACCGCCACCGGACTGCCCGCCTTCGCCGAGTCCGGCATGGAGGGCATCGCCGCGGTGTAAGGGAAAGCGGCCACCGCGGCGCGGACGCCCCGGACACCACGTCCGGGACGTCACGCGCGCGAGCGTCGGTGCTGATGGTGTCCGAGGGACGCGTCGAGGCGTACGAAGGGGATCGCTCGCCCCGCCTCGCGATACGACGCCTCGCTGCCGTCGATGGGAAAACCCATGTATGCGCACAGACGACGGGCCGTGCGGGGATGCCGGCGGGCGTAGTCGGCCATGATCTCGGCGCCTTCGTCGGGTGTGGGGAAGCGGGCGGTGACGGCGTGGGGTCGGTTGCCGAATTGGATGAGGGTCTTCGGCTGCTCGCGCAGGTTCTGGTACCAGTCGGCCTTCGGCCCGAATCCGGAGGCGACGGTCCAGCTTGCGCCGATCGGGTCGTAGGACACCACTTCGAGGACCACCCTGCGGTCCAGGCCGCTGACGCGGCCGACGTGGTGCAGCAGGAGCAGCCGCTTTCCGAAGAGGGATCCCAGCCCCGCGCGGAAGAGCAGGATCGGCAGCCGCAGAGCCAGGCGCCGCCATCCGGTGGGGAGTTGGGGGTGGCGAGATGTGGTTTGTCTGTGTGTCATGGTCGCCTCCGCGGGTCGGGAATATCGGCTCTCGGCCTCGATTGGGTAAAGGACCGGGGTTGTGAGCCGCCTCGCGCACGCCACCTTTGCATAGTCTAAAAGTGAGTGAGGGGCGCCCTGCGGGGACGAGGGGCGGCTCTCGAGCGCGCGACACCGCTGGAGTGCGACATGACCGACAAGAGGCCGCCATCGAGCTGGACCGTGCTGTCTTGGATGCCGGTTGTGGTGATGGCGATCGTCGCGGTGATGGACGTCGTGGCCGGTCCGGGGGTCGGGTTTCTCCCGCTCGTCTCGCTCGGGCCTGCCTTCTCCGGGCTGGTCGGGGGGTGGCGTCGTACGGCGGTGTTCGGGCTCGTGGCCCTGGTGCTGTGCGTGGCGCTCGGGTTGTACGACGGGTTGTTCGAGGAGCGTCGGGGGTTCACCGCGCTGGCCTCGGTGGCCGGCGTGACGGGCGTCGGCATCGCGGCGGCCGTGATGCGTTCGCGCCGGGAGGGGGAGCTGGCCAGTGTCCGGTCGATCGCGGAGGTGGCTCAGCGGGTGCTGCTGCGGCCGGTGCCGCTGACGGCGGGGCCGTTGCAGGCGGCCGTGTCGTACACCTCGGCTGTCGCGGAGGCGCGCATCGGCGGGGACCTGTACGAGGTGGTGGCCTCGCCGCACGGCATCCGGGTGATCGTGGGCGATGTGCAGGGCAAGGGACTTGCCGCGGTGGAGACGGCGGCTGTCGTCCTTGGCGCGTTCCGGGAGGCGGCGCACGACGAGCCGGACCTGGTGGGGCTCGGCGAACGCCTGGAACGCAGCGTGGCGCGGGAGTTGGAGGGCGAGAAGTTCGTCACCGCGATCCTCGCCGAGATCGGCACCCGCCACCAGGCCGTCTTCCTCAACTACGGCCATCCCGCCCCCATGGTCGTACGCAAGGGCGGCACGGTCGACTTCCCGCAGCCGCCCGCCTACGCGCTTCCGCTGGGGCTGGGCGCCCACGGGAGCGAGGGCCCGAAGCCGTATCGGGTCGACTTCGCCCCCGGCGAGCAGCTCCTGCTGTACACCGACGGCGTCACCGAGGCCCGGGACCAGGACGGCCGCTTCTATCCCGTCGGAGAGCGGGCGCACCTGCTGAAGGATTCCGACGCGCACCGGGCCCTGGACGCCCTGCGCGCGGATCTCGCTCAGCACGCCGCCGGGCCACCGCACGACGACGCCGCGATGCTCCTGCTCCGCTACCACGGTCACGAGGAAGGAAAATCTGTTCCCATCGCCTGAGTGAGCAGGGACTTCGGCACGGTACAAAGGACGTATGCCGGAGCGCGAGACCCCCGCGGGGGCGATGGACGATGTTGACGTGGTGACCCGTGCGGTGCTGACAGCGTCGCGACTGCTGGTGGCGGTCTCCGCCCGTTCCCTCGCCGAGGTCGAGGAGAGAGTGACGCTCCCGCAGTTCAGGATGCTGGTGGTGCTGTCCACGCGCGGAGCGACCAAGCTGGTCGCGCTCGCCGACCTGCTCCAGGTGGCGCCGTCCACCGCGATGCGGATGGTGGACCGGCTGATCGCGGCCGGGTTGGCCGACCGGAGCCTCAACCCCGGCAACCGCCGTGAGACCCTCCTGCAGCTCACCGAGGAAGGCCGGCGTACGGTCGAGGACGTCACCGCCCGGCGCCGAGCCGAGATCGCCGCGATCGTCGAGCGGCTCACCCCTACCCAGCGGCTGGCGCTCATGGAGGCCCTCGCCGCCTTCAACGAGGCCGGGGGAGAGCCCCTGGCGCCGGCGCTCGATGACGCGGAACCGCACCCGCTGGGCTGGGCGGTGGACGTCCCGGCGGCCCGCGACGCCTGATGTGCCGGGCGTCACTGTCGGATTTGGGCTGCTGTTCTCCGCGCTGCGTTTTGCATAATGCAAGCGAATGTTGGGGGTCCGTGGTTTCGCTGCCTGGATGGCGGACGCTGAAGGACGCCGATAAGGGGAGGGAAACGCGCATGCGCCGACGACGTCCTCCCCGGCCCGCGCAGGAACGGCACCTGATGGCGCATTCTGCGGAGCACGGTGTGGGGGCCCGCCGAGTTCGTCGGCCTGCCGCCGTGGTGGCTGGTGGCTGAAGCGCTTCTCGCCGGATGCGCGCGAGCGGGAGCGATCGTCGGGGCCGCAGCAGCCGGTGCCTGGTACGGGATTTCCGGGCTGGCGGACGGCGAGGGCGGCCTGGCGTGTGCCGCCGCGCTCGCCCTCTACCTCTGCGTGGTACGGGGCTGTCGGCCTGGTGCTGGCGGAGCGGGGGCGCGTGGAATCCGCTGTGGTGACCTCGGTCGAGGGCGGACCAGGAGCGGTTTCCAGTCGCGGCCGCTACCTCTGCTCGGTTGCTGACCGCGACGGCGTACCGCTGCAGGTCCGCATCTGGCGCGGCTGCGGGCAGACCACCCAACCCGGTGATGCCATTGCCGTCGTGTACGACTCGAAGGGGCGCGTGCCGCCGCGCGGCGTGGAGGCCGGAGCGACCCGTTCGGGCCCTCTGCGCGACCTGGGCGGCTGTGCCGCCGCGCTCGTCGTCGTGTGCGTGATCGCGGTCGTACGCTCCTACCGGATCTCCCACACCGCCTCCGCCCCTCCTGTCGTCCGTCCTCCGCGGCTGCACCGTGACAGGGTGCGCCCCCTCGCCGTTCACCCGACGGTCGGGCTGGGTGTCGGGGAACTGGTGTTGACGTCCAGGTCCGGGCGCGGGGTGAGGGCGACCAAGGGGGCACCGGGCTGGGCCGCGGGCGGGGTCAGCTGGTCCTTGGGGAGCTTGGGCGGGGAGGTCTGCTGGAAGTTGACCTGCTCGTAGTTGACCAGGCCGGTCTTCTCCAGGACCGTGATGTGGTCCAGAACCGTGTCGTTGGCCAGGTCGGCCAGCTGGCGGACCAGGACGTTCTCGGTGCTGGCGCGGATCTTGGCGATGGCGGGGAAGATCTGGCCGTGGGTGACGCGCATGATACTGACGGCGGTGGAGTCGAACTCCTTGCCGCTCTTGGAATCCACGGTCGCCACGAACTGCTGTTGCTGAGGGCTGGCCTGGTTGGGCAGGGTGATGTTCAGCTCCGGTGCGATCTTCCGGCACATCTCATCGAGCCCGGCGTGGCCGACGATCAGGTGCTCGCCGGCCTCCTTCATCTCCTTCGTGGTGCCCCGCTCCATCGCCATCTCTCCCAAGGGGTACTCCCACAGGCCGGCCGCGCGGACCTTGACGACGAAGTCGCGGTTGGCCTCGGTCAGCGGGCCGTACTGGGTGTTGGCGATGATGCGGGACGTGTTCGTCGCCGCGTTCTCGATGCCGAGCATGGCGGGGTAGGCGAGGGCGGCGAGGGTCAGACCCATCGCGCCGACCACGAAGACGGTCCCGGCCTTGTTGCGGGAGATCGGCATGGAGCCTCCTGACGTGAGCGAGCTGTGTGTCAGGGGGTACGTGCGCGCAGGGCCCAACCATCATTGCACTAGGTAAATTTTGCACTGGGGAGCGTGATGTGCATCACAAGCCGTTGCCCTTCGGTGTCCAGCAGTCGCGGTGAGCGCCCCATCTCACCCGAACACGTGGATCCAGACGGCGCGGGACGGAACACCTCGTGTGTCGACGGCGACGGCCATGTACCAACCGGGTGGGACGAGGGAGGCGTCGTCGGGCACGCGGACGGTGAGCGTGCCGCCTGTGCGCCGGGTGATGTCCAGGGCGACCGACCGCTGGTCGAAGTCCGTGACATGTGTGGCGGATCCGGGGCGGATGAGTCGCACGCGGCTGATGCTGGTCGGGTCGGTGGTGTGCAGGACGACCTCGCTGCCGTGGTCGACGTCGGTCCGGCCGTCGAGGGCCAGGTCAGGGCGGCGGTCTCCCTGGTGCAGGTAGGGCGGGGCGAAGACTTCGACGCGCTGCTCGAAGTGGCCGGGGCGGGAGTCGGCCTTGTCGGCGAAGAGGGGGTCGGAGCCGAAGACGGCGACACGGCCGTCGGGCAGCAGCAGGGCCTCGGTGTGGTAGTCGCGGCCGACGGTGGGATCGGCGGCGGGCGTGAAGGTGTTCTTGGCCGGGTCGTAGATCTGGGCCTTGAGGATGTCGCTGGCGCCCTTGCCTCGGTAGTCCTGGCTGCCGCCGGTGGTGAACACCTTGTCGTCCGGCAGGAGCACGCTGTTCAGGTAGCGGGTGTTCTCCGGCAGGCGAGGACCGGTAGTGAAGGCGGGGTGCTCGGCGTCGAGGTCGGCGATCGCGGTGCGGGAGGTGGCCGCCCGCGACTCGCCGACGCCTCCGCCGCCGAGCACCATGACCTTCTTGTCCTGTGCGGGCGGCAGCAGGACCGAGGAGGAGGTCTCCAGGACGTCTGGATCCCTCAGGCCGGGGACGGGGGTGAAGGTGTTGGTCCTGAGGTCCCACAGGCCGGGGGTGCGGCCCTTGTCGGCGGGTCCGTATCCGGCGTTGGAGCCGGAGTAGAAGATCTTCCGCTTGCCGGTCAGGAAGAAGGACGGGTAGGTGGGGAAGTAGCGGGTCGGTGCCGGGGACCAGGTCTGTGTCCTCGGGTCGTAGATCTCGTTCTTGCCCGGCACGATCTGCCCGATGTCGTCGAGGCCGGAGACGGCGAGGACGCGGCCGTCGGACAGGGTGGTGAGGGTCGGGTACCAGCGGGCCTCGCTCATGGAGCCGACCTTGGTGTACTTCTCGGTGACCGGGTCGAACTCGTAGGCGTCCTTGATGCCTTGGAAGTCCTTCTTGTCGAGGCCGAGCTTGTTGGCGATGCCGTAAAGGTTGTCGGCGTCCTTGCCCTTCAAGCCGACGATGGCGTACTGCTCGGTGGTGTTGGTGATACCCAGTGGTCCCTCCTCGACCGCCTCGACGAACACGCGGGCCTCGCTCGCGGTGACCTTCACGGGGCTGATCCGCCCGGTGGGTGTCTTCTTCGCGGCGGGTACGCGCACGCTGAACTGGGAGCGGTACTCCACGCCGGAGGGTGAGCGGAAGAGGGTGCCCTTGGGGAAGGTGCGGGCGCGGTCCGGGTCCTCGTTCTTGACCAGCATGGCGCCGCCGGCTCGTTTCACGTCGCCCTTCAGGACCTCGTAGCGGGCGGTGCCCCCGGCGACGAGGATCTTGCCGTCGGGGAGCTGGGCGTGGCCACCGCAGAACAAGTCGGCCGGGGTGTCGATCTTCTTGAAGGTGTCCGTGGCCGGGTCCCACAGGGTGCTCTTGAAGGCTCCGCCCTCGAACAGCTTCACGCTGTTGCCGGATCCGGCGATCAGCAGCACCTTGCCGGTGTGCAGCAGGATCGCGTGGATGGAGTTGAGCTGGTACTTCTCCGGGAGGGAGGCGAGTGTCCAGTGGCCGTACTTCGCTTTGTACTCCGGCTGGCTGATCTCGTAGCGGTGGTAGGCGTGCTGGGCGAAGCCCGCCACGGCCGGGGCATTGAGGGCCGCGAGGGCGACCGCGGCTGCGACGCCGAGCAGGGTCTTGCGGGTGGTCGGACGCGAGGGACGCTGGGCCATCGGGTGCCTCCGCGGTGAGCGGGTCGGTCCTGGATGCACTGAGGACTACCCTCTGCGGCCGGGGACGCATGGCGGGCCACTCGCTTGCACTATGCAAAATGCCCCGATCCGCGCAATGTGCGGGATGGCTGCCCGCGTGAGAGGGCGTCGGCAGCCAGGAGAAGGCTGTCTTCCACCGTCAGGCCGGAGGACGGCCTCCTGGTCGCGAGCCTGGTCGCTCGTACCAGCCACGTGCCCGTGGCGGCGACGGCTGAGTGACGTAGAACCACCCATGTCCGCTGTGGTGTCCACAGTGCTCGTGCAGGGCCGCGCCAGGTTCGTCCGGCCAAGAGCGTCCAGTCGGGACGGAGGTCGGACATGCGACGCTGTCGCTGCCCTCACGTCTCATGCAAGTGTGCGGACGCGACGCGTCCCGGTCGCATGATGCGTATCTTGTGGCTCTCGCAGGCCGGACACTGTGGCGACTGCAAGGGAGACGGTACGCGCTCGCCGGCGAGGCGGTAGGCGGCGGTGATCCGGGCGTGTTCGTCCACGGTCACGTCGATGTCGTAGGTGCCTTCCCAACCGTGGCCGCAATCGAGGCAGGCGAACGAGTAGGCGCGCTGAACGTGGCGTGTGTGCATGGTTCGCCTCCGAGGGGCGGTTTTGTCCGTCGTGGTCACCCCTACCCAGGTTTGCACAGTGCAAAAGAGGCGTCTGGGTCAGGTGACCTTGGCCTGGTGCGGGGCTACGCGGCAGCCGTGTGTACCGCGCGCAGGGCACTGTGGTGACTCAGCCAGCCGACGGGCTTGCCGTGCGCGGTGTCGAGCACCGGCACTCCGGTGCCCGCGGTCGAGAGCAGGGCAGGCAGTGCATGTGCCAGTGGCTGGTCCACGGTGACGGGTGCGGGTGGCTCGGTGAGCTGCCCGACGCGGGCGGGTGCGGTGTCGGCTTGCTCTGCGAGTGCCTCGGCGACTGCTTGGGCGGTGACGACACCTACATAGTTCCCGGTGTCGTCGACCACTGGGAGCGCTCCATGGCCGGACAGGCTCAGCAGGTCGGCGGCGTCGGACAGTGCGGTGGACGACGGCAGGGGTGAGGGGAGGGGCTCCATGACGGTTCCGACGTCCTGGGCGCCGATCGGTGCGCCGCGGGCGGGGCCGTCGAGGTCAATGCCGCGTCGGCTCAGCTTGAGCGTGTAGATGGTGTCGCGCGAGAGCAGACGGCTCACGCCTGTGGCGAGCACGATCGCCAGCATCAGCGGGAGGATGATGGAGTACTCGCCGGTCAGCTCGAAGAGGATCACCACGGCGGTGATGGGCGCGCGGGCCGCACCCGCGAAGACGGCACCCATGGCCACCAGCGCGTAGGCACCCACGGCTCCGGCCGTGCCGGGCAGCAGGTCGCGTACGCCGATGCCGTACGCCGCCCCGAGCATCGCCCCGATGAACAGACTGGGCGCGAACACCCCACCCGAGCCACCGATGCCGATCGTCAGACTGGTCGCCACCATCTTTCCCACCAGCAACAGCAGCAAGAAGCCGACGGCGTACCCGCCCTCGGTCGCCTTCTCCAGCACCGGATAGCCGACACCGTACATCTGCGGCAGAACGAGGAGCACCAGGCCGAGGGCCAGCCCGCCGACCGCCGGGCGCAGCCACTCCGGCCCGCGCCAGGCCCAGTCGCAGGTGTCCTCGACCAGGTACAGGAACCGCGAGAAGCCGACTCCGACCACGGCGGCGACGACGCCCAGGAGCGCAAACAGCGCGTACTGGGCGAGATGGTCGACATGGAAGGCGGGCAGGTTCAGGAAGGCCACGTCACCGAAGGCGGCACGGCCGATCACGCTCGCGGTGACGCTGGCCAGGACCGTGGCGCCGAAGGCCTCCGCGGAGAAGGTGCCCAGGATCAGCTCCATGGCGAAGAACACCCCGGCCAGCGGTGCGTTGAAGGTGGCGGCGATGCCGCCCGCCGCACCGCACGCCACCAGCAGCTTCATTCGCCCTTCGGTCACCTGCGCCACCCGCCCCAGGGTGGAGCCGAGCGCGGAGCCGATCTGCACGATCGGCCCCTCGCGGCCGACCGAGCCGCCGGAGCCGATGGTCAGGGCTGAGGCCAGCGTCTTGACCACGGCGACCTTCGGGCTGATCCGGCCGCCGCCCTGCGCGACTGCCAGCATCACCTCGGGCACCCCGTGCCCGCGCGCCTCCTTGGCGAACCGGTTCACCAGCGGCCCGTACAGCAGGCCGCCCAGCACAGGGGCGAGCAGCACGAAGTATGGGCCCAGCCACGGTACGTGCGGATTGTGCGAGCCAGGGGATGCCGTGTAGTCCGCATGGCCGGAGAAGAGGTGAGTGAAGGCCTGGATGCACCAGCGGAAGACCACCGAGCCCAGGCCGGCCCCGGCGCCGATGGCCACCGCGAGGACCAGCAGCGCCCACGAGGAGGTGCGCAACTCCGAGCACGTCCTTTCGGGCGAGAAGCGGCTCGTTGCGCTTACGGTCCTGGGCTTCTCGTTCTCGGCGGTGCGGATGGCACTCATTGGTTCCCCTTCCTGACGTTTGCATTATGCAAAACGTGTCAAGGGTGCCTGCGTGTCGTCCGGGAAATCTTTTGCATTGTGCAAAACTTGTTGAGGCGATCATGGGTGGGATGAACACAGGGGGAGAGCATCGGCATATGACGGACGCGTCCATGACGAGGCGTACGAGAGCCGCAGGACCGGGGCTGGGCCCTTGGGATTGCCCGCGGCCGCCGGGAGGCGGGCGGGGGCGGGCGGCTCCCGTGGTAGTGCACAGCCCCTTCGGTTGTGGTGGTCGCCAAGTGTCGGTCAGGGGTGAGCTGATGGGCGTGGCGCGTAGCGTGGCGGACGTTCTGGCGGTGGTGCGCCGGCTCGGAATCGCTTTGGAGCAGGAGGAGGCCGGTGTCACGCCATTGATCGAATGGCGTGGCGGAGGAGCCGATGCCTGGCCGTAGCCGTGCCGGGCGATCGATGATCTGGCCGCGTTTGGGCGGCTTCTTCGAGGGAACTCCGCGCGGCACCGGACGACATCTGCCGCAGAGGTTGGCGACGGAGGATGACCGATGCCGGTGCCCCAGCCTCTCGTCGGCAGCGTCCTTGGGCGAAAGGTCCGTCCATGAACTGCTATGAATGCGTCCAACAGGGGCGTAGCGAGGTCGCCGTTGCCGTCTGTTACGTGTGTGGTGCGGCTGTCTGCGTCGACCACGTCCGTGCGGAAAGCAAGTTGCTTCGCGGGCCCGCGAGTCCGGGCAAGGTGATCCGCGACTGGCCCGCCCGACAGCTGACCTGCCCGGTGTGCCGAGCGGCGGAGGAGTCGCCGTGACGAGGCCACGGCGATGACAGGCGCCTGGCGACGCCGTGCCGCGCTGGTGGCGTCGGCAGGCGGCACCAGCGTCCAGCAGAGCCGAGGCCGCTGTGTGTCGCGTTCTCCGGCAAAAGGTTCGTCCCGTGGAACGCCGGGCGCAGCGAGAACGAGCCGGTGCGTCCTGAAGTGCCCTGACGGCGGCAGGCATGGGGTGCGTACGCCGGGACCCGGCGGTACGGGGCGGATTACGCATCATCCGCACCCGTCACGGGACGTGTCCGGCCGATTTCGGGTGCGGCGTCCCGTGACGGGTGCGGAGGTGCAGGACGTCGCCGATGAACAGGTCGTAGACCAGCACGCCGATCACTCCGCCGAGAAGTGGTCCGACGATGGGGATCCAGAAGTAGCCGCTGAAAGAGCGGCCAAGGCGCCCGGAGTACCGGGCGGCCGCTCCTTGCAAGCCGCACTCCGGGCTTGTCGCCGCCTCGGCCCGGCCCTCGGAACGGGGACGGAGGACAGTCTTCGTCAGCTGAGGCCCGGGTCCACGTGGATCTTGGGGCCCGGCCCCGCGTCGGCCGGGCGCTCGCCCGCGAGGCTGGCAGGCCCGCAGCCCTGTGACCAGAACTCCCATAACTCACACAGCGGATTGACATGATGAGGAGCCACATGGTGAGGCAAAGCGAGCGCTGACCGTTCTGTCGAGAGCGAGGCCCGTCCCGGCAGTGAGATCAATGCGGGACAAGCCTTGGCTCGGTTCGCGGCGGTGGTAGCCGCATAGCAATGACATGGTCCTTGGTGATCTTCTATGGACGGTGGCTTGACTCAGTTCGTACGGCTCGCACGTCATGCCCGCCATGATCGTCACCGGCCTCGGCTTCGCCGCGTCCCTGCCAGCCGTGCAGAACGCGGCCCTGCACGGCATCTCGGACCATGACGCGGGCCTCGGCTCGGGAGTGACCACCATGGTGCAGCAGGTGGGCGGCGCGCTCGGCCTCGCCACGTTCGCGGCGATCGCGCTCGGCGGGACGCACGGCTCCCACACCGTGGAGTCGGCCGGCGGCCTCGCCGTCGACGGCGTGCGCCTCGCCTTCCGCGTGGCCGCCGTGACCTTGGTGGCGGGTGCGGCTCTCAGTTTCTGGCTCATGCCCGGACGCCGCCGGGAGGAGTGAGCGCGGGGCATGCGCGTCAGGGCAACCCAACAGCGTCGGTGGATTTTGGGTCGGGTCCAAAGCGATCACTCAGCCATCGTCACCGTGGATTTTGGTGGCCGGTCCTCCCCGGGATCGGCCAAGGGCGTGATCGTCTGGTTCGTCCGGCCGATGGATCCCCTTTTTCGGCCGGTGGCGGCGGCGTGCTGGTGGGCACGGACGATGGTGGAGATGCCGGTGCGGATCTCTACTCGAGGTCGGCCCGTCGTAGCTCGCGGGATCAGGGGAGCGAGTAACTCCCACTCCAGATCGGTGAAGACGGACTCTAGAACCGGACCGGCGCGGGATCTCCAGAAGGAGCCGCCTGGTGACATCGATACCGAGGCGGCCGATCACGGACTCTGAGGGCCAGAATCCCGTGTCCATCGTGATCACTGCCGGTCGGCGCGGGGACTCACCCCAGTCCGAGGAGGCCCGCGTCTCCCTACGCAGTCGGGCGGCGAGGCCGGCGAGGTCACCCTGAAGCTCCGCGAAGCACTGCTCGACATCCAGCGGGGTGGGAGCGAGGACAAGCACGGCTGCGCCTTCGGACTCCGTGCTGTTGGGAGACACGGAGTCCGAGGGTGAGGTGCCTGGGTGCGGGGTGGTTATGCGGCGAGGAAGGCGAGGATGGCTTTGTTGACCTCTTCGGCGTGGGTCCAGAGCAGGCCGTGCGGGGCTCCTTCGACGACGACGTACTCGGCCTCGGGGAGTGCGGCGTGGAACGGTTCGGCGGTGGCTTCGATCGGCAGGATCCGGTCCGCGGTGCCATGCAGAATGAGTGCCGGGACGTCGATCTTGGGGAGGTCGGCGCGGAAGTCGGTTGTCCAGGTCGGGACGGCGGCACGTGAGGCGTAGGCGGATGCGCCGGCGGCAGTGTTCCAGTTGGCACGGACGACGTCTTCGCTGATGCGGGTGCCGAGGTTTTCGTCGAGGTTGTAGAAGGCCTGGTAGAAGTCGGTGAAGTAGGCGTAACGGTCGCGCGTGACTGCCGAGAGGATGCCTTCGAAGATTTCGCCGTCGACGCCTGTGGGGTTGTCCTCAGTCTTGAGGAGGTAGGGCTCCAGCGCAGCGAGGAACACCGCCCTGGCTATGCGTGCCGAACCGTAGGTGCCCAGGTAGCGGCCGACTTCTCCGGTTCCCATGGAGAATCCGACCAGGACGGTGTCGGTGAGGTCGAGGGTTTCCAGCACCGTGTGGAGGTCGGCGGCGAAGGTGTCGTAGTCGTAGCCGGTGGTGGGCTGGCTGGACTGGCCGAAGCCGCGGCGGTCGTAGGTGATGACGCGGTGTCCGGCATCGAGCAGTGCGGGCAGTTGCTTCTCCCACGAGTGTCCGTCCAGGGGGTAGCCGTGGATGAGGACGACCGGCTGCCCGGCCCCGTGGTCCTCGTAGTAGAGGTTGATGTCGGTGCTGTTCTCCTGGCCTACGGTGATGAAGGGCATGGCTTCTCCTCTTGAGGACGGTGTGGGGCGAGGTGGGGCGCTGTGGGCCGGCAGGAGACGCTGTGCCTCTCCTGCCGGGCCGGGGCTGTGGGTCAGCGGCCGGTTGTGTTGGCGGCCTGCTGGATGATGCGGCTGACGACGTCGGGGCGCGAGACGGGGACCGCGTGAGAGGCCTTGACTTCGACGGTGTGTGCGTCGGCGCGCTCGGACATGAAGCGCTGGGAGGCCGGCGGGATGTTGAGGTCCTGGGTGGCGATCAGCGACCAGGAAGGAATGGTCTTCCAGGCGGCCTTGGTGGCCTTCTCCTCCAGTGCCGCGGCGGCGATGGGACGCTGCGTGGCGGCCATCAGGGAGGCCTGGCTCTGGGAGACGTCAGCGGCGAACTGCTGACGAAACTTGTCAGGCTTGATGTACACGTCGTTGCCACTCGAACCGCCCGGCAGCCTGTAGGGCACCGCCTCGATGGCATCGCCGAGAGTGCTGCCGGGGAACTTGTTCGACAGCCCTAATGAGGTCTCGCCCGTATCGGGCAGGAACGCGGCGATGTAGACCAGCGCCTTGACCTTGTCCTCGTGGCCCACGGCCGCGTCACTGATCACCGTGCCGCCGTAGGAGTGGCCCACCATCACCACTGGTCCGTCGATGCGGTCCACGACGCTGCGCAGATAGCCGGCGTCACTGGCGGGTCCGCGCAGGGGGTTCGCCGCCGCCACTACCGGATACCCCGACTTCTGCAGCCGCTTGATCACGCCGTTCCAGCTGGAGGTGTCCGCGAACGCACCGTGTTCCAGCACGATCGTCGGCTTCGCCCCCGACCCCGCCCTCGCACCAGACCCGCCCGACGCACCCGCCGTACCGGACAACGACACAGCGGCGATGACACCAGCGACCACGCCAGCCGCCACCACACCCCCCACAGAACGACCGAACACCTGACGAGCCGAAGAAACACGAGACATTTGCTTACCCTTCGCTGGGAAGAAGCTGATGAGGTACGGGACGTTGGAGGCGAGCCGTGCTGCTCGCATGCGCTTGCTCCCCAACTAAAAGCAGTTGGTTAGCTTTAAGTAGCGTAGGTCCTGCCGCCTCCTAACGCAAGGACTTAGCTTTAGCGTGGCTCCGGGCCCTCCCTACCGACAACTACGTGGTGCCAACCAATCGGTTCATGCCAACCGATCGGTTCACTCGTGGGCCGGAGGCTGGACACGATGCATGGTTGCGTTCCTTTCTCGGGGCGCGGCCGTAGAGCGGAACGGACCGTCGCCGACTCGGCGGCAGGCGGTATCGAGAGGAGTCCGATGGCCGAGGCAGCCGCAATCCTGGCGCGTTTCACCGAACAGGTGCTGGGCGTGCCCCGGCCCGTGGGCATCCGCCTCTGGGACGGAAGTACGGTGGGGCCCGCGGATGGGCCGGTCTTCGTCCTGCGCGACCGCTGAGCCCGGCGGCGGTACCGCGGCGGTCCGCAGACTGCTGGGCGTGCTGACAAGCCCCGGATGCGTACGCGTGCTGAGCCCGACGCTGAGCCTCGCGGGCCGGCGCACAGCCTGCGACGTGACAGGGTGGCCATCAGCCACCACTACGACGTGGGCAACGACTTCTACTCCCTGGTGCTTGGCCCCTCGCTCGTCTACTCCTGTGCCTACTGGGAGGGGCAACCGTCGTCCGGCGACACGCTGGAGCAGGCCCGGGAGGCCAAGCTGGACCTCGTCTGCCGCAAGCTCGCCCTGCGCGAGGGGCAGCGGCTGCTCGACGTGGGATGCGGGTGGGGCACGCTGGCCATGTACGCGGCCGGACACTACGGCGTACGGGGTCGTAGGGGGTCACGATCTCCGGCGAGCAGGCCGCGTCGGCGCGAGAGCGGGCGCCGCGGCGGGGCTCGGCCACCTGGTGGAGATCAGAGTGCAGGACTACCGGGAGACCGAGAACTCCTTCGATGCGATCAGCTCGATCGGCATGGCCGAGCATGTAGGCAGGGAGTGGTACCGCTCATACGCGGATGTCCTGCACAGGTGGCTCCCGTCGGCTCCACCGTGTTGCTGGAGTCCCTGCGCGAGCACTACGCCCTCACTCTGCGCGCGTGGGTGGCCGATCTCGAAGCGCGCTGGGACGAGGCGGTCCGGCTGACCTCGCCCGGGCGGGCCCGGGTATGGCGCCTGTACATGGCAGCCTCGGCGATCGGGTTCGAGAACAACACTATGGGCGTCAACCAGGTACTGGCCGTCAGGACCTCCGGTGTCGGCCGGTCACGAAAGAGTCTGATACGCATGCTCGAAGCAACACTTCCGAGCACCTGACGAGCGGGTCCCCGGCGTCCTGCTGGTTGGCGGGCTCTGACCGCCAAGCGGTCGCGACGTCGGCCGGACAGCCGCACCCGATTTTCCCGCCCTCGGGGCGACGTCCTGTCGGCGGAGTGTTCCTCGGACCGTGGACGGACTCGGCGCGCAGGAACGGAGCGACACGGGTGACCGAACGGCACACACGCACATGGGTCGGCATCGATGCCGCCCGGGGGAAGGCCGACGAGGTGCGCTGGGCAGTGGATATCTCCGGCCGGGCCTCCGCCCTGCTGCTGGCACTGCTCATCGGCCACGGTCAGCAGGTCGTCCACGTGCCCGGCCGCACCGTCCACCGGGATGACCAGCGTTGACCGCGGCGAGGCAAGACCGATACCAAGGACGCCCTGGTCATCGCCGAACAGGCCCGGATGCGCCGGGACTTCGCCCCGATCGATACCCCGCCCGAGCAGGTCTCCACGCTGCAACTGCTGACCGGCTACCGCCGTGACCTGATGGCCGACCGCGTCCGGCTGGTGACCCGGCTGCGGGATCTGCTGGTCGGCATCTGCCCGGCATTGGAGAGGGTTTCGACTACTCCGCCGCCAAAGGTCCGGTCGTCATGCTGACCGAGTACCAGCCCTCGGCCGCACTGCGCCGCAGCGGCGCCAAACGGCTCACTACCTGGCTGGAGCGCCGCAAGGTGCACAGCGCAGGCACGGTTGCGTCCAAGGCGGTTGAGGCTGCCCAGTTCCAGACGGCCGCTCTCCTCGCCGAGGCCCGGGCCGCGAAGCTGACACGCGACCTGGCCCACCAGTTGCTTGCCCTGGACGAGCGGGTCAAGAACAGCGACCGGGAGATCCGCGAGACCTTCCGCCTTGACGAGCGTGCCGAGATCATCGAGTCCCGGCCCGGCACGGGCCCGATCCTGGGCGTCGAGTTCGTCGCCGTTGTCGGCGACCTGCCTGGTTCCCGGTGCGACGCCGGCCGCCGCACCGGGAAATACGACTACTACCTCAAGAAGCGAGCCGAGGGGCTGATTCATACCCAGGCGCTACTCGCTCTCGCTCGCCGTCGGGTCGACGTGCACTGGGCGATGCGGCGTGACAAGAGACTGTTCACCCCCCTCGCACCGGTCTCGCAGACGGCTGACACGGTCAACGACGCCGAGTACCACGACCTCGGAGCGGACTACTTCCTGCAGCCAACCGGCCGGGCCCGCCAGACGCGGCGCCTGGTCAGCCAGCTCAATCGAATCAGAGTCCACTCGACTAGACGTGAGGCAGGCCGAGTGCGGCAGGAGGGTGATGCCCGGGAGAGCTCGCGGCGCCGGGAACCAACACGCTGCAGGCCGTGCCGACACAGGGCGCCGAACCGCCGGTGCTCCTGCCCGGGGAATCGGTGAGTATGGTCGGTCGTATCGGACCCGTGAGCGTCAGCAGTGCCGTCACCAGCACCCACGCCGCCGTCCACCGCTCCGACCGTGTCGAGCCGGGCGACTTCGCCGTCCTGACCGTGCGGCCACCAAGCGGAACCTGCTCCAAGCGGTCAACGGCACTGTCAGAGCTGGGCAGTTCCTCAACTGAGGGTACGTAAGGACTCCCGACGGCCGAACTGGGCTCCACGGCCGCGTCCGGCCAGGGTTCGCCGAGCTGAACCCGGAACGATCCGCCCCGCGGAACTTCATCAACCAGCGCTTGTTCACCGTGATCGGGATTCTGGACCCGGTGACGCCGGCGGCCGGCATCGACCGTTCGGGGCTGGTCGGCTGGGAGGCCGCAGGTGACCAGCTCCGGTTCGACGGCCACCCCACGGTGACAGGGGTGGCCAACACCATGTTCCTCTCCGTCCTCGTCAGTCCCTCACCGAGTCCGTCGCCCTCTCCTTCCTGGGCGGCGTGGCAGGAGACCGTGCTGGGTGCTCTGACCGTCCTCGGCTACGTCGGCTACCAGGGCTGGTCCCGCTCATCCCCGCACTCGCGGTGACCGGCGGCTACGCCGGCGCGGTCCTGGTGGGCATGGCCGCCGGTGTCTACCCGTCGATCGGTGCCTCCCGACTGACGCCGACCGAGGCGTTGGCGGCGACGTGAGTCCTGCCTGGATGTCGGCGGCGGCCCCCGGCCCCGGCGTGTGGCGTGGCAACTGAGCAGGAAACCGGTCTGGAAGGTGAGCAGTTATCCGGCGAAAGGTGAGGGCATTCCCAGACGAAGGAGTTCCCATGGCCCACGTAGTGATCATCGGAGCCGGTCCTGTCGGCCTTGTCACCTCGATGCTGCTTGCCTCGGACGGGCATCGCGCGACCGTGCTCGACCGGGATCCCGCCGCCGCACGCACGATGGAGGCGGCCATCGGTGGCGACTGGCGACGGCCCGGCGTCAAGCAGTTCGGCCACACACACATCCTCATGCCGGGCGGCTTCCGTCTCCTCGACAAGGAGCTGCCGGGCGCCGTCGACCGTATCCGCGAGGCGGGCGGCTACACGTACAGCATGCTCTCCGGCGCCTGGACGGTGCCGAGTGCCGGCCCGCGACAGGCGGGGGACGAGCGTTTCGAGACCGTCACCGCCCGGCGCCCGGTTCTGGAGGCAGCGCTGTTCGACACCGCGGCCGAGACGCCCGGGGTACGCATCCTCGGCGGGGCCAAGGTGGTGTCCCTGCTCGTGGGCGAGGCCCGCACGTCCGGCCGCCCGCACATCGCCGGAGTGGTCACCGATTCCGGGGCCCGGATCGAGGCCGACCTCGTGGTCGATGCCTCTGGTCGGCGGACCGACGTACCCGATCTCCTCGCGCAGGTCGGCGGCGCACCCGAAGTAGTCCGCGAGGAGGCCGGGTTCCGCTACTACACGCGGTACTTCCGCGCCGACGAGCGGGGAGTGCCGGCCCCGCGGACCTGGCCGCTGACCCACCACAACAGCATCTCGATCGTCACCGCCCCCGGCGACGGCGACACCTGGTCGACCACCCTCGTCACCTCCGACCGCGACCAGGAGCTCCGCCCGCTGAGGCGCGCGGACGTGTGGAACCGCGTGCTCGCCCTCTATCCGCACGCCGCCCACTGGAACGAAGGCATCCCGCTGACCGACGTACACGTGATGGGCGGCACCCACAACACGCTGCGCTGCCTGGTCGCCGACGAACAGCCCGTCGTCACGGGGATCCTGGCGATCGGGGACGCCCGGATGACCACCAACCCGCAGTTCGGTATGGGCATGACGACCGGTCTGCGGCACGCCGTACGGCTGCGTGACGTGCTGCGCCTGCTCGGTACGGACGACGCCGTCGAGCTCGCCCTGCGCGTCGACCGTGGCATCGACGAGGAGTCCGGGCCCGGGTGGGCGGACGACACCGCCTGGACCCGGCACCGCATAGCCGAGATCGACGCCGAGATGCGTGGCGAGCGCTATGTCACGGACGACCCGGCCTGGGCGCTGCGCACCGCGGTGGAGGCCGTCTTCCTGAAGGACCCCGACATCCTGCGCGCCTGGGGCGACGTCGGTTCCATGCTCGCCACCGGCGACGCGGCCTTCGTGGAGACCGGCCTGGTGGAGCGGGTCATCCGGCTGGGGGCCGACGCACCCCGCTACGCCGAGCCGGGCCCCAACCGGGCCGAGCTGCTCGCCGCCGTGCGCGACGGGGAGCCGGGCCCGAACCGGGGGAGGCTGCTGGTCGCCGTGCGTGACGGGGAGTGAGGCGGCGCCGACCGGGCGCCGCCCGGCGCCCGGCCGACTTGCCTTCATGGGCGCTGCCGGGCGGTGGGCCGGATGCGGCAACCGGCGCGTGCCGGGGCCGGAGGACGCTCGTACCGTCCGCGTACACGGGAGGAGCACCCTGGCCGCACTTTGACAACATCGCGGCACGGGCCGACCGACACCGCGGTGTCCGGCTCATCGAGGCGCGGCAGTACCGTCCCGCAGCGGGCGACACACACGCGCGAGCGGCCCACGGGCCGGTGTCCGGCGGCGGCGTTTCCACGGCGATCCGGCGCAGGCCCCGCCGGTGTGAACCCGCCCTTGTCTCCACCCGGGGCACGCCCCGATGAACTTGGTCGATGGACGAGGACGCCACCGGATGAGGCGGACCACGGACGCGGTGCCCGGCATGAGCACCGCGGTATGACGAAGCAGTCCAACGAGTCCCTGAGCGACAGATGTGAGGAGTTCATCCGAGAGCTGTACGCCGCGCGCGGAACCCTGTTGCTGCGATACGCCGCAGGCCTCCTGAACTGAGCGAGCAGCACCGCGAGATCATCAAGCTCATGTAGTACCTGGAGTGCAGCGTGGCCCAGGTCTCGGCACACCTCGGCATCCCGCCGGGCACGGTCAAGTCCCGCTCCTACTACGCGCTGCGCGCCCTGCGGAAGGAACTGGCCGACCGGGCCTCTCGTTGCCCAGTGTGGGCTTCCCTGCTCGCTTCCCTGCTCGGGTGTCGGCGACGGCCGGCCGGTATGAGGTTCGAGCACCAGGAGAAGGGAACCGCCTGCCGGGGCCGTGCGGGCGCGCCCGGCCGTCTCCTTCTACGTCACCGGCGCAACGCCGCGGGCGGTCCCGGTCCGCTCGTACGCGTGGCCCGCGCGCAGCAGCGCGGCCTCGCCCAGGGGCCTGCCCATGAGCTGCATGCCGATCGGCAGGCCCGCCGAGTCCTGCCCGACCGGCAGGGTCAGCGACGGCACCCCGGTGATGCTCGCCGGGGCCGACAGCCGTACATACGCGTCGGAGACGCTCTCTTCCGTGCCGTCGTCCCAGGTCACGGTGGACTGGCCGGCCTTCACGGCCGTCAGGGGCACGGTCGGCGCGGCGACCATGTCGACCGTGTCCAGCATGCGCTGCCAGGCCTGCCGCATGAGCGTGCGGGCGCGCTGGGCCCGCAGGTAGTCCCCGGCGGTCATGAGTTCGCCCGCCTCCAAGAGAACGCGGACGTCCGCCGCGTACAGCTCGGGCACCGTCCGCAGCGTCCGCTCGTGGTAGGCGGTGGCCTCGGGGACCATCAGCCCCCACTGGGTCGCCTGGATGTAGCGCGTCATCGGGATCTCCACCTCGACGAGCCGCGCGCCGAGCGCCTCCAGCCGGCCGATCGCGTGCCGTACGGCGGCCTCGACCTCGGAGTCGACCCGGTCGAAGTAGTAGCTGCCCGGCACGCCGATCCGCAGCCCTGTCAGGTCCGTGCCGGGTCCGGGCCGGTAGTCCACGGGCGGTGCCGCCACGGATGCGGGGTCCCGAGGGTCGTGGCCGACCAGGGCGGCCAGGACCAGCGCGGCGTCCTCCACCGTGCGCGTGATGGGCCCGACATGGTCGAGCGACCAGGCCAGCGAGGTGATGCCGTGCCGGGAGACCAGCCCGTACGTCGGCTTCAGGCCGACCACTCCGTTCAGTGCGGCGGGCACCCGGATCGACCCTCCGGTGTCGGTGCCCAGTGCGAACGCCGCAGCCCCGGCGGCCACGGCGACGGCCGAACCGCCGCTGGAGCCGCCGGCCACCCGGCCCTGGTCCCAGGCGTTACTGGTCTGCGGCGTGGTCAGGCCGTAGGCGAACTCGTGCGTGTGGGTCTTTCCGACGAACGCCACGCCGGCTGCCGTCAGTCGTGCGGCGACCGCGCTGTCCGCCTCCGCCCGGTGGTCCGCGCGTACCCGGGAGCTCGCCGTGGTCGCCATCCCGGCCACGTCGATCAGATCCTTCAGCCCCGCGGGGATGCCGTGCAGCGGCCCCCTGACGCCGTCGGCGGCGACCTCGTGCGCAGCCTGCCGCGCCGCGCTGCGCGCGTGGTCGGCCGTCACCAAGGTGTAGGCCCGCAGGCGGGGTTCGACCCGCTCGATACGTTCCAGCACGGAGTCCACCAGCTCGACCGGGGACAGCTGCCGGGTCCGTACGGCCCCGGCCGCGTCGGCGACGGAGAGCTCATACGGCTCCATCGTGCCGCTCCTCTCCCGCACACGCGCGGTACGCGGCGGACGGCGGCGTATCGCCGAAGTCCAGCTCCCGCAGGACGGAGACGACGGACAGGATGTGGTCGGCGGTGGCCGCCACTGCCGCGTGGCGTTCGGGGGGAAGCGGGAGCCCGGATCGTGCGGCCTAGCGGGCCGCCTCCGAGGGTGTGAGGTCAGCGGCGGACATGTCTGTGCCCTTCCTGATCTTCCTGATCGGGCGGAGCGGCGACTGCCACCCCGCCTTAAAGCTAACAGCTTGCGTTAGTCGTCGGTAGGTCCTACGGTCCTCTTAAGGCAAACCAATTGCTTTTGAGGTGAAGGAAACCGCCACCATGCGCACATCACCGCTCACCGAGACCGCCGCGCCCCCCACCGCCCAGCCGTCGGCCACCGTCCCGTCCTGGACCGTCGGCGACATCACCGTCCACCGCGTCGACGAGATCCCCTTGCCCCGGCAGACCGGCCCCTGGCTGCTGCCGGGCGCCACCGCGGACGTTGTGTCCCAACAGGACTGGCTGCGGCCCGACTTCGCGGACCGCGAAGGGGTCCTACGCCTCGACAGCCACAGCTTCGCGCTGGTCACGGACGGACTGCGTGTTCTCGTCGACACCGGCATCGGCAATGGCAAGACACGGGCGAACCCGGCATGGCACAACCTCCGTACCGACTACCTCGCCCGCCTCACGGACGCCGGATTCCCCCCGGACTCCGTCGACCTGGTGGTCCTGACTCATCTGCACACCGACCACGTCGGCTGGAACACCCGGGCGGCGGACGGCGCATGGGTGCCCACGTTCCCCAACGCCCGCTACCTCACGGCGAAGGCCGAATACGACTTCTGGGCCGGCTACGACATGGACGCGGCGCGGCGAGCCATGTTCCGCGACTCCGTGTACCCGATCGAGGACGCGGGCCTGCTCGACCTCGTCGATGTGCCGGCCGAGGGCGTCGGCATCGCCGCCGGTCTGCGCCTGGTGCCCGCCCCGGGGCACACCCCCGGTCACGTCGCCGTCCAGGTGGGCGGCGGAGACGATATGGCCCTGATTACCGGGGACTGCTTCCATCATCCGGTTCAGCTGGCGCATCCGGGCATCGGCAGCTGCGTCGACATCGACCCCGTACAGGCGGAGGCGACCCGCCGCCGGCTGCTCGCCTCGCTCGCCGACACCGGCACGCTCGTTCTCGGCACCCACTTCCCCGCCCCGACCGCCGGCCATGTGGTCACCCGGGGGCACACCTACCGACTGGAGCCGGTACGCGCCGACGGCCCGGCCATCGCCACGGTCTGACCCGTGCGTGACCCGGGCCCCCGGTTTCTCGGCGGCGGGACGACCACGGGGAGTGCCTCGCCCGACGCCCCGCTCACCAGGCAGTCCTGGTTCTGCCGGCACCGATGTCGCCCCCGGTTGTCGACGCCGCCTGGGCGCATGCGCGTTCCGCGGCCCCGCTGAGGCCCGGCGAGCACTTGGCGCTGGCCCGTTTCTCCGTGCATCCGCCGCTCTATCAGCGCACCTCGGCGCCGATGGACCTGATGCACTGGCGTGCGCTGGGTGAGATCTTCCGGGCCGACCGGTTGCCCTGGACGTTCGTCGTCATGCGCGACAACGGGTACTGGGACGACTACCTGAGCTACTTCGCCATGCCGCCCGCTGCCCGACGGCCCCACGTCGGGCAGCACGCCTATGCGCTCTTCAGCCACGACTGGCGGGCTCAACCGGTCGGCTCGTGGCTGGAGGCCAGGTCGAACGCCACCCTGACCGACGACCCCGCGTCGAGGACACCGTCCCGCACACCGGAGCATGACGAGGAACTGGTCGTGCTGTCCAGACCGGAGTTCGACACCGCGGTCCGCGACGCCCTGCGCGCCCTCCGGCGTCCGGACGCGCTCGCCGCCAACCCCCTCAACCGCAGCCGCCTGGTCACCGATAGCGGTACGAATCTCGCCGGACTGCTCGCCTCCGCCGTCGACGCCGTCCGGGAAGGACGCTCGGGCGACAAGCATCACGGGGCCCTCGGCATCACGTACCTCGAAGGAACCCCGAGCCAGGAGGCCGCCGCCGAACGCATCGGACTGCCGTTCAGCACCTACCGCAGACACCTCTCGAGCGGGATCGATCGCCTCACCGACCTCCTGTGGCGCAGCGAGCTGAACGGAACGAGGATCGCCGAGGCGAACTAGCCGACGCCCCGTCGGCGTAACGGCCGGTCAGCCGGCCGTTACGCGTCGCTCCAGCGCTTCCCCGACCAGACGGTGTGCGTAGGCGGCGGTCAGACCGTCGGGACGGAAGAGGATGCGGTACATGATCGGTGCCACGACCCGGTCGATGACGGTCTCGGCGTCCGGAGTGTCCTCGTCGCGCTCCGTGGCCCGGCCGAGAATGATGCCGACCTGCTCGGCCGCGTACGCCGAGCACCGGCCCGCGTTGTCACCGTCGGGGTCGCCGAGCAGGGCGTCGCGGATGTAGGCGCGGCCCGCGGGCGAGGCCATCTCGTCGAGGAACTGCTCGGCCCAGTTCCGCAGGTCCGCCGACAGGGATCCGTGGTCCTCCGGCGGAGCCTCCGGACGCAGACGCTCCACGGCGACGTCCGACAGCAGTTCCTGGAGGTCGCCCCAACGGCGATAGATCGTCGAGGGAGTGACGCCGGCACGGGCGGCGATCAGGGGAACGGTCAACGCCGGCCGGCCCACTTCCGCTTCCAGCTCGCGCACCGCGGAGTGGACCGACGCCTGGACGCGGGCGCTGCGGCCGCCGGGACGCACCATCGATTTGCGACTCATGCATCTATCTTAAAGCAAAGATATTGCTTCATGGCGGGAGGAGTCCTGGCCTCCTGACCTTGGCGCACCGCACCCCCCTCGCGCCGCGCCTGCCGTTCGTCCTGGACGGTGTTCTTCAGCGCGTACACCGTGGCGCTGCTGGTCTCCCTGCTCACCACCGGCGCGCTGTCCGGCGCCCCGTTCTTGTGGGCGCGTTGGCCCTGGAAGAGGCCTCGATGGCCGCCTTCGCCGTCGCCGACGGCACGGATGCGCTCATCGCCGCCCGTGTCCTGCAGGGACTTGCCACCGGCGCGGCCACCAGCGCGGCGGGCGCCGGGCTCGTCGATCTCGACGCGCCGACGCGTCCCGGCCGGGGTCCTCGTGGCCACGCTGCTCATCCGCTACGCACCCGGCCCGACCTCCACCGTGTATGTCGTGCTGATGCTCGTCTCACCGCGCAGGCCGTCGCCGCCGCGCTCTCCAGAGACAGCCCGCCCGCACGCCGGGGCCTGGCGCTCCCTGCGCCCGCGCGTCACCGTCTCACCCGTGTCCCGCCGCGCCCTTCTGCTCAGCGGCGGGGGCGTCGTCGCCGTATGGGCGCTGGGCGGTTTCTACTCGTCCCTCGGCCCGGCCTTCGTCCGCCTGCTGGCTCCCGACGCCCCGCGCGCGGCGGGCGGCATGGTCTTCTTCGCCCTGGCTCTGTCCGCGGCCCTCACGGTGTGGGCCACGCGCGGACTGCGACCCGTGACCGCCACGCTCCTCGGCCGCGCCGCGGTCCTGCCCGCCGTCGCCCTGACTCTGGCCGCCCTGCGGCTGATGTATCTGCCCGCCGTATTCACCGCGGCCGTGCTGGCCGGCGTCGCCTTCGGCGCGGTGTCGCAGGGCTCGCTGCGCATGGTTCTCGCCCCGGTCCCGCGGCCGGACCGGAGCACCACCCTGGCCGCGTACTACGTCCTCAGCCATGTGGCGATGAGCCTGCCAGCGGTGGGCGCGGGCCTCCTCACGGAGCGGTACGGGCTGCGGATCGCGGCCCATGTGTACGCCGCCCTCGTCGCCGTGCTCGCCACGGCCGCGGCGGTCGTCCTCGCCGTGGCGCCGCGCCGCGCGTCCGCGTTCGGCGCGCGGCTGCTCCTGGGTCAGGACCGGACGACACCGCGTGCACGGAGGGTGTCGCGCAGTGCCCGCAGAGCGTAGTAGCTGCGTGATTTGACGGTGCCCGGTGGGATGCCGAGGTGTTCGGCGGCCTGTACGACGCTGTAGCCGCGGTAGTACGTCAGGGTGAGCACCTTGCGCTGGGCGGGGGTGAGCAGGCTGAGCGCGTCCAGCACGATCTGCGTGGTGAGCATGCGATCGATGGCATCGTCGACCGGCAGATCGAGATCCTCGATGGCCTGGGTCTCCGAGGGCCGGATGAGCTGGGCGCGGTGGTGGTCGATGGCGAGGTTCCGCACGACGGTGAACAGCCAGGGACGGATGGACACCGGATCTGTGCCGGCGGAGGCGAAGTGCCGCCACGCGCGAGCGGTGGCTTCCTGCAGCAGGTCCTCCGCCTTGTGCCAGTCGCCGCCCAGCAGGCGGGCCGCGTAGCGCAGCAGCGGGGTGGCGTGGTGGTGGTAGAGGGCACGTACGAATTCCTCGCAGTCGTCGGACCGCGGAGGGCCGGGACTTGCACCGGGTATCGGTGTTCCGGCTTCCGGAGTCCGACTCATGTTCTGAGACCCTTTGCTCATCAGTGGACCAGTCCTCCTCATACGCCGGTGCCGCTTCGCGCGAGCGTCTCCACGAGCTGGGCGCGGGACGGGCCTGTCCGAGTGGAGGAGGCGGCGTCGGCCGCCACCGCGGAGAACCGGGCCAGCAGATCGCGGGCGAGACCCGCGGGTTTCGTGTCCGGTCCGGGCGGCGCCCCGGATACGGCAGCCGCCCCGGGAAGGCCCCGCCGGCTCCCCGGGCGGTCCGAAAACCAGCCGTCTCCTGCCTGTAGTCCCTCCTCCCACTCGGTGATCCGGTGGTGGAGCGGCGCCAGCAGATCCTCGGTGAGGCGGTCGAACCGTACGGCGACCTCCTCCGGGCCGCCCTGCCGCACGGCGTCCCTCAGCAGGACGGCGTGCAGCAGTCCCATCGACGGCCCCAGACCGAGCAGGGGATTGGTCGCGGCCCATGCGTCGCCGACGCTCGCCGTTCCGGTCGCCACCGGGCGGCCACGCAGGACGAAACGCCGGTAGCAGCTCTCCAGGCGGGAGGTGACCCACACACCGGGAAGAGGGCTTCCGCCGAGGCGCGGCAGCAGCGGCGCGTACAGCCCGGCCGCCCGGTTCCACGCGGACGGTCCAGCGAGCAGGTACAGCTCCAGGTCTTCGTCGCCGATGCACAGCGTCATCGACCACTGCCCGTGGCCTGCGGACAGCACACCGACGGAAACGCCGTCGAAGTGGTGAAGAGACCACCTCGCCCGTCCGGCAGAGGTCTCGGCCGAACCGAAATGGCGGGTGTAGAACCGAAAGCCGGTGTCCTGGCGTTCCTCGTGCGGTCGGGGCGCGCCCACCTCGCTCAGCAGCCTGACCATCCGAGACTCGCGGCCGGCCGCGTCGACGACCAGATCGGCGAGCACGGCCTTGCCCGTGTCCGTCAGGACCCCTTGGATGTGCGGCCTGCCGGGGATACGTTCCGTGCCGGTCGTCAGCAGGGCGGCGACACCGACTCCGCGTTCGGTCCTGACGCCCCGCGTACGCGACAACTCCTCGCTCAGCATCGACGAGACGACCGTGCGGTGCGCGACCAAGTCCGTTCCCCCCTCGATGACGGTGCTCGCCGATGCGAGTTTCCGGGCGATGCCGGGCAGCTCGCGGGACACCATGCGCATGGCTCCGGGAAGCATCAGAAGAGGGGGTTCTCTGGTCGCGCGCAGCCGGTCGGACACGGTCGGGAGCTGCCCTCGGGTGCCCGGATCCGCCGACGGGGGAGGGACAGGCCGCTGGTCCAGAACCGTTACCTGATGGCCCCCCGCCGCCAGCAACAGGGCGACCACCGCGCCCACCGGACCCGCACCGCACACCACGACATGCATCACACAGCCCTCCGTCGATCTGGACGGTGTGAGCATGTCGGCTTCCGCTGCTCACTTCCCAGACCGGTTTCCTGCTCAAACGCGGCCCGCCGGTGAGCGCGTCGTTCGTCGTGCGCGGTTCATCGACGGCCCGGGCGTGCCGACCGGTCCCCTCGTGGCGAGTGCCGCCGCGACTTCCGGGGGCGCGAACAGCAGGATGGGTGGTCCCGCTCCGATCCGCAGACATGGCAGTCCGTGCATGTTTGCACCGTCATGGTGCGACCTGCCGGGTGGCGGTACCGCCCGCCGTTCGGGAGGCGGCGAGCAGGACGGCGCCCAGTTGCACCGCGACCAGCCTGCGGATCTCGATCGCGGGCCCCGGGGACTCGGCCTCGGCTTCCCGGAACCAGCGGTCGAACCGCTCTGTGAGCAGGCGGTGTTGTGCTCGGATGGCCGGTGTCGGGTTGCCCGCGGCGATCTCGGCGTCGAGCATGCGCAGGAACACCCCGAGCAGGCGGAGCCGCAGCAGATGCACCGCCTGACGGCTGTCGAACTCCTCGGCGAGCGTGGCCGGCCGGTCGAGGCCGGCCGGCACTTCTGCCCGTTCGGCGAGCCTGCGCAAGGTCTCCAGCGTGCTCTCGGTGGAGCGGCGGAACGGCGACCGCACGGTGAGGTCGTCCGAGACGGCTCGCAGGGCCGCCTGGAGCGTCTCGATCAGCTCGCGCCGGGCGGTCGCCCCGGCGGTGGCGATCTCCTGGTGGGTGCGGCCGGATCCGGTCCGGTCGGACACACGCGCGTCGGCCCAGTAGGGCACCTCGGTCACCAGGTGGAGCGCACCGAACCGGGCCGCGTAGTCGGCGCTGCTGCCGCCCGCCCCGAACGCGGCGGCCACCTGCGCTCCATTCGGAGTGGTGTGGACGGCCGGGGCGATCGGTTTCGAGCCGGGCAGTTCCGGCTCGCCGTGATGCAGTGGGAGGCCTTGCAGGCCGGGCAGTTCGGCCAGTTGCTCGGCGAGCGGAGCATCGTCGCGGTTCAGGTAGAAGTACGCCCCCTGGTACTCCCCGTTGTGCAGGGAGCAGACCAGGGACGGTTCAACCTCGTCCATGAGCCGCATCAGGGCCGCCGTCTCCGGCAGGGTGCGGTCGAAGTGGTAGTCCTCGTCGATCAGCGGGAAGGTCCACTCGACCTGGTCGGGCAGATCGGGACGGTAGAAGTGCTCGACGTAGGCGCGGCGGTCGCCGGGACGGCCGTACCAGCCCTCGTTGAGCCTGGCGCCGTCCGGGTCGGCGCACGGCAGGAAGTGCCAGCGATGGCCCAGTTCGGCCCGCAGCGCGGCGTCCTCGCACAGCAGCTCGATCAGGGCGCTGACGGTGAGGGTCCCGACCGGCTCGTTGGGATGCGGTCCACCGATGACGACCGCGTCCGCGGGCCCGTCGCCGACGGTCAGCACGCGCAGCGGCTCGCCGAGGCGCGAGGTCCCGACGCGCCGCAGTCGCACCAGGCCGGGGTGGGCGGCGGCCACCGCGTCGAGTTCGGCGTGCATGACGTCGACGGACGGGAACACCGCATAGCCGGGCACCCGCCTCATGTACTCTCCAACATTCATAATCAGATTACTGTAATAATGAGATTATGAGAATGACAAGGGTCGAGACCAAGGAACGCAATCGCCGCGCCCTGCTCGACGCAGCGCGCCAGGCCGTGGCCAGGGACGGCCACCGCGCCCGGCTCGACGAGATCGCCGAACAGGCCGGCCTGACCACCGGCGCCGTCTACTCGCTGTTCGGCAGCAAGAACGGCCTGATGACCGCACTGGTCACCGACTACCTCGGTCCGCACTACGAAGGCATGGAGCAGGCCGCCCCCGTCGCACTCGACCTGGTGGCGGCGGTCGATGCCTTCGCCCGCTACTACCGGCGCGTGTGCGACGATCCCGACGCTTTGCGGCACCTGTCGTTCGAGATCAGCCTGCAGGACATGGCGTTGCGCGACCCCGAACTGCAGGCCAGGCTCGCCGCGTCCATCCAGGCCCACGAGGAACGCCTGGCGGCGCTGTTCGCCGGCAGATCGCACCATGGAGCCACGGTGACGCCACAGCAGGCGCGGCGCCTGGCCACCGCGCTCAGAGCACTCCTCGTCGGCCTCAGCCAGGGAGTCGTCCTCGGCCCGGAAGAAGCGGCTCCGGAGTCGTACTTCGCCGATACCGCCCGCGCCCTGACCGCACCGGAGGTACTCGGGCCGCCCTGATCCCCACGGGGCATGACGTGGTCTGACGGGGCATCCGCCTGGAGGTGAGACCCCGGCCGCGCGGCTTTCGGGAAACCGGCTGCCCGGCGCGTACGCGTCAGTCCCGGTCCGCCGCCGCACGGCGCGCGGCCTCGATGGCCCGCGCGGGGTCGGGTGTCGGCACGCCGTCCAGTTCGTACGGCATCACGGTGTCGAGCAGCGGGAGCACGCCGAGAAGTTCCTCCCGCTCGCAACGGCACGACGAGCACTGGTCGAGGTGCGCCCGCAGGCCGTCGCGCTCCGCCCGTTCGAGGATGCCGAGCACCTGCGCGGTGAGGGCGATACGGGCGTGCTCGCAATCCACAGGACCCTCCGAGACCGATCGGACCGACCATCGGCGTCACGGCCGGTACGGCGGCATTCCGCCGACCGGTGACGCCGGAGTCCTTCCTACCCCATGGGCCGCCGGCACGGCAGACCCCGTCACGGGGCGGACCGCGCCCCGCGACTCCCCTCAAGAAGCCGTAGTCCTCCAGGGCGACACCGATGGTCCGGCCGGCCGGGATCCCGCCCGCACGCCCGGGCGCCCGGCCAGGTCGTGCAGGGAACGGACGAGGGCGTCGTACTGCTCCGGCGAGTAATGGAGTTCCCGCCGGGCCGACTCCGCGACGCGACGCGCTCGCTCCCGCAGGGCGTCCCCCGTCTCCGTGATGGACACCTCGAGCTGGCGTCCATCGCTCTGGTTGCGCCGTCTGTCGACGATTCCCGCGTCTTCCAGGCGCTTCAGGAGAGGGGACAGGGTGCCGGAGTCCAGACTGAGCACCTTGCCCAGGTCCTTGACGGTGACCGGGCCCCGCTCCCACAGCACGAGCATGACCAGGTACTGCGGATACGTGAGTCCGAGCTCGGCCAGGAGCGGACGATAGTGGCCGACCGACGCCCGCGCCGCGACGTACAGGGCGAAGCAGAGCTCGTCCTGGAGCGGCGCGCTCGCGGAGAGGCGGCCCTCATGGGCCGCCGGTGTCCGGGGCAGTGCCATGAGCGTGGTGCCTCCCTCTGCCGTTGCCGGGCCCCACGGTCGCGGGGCCGCACGGTTCTACGACACGGGTCACGGATCGGTTCAACTCGGTCCGGCACCGGCCCTCGCGGTCGTAGGGCCTTGCGTTGGCCTGCTGCTTGATGAGCAGCGCGCGGCATTCCTCGATCGGGTCGTCGAACTGCGGTGATCCGAGCTGCCACCGCCGGAGGTCGACGACCACCGTCGAGCCCACGGTGCAGTTGACCTTGCCCTGGGTGTTCCGAGGACCGCGTTCACCTCGCGTGCGGCCTTCGTCAGCGACAGGTCCAGGGAATCCTCGACCTGTACCCGGTACCGGCGGGGCGTGCCGTCCCCGACGGGCCCGAGGCTGTCACGCACGGTGGCGCTCTCCTCCGCCACGGCAGGACCCTTCAGGTCCACGCCGTCCTTCTGCCGTTGCGGCAGACAGCCGTAGGCCGGCGCGGCGGCGCTCGTCCTGACTTCTGGTTACGCGGCGTTGCAACGCAGAGAATGGGTGCCTGGTTCACCCACCGGTCGAAAACGTGGCTGCGCGGGGCCACGGCTGCGCGGTGAACTGTCATCGGCCGCGGACCGTGAATCTCACCGAGTACGAGCTTGACGGCGTACGCGTTTGCGATCGGGGGAGAGCCGTCGCGCACGTACGCCGGAACCGGCTGTCAGGCCGGCTCCCGCTCCCGTCCCCGGCCGGCCCGGACGGCAGCGCGGTGCCCCGGAGCTCGTGGTGCCACAGCAGGTCACTCATCCGCTCCAGCGCGGAGGTGAGATGCCGCCGGTACGTGCTGAAGGGCAGCCCGAGCAGTTCCGCCGCTGCCTCCTGGGTGGGCGCGCCCCGGAAGTAGGTGGCGGTCACCGCACGATGGCGCTTCTCGCCGCTCCGTTCGCCGAGCAGGCCCTCGGCGGCGGACGCCAGAACCTCGGACAGGCCGCGCCCGCTCTCGATGACCAGGCGGCTGTGGTTGAGCGGATTGCCGGCGAGCGCCGCCGGTTTGCGCAGCGTACGCAGTGCTTCCCGGACCGCCGCGTCGAACTCGGGCCGTGACAGTACGACCAGCCCGCCGTCCGCCGACGACGGCGAAGGGGGCATGGCTGCGCCCGACAGCATCGCGGTGCTTTTCTCCTGCAGCCAGGCGTCTGCCGGCTGCGCGCGCCAGTCGTGCGCGAACAGTGCGTAGCGGTGGTCGCCGACCGCGGGCCGTTCGTCGGCGGGCAGCATGTTGAGGTCCCGCAGATAGTCGTTCCAGGATCCGTTGTCCTGGAACACGGCGTACGACCAGGTGAGCCGGTCGGCCCGGACATATTCCGCGGTGGCACGCCACTGCATGAACGTCATCGGCGCCGACGGGCGCTGGTACTCCTCGGGATACACCGAGAAGCGGGCCAGTGCCAGGTGCTCGCCCGGTCTGAGCGGCCCGTTCGCCCGCGCGTGCCGCCAGGCCGCGGCGACCACCGGATCGACGTCCAGGCCTTCCGGCTCCTCGATGCGCAGCCAGGCCGAGAACGCGAGGACCTCACCGGTCCGGTTCGACCGGTACACGCGGAACGCCTCGGGCCGCCGGTCCAGCCAGAAGGCGGCGACTGCCGCGGACTGTTCGCCCTCGGCCTTGCGCGCCAGCTCCAGCACGCGCTCGCGATGGGCCGGAGTGTACGGCTGGTCCTCGACCAGGCCCACCTCGCGCCAGCCGTTGAACTCCGACATGTGGCCGTCACTGCGGTAGAGGTAGGTCAGCGCGCCGGTGGCCTGAAGTATCCGGGACTCGGGCGCGGAGCTGAGCCGATCGAGGAAGTACCGGCGCATCTGCCCGTGCATCGCGGCGAACCCGTCCGGGTCCCGCCACCGCAGGTCCGCCTCCAGCGACTCCCGTACGACGTCGTGCGGAAAAAGCCCGGCGGCCGACGTCTCGACGTACGGCTGGACGCGCAGCCAGGAGAACAACTCCGGCGCGTCGTCGCCCATGAGAGCCCGCAACAGGGACTCGGAGGTGACGTACGCATGGGCGCAGATCTCGAGCGCCCGGCGGTGCAGGGGGCTCGGCGTGTCCCCGATGAGCAGGGGCAGGAGGAAGGCGACGGCGTCCTGATCGGGCCGCCAACTGGGCGCGGAGGCCCCGTCCTTCACCGCGAGGGCGGCGGCCAGGGCGAGCGCGAGCGGGTTGCCGCCGGTGAACGACAGCAGCGTGGTGTGGACTTGGGACGGTACCCCCCGCGCGGTGAGGAACGCGGCGGCGTCCTCGGGCGCCAGGTTCCGCAGGGACGTCACCTGCAACAGGCCGTCCCAGCCGGGATCGGCGGCCCAGCGCGGATCGGGGGCGGCGCGCCCCGCCACGACCACGATCGCGCCGGCGGGCAGCTGCGGCAGGAAGCGTTCCCACAGCCAGCCCTCGAGTCCCTGGCACTTCTCGAAGGTGTCCACGAGCAGCACCACTCCCGGAGCCCGCACTTCCGGCCCGGCCGCCTCCGCGAAGCCCTCCGGCGTCGGGGCGGCGGTCCTGCCGTCCACGTCGACGACCGTACGGCCCGCCAGGCGGGCCTCTCTGGCGAGCCGGCGCAACAGCGTCGACTTGCCGATACCGCCCGGGCCGTGCAGGTAGTGGATGGGGCAGGCGCCCGCGTGGCCCGCCAACGCGGCCTTGAACAGCGAGAGTTCCGCGTGGCGCCCGACGAAGGCACGGTCCCGGCCGGCGGTCAGGCTGTCGTCGATGACACCTTCGCCCCTGCTCATCGATTCCATGATCTCCCCCCCGGCGAGCACTCCGCCCCAGGTTACGGCGTGCCTGTCCATGCCATGGACAGGCACGGCGTGAGCGCGACCCCTGACCGTGATCCCGGGCGAGAGCGGCGGAGCACCGTTCGGCCGCGCCGCGGCAGCCCACTCCAGGGCGTGCGGCCCGCATCGCCGGGTTCGTTGAACCCGTACTCCGGACCGGCCGTTGTGCTTACGCGGCCACCTTCTGGCCGTGCGCGCGTGCCCCGCGTGTCGGCGCCCCATCCCGGCCGGCACCGATGCGCCGCATTGCCCCACGCCCTCGCCCATCCGACGCGGGGGCACGCCCTACCCGGCGATACAGCCGGAGAGATCGGAAAGAGAGCCATGTCATTCGTACCCTTCTCCGCCTATCGGCAGAGCCTGCCCCCCGACTACCACGCCGACGAGAAGCGCCTCGTCGACGACATGGAGATCTTCATGCGCGGCCGAGTCCGGGACGATGGCGCCGGCCGGGCCCTGCGCGGCGCGCACGCCGAATCGTTTGGTCTGGTGGCGGGCGAGTTCGAAGTGCTCGACGGCCTGCCGAAGCAGTACGCCCAGGGACTCTTCGCCCACCCCCGCACGTACGACGCCGTGGTCCGGTACTCGAACGGTGTCGCGCACATCCGGGCTGACCGGTATCTCGGTCCCATCCTGGGCATGGGCATCAAGCTCTTCGGTGTACCGGGACGGTCGCTGCTGGACGGCGAGAACAGCGGAACGCTCGACATCCCGCTGGTCAACTCCCCGGTGTTCTTCTCGAACACGGCGCACGACTACCTCACGACCCAGCGGCTGCTGGAGGACCTCCCGGACTCGCTGGCCACCGCGGCATCGCGCAACAACGTCCTGCGGAACCTGCTCACCAGCGGTGGAACGGCCGAGCCGGACGACTGGCGATGGGACGAACTGCTCGCCTTCGTATCCCTCCTGGGCATCGAGAGGCAGCACCTCTTCCTCTACCGCTACTACAACATCGGCGCCGTCCGCTTCGGGCGCTACATCGCCCGGCTCCGTATCGCCCCCACGGTGGGCACGACCGGCTCCGTGGCGCACCGCCGCGTCGACACGGACGCCGAGGACGAGCCGTTCCGCAGGACGCTCGTGGCCGAGACCGCCGAGCGTGCCCACACCTTCACGCTGGAGGCCCAGCTGTGCGCCGACCTCTCGACGACGCCGGTGGACAACAGCTCCGTGGCCTGGCCGGAGGAGCTCTCCCCCTTCCGCGCGGTCGCGCGGCTACGCGTTCCGGTCCAGAACATCTCGGACGAGCGCAACATCGAGGCCGCTGACGCGACCGCGATCAATCCCTGGCGTACGCGGCCGGAGCACGAGCCGCTCGGCGAACTGAACCGCCTCCGCAGGGAGGTCTACCGTCGCTCGGCCGAACTGCGGCGCCGTATCAACAAGCAGTCGCGGCGCGAGCCCTTCTCACCGGCCGACGCACTGAACGCCGCAAGGCACTGAAGGCACTGAACCGTGCGGTGTCCGCCACCGTAGGACGAGCGGAAGAGGCCGCGCCCTCCCCGTCGAAGGGCCGGTCGCCCGGGGCCGGCCAGGAGCTACCGCTGAAGTAGGGACAAGGGAGCGAACGACGTGACGGACATGTTGACGGACATGGCGCCCCAGCTGGCCAACTGCCGTGCCTACGGGCTTGGCTGGGGAGCAGAGGAGCGCCAGGACGAGGATCTCACCTACTACCGCAGCGGGTTGGCGCATCCCCATCTCAACGGGGTGCTACGCCTGCGGAGTACGAAGCAGGCGGGACTCGCCGTCGAACGCGTCACCGAGCGCCTGGCCGGGGTCCCGTGGATGTGGTGGGTGGGGCCCGACAGCGCGCCGGGCGTCGTGGACGTACTCGCCGAGCACGGGGCGGCGAAGGTGGGCGAGATACCGGTCATGGCCATCCGGCTGGACCGGCTCGCCGACCTGGACAGCCCTGCGGGGCTGAAGATCGAGACGGTCGACGACGCCGAGGCCCTCGCCGAATGGGTGCACGCCTACAGCCCGTCCTTCGGCGTCGACCCGCACCTTTGGGACGACTCGCTGCGCATCGAGGCCGGACGGCCGGACACCGCCCGCATCGTCCGGCTGGCCGGACGGCTCGACGGGGAGGTGGTGGGGACCGCCCTCATGCTCGAAGCGTACGGAGTGGCAGGCATCTACGTGGTCACGACCGCCGAGGCCCACCGCCGCCAGGGCATCGGCGCGGCTCTGACCTCGGCGGCCCTGCGCGTCGGCCAGGAACGCGGACTGCGGGTCGGCACGCTCCAGGGGAGCGAGATGGGGGAGCCGGTCTACCTGCGGATGGGATTCGAAACGGTGGCGAAGTACCAGCTGTTCCAGCTGCCGACGCCCTGACGACGTCCTGCTCCGTGATCCGTCACCGAGCCCTGCGGGCCGGACAGCCAACACTCTTAAGGACACGGCATGTTCAGTCCATTGAACGTTCTGGTGGTCGGCACGGGTATCGCCGGCTTGTCCGTCGCCCGGGCGCCGGCGCGACGAGGCATGTCGGGGGCGATCATCGAGCGCAGATTCCGGCCCGTCTCGGGGATGGGCCTGTTCCTGCCGGCCAACGCGGTGCGCGCGCTCGCAGGACTGGGGCTCGAGGACCGTGTGGCCCACCTCGGCGCGCCGATCCGCTCGCAGCAGTTGCGCGACAGCCGCGCGGGTGCCCGTACGTACCTGAGGCAGAGCCGCGGTACGTGGGTCAGGTCTGCCGACGTTTCCGGACGGACAATCACCATGCCATCGACCGGTGGACCGTCTGTACTGCTACGCGGACCTGTCGACCTCCTCGCCGCAGGACGGGGAGGCGAGTGACGTGGCCGAGCGATGCGCCGAGCGGTTCGCGGGGTTCCACGCCGTCGTCGCGTACCTGCTGGAGACTCCCGAGACCCAGGACGCGTACGTCTCACCGGTCAAGGAGGTGTCCCGCCGACGGTGGACGACCGCGCACCTCCTCGTGGGCGACGCGGCGCACGCCACGTCACGTCGCCGATACATGGCGCAGGGGGTGGGCGTGGTCGTCGAGGACGCGCTCGGCCTCGACGAGTGCCTCGACCCGCCCGGCGAGACGCGGGACCTTCTCGAGGAGTACCGCAGACGCCGCCTCCCGCGAACCCCCTGCGTGCAGGCACAGGCCCGTAGGCGGGACCGCACCCGGGGCATGCCGCCCGGCGTACGCAATCTCCTCCGCACGCGCATGCGCGGCGCACAATCGCCGGCGCCACCGAACCGGCACCGCCACCCGCACGTAGAACGGGAACACGAACCCTCGCCCCTGGGCAGCGGCTCCGTGCCCGTCCGCTCGCCGGGCTCCTCGTGAGGCCGGCGGCCTTCGCACGACCGCAACGCCCAGCCGAACCAACAGGGATGTCCACGCCGTGCTGATCTACGCCCTCGCAGCAGTGTCCACGCTGCTCTTCGCACTCGGAGTCCTGAATGATCCGCGCCGCTTCAGCAACGCGGTCTTCCTCGGCCTCGCTGTCGCCCTGCTGACCATCGGGCTGATAGGCGAGGCCGTCAAAGCCGCCCCCGGGCCGGTGCCCGAACTGATCAGGGTGACCCTCATCGTGGTCCTGGTGGCCGCGGTCACGCTGCTCGCCTGCTACCTCATCGGGAACGGTGTGAGGATGGTGCGCAAGGAGGGCAGGCGCCTCGGCAACCTTCTCTCCCTCCTGGCGGGGACGGGCATACTCGCCGTCGGCGCCCTGTTGCTCGTCGCCATCAGCACAGGTCTGCGTCCGCTGTCGATCGCGGCCGGGATCACCTTCGTCCTGGTGAGCTACTTCGCCTTCCTCTTTGTGTGCTTCATCGGGTACGGGTTCCTGTACGGGCGCGTCAAGGTGCGCAGACCCCTGGATTACGTCATCGTCCTCGGTTCCGGACTCATCGGAGGCAAGCGTGTCCCGCCCCTGCTGGCGAGCCGGCTCGAACGCGGCCGTGCCGTTTGGGAAGGCCAGGCCACGCTGCACGGCCGCACCCCGATACTGATCACTTCCGGCGGCCAGGGTCCGGACGAGGATCTGCCGGAGTCGCATGCGATGGCGCAGTACCTGGTCGAGCGGGGCTTCCCCGAGGACTTCATCGTGCGAGAGGACAAGTCCCGTACGACAGAGGAGAACCTGCGCTACAGCAAGGCGATCATGGAGCTGTCCCATCCCGACTACCACTGTGCCGTCGTCACCAACAACTTCCACGTCTTCCGCTCGGCCCTCGTCGCACGCGCCACCGGAGTGCGGGGGCAGGTGCTCGGTTCGCCGACGGCCCGGTACTTCCTGCCCAGCGCGACCCTGCGGGAGTTCACCGCTGTCGTCATGTCCCGCAAGTTGCTGAACGCCGCCGCGTGCGTCCTGCTCGCCCAGCAGTGCTGGGCGACCATTTGGTGACCTGGCTCGGTCACAGCTGAGTGACGGCGACGCGCCGCCCGGTGTCGCCGAGGGCGAGCAGCCCGCCGTCGACCACGAGCACGTCCCCGCCCTCGCGCATCCGGCGGAGGGCGCGGTCCGTGTCGGAGCGGTGCAGGAACGAGTCGTCGACCACCGCGGTCGACCACCGTTGTGCCGGGCCCCCGCCGGTCACGTCGAGGAGCATGCCGCCGCCGCTGACCGCGGTGACGACCAGATCGGCCTCGTACACGGCGGCGGGAAGGCCCGCGTCAGACTCCGTCACGTCGACGACATGGACCCGGTCGCGCAGGCTCTGCGTGAGTACGAGCCGAGGAGAAGCAGTGTTGTTGCTTCGTCCGGAGCCACCGCGAACCAAGTTCCCCCAGCGCCTTGGCCCTTGGTGTCTGCGGGCGCCTTGTCACCCGTGAACCAGTACAGCGGCCGGCAGTCGATGGTCTTCTGCTTCGTACCGTCCGGGCGATTGAAGGGAATGACGAGCTGCGGGTCGATACCCGAGACGTCGGTCTTGTCGATCACTTCGCGGGCTTCCACTTCTCAAGGCACTCATCCGTGCACGCCGTCGTCATCGGCCAGTCCGTGTCCTTGACGCAGCGGTAGAGCGTGCAGCCCTGCTTGTCGACGAGGATTTCCCCAGCTTCGGGTCCTCGACGCTGGACATACGACATACCTGGACGCGCGGTCTCGTCCGCGCCCGGGTCTGTGCCGCCCCCGTCGGATCGGACGAGAGATCCCATGTGAGCCTCATCGATGCCCTGGGGAAGCGTCACTCCCTCTGCGGGAACGGAGGCCAGAGCTTCGCACATTCGGCCTCGCAGGCGGACTTCGGCGGCGTCGCCGGCTTGCCGAGCTGGGGTCGTTGGCGACCGTGAGCGCCCCTGCGGGCCCCGCCGCGTTTCCGGCCGGTGCGGCCGGACTCTCCGCGGCCGAAGACGACTTGGGTTCGGCACCGCAGTCGCTCTTCGTCCCCGAACCGCACGCCGCGTTCAACATGATCGCGGCCGAGCTCAATGAACCGGCCCGGTGAGGCTGCCGTAGGAATTTCTGAATCGCTCGCACACCGCCATTCACCCGGGCACTCACCGCACTCTGAGAGAGAAATTCCATGACAGCTGTCTTCGTCCACGGAGTACCCGAGACCAGCGATCTGTGGGACCGATTGCGAGCCTGCCTGAGTACCGACTCGGTCGCCTTGCGCCTTCCGGGCTTCGGCGGCGCACCCCGCCCTGATGGGCTCGAGTCGACGATGGACGAGTATGCGCACTGGCTGGAGGCAGAACTGCGCAAGCTCGACGGACCGGTCGACCTGGTGGGACACGACTGGGGAGCTCTTCTCGTGGCGCGTGTCGCCACCAGGTCCACCATCGCTCTGCGCAGCTGGGTCATGGACGTGGCCGGCATCCTCCACCCCGACTACACCTGGCATGACATTGCCCGGCTCTGGCAGACACCGGGCTCGGGGGAGGCATGGGCGTCGGCCACGCTGGACGTTTCCGATCCCGGCAGCCCTCTCAGCGCCGCCGGTCAGCTCACTTCGGCGGGCTGTCCGGAGGCTGATGCCCGGGTGATGGGCGAGAACTTTGATTCGGCGATGGCCTCGTCCATTCTCGCCCTGTACCGGTCCGCGCTCCCCAATCCGTTCGCACACTGGGGGGACCGGCTGACGTCTCCGACAACAGCCCCAGGTCTGGCCATCCACCCGACGCTCGACCCGTACGACGACGTTGTCGCCGCAACCGCGACGGCCGCCACCCTCGGAGCGCGTTTCGAACCTCTCGAAGATCTCGGCCACTGGTGGATGCTTCAGGACCCCGGCACAGCAGCCGTTGTTCTGGAGAAGTTCTGGGCAGACCTGGACGCGTGATCCACCCAGGAACGCCACCGCGCCTGAAAGTTACCGGCCCCGAGGCACCCCAGCCCGACTGGGGTGCGGAACGTGCGGGGCGAACGGCCGTACCAGCCCTGATCAACCGTTACGTACGCAGCGTGGTCCTCTCCGCCCATACGGCGCCCCGCGTCGCGCGGATGCTGACTTCACGCTTTCGCCGATCCGGAGTACGAAGCGCCGGTCGAGCCGGCCGCGATGGTGCGCTGTCCCCGCGACCTGGGGACCGGCGGCCCTCGTGGGAGACCGCGGGCCTCGCGGCGATTGAGCTGGGCCATTGGCCCTGCTCTACCGGCATCGAACAGTTGCCCGGCGAGCGCGGTTACGACCACCTCGGGTTTCGCAGGTCAATGCCTACCCGGCACGTGCGCACCGGATCGACAAGCATCCCGCCATGTGGCAACGGCTCGCCGCCACCGGCAAGGGCGCACTTGCCAGGAAGTTCACGGACCCGGCGACGGGGCGGCGCGGCAGGTGGACGTGGACGCCGCTCCTCCCGCCACCCGTGCTGCGCCGGCTTCCTGACACCTCCCCAGCACGGGACGGCCCCTCAAATCGACCCAGAGCCTGCCGCCGGTGAGCAGTAGCGGACATTGGCCGTCAGTGACCAGTGAACCGACCTCCTCTGTGAGCCGTTGACAGGACGTAGTCGGTCATCCGCTCTTTGACGGCTGCCCATGCGACCGGCGGCAGTGTCTCGGCCAGGAGAGCGAAGCCACGAACGAGACACACACGGTGAGCCCCGGTTGTTGCTCACCACCCGCTCATACGTCCGGCCCATCCACGACGCCAACGCGAGGACTTCATGCGCATTCTCTTTTCGGGTACCCCTGCCTTCGGCCACTTGCTGCCCATGCTGCCTCTGGAGAGGGCGGCGCGGCGCGCCGGTCATGCGACGGCCATGCTGACGCACGCCTCCATGGCGGAAGCTGTGGCCCCGGTCCCGGTACTGCACGCGGGCCCCACCGTTGAGGCTGTCCTCACCGAGGTCACCCGCCTTACCGGTCAGGCCACCCACCCGGCCAAGGTGAAGCCGGAGCTGGTCGCCGACGGCCCCTCGCAGGTGTGGTCGTGGGACATCACCAAGCTGCGCGGGCCCGGTAAGGGCGACTGGTACCACCTGTATGTCCTGATCGACATCTACAGCCGCTACGTCGTCGGCTGGACCGTCGCGGCCCGTGAAGACAGCCTGACAGCCGAGGAGTTGATCCGCACCGCCATACCGTGCCTCGTCCGAGCGACTGCGTCGACCCGAAGCAACTTGGGCGTCCGCTCGACTTTGGGCCGGTGTGCCCCTCACCTGCTGCGATGGTCCCCAGGTGTGCGTGGTTGTTCGCCGCTGTGCGTCGGGGTTGTCACGCGGTTAGACACTAACCTCTGTCGCGAGGGCAAGGGCGGTGTACGTCTCGGGTTACGGCGTCAGTCTGAGGTCTTGCAGATGACCGCTGTGACAACGAAATCGGGCTCCGCTTCGGCCGACGGTGTCGGCGTTGGCGCCGAACATCCCGAAGAAGAACTCGATGACGACGGCTCCGGCCGGGGACCCGACGTTGGCTCAATCCCGTCGTTGATCGACTCTGTGAATGACCAGCTGACGACAACCAGCACGAGCCAACCGCCGATCAGCCATCCTTTCGTGCGCCTGCTCATACGCCCCCTGTCCGAAGTCCCCATGGCAAGCGGCCAGTCTGCCAGCCGAATGACAGCACCCCTCGCAGACGACCGCATTAGGAGTTCGATCGGGGCCTGCTTCGGCTGCCGCCGCTCGCTGACACGACGGCCGGACAGGGATGCTGGGGGTACGCCTCCGTCCGGCGTCGTTGATGTCAGCCGTGGATATCAGAGACCTTCTGATCCGTAGCTCTGTGTGGATCGGTCACTGGCGGTCATACCGGTCGCGCTTTGGGCCTAGGAGGACGCTACCGGACGTGATCGGTTGCTGAGGTTGCTGTACTTCACTGCTGTACCGCAGCCGCACTCCGTCGCGCCCACTGCGCGCCCCTTGGGCCGCTGGCTACGGGACGGTCGGCCGCGGGCACCACCTGGGCCCGCGGCCGACGCCCTGATCACTTGTCCAGCCAGTCGGTGGGGGTCACGACCTGGGCCGTGAGGACTTGGAGGTTCTTCCCGTCGGCGGCGTCGACGACGTAGGTGCTGTGGGTGTATTCGAAGTCGTCCATGGCAGAGAAGGCGATCCGGGTGCCGTCGGGCGAGAAGACGGGGCCGTGGAGGCTGCTGAGCGGGCTCGTCCAGCTGCTCTGCAGCTCGGTGACAGCGCCGGTCGCCACATCGACGACACTCAGACCATTCTCGGTAACGTAGACGATGCGCTGCCCGTCGGGGGACCAGTCGACGGGCGCGGACAGTGCGTTGCGAGCGGTGCTGATCTGGTGCACCTGCCGGGTGGCGGTGTCCATGACCCAGACGTCCCTGCCGTACTCCCAGCCGTCGGCCGTCTCGTACGTGGTGGTCCTCACGAAGGCGATGCTCCGGCCGTCGGGCGAGAAGGTGCCTGCGCCGCCGGTCGTCGTGAGTACCTCCTGTCCGGTGCCGTCGCTGTTGATCCACTCCATGCCGCGAGGGCTGTCGTAGACGATCCGCTTGCCGTCCGGGGACCAGTCGGGATGCCCAACGGACGGGGCCTCGTTGGTCTCGGGCGCGATACCCGGGACCAGAACGTGCTGGTCGCTGCCGTCGGTGTCGGCGACCACCAGGTTCCGGGCGTACATGCAGCCCTCGGTCTGGGGAATGCAGGTGTCATCGCGCTGGATGTACGCCACGGTGGAGCCCTTTGGAGAGAGGACGCCGTCCTCGGCGTTCTGCGCGAAGGTCCCGATGACGTCGCCGCTCACGGGGTCGAGCGAGACCAGAGCGGGAGGGCCGGAGGAGTAGGCAGTGGCGGTGATCCGGCCGGCCGCCGTCCCCTGCTCCGCCGCGGCGGTCCCTGCCATCGGCAAACCGGCGACGACGATCCCTACGGCCAGCACGGCGCGTCTAAAAAGCACTTGAGCCCTCCTAGGCAGCCGGGAACCGGTCGTTCCCGGCTCCCAGTCCAAGAGCGTAAGAGGATCAAGAAACGTTACAGGGCGGGGTCAGGCCTCGTCGGATCCTGGACCAGCGCCTTAGCTTAGAAGATCGCGTAACCGGATGCGGCCTGAGCTGGCGGAACGTTGACCTGCGCGTTCTTGGGACATTTGCCCGGAGTCCCCGCTGTTCCCCGACGCCGCTCTCTCGTCGGGCACACGAGGGGCACGGTGTTAGCGGATGGCGTCTCAGGTCAGATTCAGCCCGCCGTCGAGCACGATGACCTCGCCGGTGAGATAGGTGCTGGCGATCAGCGACGCCACCAGATCGGCCACGTCGGCGGGCTGGGCCGGACGACGCATGGGCGCGCGGTCCCGCCACAGCTCGTGCGCCTGCGCCCAGTCTTTCGTCATCGGCGTGTCCACCAGCCCCGGCGCCACCGCGTTGACCCGCACCTCGGGCCCGAGCGCGGCCGCGAGCAGCCGGGTCACGTGATTGAGTGCGGCTTTGCTCGCCGCGTACGGCACCGACGAGCCCTTGGGGCGTACCCCGGCGTGGCTGGTGATGTTCACGATGCTGCCGCCCCCGGGGGATTTGCGCAGCGCCGGAAGTGCCGCCGTGCACAGCACCCATGGCGCGATCAGGTTGACCTCCAGCAGTTGCCGCCAGTCCGCGGGTGTCGCCGCGGCCAGGTCGTCGTGTGGGATCGGCCAGCTGATGCCCGCGTTGTTCACCAGCACGTCCAGCCGCCCGTACCGGCCGAGCGCTGTCTCGACCAGCCCCCGGGCATCCTCCTCCACCGCCAGGTCCGCCCGTACGTACGCCCCGCCGAGCTCCGACGCCAGCGCCTCCCCGGCCTCCGCGCTGCGCCGTGAGTGCACGACGACTCGCATCCCGTCCGCCGCCAGCCTCCGCGCGACGGCCTCCCCGATCCCCGACGTGGACCCGCTGACCAGGGCGACGGGCCGATCCGCTTGTTCAATCCTCATGCCGCGGATCCTGCCAGGCTCTGCTGTGACACGTCGGCCACGCGGTCGGCGGAACGACTTTGGTCGGGAGCTGCTTTGGCGCGAGTGATCATGGCCCCGTAAGCTTCCGGCGCGTCGGGCAGTCTGTGGAGCAGCGGGCGTCCTGGACGGCATGGCCGCTGACGTGTCGGAGGGCGCCCGTGCCTGACGCGCTGCTCGACCCGACCACCCTCGGCGACCTGCTGGCGGTGGCTTCGGCCCCCGACTTCCACCGCGGCAAGACCAGATCCGCCGCACCGGAGGCTGCGCCGACCCCATCCACCTGCGCGGCTGGACGCTCGCCAAGGACAAGACGAACGGCGAGACCCTGCACCACTACAGCACCGACGGCGAGCCAGGCGGACGCCTGCGCATCGCCTGCGGCAACCGCCGCGCCCCCTGCTGCCCCGCCTGCGCCTGGACCTACGCCGGAGACACCTACCACCTCATCTGCGCAGGGCTCGCCGGAGACGACCGCCGCGACATCCCCGCCACCGTCCGCGACCACCCTCGGGTGTTCGCCACCCTCACCGCCCCGTCCTTCGGCCCGGTCCACAACCGGCCCGACCGCGGTACCTGCCGCTGCGGAGCCCGGCACACTGCCGCATCGCCATACCCGCCGTCGGCAACGACGAGCGGCACATCGATGCCCCACGACCTCATCTCGTCGATCATGTCCAGGGCCGGCTGCCACTTCTCCACATGTCCGACCTCGGCGGGGATGCCGCACCGGGTGCGGCGGGCCACCTTGGCCGCATCGGCCTTCGGCGAGGCGGGATCCCAGCTCTCGGGCACGAACAAACGCCAGGTTGTGGACGAGCTGCACCAATGGCGCCCCCGCCGGGACTATTTCGAGTCGTACCTGATTGACGAGTACAACGATGGGATCACTGATCCCGAACCGGCCCATGCCCGCCTGGTCAGCTGTTTCGGCGAGGGCGGCCGACAGGGAGCAAAGACGGTAGAGGCGAGCCCGTAGCCAGGGAAGGCGCGAGCGCGTAGATGGCCCGTCAGCGTTCGCGCAGACGCGTCCGGACCAGTTCGCGTATCTTCCGGGCGACAGCAAGGCGGGAGACGATCTCGTTCGAGTCGTGCTCTGGCAGCAGCGCTTCGCAGACCTCGACGGCCTCCTGAATCGCGGTGAGTGCGGCGTTAAGTGGCTGTTGTCGTTCCGAATCTGAGGTCGGTGTTTTCGCTGGTCAGGCATAGGGCCGGTGATTCGGTGGGAGTGGTGGCGTGTTGTGTCGTCGCTCCCCGGGAGGTTGTGGATGCCGTCGGTCGTCGGACTGCTGGAAGAGCACGAGCTCGCTGCTCGCCGTCGGGTCGACGGGTTGCGTGAGGAAGCCGATCGCATCCAGGCCGAACTGGCCGCGGCCGAGCAGGAATGGCAGGAGTGGGTGATCGCCCGCAGGCGAGTGGGCACGGTCCTGGATCCGGACGGCGGCAGCATCGCCAATGAGGAAGCCGCCTCCGGCCCACGGGACGCGGACGCGCGCTCGGTGCCCGGCCAGGCGGCGAAGGCGAAGTCGCAGGTGCCGGTGTGGCGTGAGGCACTGGCCTGGTCGGTGCTGTCGGTGGACTATCAGCGCATCCTTCAGGCCCTCGCGGACCGGCATCGGCTCCATCAAGGGCCGCTGACCTGCCAGGAGATGGCCGTGGCGTTCGGCCTGGACGCGGTGCCGGCGAAGGTGGAGGCGCTGCGGTCGAAGGCGAAACGCCTGGTCGCGCGGGGCTGGCTGGCCGAGCGGCAGCCGGGCCGGTTCACCCTCGCCCAGGGCCCGGCCGGGCAAGGCGGCGCGTCATGAGCAGGGTCATCGACCAGCAGACCATCGCCTCGGCGCTGGTGGTGCGGCGTTCGAAGTCGCGTGCCAGGCGGCGGGTGCGCATCAGGTGGGCGAAGAACCGCTCGACGATCCACCGCTTGGGCAGCACCACGAAGCCGCGCATGTCGTCGCTGCGCTTGACGATCGCCAGGACCAGCGCGAACGTGGCCAGGCAGTACTCGACGAGGGGGCCGGTGTAGCCGCCGTCGGCCCAGACCAGCTCCAACTGGTGGTGTGTGTCGGCGACTTGCCGCAGCAGGACCTGCGCGGCGGCGCGATCACCGGTGTCCGCGGCGGTGACCATCACACCCAGCAGCAGGCCGAGCGTGTCGACCACGACATGCCGCTTGCGCCCGTTGACCAGCTTCCCGCCGTCGAAGCCACGGCTGTCCGCACCGACGACGGCGTCCGCCTTGACCGACTGCGAGTCGATCACACCCGCACTCGGCTCCGCGTCGCGGCCCAGCTTCTCGCGGACCTTCGACCGGAGCCGGTCGTGGAACTCCCTGACCAGGGCGCGATCGCGCCAGCGGCGGAAAAACGCGTAGACCCGGTCCCATGGCGGGAAGTCCACCGGCATAGCCCGCCACTTGATGCCATTGTCGACGAGGTAGCGGATCGCATCGAGTATCGCCCGGTGGCAGTACACCTCCGGCTGCCCTCCCCGGCCCCGCATCCAGCCCGGCACCGGCAGCAGCGGCCGGACCACGGCCCACTCCGCGTCCGTCATGTCCGAGGGATACCGCCGAACACGTTCCGGGTGATCGGCCGCGTTTCCGAACCGGTGAGCGGCACAATCACACGTCGGTGCAGCCGAGTTGAACTCCACCGGCGCGAGCGCGTACAACTGCGGCAACAGGGTCTCCTGGATCTCGGTTGGCTTCGCAACCCCGAGCTACCAAGAGGCCCTGTTCTCATGCACGCGACCGACTGCGGTCACCCGATCGAGACTCCCGTTCGACGCACACCCCTCAAGATCGGAACGACAACAGCCACTAAGCTCCTTCAGCTCGCTGCGTAGAACGCACAGCATGGTGAGGGACTGGGCCAGTTCAAGGGAGTGGGACGGGGAATCGGCCGTCGACAGTCGGCGCTGAACAGTGACCGCTTCCTCTAAGGCGCTTACGCCGCTCAGGGTCACGACCGTCGACTTACTACTGCTCCCCACCGTGCCCAAGCAGAACCCGAGACGGTACAGCGCGTCGGCCAGTCCGGCCTCGTGCGTCACGGAGTTCATGGCCACCAGCCGCCGTCTGATGCCGATCTCCTCCTCCAGGACGGCCAAGTACTCCGTGTACGGGCGCATTTTCGATACGAACACGGCAAAATTGGACAGGAGGAGCGCGAGCCGCGGCCCATGGGATTCCGGAGCGACCTTGGCCACCTCGCGCTGGATGTTCACCGCATCCTGGACGGTGGCCAGTGCCTCGTCTCGCTGCCCGACATCCCGCAGGTGCTTGCCGTGGTTGGCCAGGGACTCGGCGAGCTCGTGCGCGTGGGCAGTGTGGTTTTCCAGGGCCAGTCGACGACGGAGCCGCAGTGGGAACTCTCCGATGGTCAGTGCCTGCGCATGCCGACCGGAATGGGCCAGAGCTGCGCACAGACTGTTGAGCGACCGCGCATACTCGGGCTCGTGCACGGCTGGTTGCTCCAGAGACAACCGATGATTGACCGTCACGGCTTCTTCGGCCGCCCGCACTGCCTCGTCCTCGTGACCCAGCTGGTCTAGACAGATGGCGAGATTGCTGAGTGCCTTGGCGAGTTCAGCTCGGCGAGCGGGGTTCAGCTCACTCAGTCGGCGCAGCAGGGCCACCGCCTGCTGCAGGGGCTCTCGTGCCTCTTTCCAGAGACCGAGATCGCTGAGGTTGCCGGCGACATTGGTCAGCGAGATCGCGAGGTCGGGTTCGTGGGCGTGTGGGTTCTCCTTGCTGAGCCGCTGCCGGATCGCCAGGGCCTGCCGCTGTGCGTCCAAGCCCTCCTTCAAGCGGCCCGTCTGCACCAAATTCTATTCCGAGATTCGCCAGCGCCGCGGCGTACCGCGGCTCGCACTTGGTGGGTTCCAATTCGGCCAGCCAGCGCCAGAGCACGACCGCCCGCCCGGGTGCGGCGAGCGCTTCCTCGCCCCTACCCCGGGAGGATAGATGAGCACCGAGATTGACCAGTGCAAGAGCGTGGGAATCCGTTATGACTCCCGGATTCCCTTCGGCCAGTCGTTGATGGGTATCCAGGGCCGCCCGCTGCTCTGCCAGTGCCTCTTCGCGCTCGCCTAGGGCGGCCAGGCACGCCGCCAGCTCCGTCAGCGCTGTGGCGAGGTCGTGCTCATGGGATCCGGGATTTCGCTCGGTCAGCCGCCGCCAGAGGGCCGCCGCCTCCCTGGCGGATCCCAGTGCCTGCTGGTGGAGTCCCGCCCGGGACCGGCGCTGGGAGAGAACACCGTGCAGACGGGCCTGTTCCGCCCCATCATCGGTGACCCGCAAACGATGGGCCAGCACCCGGTCGCTCACCGTCGCGATTCCTGGATCGAGATCGGCGTGCCGTTCGCTGGGGAAGTGTTCCTCGATCGCCTCCAGGACGGAGAGATCCAGGTGCTCGATGTCCGCAAGGGTGTTGAGGGCGGCACCGCCCGCGGCGAGGGCCAGTTCCGGCTTCTCGGTGAGGAGCGGAGCCAGCTGGGCGGCGGCCACATGAGGCCAACGGGCAGCCACCGCAATCAGCCGGGTCAGGGCGGCACGAGTCCACCCCGCGGCCGGATCGGGCAGCAGACGCCGAGGGGCGGAGAGGGACCAGGCGTCGGGAACGTAGGCGTCGAGGTCGTGGCCCGGAACGCTCAGGGCGACGAGGTCCTCCGCCAACTGGTCAGGGTATAGAGGCTCCAGGACGGTGAGGGGCGAGACCGGCGGATAGGAGATGGCGTGATCCTTCAACGTCCGGTCTGCGACGTCGTCGGCGGACGCGCCGACACGCACGAGGGCGGTCCGGCCCTCGTCGTACGTCAACGGCCCGGTGAGCGCAGCCGTGTATGCCGCGTGGGAGAGCGCGTCCGGGTGGGTCGACACTGTGCTGTTCTCGTACAGCATCTGCCAGTGAAGACGTTCGCGCCGCAGCAAGTACGCAGAGACGTGGGCCAGGGTGTCCAGCGAGACATCCGGTTCCTCTGGAGCCACCGGTCCACGGTGGCGAGCGCGGCCATGTGGACTGCGAGCACCCGGCCGAAGCCGCGGTCCGCCCAGCGGCCGCCTGCGGGCATCGGCGGCGCCAAGTCGACTGCGCCGGGAACAGCGAGTGCGGCGGCGAACGTCCGCACCGCGCCGACGAAGAGGGTGCCGATGTCGAGACCGGGCTCATCGGCCAGCGGCCCCAGTGCCAGTTTCTCGGCAGGAAGGCCGAGGTTATCCAAGCGGTGCGCCAGGGACTGCCACCACATGCCTGCTGCACGGCAAATCAGCAGGACGCGGGCGCTGCGCCCGCGCTGCCGTACCGCATCCGTCAGCATCTCCAGCAGATCGGCTGTCGGCCATCGCTCCGCATAGTCGGCGATCAGCAGCGCGCCCTCCTCGTCGGCGACGGGGGCCGGTGAGGAGGCGGCGGACGCAACCTGGGTGGAGTGGCGCGCTTCGAGGACCCGCCAGCCACGGACGTGGCTCTCGTGTGCGAATTGGGTCGCCATCCGGGTCTTGCCCTGACCGCCGGGGCCGTGCAGCAGCAGTACAGAGGCCGTGTCCGGCCCATCGCGCCAGCGTGCTAGCCGTGCCAGTTCGGCAGCACGGCCGGTGAATTCCACTGACTGGTAACGGGCTTGCAGGAGACGGACCGGCTGGGCGCGGGCCTGATCCGATGTCAGCCGGGGCCGGTCGAAGGGGAAGTTGTCCACGCGGTACACCGGGCGTTCCGGGCTCAGCGCGACCGATACGTCGCCCTCGGCCCCGCTGACCTGGACCACCGGCCCGTAGATGGTTCCAGACACCCACTGCCGGGAGCGTGTACGTCCGATCACGGACCCTGCTCGATCTCGACGCTTCCGGCGGCGTTCTCGACCTGGTCGACGGGGCCGGCAACGTTGCTGCCGGTCACCGACTGACGTCCAAGCTCGGCGGGGGCGCTGGCGGACGAGGGTACAGAGGGCGGCGGCCCGGCCGGCCCGCGGTGGACGATCCGCACTTTCCCGTTCGTGCCGGAGACCTGGATTACCCCGCCTCCGACTGCGCTGCCACGTATCGACTGCCCACCACCGGTCTCAGCGCTTCGCTCACGTCGGGCGCTCACAACGGATACGCCTACTCCGGCGATGGAGGCGAACAGGCCGAGCACGCCGGACACCTGACTGGCTGTTTCCAGGTCGATCGCGGCCAGATACACTGCCAGGCTAAGGCATCCGACTCCGGCGACCATTCCACCGGCCCACGCCGGTATGCGTCCTGCCATGGTCCGATTCTGGCATCACATGCGTGCTCGCCGCGACGGTTCTGGGCGCACGGCAAGACAACTGAAGCGCGAACCGTGTGCCGCAAGTTTCCTCGTACCGGATCCACGCCGTAGGTACCGAGCGGAGACCGGAAATTTTCCCAGAGGTTGCGATATCCATTGCTCGCCGAACCCGCGGATTTGCTCGGACAGTGCTTATGATCACGCGGAATTGCTCACGGAATCGCGGATCCTGCAGCCGTGCCTCTGGGAACGAGGCGTCAGCCCACGGCCGCCAGGATGTCCGCCATCGGGGCGTAGCTCGCGCGTACCCCCTCCTGGTTGCCGAGGCGGTGCCGCTCAAGGCGGATGGCGCCGAGGTGCCGGGCCTCGTGGAATGGGTTCTACGTCCCCGGCGGGGTAGTTGTACGGTGCGCAGATGCCCTTGCCACGGTCCGTCTCGCGCCCGCTGCCTCGATACGGTCCTCCGCGCCCGGGCGGCCTGCGGCGTCGGCCATGGTGGCATCGTGCATGGGGGCTGTGCGCGGTGCTTTCGGGCGCTGTCGCAATGCTGTGGGCGGTCGGTGGTTTCACTGCCCTACCTGCGGCAATGGCGGAAGAGCGGGGATTTCTCTCCGCGGTCCCGTGCGCCGAGGCCGGAACTGGTGTCAGCCGGGCGGACTGCCTGCACACCGTACGAGCCACCGTGACGGGAACGGTGATCCAGCACTCCGGGAGAGAGGATACGTACCGGCTCGGGCTGTCCGGTCCCGCTCCGGCATCCAGATCGCTCGACATGGGCTCTGCGGGCCCTCTTCTGAAGCGGTTGCACCCGGGGGACCAGGTGAGCGTCACTGTGTGGCGACACTATGCAACTGCCGTCAGCCTGGGCGGTCTCACCCAGGAGACCAACGACAACCCCGTGGGTGACCCGGACACCGACACTGCTCTGGCGCTGGGGGCGCTGGCCTGTGGAACGTACCTGCTGTGGGCTGGTGGCTTCGCGCTGCTGGGAGCGCGCGGTGCCGCCGAGCGCGGCTTGCCCGCTTCCCTGGTCCCGTTGGGCAAGGCCGCAGTCGGTGCGGCGCTGGTGGCGTGGCTGGCCTGTCTTGTCGGCGTCGGTTGGGGAGGGCCCGTGGCGGTGGTGGTGGCCTGGCTGGTGATGCTGCCGGTGGTCGGGTGGAGCGTAGCGGTTCGAGATCGCCACGCCAGGTGCCGCTGAGTAACTTGGGCCGGGCCGTGAAGGCCGCCACGACCGTCGCCTCGCAGCAATGCGCGGTCCACGTGTGGGGGAGTCGTCCTGGCATTGAGCAGCGGAGTCGCAGGAGGGGACTGCCCGTGCCCGACGAGGGGCTCGGACGCCGGCTGCTCGTCGCCGTCCCGCCGACGCTGGCCGCGCTGCTGCTGGCACTGGGCACGATGATCGCGTACCCCTTCGAGATGGACACGATCGTCCGGCTCTCCGGTGACCGTCTCGTCGCCACGCATGAGGGCTCTATAACACCATCTGCGGCGTCGGTATCACACTGGGCAACCTCGCTCACCGGAGCGGCCCTCGATGCCGCCCAGGCGGTCGGCATGTCCGCGCTGCCGTGGCTGGCGCTGCTCGTCCTCGGCCTGGCCTGTGCCGGGTACCGACGTCCTGTGTAATCGGTGGCCCGGATGCCGGGCTCGTCCTGGTAGCAGACCTGCGGCGATGCGTCTGCCGGAGGCGGTTCGTGACGGGGCTGAGGGCGACGACATCTTCGTCACCGACCCGGCCGTCATCAGCGAGGCGATCGCCCAGCAGATCGGCAACTCCGCCCTGATCAAGGGCAACCAGATCGGTACGGTCGCCGAGACCCTCGACGCCATGCGGATCTGCCGGGAGGCCGACTACACGCAGATGGTCTCCCACCGCTCCGGTGAGACCGAGGACGCCTTCATGGCCGATCTCGTCGTCGGCACCGGAAGCGGCCGGCTCAAGTCCGGTGCCCCGGCGCGCGGCGAGCGCGTCGCCAAGTACAACCGGCTTCTCGAGATCACCGCGGTCGACCCCTCCCTGCCGTACGGGCTGAGCCGCTGACGAGCGCCTCGGGTAAAGACGTGGCATAGAGCGGCGATTCAGAAAGCCGGCCACCTTGACCGCCGATCCGCGGAGTTGTTCACTCGCTTCTGGCGATGGATCCCGCCGGGACCGTTCTGGTCCGAACCGCCTGCCCGGGCTGATGGTTCCTGGTAGGTCAGAGCCGCGCCGATCAGCACCGTCCTCGCGGCCCGTGCATGGTCCGGATGCTGGCCTAGCCATGGGCATGCCGGACGGTCCTCAACGGCGACGCCTGCCTGATGCGCTTCCGGCGCGACTCCTGCCGCCGCCACCGGCGCCTGCACCGATCCGCGCTGCGCCCGTTGCCGCAGGAGTTCAGCCCTCACTGGTTATCCACAGGGGGTTGCTGGAATCTGTGGATAACCGGCTCGCCCCGCTGTGCAACGCCACTTACCTTTGTCCGCCATGACGACGTACACCGCAGCTGTCGTGGGCTTCATCCTGCTGCCAGTCCTGATCGCTGCACTCGTGGCGTGCTTGAGTTCGGACGCCGACCGTTGCCGGGACGCCTATCGAGTGCTGTCGCGGATATGCAGTGCCGCAGAGAAGATCCTTCGACGCCGAGCGTAGGGACGATCGCAACCGGGTCGTGCCATCTGCCGACGTCGACTTACGAAAGGCACCGGCGTGATGATGGCCGCGTTGGTGTTCCTTCTCGACGGCTGCGCCGACGGGTGGCCGGGCAGGGGCGGTGGCGTGACGTTCTGGCTCACGGTCCCCCACGAATGGTGTTGTTGACGAGCAGATCATCCCTCACGTGGATGGATCATGGAGAGCATGAGTCTGAACTGTGCCCTTCATGGGTGAAGTTGGCGCCCTGATCGCCCGCCTAGTGCCGCATCAGGCAACGTTGGCCTTGTTCACGACCTCGCGGAGGCGTTCGTCGGTGGCGTGCTTGTTCCGCCAGATGATGTAGCGGCGGATCATGCTTCCCTGCTCCTTGTGGCTGGTGTGGTCGGTGCCGTTGAGTGCGAAGTAGCGCAGGGCGGTGAACTGAGCCTCGATCCGGTTGAGCCAGGAGCTGTTGGTCGGGGTGTAGGCCATCTCCACGTTGTTCGCCGCAGCCCACGTCGCGACCCGCTGGCACCGCTTCGTTGTCAGGTGTGGGGAGTAGTTGTCGCAGACGATCGCAATGCGTATGTCCATCGGGTGCAGGGAGCGCAGGTAGCGGCAGAACTCGAGGAACTTCGAGCGGTTCTTGGTCTTCTTGACGTGCCCGTAGAGCTGGTCCTTGGCGAGGTCGTAGGCGGCGAACAGGTGGCGGACACCGTGCGGCCGGGTGTAGGTCGCCCGGCGGCGGGGCCGGGGCTCACGATCGGGATCCTTGTGCCGGCCGCCACGTTCGGCCCATTGCCGGCCGGGGTGGGGCTGGAGGTTGAGCGGCCCGAACTCGCCCAGGCACAAGATGACTTCGGGCTCGCCTTCCTCGGGTATGACCTCGCCGTCGGCGATCGCGTAGAGATGCTCGACCCGGGCCTTCTTGGTCGCGTAGTCCGGGTCGCGTGAGGTCTTCCAGGTCTTCACACATTGAAACGAGACGCCCTCCTCGCGGAGCAGGACCCGAAGGCCCTCGTGGCTGATGTCGTCGACCACCCCCTCGGCGACCAGGAAGTCGGCCAGCTTGGCCAGGCTCCAGGTCGAGAACGGCAGGCCGTGCTCGGCCGGCTTGGACTTGGCGATCTTCTTGATCTCCCGGCGTTCCGGGAGGGTGAAGGTCTTCGGGCGGCCGCCCTTGTACTTCGGGTAGAGCGAGTCGAAGCCGTCGGTGTTGAAGTTGTGGAGCACGTCCCGGACCCGGTCCGGGCTGGTGAACGTCACCTCGGCGATCTTGACCACGGGCATGGCTTGCGCGGATAACAGCACCATCTGGGCCCGCCGCCAGGTCACCACCGACCCGGTGCCTCTGCGGATGATCCGCAGCAACCGCCTGCCCTCGTCGTCATCAATCTCCCGGACCTGCACACGTTCAGCCACGTGATCATTCTGGCCGTCCTTTACCGGACTACGGCTCAAGGCTCTCGACCATGCGCCACAGTGGGTGGTCATGGGCATCTGGGTGAACATCATCACGGCCGCCAGCGGACTACTCGGTGCCGGAATCGGCATCACCGGCACCCTTCTCAGTGAGCGGTGGCGCGCACGATCATCAGAACAGCAAGATCAGCACGCGGCCGTTCTCCGTCTTCGAGACGAACGCAAAGACGTCCTGATCCGGTTCTTCGCACTCGTACGAGAACTCGAACGAGCTGCGGAGCGGCGTTCCGCTGGCGAGGAGGTGACCGCGCAGGAGGCCGCAGACCTGACCAGCCGTCTCTGGCTGCTTCACGTCGAGGTGCACATCCTTTGCACTCAACCGGTGGCCGACGCCGTCTATGCCCTCACCGAGCGACTTACCGAGGCTGTGCGGCAGCCCGTTGGCGAGGCCATTCACCTGTACCTTTCCGCAGCCCGACTCGCCGCCATCTCAGCCGCACGCACCGAACTCGGTGTTCCGACTATGCACGTCGTAGCCAGCTCTACCGCAGGTGCGTGACTTCCATCGACGCAACACATCGGTGCCGCCAGGCACAGCAACCAAGCGATGCGTCGCGAACAGGGCGAACGCTGCCTGATGCGGCACTAGGTCGCATATTTGGTTGCGATCAAGGAGTGGCTGGCGTGAGGTCCTTGATCCACATCATCGAAGCGCGGAGGTGGAGGCCAGCGAGGTAGCTTCCCGGGGTTTTGTCGTAGCGGGTGGCGATGCCTCGCCATGCCTTCATCCTGTTGATGGCGCGTTCGACAGTGTTCCGTTCCCTGTAGAGCTCGGCGTCGTGACTGATGGGCCTGCCGCCCCTGCTGCCCTTCTTCCTCCGATTGGCGGCCTGGTCATTCTTCTCCGGGATGACCGCCTTGATGCAGCGTTTGCGCAGGTAGGCGCGGTTGCCGCGGGACGAGTACGCCTTGTCCCCGGCGACCGCGTCCCCCCGGGTGCGGGGACGGCCGACAGGTCCGCGCACCCGAACCTTCTTCAGGACGGGGATGAATTGCGGGCTGTCCGCCGCCTGGCCCGTAGTCAGGACGAACGCCAGCGGGCGGCACTTCCGGTCGGCGGCGAGGTGGACCTTGCTGGTCTGCCCACCTCTGGAGCGCCCGAGGAGGGCAGCCTTCAGCCGGAGTTTGTGCCGACGCCGGACACGCCGTCGCTCTTCCCGCCCGGGATCCGCTTCGGCGTCCTGCCCGTTTCGTTCTTCGGCACTGCCCCCTTTGACCTCGCTTTCTCCTCCTCGGCGGCAGCCTTCTCCAGCGCGGTGATGACGTCCTCGCCCAGGTGCATCCCGGCAGCGTCGTGGTGGGCCCGCGCGGTGGTGGAGTCCACGCTGACCAGGGACAAGTTCACCTCACCTCGCTTCGCGGCCTCAGCGATCAGTCCCTCCAGCAGGGGCTTCGAAGACACCGGCGTCCCACCACTGCCGGAATCGGTTGTGGACGGTCGACCAGGCGCCGAACTCCTGCGGCATCTCCCGCCACTGCCCGCCCGTCTTGAACCGCCAGAGTACTCCTTCGAACTGCTGCCGCAGCCGCTCGGGATACGGGCCGTACTCGCCGATCGGCAGGTACGGCTCGATCAACTTCCACTCTTCGTCCGTCAGTTGCACTCGCGTCACGCAAGAACGTCTACCGGTCCCGGCCCCGCCACGAGAGCAAATCCCCCAGACTGATCACGACTCGATACGCGACCTAGGGTCCGTCTTCAAAGATCATCGGGTGGTGGATCATGGTGGGGTGATACGTCGTCATGAACTCACCGATCAGGAGTGGGAGTTACTCGCTCCGCTGATACCGCGGGCTGTGACGGGCCGGCCGCGGGTGTCGGACCGGCAGGTCATCAACGGGATGGTCTACAAGATCCGGACCGGGATATCCTGGCGTGACCTGCCGGAACGCTACGGTCCATGGCAGACCGTCTGCACCCGCTTCCGCCGCTACGCCCTGGACGGCGTGTTCACCCGGGCTCTTCAGCAGATCCAAGCTGGTGCGGACGCGGCCGGCGACATCGACTGGCTCGTCCAGATCGACTCCACCATCGTCCGCGTCCACCAGCACGCGGCCGCCACCGGCCGAAAAGGGGGCACCATCGGCCGGACGAACCGGACGATCACGCCCTCGGTCGATCCCGAGGCGGACTGACCACCAAAATCCATCTCGCCTGCGACGGCAAGGGGCGCCCGCTCGCAGTCCTGGTGACGCCAGGGCAACGTCACGACAGCATCTGCGCGCGCCCTCTTCTGGAGCGCATCCGTGTCCCTCGCACCGGACCGGGCCGACCCCGTTGCAGGCCTGATCAGGTCATCGCAGACAAGGCCTACAGCTCCCGCGGCTTCCGCGCCTACCTGCGTAAACGCGGCATCGGGCACACTATCCCGGAGAAGACCGACCAGCAGCGACACCGGCACAACCGTGGCGGTCGCGGCGGGCGGCCACCGGTGTTCGACCGGCAGGTCTACCGTCAACGCAACGTCGTCGAACGCTGCTTCAACCGGCTCAAAGGCTTCCGTGGAATCGCCACCCGATACGAGAAGACCGCCGCCTCCTACGAAGCAGCGGTCACACTCGCGTCATTCCTGCTCTGGGCAAGATCCGTTTGAAGACGGACCCTAGGACGCTGACGGCGTGTCGGTTGCGGTGCGGGACCGAAGCGTTGACGGTGCCGATGTGGCACACGCGACGACGACGGGCCGCCAGGCAGCCGTTGGGCTGGGGCTGAGCCCGCTGATGCTGGACAAGTTGGCGGAGCTGGCCGACGAGCGGGTGCGCGACGGCGGGCTGCGGCTGATGGGCGACGGCGGGCTGCTGCCGGAGATCACCCGCCATCTGATGCAGGCCGCGCTGGAGGCGGAGATGGACCTGCACCTGGCCTCTCCCGCCCAGTGAGAACAGGCCCGGTCAAGTTTCCGCAGGCCCCTCTCCTGACCGCCCTGGCGTCGTCCGCGCGACGGGGAGACGCACAGCAGGTGCCGTCGGGAACTCGACGGCGAAATGGGACGACTACTTGATCACGAGCGCTCCGCCAGGGCGCCTTTCGGGACAGGGAGTCGGACATGACAGAGATCGGCCGTGACCGCCGTCAGTTACTCCAGGCAGCCGTGGCAGGCGGGTTGGGTGCGGGACTGGTGATGGCCAGCGGGGCCACACCGGCGCACTCCGCCCCGGCGGGGCAGGAAGTCGGGGAGGCCGGCGCGGCGACGCGGGAGCCCGACGCGGGCGCGATGCTGGTCGCGGTGCTGTTGTACGACGGGTTCACCGGGCTCGATGCGGTCGGGCCGTACGAAGTGCTGTGCCGGGTGCCCGGGGTAACGGTGACGACTGTGGCCGAGAGGGCCGGGCGGATCCGTACCGACACCGGCGAGCTCGGGCTGGTGGCGGAGCGTTCCCTCGACAGCGTGCCCAAGGCGGACGTGCTGCTGGTGCCCGGCGGGGGCGAGCGCGGGACCACGACGACGATGGCCAACCGCGTGGTTCTCGACTGGATACGCCACATCCACCGGCGGTCGGTGTGGACCACCTCGGTGTGCACGGGGTCGCTGATCCTGGGCGCGGCCGGACTGCTGCGGGGTCTGCCTGCCACAACGTACTGGGCATCGCGCTCGTATCTGGCGGAGGTCGGTGCCGTCTACACCCCGGGGCGGTTCGTGGAAGCCGGGAAGATCATGACGGCTGCCGGCGTGTCGGCGGGGATCGACATGGGGTTGAGTCTCGCCGCGCGGTTGGCCGGCGAGCGGGTGGGCCAGGCTATGCAACTCGCTGTCGAGTACGACCCCGATCCGCCGTTCGACACCGGCAGCCCCGAGAAGGCAAGCCCGGAACTTCGGCGACTGGCACTACAACTGCTCGCCGACGCCGCCGTGTGACGGCTGTAGCCGTATGACAGCGCGTCGCCGGTTCAGGGCAGGGCGATGCCGTCCAGCTTGCCGTTCTTGGCGCCGTCCATCAGTGAGGAAAACTGGTTGGCGCTCCTCTGGATACGCTGGCCGAAGTCGTCGGTCAGGACGAGCCGCTGCTCGGCGGGAGCGTTGGGGTCGACGAAGAGCTGGGGGCAGCCGCAGTCGCAGTTCCCGCAGAACGTCGCGACGGGCTCCAGTTCGTTGATGTTGGTCATGTTGTGCCGCCTTCGGTGGGGTGCGGCGCGCCCGTGTGTGGGTCGGCGGCGAGTGTGCGCCCGTGCTCCTGCCGCGCATCCGCTGCTTCGGTTGTACGAGGGCAGCTGGGAACCAGACGCGTCCTCCCGCCGACCGGTGGAGGGCGGACAGGTGTGACCGGGCGGTTCTCCGGCGCTGGTGTGGATGCGTAGGTGCGGACCCAACCCTCTGTACCGGGCGCGACCCGACTAGCCCCGTCCGGTCGTGGTCCACCGGCCGGTGCCGGGGTCCGCGAACAGCGTGAAGCGGTCGCCGATGTCGGTTCGGGTGGCGGCCACTTGGCCGAGGACGGACTCCAGCGTGGGGCAGGCCCAGTGGGGATGCCCGGGGTTGTATCGATGCGGCCTTCGGACGCACGCGCTGCACTCATCGCGGTACGCCCGATCGCCGCTCGCGCACCGCCCACACCGGGCCACCACGCATGCCCACACGACCAGCGGCCAGCCTGTCTTGTACTGCCCGGCTGCGGCGGTAGTTCGAACAGCGGCGGGCCGATCGCGAAGCCGGTGAAGAAGCCGACCGAGAGCAGAGCCGAGTTCTGCCCGGCCAAGAGTCGGCCGGAACGACCAGTGAATTCCCCTCGGTTGCTATGGCATGTATCACAACTACTGGATTGAGTGGGGCACCAGGGAAATTTACGTACCCGTCAGTGACATGTGAGGCCTGGATGCGAAGATGAGGCCGCCATGACTGCTGGGTGGTGTTCTCGCACAGTACGGGCCGCGGTGTTCGCGGCCGTCAGTGTGCTGCTCGCCTCCCTGGGCCACGTCATGATGTCGGGGACCACGGTGCCCTGGTGGGCCATGGCCGCGGGTGCGGCGGCGACGGGCGGCACGGCCTGGCTGCTGACCGGCGGGGAGCGCGGGCCGGTCCTCGTCGGCTCCTTCGCGGTGGCCGCCCAAGCCGTACTCCACTCGTCGTTTTCGCTCGCCCAGGCGGTCGTACACCCCGAACCGTCCGGCAACAGGTCGCTCGTCCAGCAGTGGCTGGGCTACCTGCTGTGCGGTTCGCCATCGGGACCCGGCGCGGAGCATGACGCCATGGCGACGTCCATGGCCTCCATGGACCACGGAGTGGGCGCCATGCACTCCATGGGGTCGATGGGCCACAACATGGGGGCCCCGACTTCCCTGGACTCCGGCATGGCCAGTATGTCCTCGACCGGCATGCTCGCCGCCCACCTGCTGGCCGCGCTGATGTGCGGCATGTGGCTCGCACACGGCGAACGCGCCGCGTTCCGCATCCTGCGGGCCCTCGCCGGCTGGCTCGTCGCACCACTGCGCTTGCTCCTCCGGTTGCCTGCGCCGCCGCACCGACCACGTGTCCGAGCCCGCCGAGCGGGCTCCGAACGGGCGCTGCGCCAGCTCCTCCTCACCCATGCGATCACTTCTCGGGGTCCGCCCGCCGGGGTCGCTGTCGCCTGACGGCAGCTGGTTCCCCGAGGTCGTCCGCAGAGCCGCCGTTGAGCCCGTCGGCTCCCCGCCTCGGGTCGGCCGTGCACTCCCATGCCCGGCCGTTCACCCCATGACTGGTACCGACGTCCCGCCTGCCGCCCTGTGCGTGCCGGCCCGGGATGACGGCTCCCGGATTCCCGAGAAGGACAGACACCAGGTGATCACTCATGCCCCGCGTCCATCGCGCGAACAGTCGAGAGACGAGTCGATAACCGCCTGGGCACTCGCCGCCCGCAGCGGCGACCCCGACGCCGTCGAACACTTCGTACGCGCCCTGCACCGAGACGTCCGCCACTACGTGACGTTCCTCGGCGCCGACCCCCAGAGCGCCGACGACCTGACCCAGGACACCTTCCTGCGGGCCCTGGTCAGCTTGCACCGGTTCGAAGGCCGCTCCTCGGCCCGTACCTGGCTGCTCTCCATCGCCCGCCGCGCGGTGATCGACAGCATCCGCTACAGCTCCTCCCGCCCCCGCCTGTCGGACACGGACGACTGGGAGGCGGCCGCCGAACGCACCCAGCCGCGCGGCCTGCCCGGCTTCGACGACGGCATCGCCCTCGCCGAGCTGCTGGACACGCTCCCGGACGACCGCCGCGAGGCGTTCATCCTCACCCAATTGGTGGGACTGCCCTACGCGGAGGCGGCCCAAGTCAGCGACTGCCCCATCGGCACGGTGCGCTCACGCGTCGCCCGCGCCCGCAGCTCGCTGATCGAATGGCTGAACGACGCCGAAAGCCCCCCGCTGGTGGCCGCGGCAGCTGCCTGACCAACCGTAGGTTGCCGCCCCCAGTTCGTACTCCGGGCGGCAGCAGCCCGGTTCCGTCCACCTCACCGCGGACGCACCGGACCTGCACACAGCCCACCAGAAAACAGAGAACAGGAGCACCCACCATGGCTGAGAACACCTACACCGTGACCGACGTCCCGGCAGGTCTGGTGACCGTACGCGGGGAGTCGGTCGCCGACGATGCCATACGGGCAGCCGTGCATCGCCCGACCTTGGTACGCAGTCTGTGCCGTTCCGGCGCCCTCATCGCGGCCGCGTTCGTGGTCGCCGTCGCCACCGCGGGGCCGGCCGCGGCCCATGCGGAGGTCGAGGCGGAGGGCGCCCGGGCCCTCGACCAGAACGTCGGGCTGACCTTTTCTGCGGCCTCGGAGTCGAGCTCCGCCGGCATCACCAAGCTGGAGGTGATCCTGCCCAAGGGCATCACACCCGGCGACATCACCTACAAGGAAGGCCCAGACGGCTGGAAGCTCGCCCCCACAAGCCGGGGCTACACCGTCTCCGGACCGAAGCTCGCCGTGGGGGAGGACGCCGGGTACGTCGTCGACGTGCGGCAGCTGCCCGACGCCAAGTCGCTGGTCTTCAAGACCCTGCAGAGCTACAGCGACGGCCGTGTGGACCGCTGGATCGAACTGGAAGACACCGGCGGGGACGACAACGGTCACGGCCATGGCCATCCCGCGCCCCGCCTGGACCTGAAGCCCGCAGCACCCGGCGCGAAGCTCGTGAGCCCCAGCCCCACGGAGGAGCCCACGACAGCCGCGCCCTCGCCCGACACCTCTTCCGGCGAGCCCACGACCGGGACGTCGACGCCGCCGGCGGAGCCCGCGGCGGACAGCACGGAAGGCAACGACGGCACGCCAGTCGCCGTCCCCCTCGGCATTGGAGCAGCCGTCCTCCTGCTCGGCGGCGGCGCATGGTGGTTCAGGAGCCGTCGTAGCGGGTCTGCTTGAGTTCCTCTGGAAGGGCCTTCTAGTCGTCCGGCCTGCTGGCCGCCGCGCGTCGTCGGCCCGCATTCGTGGGAGCGTCGGCATACGTCGTCGACGAGGCCGACGCCGTCGTCGTCACGGGCGACAACGGGAAGGCGCTCGGGCACGTGGACATTGGCAAACGAGATCGGTGTCGTCATCACAACCCTCCGGGTCACCGCGCCTGTCCTCCTCGCCGACCGCGGCTATCACCCTGTCCGCAGGGCGTGGGCTGTGGTGGACATGCTCGACCGCGATGCTCTGTGGCGTACGTCACTCAGAGCGCCGGGAACTCATCCGTTCCCCCGGCCGACTTCTGGACCGGCTCGGCGTCGGCCTGGCCTGCACCACCCCGCGATCCAGGAGAGCACCCATGTCCGCTGAACCAGTAGTCCCCGCCTGTGGGACCGCTGTGGATGACGGCGGGAGGTCGCGACCGTTGCGTGGACGATTCGCGCTCAGCTGCCTGCGAGTCCGGAGGCTAGCTTGGTGAAAATGGTTGTCGCTAGATTGCTTGTCGGCTCGCCTGCACTTATCGGGCTGCGCACCGACATCCGTACATTCCAGACCGGAGGATCCATGCGCCACCCCGCCCGCCTCGGCGTCGCCCTGGCCCTCGCTTTCTCGGCTGTGGGCTGCGCGGCCTCCGAGGATGATGCGCCCTCAACGGACAAGGCCGGGGCGCAGGCGACGACCGTCACGAGTTGCGGTGAGAAGCTGTCTTTCGCCGATCAGCCCGAGCGGGCCGTCACGCTGGACCAGTCCTCCACCGAGACCCTGCTGGAGCTCGGACTCGCCGACCGGATGGCAGGCACGTCCAACCTGAAGACGAAAGTCGGCCAGGAGTACCAGGACGCTTACACGAAGGTCCCGGTGCTCAGCCCCGAGATCCTCACCGGTGAGCAATTGCGTGCAGCCACTCCGGACCTGGTTGTGTCGTCCTTCACCGACCTGTACTCAAAGGACAGGGTCGGCACGCGCGAGGAGCTGAGCGAGCTCGACCTGCCCTCCTACGTCAGCGCGGTCGACTGCCCGAAGCAGAATGGCCCCGGCAAAACCCCCTTCGACCTCCTCTTCGACGACTACAAGAACCTCGGGAAAGTGTTCGGTGTAGAGGGTCGCGCCACCAAGCTCATCGAGGAGCAGCGGGCCGTGGTCGAGAAGGCGGCCGAGGCCGGCGACGAGGTCAAGGGTGAGCCGACCGTCGTATGGCTGTACTCCGTCTACAACGGACTGCCCTACGTCGCCGGTAAGGGCGGCATGCCCAGCGAGATGAGCAAGCTCGTGGGAGCGAAAAACGCCTTCGACGACGTCGACGAGGACTGGCCCGAGGTCTCCTGGGAGGAGATCGCCGACCGTGACCCAGACTTCATCGTCATCGGTGATCTGCCCGAGCGAGGAGCACCGGGTGACAGTGCCGAGGAGAAGCGCGCGATGATGCGGAAGGACCCGGTGATGTCCAAACTGACGGCGGTCCGGAAGGACCGCGTCATCGAGGTGCCCGGCATCGAGATGGACCCCTCGGTGCGCACCGTGAATACCCTGCGGCTGCTGACGGAGGGCATGAAGGACATTGGGTATGTCCGCTAGTCCGGCAGCCGCTCCGGGCCCGGTGGATCTGCTGCACCCCACGGCCCGCCGGGACGGGCAGGCCGCGCCCGCCCGCACGTCGGCCGCCTCACCGAAGCCCGGCCCCTCCACGCTGTCCCAGGCGACGCTGCTTCTCCTCGGAGTGGCGGCCCTGGTCGCCTCGGTGGCGGTGTCGGTACGGATCGGCACTGCCGACGTCGGTTACGCCGACCTGGCCAGGACGCTGGGCTCCCGTCTGGGCCTGGACGTCGAGCCGCTGCCACGGTTGCTCGACTCGCTCATCTGGGACCTGCGCCTCCCGCGCGTCCTGATGGCGGCGCTGGTCGGCGCCTCGCTCGCGGTGTGCGGCGCAGTGCTGCAGGCCGTGACACGCAACGCGCTGGCCGACCCCTACCTGCTGGGCGTCTCCTCGGGGGCGTCGACCGGCGCCGTGGCGGTGGTCGTTCTCGGCGTCGGCGCAGGCGCGATCGGGGTGACCGGCGGGGCGTTCGTCGGCGCGATGCTCTCCTTCGGTCTGCTGCTGCTCCTGCTGCGGCGCACTGCACTGGACTCGGTACGGATCGTGCTGACGGGGGTGGTCGTGTGGCAGCTGTTCACGGCGCTGACCTCGCTGATCCTCATGGCATCCGGCGACGCCGACGCCACCCGCGCGATCACCCACTGGCTGCTCGGCTCGATGGCCCCGGCCCGCTGGGAATCGGTCGTCGTCTGCGCGGCCGTCACCCTGGCCGGCCTGGTGGTGGTCTGGCTGCACTCCACCGCCCTCGACGGATTCTCCTTCGGCGCCGACACCGCCTCATCGCTGGGCATCGACGTCCGCACGACGCGGAGGGTGCTGCTCGTGGTGACGGCAATCCTGACCTCGGTCGCCGTCGCCACCGTGGGCGCCATCGGATTCGTTGGACTGATCGTGCCGCACGGCGTCCGGTTCCTCGTCGGACCGCTGCACCGGGCGCTGCTCCCCTTCTCCGCACTGGCAGGCGCGATCTTCCTGGTGTGGACCGACGCCCTCGCCCGGATCGCCTTCGCCCCTCAGGAAGTCCCGGTTGGCGTCTTCACCGCCCTGCTCGGCGTGCCCCTGTTCTTGCTCATCCTGCGCAAACGAGGTGAGCTGTGAGGATCACCGTTGAACGACTGACCTGGTCGGTGTCGGACAAGACCATCGTCCATGACGTCAGCCTGGACATCGCCCCGGGCGAGACGGTCGGGCTGATCGGCCCCAACGGCTCCGGCAAGTCCTCACTGCTGCGCTGCCTCGCAGGCTTGCGTTCCCCGGCGTCCGGCACGGTCCGGTACGACGGTGAGCCGATCACGGGCTGGAGCGCCCGACGGATCGCCCAGCATGTCGCCTTCGTCGAGCAGGCCACCGACACCGACAGCGACCTGCGGATCGCCGACGTCGTCGGCCTCGGCCGCACTCCCTTCCGGGACCGATGGCGCGGCCCGGACGACACCGACCGCGCCGTCATCGCGGCCGCGCTCACCCGCGTCGGACTGACCGACCTGTCCGACCGGGCCTGGAAATCGCTCTCCGGCGGCGAGCGGCAACGCGCCCACATCGCCCGCGCCCTGGCCCAGCAGCCCTGGTCCATCCTGCTCGACGAGCCGACCAACCACCTCGACGTGAAGCATCAGTTGGAGCTCATGGAGCTGCTGGCCGGCACAGATCAGACGGTGCTGGTGGCCCTGCACGACCTGTCGCTGGCCGCACGGTACTGCGACCGGCTGCTGCTCATGGACCACGGGCGCCTGGTCGCCGCGGGGCCGCCCAAGGATGTACTGAGCCCGGACCGGCTGGCGGGAGTCTTCGAGGTCAACGCGGAGATCGGCCTCGACAGCATGGGCAACCTCGCGGTCTCCTGCCGCGGTGTCGCGCCGCGAGCCGGCCATGGGCGGGCGGCGGCCGAGCCCGCGTAGCGCACCGGCCCGTCGGCACGCTGACGGTGGGCCCCAAGGCTCAAGAGGAACGCGAAAAATGCGGCCTACGAGACGGCGTGCGCGAGGGGATCGGCTGCGTCGCCCCCGACGGTCGTCCCTGCTGCTGACTGCTCCCGCAGCCTTGCCCGGCCAGCATGCCCGCCGGAGTGACGGCAAGTCTTTCTCGACCAGCAGCCGTTCGGGGGGCTTGCGTGGGCACCAAGCGGTGGGGGCGAGACGCGTGGCGAGGGCATCGGCCTCGAGGCATGCAGTGATTGGGTGTGAGCTCCTCCGCCCGGCCGACGGGGGCGTCCCAATGCAGTGGCTCCGCGCCGGGCCGGCCCGTTAGCGAGCATCGCTGCTGCGCAGAGTGAGAATGCGGACGATGCGGTCGCCGGTGTGCGCTTCGCGGCCGTGCCAGCAGCGGTAGTTGTCCAGGATGAGGATTTCTCCCTGGGCGAGCCGAAAACGCGGAAGGGTTCCTTCCATGTCGCGCACCGTTTCCTGGAAGCGGGCCAGCATGGTCTGAATGTGTTCGGCGTCCGGGTCTCGGTGCAGGGGGGCCGCGCCATCGGTGCGGCGGACGATGCGTCGGCCGGTGCGGGTGTACTCCACATGCCTGCCGACGCGAGGTGTCGCGGGAAGCCCGCGCAGCCCGCCCCAGGCCCCGTAGAGGTCGACGTCGGCTTGGGTGAGGAATTCCCACAGATCCGGGTCCGTGGCCGTGCAGTCGTCCACGAATCGGTACGCGTCGGCCAAGAAGGAGTCCCCGCCTGAACCCGGCGGCTGGACGCACTGAATGAGGACGTAGTCCTCGTCGGGGTCACGTCGCCGGTGCGGGACACCTCCCATGTCGACGACGATGTCGAAGCTGTCGGCGTGCAGGTGGACAGGGTTCCCGTCCTGTGACTGCCGTTGGCGAAGGGGGAACACCTGCCGGAGCCGCTGGCCGAGAACGGCGGCAGCGGCGACGACGGGCGCGTCGGCGGTGGCTTCGAGCCCGGTCAGGACGACGGCACCGTCGTGAGCGAGTTTGCGGCGGGCTTCTTGACCGTGCCCAATGTCGATGCGGGCAGGGACGACACCGAGGGATGGGCGCCGGGACGTGAGCATCGGTCGCGTGTTCCTTTCGCGCGGGGGCGGGGCATGAGTCGGTTGTTGTGCGGTTGGCCGGTGAGCCGAGCGGGCCCATTGCGGTGCCGTTGACGATCACTGCTGCTTCGCAGGCCCCGGTGTTTCGGCCTTGCGGGAGAAGGTGCGGGAACCGGGGGCCAACGCGGCCGCGGCCGGGGCGAGGAAGCAGATCAGTGCGCAGGTGCCGAGGACAGCCTGGGCACCGAAGGTGTCGATCGCCGGGGCGATGAGTGCGAGTCCGATCGGGGCCAGGCCATAGGAGAGCAGGAAGTCGAGGGAGGACACACGGGCCAGCTTGTCCGGCTCGACCTCACGCTGGGTGGCGGTGAACCAGGGCACGTTGAACAGTTCGAGGCCCAGGCCGGCGATGACGTAGGCGGCGACCACCACCGCGGGGTGTACGGGGAGCAGCAGGCTGAGCGGTGCGAAGCCGTAGCAGGCCAGGCTGGCGAGTGCGGTCCAGCCCTGGGCGCGGGGACGCCAGCGGGCGATGATCAGGGCTCCGGCGAGGGCGCCCGCGACGTAACCGGTGGTTGCCGACGCCAGGACCGCCTCGGTGTCGTAGCGGTCCCGGCTGACCAGCGGCAGCACAACGCTGGTCGCGGAATAGCCGGTTGCTATGACCGCGGTCAGCGCGGCAAGGCCGGCTAGGAACCAGGGGTGTCTGCGGGCCTCCCGGACACCCTCGGCGAACTCGGTGATGAACGACGTACGTTCGCGGGCGACAGCAGCGGTAGCGGTGCCTGCCGGAGGGATCAGCGCCGCGGCGAGCCAGAGCAGTCCCGTGCCCAGCAACAGTGCGCCCGCGTCGAGGACGGCCGCGAGCACGGCTATGAGGCCCGGTGCGACCAGGGTGGTGATCCGTACTGCCAGGGTCATCGCCGCGTTGGCCTGCTGCCGCCGCGGTGCGTCGACGACCTCGGCGGCGAGTGCCTGAAACGCCGGCCGGCAGGCGCCCTGCCCGGCTCCGACCACGGTGGCCGCGACGGCCATGAGCACTGCCGACCGCCCGAGTCCTACGGCGATCAGGGGAGTTGCGACTGCGGCGGCCAGGCCGGCCCAGAGGACGACGCTCCTGCGGGAGTAGCGGTCGGCCAGGACTCCACTGATGGGAACCGCAGCGAGAAATCCGCCCGTGCGCGCGGCCAGGACGAGTCCGAGGCCCCCGGGTGTGATCGAGCGGTCGAGCACCGCGAGCCCGAGGACGAACGGCAGTGCCCAGGTTGCCAGTCCCGAGGCGGTGGTGCCCGACCACAGCCGCAGGAAGGCCGCTTCCCGCAGGACGGACCGCCGGCGGCGCGGATCGGTTTCGGACACGGTCGCCTCGGGCGAGCTCGTCACTGGGCGATGCTCCTCTGGCTGTCCCGGGCGAAGCCGCCCTCGGCGCGGACCCGGGATCCTTATTGCGATCAACTTGCAATTACTCAGACACTCTATTGAAAATCGTTGCCAGTGGTCTACCGGAGTCCAACTTCCACCTCAGTCGCTCGCCGGCCCTCAGGACCGTGAAGGCGGCAAGCTGCGGGCAGCAGGGAGCGTGCACGCGGCCGGTAAGCCCATACAGGGCGCTGACTTGATGTTGGGCAACCTGCGGGATCGGACGGAAGTCGGTGCGATCCGGCTCAATCGGCCGCTCGCCGGTAGCCACAGGTGCGGCACAGACCGACAAGATCGAGCGTGTGCTGTACCTCGACGAATCCGTGAGCCTGCTGGACGGTCGCCAGCCAGGTCTCGAACGATTCGGAGGAGATCGGCACGCTGTGGCCGCACTGGCGGCAGAGCAGGTAGTGCTGGTGCTCGGCGGCATCCCGACGCCGGTAGGACCGCTCTCCTCTGTCGTCCCGCACGGCGTCGACCAGATCGAGGCGTTCCAGGGTGGCGAGGGTCCGGTACACGGTGCTCAGGCTGACTCGATTGCCCCGGCCGTGTAGGAACCGGTGAAGCTCCTGGGCGCTGGCAAACACGTCTAATTCTTCGAGCGCCTTGAGCACGGCTTCCCGCTGCCGAGTGATGCGAGGGGGGTTTCCGCCATCAAGGCGGTCAGTGCTTTGCCCCGCATGGAGTTGACGTGACCGGGTGGCGACCTGCTCCTTGAGCATCTTCTCCCCTTCCAGCAGCCGCTACCGGTTTGAATGCCGCGCTGGCGACAGAAGCGCCGCTTCCGGTGCGCTCATGACGGTTCCGGCGATGCGGCGCGGCGGCGATCGCCCGGTGCGACGCTACTAGTTTTCATTTTCATAAGCGCAAGGGTGTCTCATCGGCCCGTGAGGCGGTAGAGGTTGAAGCAGTAGGCGTCGATCTGCCGGCCTGTGCGGCAGCGCTTGGTACGCGAGCGACAGTCGGCGCACAAGCGCGGACGCCTCGCTCGGTGCGGCATGGTGCACCTTCAGCTCGTACATGGTCTCGGCGGCGAGCAGGGTACCGGGGAGGCGCTCAGTGATGAGGTCGGAGGCCGAGCGCACTTCGGGGTAGAGGAGGACGGTCCCGGCGCGGCCAGGACCTCCTGCCTCCACGGTGTTTCGGCGATCGAGGCGGCAGGGGTGTGCCTGTGTTCGGTGTCCGGGAGGTGCCATACCCAGGTGTCGGACAGGGCTGTGCGCAGGTTAGGGCCGAGAAGGCTCAGGGCACCTCGAAGCGGGCAATGCCGTGGTCGATCGCCTCGGCCATCGCGACCCCACGCGGATCGTTGAGCATGCCGCGGTGCTTGTAGCTGCCTGCATGCGACGAAGGCCGTGGTGGCGAGTTCCTGACGACAGTGATGAATTGATTTTCATTTTCATATACGCTTGGCTCCGCTGTCACCCTCGGACAGGAGTTTGCATGGAGCCGTGCGAGCTGGCCGCCGGATTAGCAGACGGGGCCGAGAGCTTCGACCGATTGTTCAGCGCGTTGTGGTCGTCGATTGGTGCCGCGACCGTCAAGGCTGCACGACTGCGCCCCGGTGTGCACGTGTTCGACGCATGCTGCGGCTCGGGGGCGTCCGCGATCCTGGCCGCGGAGGAGATCGGCCCGCACGGCGTGATTGACGCAGTAGACCTCGCGGAGCCCTTGCTTGAGCGTGGCCGGGCCCAGGCCACGGTCCGCGGTCTCGGCAACGTGCGGTTCGTGCACGGCGACGTCCTCGACTGGCCTGCACCGCACGGTGGTTACGACGCCGTGGTGTGTTCGCTCGGGATCTTCTCCTTCCCCGACATGGCGGCAGGAACAGAGCGACTGCTGAGGCTCCTGCGGCCTGGCGGCCGGCTGGCCGCGACCATCTGGGCCCGGGGCGCGCTCGAACCGCTGCCTGAGCTGATCCATCGGGCCGTCCTACCAGAACGGCCGTACCTTGCCGACGCCCCACGGCCGGTCAACCCGCTCGAACCCATCGGCACGCCTGAGTCATTCCGGGACTGGCTCGCTGCCCGCTCGCTGTCATCCGTCGGCGTGCAGTGCCTCCCGCTCGCTCTGCCCGGCGACCCGGACCTGCTGTGGTCTCTGGTGCTCGGCACCGGGTTCAGGGGCCTGCTCGGCGGCTTGCCCGTCGCCGCGGTGGAACGCGTCCGCCGGCGGTTCACGGCGGGCCTGCTCGCCGAGGGCCGGGACGCGATCGACTTCTCCGCGCTCGTAGGCACGGGGACTCTCCGCCGCGTCGCTCTGCCCCGCCGCCCCGGAGGCGCCCGCCCCTTGCTGACCACCGGCGAGCCCATCAGATCGGCACCACAAATCGGTTGACGTCAGGAGATTCATGTCTCGCCGGCTGTTCACCTCGGAGTCCGTGACCGAGGGCCACTCCGACAAGATCGCTGACCAGGTCAGCGACACGATTCTCGACGCGCTGCTCCAGGAGGACCCAAGGTCCCGGGTCGCCGTGGAGACCTTGATCACCACGGGCCTGGTGCACGTGGCCGGCGAGGTGACGACCAAGGCGTATGCGCCGATCGCCACGCTCGTTCGGAACAAGATCCTTGAGATCGGCTACGACTCCTCGACGAAGGGCTTCGATGGCGCCTCCTGTGGGGTGTCGGTGTCCATTGGTGCCCAGTCCGCTGACATCGCGCAGGGTGTTGACACCGCGTACGAGCGTCGGGTCGGCGGTGCCGCCCAGAGTGCGGAGGCTGATGATCTGGACACGCAGGGCGCGGGCGACCAGGGCTTGATGTTCGGCTACGCGTGCGACGAGACGCCCGAGTTGATGCCGCTGCCGATCCACTTGGCGCACCGGCTCTCGCGCCGCCTGTCCGAAGTGCGGAAGAACGGCACCCTCCCCTACCTGCGTCCGGACGGCAAGACCCAGGTCACCATCGAGTACGACGGCGACAAGGCCGTCCGCCTCGACACGGTGGTGGTCTCCTCACAGCACGCGAGCGACATCGACCTGGAGTCCCTGCTTGCCCCCGACATCCGCGAGTTCGTCGTGGAGGCGGAGCTGAAGGCGCTCCTGGACGAGGGCATCAAGCTCGACACCGAGGGCTACCGGCTCCTGGTCAACCCCACCGGCCGGTTCGAGACCGGTGGCCCGATGGGCGACGCGGGCCTGACAGGCCGGAAGATCATCATCGACACCTACGGCGGCATGGCCAGGCACGGCGGTGGCGCCTTCTCCGGCAAGGACCCGTCCAAGGTGGACCGTTCGGCCGCCTACGCAATGCGCTGGGTGGCGAAGAACGTGGTGGCGGCCGGTCTCGCCTCGCGCTGCGAGGTGCAGGTCGCGTACGCGATCGGCAAGGCCGAGCCGGTCGGCCTGTTCGTGGAGACCTTCGGCACGGCCACGGTGGACGCCGAGAAGATCGAGAAGGGTATCAGCGAGGTCTTCGACCTCCGCCCCGCCGCGATCATCCGAGACCTGGACCTGCTGCGCCCGATCTACGCCCAGACCGCGGCATACGGCCACTTCGGCCGTGAGATCCCCGACTTCACCTGGGAGCGCACCGACCGTGTGGACGCGCTGCCGGCGGCCGCAGGCATATGAAGGGGGACAACGAGACGGTGATATCGCCACGCCTGCTCTCGTCGCTCTCGTGGGACGACGGTCGCGTCGTCGCGGTCGATCAGCGGGCATTGCCGCATGAATACCGCCTGCTACGACTCGAGACGGTGGACCAACTGATCGAGGCCATCACGTCACTCGCCATTCGCGGAGCGCCCGCCATCGGTCTGGCCGGTGCCCTGGGGGTGGCGCTCTCCGCCCACCGGCACAGCTCGGACGGCAGGGCCGATGAGGCATCCGTAAAGGCCGATGCCGCGCGGCTGTCCGCCGCCCGGCCCACCGCCGTCAACCTGGCGTGGGCCGTCCGCCGGGCCGTCGCGCGGCTCGCCGACGGGCCCGAGGCCGTCCTCGCCGAAGCCATGGCCATGCTGGAGGAGGACGCCACGGTCAACCGGGTCGCCGTCGTACGGGCCGCCGACCTGGTGGAGTCGCTGGTCCCGGACCGGCCCGTGCGCATCCTCACCCACTGCAACACAGGTCGCCTGGCAACCGCCGCTGTCGGCACCGCACTTGGCGCGATCCTTGAGTTGCGCGAGCGCGGCCGGGTCGCCGAGGTGCTCGTGGACGAGACCCGGCCGCTGCTCCAGGGCGCTCGGCTCACCGCATGGGAGTTGGGTGAGGCACGCGTGCCGTACCGGCTGTGCGTGGATTCCGCCGCTGCCGCTGCCATGGCCCGGGGGATGGTGGACTGCGTGCTGGCGGGGGCCGATCGCATCGCCGCGAACGGGGATGTGGCGAACAAGATCGGCACGTATGGTCTCGCGGTCGCCGCCGCGCGGCACGGCATTCCCTTCGTGATCGTCGCTCCGGAGTCCTCCTGGGACCGCGAGCTGGCCGACGGTTCGGGGATCGTGGTCGAGGAGCGCGACTCGAGCGAAGTGACGGGATTCGCGGGAATTGAGGCCGCCCCCGCTGGTGCCGCCGTGTTCAACCCCGCTTTCGATGTCACCCCGGCCGAGTTGGTCACCGCGATTGTCTCCGAGGACCGGGTGTTCCGGCCCCACGGTTCGCACCGCACGAGTTGTCCGAGCGAGGTGTCGGAATGACTCATACCGCCGTCGACGATGGCGAACGAGTACGCGTCGGAGGTGAACTCGCGGCGGTCTCAAGGGCCCTGTACGAGCGCGGCTGGATGCCGGGCACCGCCGGTAACCTCTCGGTGCGCCTGCCCGGCGGGGCCGCCCTGATCACCGCCAGCGGCCGGGACAAGGGGGACATGACTGCCGAGGACATGGTCGTCGTGCGGGCGGACACGGGAGAGGAGGCGGCCCCGGGGCTGCTGCGGGCGTCGGCCGAGACGACGATCCACTCCGCGATCTACCGGACCACGGACGCGAGTGCGGTCATCCACGTCCACTCCCCATACGCCACGGCCGTCGCGTGCCGCACCGGCCACCGTACGCGCCTGACCTCGCTGCGCATCGAGCGGCTCGAGCTGCTCAAGGGCCTGGGCCTGGCCGACCCGACGCGCACTGAGGTTCCCGTCTTCCCCAACTGGCCCGAGGTTCCGCGGATCGCCGCGGACGTGGCCGACCATCTGGCTGCCACGCCACATGCACCTCCTGCCCTGCTCATCACCGACCACGGCATCACCACATGGGGACGCGACCTCGCCCAGGCCCGCAACCGGCTGGAATGCCTGGAATCGATCTGCCAGCTGCTGCTACTCGCCGGATCCGCGCTACCTGCGGAAGGAAAGGAAGGCTGATCTCATGACGCTGCTTCAGGTCATGCCGGAGGACGACCCCGAGAGCGTGCTGCTGCGCACCCGGGACCACGAGCGCATCGCGGAGGCCCTGCGCGGCTGCTCGGTGGGGTTCGGCCGCTGGCCGCTGCGCGGCACCATCGCACCGGACACCAGCCAGGAGGACGTGCTGTCCCGCTACCGCACCGAAATTGACGAACTGTGCGCGCGGGAAGGGCTGCAACTGGTGGACGTCGCTCAACTCCACCCGGAAGAGAGCCCGGAGTGGGAGGAACGGGCGGCCAAGGCGCGCTCCACCTTCCTCGAAGAGCACCGGCACGCCGAGGATGAGGTGCGCTTCTTCGCCCACGGCACCGGGTGCTTCTACCTTCACCTCGACGGCCGGGTCCACGCGGTGGTGTGCGAGGCGGGCGACCTGCTTTCCGTACCGGCGGGCACCCGCCACTGGTTCGACATGGGTCCGCGCCCGGAGTTCGCCGCGATCCGCTTCTTCGAGAAGGAGGACGGCTGGGTGGGCGACTTCACCGGCGACCCCATCGCCCAGCGCTTTCCCCGACTCGACGCGCTCTTGGCGCCGGAAGCGGCGACGTGATCCTGTCGGCGGTGCGGGCGGTGGTCCTCGACATCGAGGGGACGACCGGCTCCGCCTCCCACGTGCACGACGTGCTCTTCCCATACGCGCGGGAGCGCTTCGCCAGCTGGTTTGCGGCCCACCGGGGCGAGCCTGCGTGGGCAGAGCTGATGGAAGAGCTACGGATCCACACCGGTGATCCCCAACTGGACGAGGGCGGGGCCGTCGAGGCGCTGACGTCCTGGTCCGACCAGGACGTCAAGGCACCCCCGCTGAAGAGGATCCAGGGGCTCATCTGGGCTGAGGGCTACGCCCGCGCCACACTCACCGGCCACGTCTACGACGACGTGCCCGCGGCCCTGGCCCGATGGCGGCAGTCGGGTATCGCTCGTCACATCTACTCCTCGGGGTCGGAGGCGGCTCAGCGCGACTGGTTCGCGCACAGCAACCACGGCGACCTCAGCGTCCTCCTGAACGGCTACTTCGACCTGTCCAGCGCGGGCGGCAAACGGGACCCGGAGTCCTACCGGGCCATCACGCGTGCCATCGGCGTCCCCGCACACGAAACGGTCTTCTTCAGCGACGTCGGAGAGGAACTGGACGCGGCCACCGCCGTGGGGTGGAGGGCTGTGGCCGTACGGCGCCCCGGAGACCCGCGCGGCCCGGAGGTGGCCGGGCACCCGACCGTCCCGGCGCTGGACGACATACGGCTGCACCAACGGACAAGACGGGGAAAGGAAGCACGGGCATGAGCGTCAGCGGCAATACCCCTGTGGCCGAGATCGGCGTGATCGGAGGCAGTGGCTTCTACGAACTGCTGGCCGACGCGGAAGAGGTCCGGATCGGCACGCCGTACGGTCCACCATCCGATGCCCTGATGGTGGGCACGGTCGCGGGACGGCGGGTGGCGTTTTTGCCCCGGCACGGCCGTGGTCACCGCCTCCCGCCACACAAGATCAACTACCGGGCGAACCTCTGGGCGATGCGGTCCGTCGGCGTGCGCCAGATCCTGGCCCCCTGCGCGGTCGGCTCCCTCCGGCGCGAGCTGGGCCCGGGCACCATCGTGGTTCCCGACCAGCTGGTGGACCGGACCAGCGGCCGGATCCAGACCTTCTACGACGAGGGCGCCGTCCACGTCTCGTTCGCCGATCCCTACTGCGAGCACGGCCGCGAGGCGCTCCTCAAAGCAGCCGCCGCAGCCGGGATCGAGGCGGTCGACGGCGGCACGATGGTCGTGGTCGAGGGGCCCCGGTTCTCCACTCGCGCCGAGTCGCGGTGGTTCGCGGCGGCCGGCTGGTCGCTGGTGAACATGACCGGGCACCCCGAGGCGGTCCTGGCTCGTGAACTCGCCCTCGGCTACGCAGCCGTGGCCCTCGTGACCGATCTGGATGCGGGCATCGACGCGGTGGAGAGCGTCTCCCAGGAAGAGGTCTTCAAGGTCTTCGCCGAGAACACCCAGCGCCTGCGCCGCATCGTCCTTGACGCGACCGGAATGCTCCCCGAGAGCGACGACTTCCCGTCCGCCCGCGCACTCGACGGCATGACCTTGCCCTTCGACCTGCCCTGAGCCGGTTCACACCGGAACGGGAAGGGCGGGCTCGGTACAGAGGGTGTTCGGGAAGCTGAGGGTCCGGTAGACCGCGACGTTTCCCGCCAGCTCCGTGCACGCCTGCGCAGCCGCGGTGGCGCGGTGTGTGTACGCGGGGTCCGCGGTGTCCAGCAGCACGCCCAGAGTCGTGCCACTGTGGCCCACCGCGACGCCCAGGCCGCCGACCTCGCGGCAGATGTCGCGCATGGGCTCCAGAGACCGCTTGTACCGGAGCGCCTGGTTCATCAGTGCACTCCGGGTGGCGACCCTGCCCACCTCGGCGAGGTCACGGGAGCGTATGGCGACGGTGAGCCGGTCCAGCAGGCGCGCGTACTGCTGCCGGTCGGCGGCCGTGAACGGCTTGGGGATGCGGTTGAAGTCGACCGTGTCGACGGCTCCGCCCTCGTCGATTCCGATCACGGCCATGGCCGGCAGGGATCCGAGGACCGCGCGCAGGCGCACGGTGCGGTGGTGGAAGGCGACGATGCCCCGGTAGAGCACGCCATCGGTCGGCTCGATCCGCGCCAGCAACCGCTCGATCCGGGAGGCGGGCATCCTGAGGTGCAGAGCCTGCCCCACCGCCCGAGCGGTCGCGACCAGATCGGCCGAGGAACTGGCCAGCCCCTTGCCTTCCGGGATCACGCTGTTGACGGTCAGCAAGCCTCCCGTCGTCTGCTCCGCCTCCTCAACGATCATTCGAGCCAGTCGCAGTGCCTTCTGCTTCTGGGCCGGCCGGACCACCAGATCGGTCGAGCCGGGATCCGGCCGGAAGGTCGCCCTCGTCCATCGGGCGACGGGCAACGTGACCAGGAAGTCCCCGTCCCTCTCGGGAAGTACCCCCTGAAGCAGTTCGCCGAATGTCCCGAAGGCGGTCCCCACTCCCGTTCCGGACGGCCCCTGTCGCAGCGGACGATGTCGCGGTCCGACCTTCTGGGTCAGCTTCACGGAACTCCTCTCATGGCTTCCGGCCCGTCGACTGGACCGCGAATGTGTCGGCAGGGCAGCAGATGAAAGTGACAATCGTTTTTACATAATCTTGGTGCCGTGGGCAAGGGGGTATCCCTGCCGGGTCGCGCGTCGTCTGACAGTTGCCCCTGATGGGGCCAGGAGTGGCGCGATGTTGCCCAAGGGGCGGCTGTAATCGGTCTTGACAATCATTTTCACTAGCTGTGATGCTCTCGGCTTGGGTCCCCCAGTCCACGTCCAGTACGAGGAGCCAGCATGGGTGAGCAGAACCACGGCCGTACCACGACCATTTCGGGCATTCCCATCAGCACGGACCTCTGGGCGCTCCACGAGAGCCTTCCGCACACGCTTCCGGCGGACGAGATCCTCGCCGTGAACAAGCCCAAGCCGGAGCTGCACACGCACCGGATGTACACGTACAACGGCTGGTCGTTCGAGCTGCCGCCCGGTGTCTTCATGCCGGGTGAGACGAGTCGGATGGTCCATGACCGGCTGCTCGACGGCACCATCCCGGTGGCCGGCAGGTCGTACGCGGCGATGGGCGTCGGTCTCGGCGTCGAGGCAGTGGCCGCCGGCATCAGGGAAGCCCGTGAGATCTACGCGATCGACGTTGACCCGGACAGTGTGAAGGCGGTTGCCGATCACTACGCCCGTATCGTCGGTGAGCGTCCGGGCACAGCCTTCCACCCGCTCGTGTCCGACCTGTTCGACGAACTCCCGGATTCCGCCAAGGTCGACGTCATCACCTTCAATCCACCGGCCGTTCGCGAGACGGTCAGCGACGACCCGACCGTGGTGCGGAACGTCTGCGTGGGGAAAGACATCGCGGTGCGGTTCTTCGACCAGATCGTGCAGCGCGATCTGCTCGCGGACGACGGCGAGGTCTACCTGATCGTCTCCAACACCGCGGACATCCGGGACATCATCAAGTACGCCATCGAGTCCGGATTCGCTCCCGAGGTGATCCACCGGCAGACCTGGGATACGGACAACGTGCAGACGTACCTGTTCAGGATGCGCCGGAACATGGCCGCCTGACGTGGGGACGGTAATGCAGGAGCACATAGCGGAAGCGGTCAAGAGGCCCGATCTCATATCCCTGCAGCCGGACTTGGTCTGCCTGCGGTTCGAGACGATGAAGATCTATTCGGCTCTGGGGGCCGTTCGCCACCTCCTGGAGTCCGGTGCCGTCAAACCCGGCGACACCCTCATCGACAGCTCAAGCGGAATCTACGCACAGGCGCTGGCGCTCGCCTGCCACCGCTATGGCATGAAGTGCCACATCGTGGGATCCACCACGGTGGACCGGACCCTTCGCGTGCAACTGGAAATTCTCGGCGTCACCCTGGAGCAGGTTCAGCCCTCGAAGAACCTGCGCCTCGACCAGGAACTGAGAGTCCGCCGAATCGCCGAGATCCTCGAGGCAAACCCGTCGTACCACTGGATGCAGCAATACCACGACAGCATCCACTACTACGGCTACCGCGACGTGGCCGAAGTGATCGACCAAGAGGTGCCTGCCGGACCGCTGGCCCTGGTGGGCGGGGTGGGTTCGGGTGCTTCGACCGGCGCGATCGGCACGTATCTGCGCGAGGCGGGCCGGGAGGTGTCCCTGGTCGGCGTGCAGCCTTTCGGCAGCGTCACCTTCGGCTCCGAGCACGTATCGGACCCGGACATGATCATTGCCGGGATCGGCAGCGCCATTGAATTCAAGAACGTCCGGCACGAGCTGTACGACAGGATTCACTGGGTCAACTTCGACTGCGCGCTCTCGGGCGCAGTCGAACTCCTTCGGGCCAGCGGCATATTCGCCGGCCTGTCGACCGGTGCGGCTTACCTGACCACCCAGTGGGAGCGCCGCAGGGACGACTCCCGCACCTACGTTTTCATCGCCGCCGACACAGGCCACCGCTATGTCGAAAGCGCCTACGCCAGGCACGCGGAAGCCCAGGACATCGACAGCCTCAAGCCGCATGAGATCACCTCTCTCGAAGAGCTGAGACATCCCTGGTCCACGACCTCCTGGCCCGATCTCCGTGCCTCGGGTGACAGCTGGCAGCCTCCGGTAACTCAGCTGCGGCGGTGAGACGTTGGCCGAACTTTCATGACAGCACCGACAACTCCGACGAGAGAACTGGAAATGTCACACCCCAAGCCCCAGACAGTCGCCGAACTGACCGACGCCGTGCTGTCGGGAGCCTACGGCCCCGATCCCAAGGATCTGTCCGTCACCAGTGCGTTCTGGCTTTACCACACCACCCGGCTGGCCGGGAGTCAGGTCACCTACCACAATCACTACCTCGTGCTCCGCGTCGGCCAGTCCTTCGGTGCCTGTTCCTTCGAGGCCGGTGAACTCGCCCCGGACTTCTGCGAGAACGCCTCCGGCTACCCGCTGGACACGCTGTTGCGCAACGAGTCGGACCCGGTCCGTATCGCCGCCCTCGACGCCTACCTCGCCCAGGTGCGGCCGCACCGGGAGGCCGCGGACGCCGAGCCGGTCACGCTGCCCGACGGCACTCCGGAGGTACGTGCACGGGCCCGTGACGCCGCCATCGCCGGGCTTCTCGACATCGAGCCGGGCGCCAAGGTGGCGCTGATCGGAGTGGTGAATCCGCTGGTCGCGGCGATACGCGACCGGGGCGGCGTCTGCCTGCCCTGCGATCTGAACCTGCGCACCACCCAGTGGGGTGAGCAGGTCACCGACGACATGACCGAGGTGCTCAAGGAGGCCGATGCCGTCGTGGCCACCGGCATGACCCTGAGCAACGGCACGTTCGACCTCATCCTCGAGCACTGCCGGGAACAGGGCGTGCCGCTGGTCGTCTACGCGCAGACCGGCAGCGCCGTCGCCCGCGCGTTCCTGCCCGCCGGGGTCACCGCTCTGAACGCTGAGCCCTTCCCCTTCTCGCAGTTCAGCGCCGACCCGACGCTCATGTACCGCTACCGGGCCGACAAGCCGGTGCTCGCGGATGAGGAGGGTGCGTGAGCATCGACGCCAAGGACTCCGCGACGGACCGCGAGAGCGCCGAGGCGGAGGAGCCGCTGCCGAGCGATCTGCGGATGGCCCGTACCCTGTGGCCGGTCCTGCTGGCCTCCGCGGTCGGCCTGCTGCCGTTCACCATCTTCAGCACGTACCTGGTGCCGATCTCCGACGAGGCCGGCAGCAGCGTCGCCGCGATGGGCGGACTGCGTGGACTGGGTGGCCTGGCGGCCCTGTTGGTGGGCACCGCCCTCGCTCCCTTCATCGACCGGGTGCGCAAGGAATGGGCCGCTGCGGGCGGGCTCGCCGCTCTGGGCGTATCGGCGGCGCTGGGCGCGAGCGGCGACTTCATCCTGCTGGCGGTGTTCTGCCTGCTGGTCGGCGCCAGTACGTCCGTACTGAACCCGGCCCTCACCGCGGCGGCCGCTGACCGCTTCGGCACCGGCAAGGCGGCCGGCCGGGCGGCGACCCTGGTCACCGCGACGCAGTCGATGACCGCGATGCTCGCGGCACCGGTCGTGGCCCTGCCCGCCCTGCTCTGGGGCTGGGAGGGAGACCTCGTCGCCGTGACCGCGGCCTCACTCCTGCTCGCCGTGGTGTTCTACGTGCGGGGCAGGAACAAGGCCGCCGAGGACACCGCGAAAGAGGAGCGCCTGAGCTACCTCGCGTCGTTCAAGGCCCTGGGAGCCATGCCCGCAGTGGTGCCCCTGCTCCTCATCTCACTGCTCCGCACCGCGGTGTTCATGGGCTACCTCGCCTACCTGGCGGCCTACTACGACGAGCGCTTCGAACTCGACCCCGCGCTCTTCGCGTTCGTCTGGACCTTGAGCGGCGCGTCATTCTTCGTGAGCAACCTCCTCACGGGGCGGATCACGAACGCCGCCGAGCCCCGGATCAGCACCGAGCGCATGCTGGTCATCGGTCTGGTCGCGGCACTGGCTTCCGTTGTGGGCTTCTACTTCACGCACTGGCTTCCGCTCGCCCTCGTGCTGACGTCGCTGCACGCGGCCAGTCACGCGGTGGTGGCCGCGTGCGCCGTCAGCCTCCTCGTCCGGCGGTGCGGCTCGCTGCGTGGCTCGGCCTTGAGCCTCAACGCCGCGGGGCAGAGCCTCGGAGTGTTCGTGGGTGCGGCCCTGGGAGGCGCCGGCCTCGGTCTGGCCGGCTACCCGGGCGTCGCCATCGTCTTCGGTGCCCTCGTCGTCCTGGCGCTGGGGGCCGCCGTCCTGGTGCATCGCGCGGGCCAGGCGGACGAGGAAGAGACAAGCGGCGCGCCTGCTTCCGCGTAGCCGGCGCAGTACTGGCGTCCGCCCGGGGTGACGGGCGGACGCCACACGCCTGATGAGTACGTTCCGTTCAACCTGGAAGGCCGAGTTCTATGTCACCGCCCGCGACTTCCGCGCCATCGGCGAGCAGCGGCGCCGATACATCAGCCGACGCGGCACCCCTCGAACCCGCAACGGGCGCGAAGGGCCGGCTCGCCTCCCGTAAGGGCCTGGTGCTGGCCTGCGCCGTTCTGCTCGTCGTCCTCCTCGCCTCGGTTGTGGTGGCCATCGGTCTGGGGGCCGCCGTGATCACGCCGGGGGAGACCGCACGGTATTTGTGGGCGGCTGTCAGCGGCGGCCGCATCGCGGCGGACGAGGTGACCACGTACCAGATCATCTGGCAGATCCGTACGCCACGGGTGCTGCTCGCGGCGCTCGTGGGGGCCGGGCTGAGCGCGATCGGCGTGGCCATCCAGGCCATGGTGCGCAACGCGCTCGCCGACCCCTTCGTGCTGGGCGTCTCCTCGGGTGCGTCCGTCGGAGCTGTCGGCGTCACGGTCACCGGGGGACTGGCGGCGCTGGGCATCTACGCGGTGTCGGCCGGTGCCTTCATCGGGGCCCTGATCGCGTCGCTCCTGGTGTACGTCGCCTCCTCCAGCCGGGGCGCGCTCTCCCCGCTGCGTCTCGTCCTGACGGGCGTGGCCATGTCGCTCGGCTTCCAAGCGGTGATGAGCCTGATCATCTACTTCGCGCCGGACAGCGAGGCGACCAGCATGGTCCTGTACTGGACGATGGGCAGCTTCGGCGCCGCGACCTGGGGTGCCCTTCCGGTCGTATCCGTGGTCGTCATTCTCGGCCTGGTGGTGCTGTACCGGTACGGCCGGGCGCTGGACGTCTTGGCGCTCGGAGACGAGACCGCCGCGAGCCTGGGCATCAGCCCCGATCGGCACCGCAAGGCCCTGCTTGTCCTGGCCTCGCTCGTGACGGGGGTGATGGTCGCCGTCAGCGGCGCCATCGCCTTCGTCGGACTGGTCATGCCCCACCTGGTGCGCATGGTCGTCGGCGCCACCCATGCCCGCGTGCTGGCCGTGGCGCCACTGGCCGGAGCGATCTTCATGGTGTGGGTCGACCTGGTGTCCAGGACGCTGGTGGCACCGCGCGAGCTGCCCCTGGGCGTCATCACCGCACTCGTCGGGGTGCCGGTGTTCATCACCTTGATGCGCCGCAAGGGCTACATGTTCGGAGGCCGCTGAGATGGACCTCAGACTTGACGGGCTCTCGGTGGTGACCGACGGCAAGAGCCTGGTGCGTGACCTGTCCCTGGACGTGAAGAGCGGCCAGGTCGTGGGCCTGGTCGGTCCGAACGGCAGCGGCAAGTCCACCGCCCTCAGGTGCGTGTACCGCGCACTGCGCCCCAGCTCCGGCACCGTCTGGGTGGGCGAGGGCGAACTCTCCCGCCTGACGATGCGCCGCTCCGCGCAGGTCATCGCGGCCATGACCCAGGACGGCGCCGTCGACCTCGACTTCACGGTCGAAGAGGTCATCGCACTCGGACGCGCCCCCCACCTTCAGGGCAACCAGGCGCTCAGCCGCCGGGAGTGGGAGCTGTGCGAACGGGCGATGGACCAACTCGACATCCGCCACCTCGCCCGACGCGGAGTCCTGACACTCTCGGGCGGGGAACGCCAGCGTGTCCTGCTGGCCCGGGCACTCGTCCAGGAGCCGAAAATCCTGGTACTCGACGAGCCGACCAACCACCTCGACGTACGCCACCAGGTCGAACTGCTCTCGCTCCTGCGCGGCTCGGGACTCACCGTCCTCGTCGTGCTGCACGACCTCAACCTCGCCGCGGCCGCCTGCGACCGCCTCGGCGTGCTCTGCGAAGGCCGCCTCGTCACCACCGGCACGCCCGAGGACGTACTCACCACGGAACTCGTCGACGAGGTGTTCGGGGTCAAGGCCAGCATCGTGTCCCACCCGCTGACGGGTGACCCGCAGTTGTTGTATTCGCTCACCTCCTCCCTGTGAAAGGCACCACCACGTCATGACCATGACTCGATCTCCCGGCTCGGTGCGGCAGCACACCATCCTCGGCTCCGCGCTCGCGGCTGCGCTGCTGCTCAGCGGCTGCGGCGCCGAGGTGGAATCGGATGCCAAGGCGTCCGAGAAGGTCACCGTCAACAGGTGCGGTGAGCCGGTCGAATACACGATCCCGAAGCGCGCCGTGGCGTACGAAGGCGGAAGCGCCGACAAGCTGTTCAGCCTCGGCCTGGCCGACCATGTGTATGGCTACGTGATGCCCCCGGCGAACCCGTCGGTGGAGGAGTCGCCGTGGGCGAGCGACTACGCCAAGGTGAAGATGCTCAGCGACGATCTCCTCAACAAGGAACTCGTCGTCGAGGCCAAGTCCGATTTCGTCGTGGCCGGTTGGAATTCCGGCTTCAAGGATGAGCGGGGCATCACCCCGGAGATCCTGGACAAGCTTGGGATCCAGAGCTTCATGCACAGCGAGAGCTGCTTCAACTATCCCAAGTACCCGGAGAAGCACACGCCGTTCGAGGCCCTTTACACCGACCTCGATCGACTCGGCAAGATCTTCCAGGTCGAGGACAAGGCGGATGAGGTCGTCGGTGGGCTGAAGAAGCGGGTGGAGGCCGTCAAGGCGAAGGCGCCCAAGGGCGATCCGGTCCCGGTCTTCCTCTACGACTCGGGCACCGACCAGCCCTTCACCGCGGGCAACCAGGTCCCGCCCAACGACATCATCAAAACCGCCGGCGGCAAGAACATCTTCGACGGCCTCGAGGAGCGATGGACCCAGGTGAACTGGGAGGCAATCGCCAAAGCAGAGCCGGAAGTCATCATCATCCTCGACTACGGCGACCTGCCCGCCAAGAAGAAGATCGACTTCCTGAAGAAGTCCCCCACACGAAGGAGTTGCCCGCCGTCAGGAAGAACAACTTCTTCATCCTCAACTACAACGAGGGCATCAGCGGGCCGCGCAACATCGACGGCCTGGAGAAGTTCGCGAAGTACCTACGCGAGCTCCAGAGCTGAACGCGTCGCACCGCGCCAGGGCCGTGTCCGATCCGCACGAGCCTGGCGCTCTGCGCCGCAAATGCTGAGCCTGGACGGCTGCTACGTAGTGGAAAGCGCCGCCTGCAAACCCCGCCTCGCGGCCGCAGCCACCGTCAGTGGCCCGGATTGCCTGCTGGGCGGGCAGCGGAGCAGACGGCTCGACGAGAGTAGCCGATCTCCTGATCATTGGGTGTGGCGGTGGTCCCACAGCAGCAAGGCGACTGATCGTAGGCGAAGTCGGCTGGTCTCCACGCCGTTGCCGCAGGGCAGGTCCTGTGCTCGACCTGGGCCGTCCGGAGCTGGGCATACGGCATGCCACCGAGCGGCAACGGTCGGTGTCTGAGGTGCAGTGGTATTCCGGCTTCGGTGAATCTGCACATCGCATGCGCAACTGCGGCGCAGCACGCGATGGATCTGCACAAGCGCCTGCCGCGTGATGCTCTGTTGGTGCGGAGTGTCCCGTTCGAGGACGTGGTGGCAATACCGGGCGGGGTGCCGGTGTCGCGTGCCATGTGGAGAGGCTGCCCCCAAGCCGTGTGTGTGCCTGCACGGATGCGTCGCCTGTTCGTTCAACTTCCCGGGTGCGTGTGTCGGTTGGTTGGATGCCCGACGCGCTCCGTGCTTTGATCCGTTGCGCTGCGGGGCCTGCACGAAAGTCTCCGGAAACGGGGGCCGCACGCCCCTCCGCGGCAGAGGCCCGCATATCTGTCCCCAGCGGGGCCACCCCCCTTGTGGATCATCCATACGAAGGGAAGTTTCCTCATGAACTCCGCTCCCCAGGTTGAGACCGTTGAGATCTCCGACGTCGAGCTCGACAACGTCTCCGGCGGCCTGAACCCGCACGCTAGCCTCGTCGTCGGCCCCACGGCGGTCAGTGACGCCGATGTCCTGGCCCAGCTCGACGCCGTCAAGAACGAGGTCCTGGGCTCCGCCGGCCAGTACAACCACGTCAGCTTCCACGCCTCCCTCTGATCCACAGCCGTAACTCCCGCCGGTGAGCCCTCTCCAACCTGATGGTGTGGTTGGGCTGTTGGCGGATTCAGGTGTATGAAAAGGCAAAGCTCCTGGCAGTAACGGGTTCTGACCAAGGTCGCCCGTCTCTGCCAGGAGCTTCGCGTGCCTATCGACCCGTGGTCGATCTGTCGAGGCAGCCCGTGGTGCGTGAGGCGTACTCCGCATCGGACTGCACGAGAACGCGACGCGGACGACAGGGGTACCAGCTCAGGTGCCGGTGAGTTCCAGCTGGAGCTGGTCGCTATGGCGGTCGGGATCCTGCCGCTCCTTGTGCTGCTGTTCCACCGCCGCTGGCCGGAGGCCGTCTACGTCGGGATCGGTCTCTGGGCCCTGGGGGCCTCGTACTGGTACCTGTCCATCCCGCGCGCGAGCTTGCTCTGGTGGCCGCTGTGGGCCGGCCTGGAGCCTGCGGCGCGGGTGGGTGAAGGAGGCGTATGTCGGCGCGGTGGCTCCGCTGATGGTGGTGCTCGCGGTGGCGTTCACATCGGGCCATTGGACCGGCTGACCCCCCATCGGGTGGCGGATGGCACATCTGTCTGGTGAACTCACGCACCCATCTGGCTCATTCGTTCGAGTCAAATCCCTCGAACGAGGTGCGAGCAGTCAATTGTCCGATATGTGATCAATAACATCAGGCGAGCCGCGATCGCGGCCGCACTCGTCCTCGCGTCCTTCGCGACACCCACTCCGGCCCAAGCGCAGGATCGTTCCGTCGAGATCTACACGCTTCCGATGGCGACCTCGGTCCGCCTCCTCCCGTCCGCCGCGGAGGTGCGGGACGGCTATCAGCGCACGAGTTTCAAGCACTGGAACGCTGGCCAGAACCCCACCGACGGCTGCAACACCCGAGCGGAGGTGCTGCTCGCCGAGGCGGTCGACCGGCCTCAGATCCTCCCCGGCTGCAAGCTCTCGGGCGGGCGCTGGTGGTCGTACTACGACTCCAAGTGGCTCACCTCGGCGTCCGCCCTGGACGTCGACCACATGGTGCCGCTCGCCGAGGCCTGGGACTCCGGAGCGTCCCAGTGGACCGCCGAGCGGCGTGAGACGTACGCCAACGATCTGGCCGTCCATCCCTCCCTGGTCGCCGTCTCGGCGGCCTCGAACCGCAGCAAGTCCGACCAGGACCCGGCCGAGTGGCTGCCGCCGACCGTCGAGGTCACGTGCCGGTACGCCTCGGAGTGGATCGCGACCAAACTCCGCTGGGGCCTGACCGCCGACGCCGCCGAACTCGAAGCACTCACCCAACTCGCTGAAGCGTGCCCCGGCACGACCGTGACCTACGAACCCGCGCCATAGGGCCGCGGCCCCCGCCCCGTCCTGCCCAGTCAACGTGCAGGGCGGGGCGCGCTGCGTTGACGCGGCGGCGTCACCATCGGTCTGACGGGCACTCCTCCTGGCCAGGGGTTCATTCCGGGTGGGGGCGTGAAGGGGTGCGTCCGGCGGGAATCCGGGCCTCACGCGCCGTTCCATTCCGTCACTAAAAGTAATTGTTTGCTGCTAATTGTTTACGGAACGTGACGTCGAGTGTGTGTCGTCACGTCGACCACTCATGGCCGATGGTGATGGACGCCTTTCGTGTCCAGGCCCGAGAGGTCGTCGAAGCGCTCCTGCCGGAGCCCGAGGCGCTGGACATCGGTGATACCCGGCGTGGTCGGCCCTGCTGGGAGCAGGGCCCCGAAACGGGCAAGTGGGGTCTCCTCGGTTCCGAAGGGAGGGGAGGAGCTGATGCTTTCTTATTCCGTAACTTCGGAGTATCGTATTTCGAATGATGGGTGAGGATCTGGCTCGGCTGGTGGCTGAACTGGCTCAACGCGTCGAGCGGCTGGAGGGGAAGAGACCCGTTCCGGCTGTCGCGGTTGACGATGAGCCACATGTCACCTACTCCGGATCTGGGCCGGGGGACAACGGCACGGTGGCCTGGCAGATCATTCGCGGTTGGCCGGACATTCTCGACGGCACCGGCGAAAGGTCCGCCGCCCTCTTCAGCGCGCTCGCGAGCCCTCTGCGGTTGCGGATCGTCGCTGAGTTGATCGGCGGCGAGGTCGCGACCGCGGAGCTGGCACGCCGGCTCGACCAGCCGTCAACCGGCCAGCTTTTTCATCACCTCAAGGAGCTGCTCGCGGCAGGTGTGATCTACCAGCCGGTGCGGGCCACCTACGCGATCCGCAGCGAGAACGTCGTTCCGTTGCTGGCGATGCTATGTGCCGCCATCGACATCAGAGAGTCCCCACAGGAGGCCCGTCATGACAGCGAACCCCCATGATCTGACGGCGCGGTTACGGTCGTTCCACAAGCAACACGGGCTGCCCGGCATCGCGGCAGCGGTGGTGACCGCGGACAGTGTCCTGATGGCTGCGACCGGAACGCGGGTTCGCGGTGGCAGCGATCCTGTCGGCGAGGCTGACACATGGCATATCGGCTCCTGCGGCAAATCCATGACCGCGGCACTGTGGGCGAGGCTGGTCCAGCGAGGCCAGGCGACATGGGAAGACACCGTTTCCGAACTGTTCTGCGACCTTGACCCGAAGCCGCATCCAGCCTGGCAGACAGTCACCATCACCGACCTGCTCAGCCACTTCGCCGGCCTGGCCGGCAATCTGACTCAGGCCGACTTGAAAGCGGCCTACTCCAAAGAGGAGTCGCCGGCAGATCAGCGCACCGAGGTGGCCGCTCGCGCATTGGCCGCGCCCCCGGTGCGATACGGGAGATTTTTGTACTCCAACCTTGGCTACACCATCGCGGGAGCGGCCATCGAGCGGGTCACGGGGGAGCCATTTGACAGCGCGATGGGCCGCGAGATTCTGCACCCGCTGGGCATGTCCAGTGCCGGGTTCGGGCCGCCGTCCGGTGACCAGCCGTGGGGGCATCGGCCCCGATGGGTGATGCTTGGCCGCGGAGAGGCCATTGCCCCGAACGAGATGAGCCTGCCGCATCCGGCGGACAACCCACCGGTGATGACGCCGGCCGGTCGGCTTCATGTCTCGCTGGCCGACTGGGCCCGATTCGTGCGGCTCTTCCTGACCGACGGGCCCGACTTCCTCACCGCCGAGTCGGTCGGGCTGCTCACCACGTCACCACCCGGCCGGAAGTCGAGCCAGGGGCTGGGCTGGGCAATACCCGCCGGCGGCTCGCCACCGATCGCCCATGCCCAACAGGGGTCGAACATGCGTTGGATAGCCACGGCGTTGGTCCATCGAGACCGTCACCACGCCGTCCTCATCGTGTGCAACGACGGACGCCAACGCCTGCTGCGCGCGTGTGCCAGGCTTGGGCTGGCACTGGTCGCGACCTGACCCCCGGACGCAAGAGATCACTGTTGTCGCGGGGCTTCAGAGTTGAGCGGTGCGGAGGTGCCCACGGGCTCGGCGAGTCGTGACACAGCGAGTGCGTAGTCGCTGGTTCGTAGCGCTGCGGAACCCGAAAGCCGTCAAGCAACTACCGACGACAAACGGTCAAGGAAGTTCTGAGCCGTTACATAGCCAACCTGCGGAGCCCGCGGGGCCTCGAGAGCCTCCGCGCCTTCTGTCTCGAGTCGACCGTGTGGTCGGCCCGCTACGCCCACGGCGGGCTCGGCGCCTTCTTCCGCGACGGCTTCGACTGCCACCTGCTGCTCCAGATCGCCGAGGAACCCGCCGACGCGCTGCCCCAGGGCAGCGGCGACTGCTACTCCCCTATGGCACTTGCGGGCCTTCAAGAACGGTCCCGACCTGCCCAGGTCCGGTCAAACACAGGCGGACTTCGCGGCCGTCAACGTCAACTTCTGGATCTCCCCGACCGAGGCGAACCTCGCCCCCGACAGCGGCGGCCTGGTGAAACCGCACACGCATCCCGGCGATTGAGTCGGCCTCAGCCCCCTGTCGTGCACGTCGATTCGAAACGTGGCACTTTCGGGTATGGCGGTAATCCTCGCCGTCGCGTCAGTTGACAAGGCATTGCGGAACCGGGCCAGCCGGTATCACCCGTATCTGGTCGAGTCTCGATCCGAACGGTGCTCTGGGAGTCATTTGCGTTCGCTGTCCTGGAGAAGTCGAAGAATGATGCTCTGGAGCATAGAGGCGAATTCTCCGCAAGTTGCATGGGCTGTGATAGAGCAGGCGCTTAGAAGGCACGTGCTCTATCCACTGAGCTACGGGGGCTGACCTGCATAAACGCAGCTTCCTTGCGCTGTCCCCCGAGGCCCGGGGGATACATGGGGGAATCGTAGATTCCCGGTGGCCGGGGGACGCGTGCTTTCTCCGGCCGGGCCGTACGTACGATCTCACACTACCTTCACGCCTCCGAAGCCCCTCGCGGAAACAAACCCGTACCTGATCGGCGTTGGTGATCACCGAGCCGAGGAGGGGAAGGTGTCGGGCCTGAAGCTGTTCCACACGACGAATAGCGGCGTGACCGAGGTCCCGCCGCGCCTTGCTGAGGTAGAGGCGGACGTGCAGGACCTCATCGAGGCGCACATGGAGACGATGCTGGGTGTGCGGTTCCTGGCGAGCGAGTACGTCATCGACTGTGTCGATGGCGGGCGGATCGACTCGCTGGGAGTCGACGAGAATTTTGCACCCGTCGTCGTGGAGTACAAGCGCGGTACGGATGCCGGTGTGATCAACCAGGGCCTGTACTACATGGCGTGGCTCATGGCCGATAAGGACGCCTTCCGGAACCTGGTCCGCGACCGATTCGGGGCGTCGGCCGCGTCCCAGATCCTGTGGAGCGCACCCCGGCTGATCTGTGTCGCTGGCGACTTCACCCGCTACGACGCGCACGCCGTGAGTGAGCACCGGCGCTCGATCGACCTGGTCCGCTACCGGTACTTCGGCAACGACCTCATCGGCCTTGAGACCGTGGCTTCCGTCAACGGGCATTCGGCCACGGGCAGGCGGATTCGCCGGCGCGGGGCCGGGGCGAGGTCTGCCTGTGTACAGGGCGGAGCCCTGGCGGAGTTGGCAGAGGCGGTCGACGAGGTCTTGCTCGGCCTTGGGGAGGGGATCACCCGGGTCCAGCGCAAGCAGTACGCGGCCTATCAGCGGCTGCGGAACTTCGCCTGCGTCTGTCCGCCGCAGCAGACCAAGCTCCTCGTCTACCTCAAGGCCGACCCGAAGGCGGTCGACATCGTCCCCGGTCTCACCCGGGACGTGACGGGGCTCGGTCACCACGGCACAGGCGACCTGGAGGTGCAGCTGCGTACGGAGCGGGACCTGGAGCGTGCCCAGGACCTGTTCCGCCTCAGCTACGCCGCGGCGTAGGGATCGCTCGCCGACACGCTGACCCAATCGGAGTGTGGAGCTGTGGGTTGTCGTCGTGATGGTGCCTTTCGACGCGACGAGCAGGGAATGGCGGTGGACCACCAATAGTGCGGAGGATCCCCGGTTTCGCTAACCGGGGATCCTCTGCTATGTATCGCCCTGCCCGTGGTGCGGTTGCGGAATCTCCTGGGCTGATGACGAGACGAGGCGGCGCTCGGTCACCCACGCCTTCCTCAGGTTTCGAATGCACGTGGGCTAATAACGACCCACTGGAACGGCGATCCCGACCGTCTACGGCTCAGGTTTCGAACCCTCCTGAGCTTATGGCGAGGGAAAGTCCTGGAGCCGGCCGACATCCGCATGATCCCGTTTCAAACCCTCTTGGGCTGATGACGACGGTGGTGACCTCCAGCAGGCGGCCGTCGTATTGGTTTCGAACCCTCCTGGGCTAATGACGGCGACCCCGATGATCCCTCAGGGCCGTCCCGTGCGGACGTTTCGAACCCTCCTGGGCTGATAACGACGGGCATAGCGTGGACATCCAGCCGTACACCAGTACGTTTCGAACCCTGCTGGGCTGATGACGACCACGGCGATTCGGTGGGAAGAACTGCCCACCTGGATGTTTCGAACCCTCCTGGGGCTGATGACGACGATGGACGGGCTGAGCGATCACGACATCGTTGTGGTGTTTCGAACCCTCCGGGCTGATGACGACCGCCCGCAGTGACCACCCGGTCACGCGGCTGATGCGATTTCGAACCCTCCGGGGCTGATGACGACCAGGCGGTAATGCGCGGCGATCCGGTCGACGTCATGTTTCGATCCCTCTTGGGCTGATGACGACACGGCGCACCGCCTTCCACCGCCGCCATGTGCTGGCGTTGCGAACCCTCCTGGGCTGATGACGACGGAACTCCTCGGCCTTGAGCCCGGCACCTCCGCCACTTTTCGAACCCTCCTGGGCGACGACTACGGCGTGAGTACCGTCGCATCTGGCTGCGCTGATCAGGTTGCGATCCCTCCTCGCCGATCAAGCCAGCTCTTCCTTCCGGTACGTGGCACCCGGATCTCGTACGGCGGTGAGCCCGTGCTCGCTGCTGTAGGCGCCGTCGATGACGTACACCTTCAACTCCGTGTCGTAGCGCGCTCGGGGAACGGCGCTGGCGGGCAGTGGGATGAGGTAGTCGTCGGCGAGGAGTCGGCCGGCGCGGCCTCGTGCTTGGTCGAGTGCGGCGGCGTAGCTGCTGCGGTCTTCGGTGAGGATGGCTTCGGTGCCGTCGAAGAGTTCATCGAACCGCTCTGCGAGGTCGTCGCGGCTGTCGAAGGGATAGGTGAAGTCCAGGAATGTGGCGGCGAATTGGTCTCGGTGGAAGAGCACGTCCTTTCGCCATGCTGTGCCCCAGTCGGTGGCGTAGATCTGGTTGAGCCATCCGGTGATGTCGTTCTCGTCGACGGGCTGTCCGTCGTGTGCGGTGAGGATGCGCCAGGCCGCCTGGGTGGGGGCCTGCGGGTAAATGCCGTCGGCGAACCATTTGCCCGGTGCATTCTGGCGCGGGGTGTAGCGGGCGGCGTGCACGATGACGTCGGTCGGGGGCCGGGCGGCGATCCGGTTGGCCCGGCCGAATCTCTGGGCCAGGGCTTCGAGGTCGGCGGCGGCGGTGAACAGCACGTCGAAGTCGACGTCCATGGAGACTCCGAGAACCTGCGTGGAGACGACCAGGCCCGGCAGCCGGTCACCCCTCCGGGTGCGGTCGACGCTGTGGCGTTCGGTGATGTGCTGTTCCAGCGGTTGCGGTCGCGGCGCTTGAAACGGGAGTGCAGCATGGCCGCGGCCTCCGGTCCGAACAGCCTGCGTGCGATGGGGCCGAGTTGGTCGTAGAGCTGCTGGGCCTGGCGGATGTTGTTTGCGACGACGAGGACGGATTCACCGTTGTGTAGGCGTTCGGTGATCTCGGCGATCGCGGCCGGGTCGGTGAGGTGGTGGGGGCGGGTGCGGATGCGGTGCCGGGCTGGCTGGTGGCTGTCGGAGTCGTCGGTGCGGGTCACGGTGCCGGCGAGGGTGTCTTCGATGAGCTCGGCGAGGGCGTCGGGCAGGGTGGCGGACAGGACGGCGAAACGTCCGCCGAGCCGTTCCAGCAGGCTCATCATGGCCAGGATGTAGCCGAGCCGTTTGGTGTCGTAGGCGTGCAACTCGTCCATGATGAACACCGAGTTCGCTCCGTCCACGAGCAGGGAGGAGTGGGCCGCTCCGACCAGCGCGGCGCGCAGCAGCTGGTAGGGGTGGTGATCCTGACCGTCTCCTTGAACAGCCGGGTGGCTGCCTGCCGGGCCACTGCTTTGCGCGCGGCGGTCACCCGTTCGGCGTCCCCGTCCTCCGGGCACACCGCGTTGGTCAGGTGGTAGGCGGCTGCTCGCCCGTGTGCCACGCCGACCTGGTCTGCCGAGCCCAGTTCCCGAGTGGTGCGGTCCGCGTTGGCGTTGATCGACGCGAGGTAGGGGAGCGTGTAAAAGACGCGGGCCACGCCCTGTCCCGCGGCGTGCATGGTGGCGGTCTGGCGGCAGGCCCACAGCCAGGCGGCCTCGGTCTTGCCGCTGCCGGTCCTGGACCTGAGCAGCAGGTGGTTTTCGACCGCCGCTGCGCGCCGCTGGTGCGGTCGCAGGCTGTAGCCCTTGGCGGTGATGGCCGCCTCCAGCCGGGCAGCGAAGGCTGGGCCCATGGGCTGGGTGAGGTGCAGCTTTCCGTGGGCGGAGGAGAGGTGGTCGGCCATGGTCACAGCGCCCTGGAGCAGTACCGCTACCAGTCCCTCCCCCGGGTCGGCCCCGTACTCCCAGCGGTCCAGCAGCCTATTCAGCTCTGTGTGGGCCTGGGAGACCCAGTCCGCGCCGGCGGACAGCGGCTTGACCGGTAGTCCCGCTGCGGACGCGGTCTCGTAGAGCCATGCGGCCAACTCGTCCGCAGCGGCCTGGTCGAGGGAAGAAAACCGTGCCCGCCACTCCCCGACCGGCGCTGCCCCGTACAGCGCGGCAAGCGATCTGGGGGAGTTCGTCAACGACCGGTGGTGGGTGGCGACGGCGGCCGCCACCCATGCCCGCAGCTCGTCGTCCGCAACCAGCTCGACGAATCCCAGGGAGAGCACCTCGTGGCGCTCTCCCCATACAGGCCCCCCGGCGAGCATGGCCTGGCAGCCGTCGGGGATCTTCCCCGCATCGTGCAGCAGATCGGCCAGGGCAACCGTGTCCCAGAAGCGAGCTAGAACCCCGGCGACGACTGTGATCTGGCCGGTGCGCTCGGCCACGAGCCGGGCCGCGTCCAGGGCCGCGCTCAGGTGAACCGTCAACGGTTCGGCCGGCCAGTAGCCTCTGGCGCTCTTGGCCAGCACCCGGGACAGCACCGTGGCCCTCTCAAGTCCTCGTGACCCTGGTGGGGTTGATGACTGCATGCGTCTCTATGCCTCTGCGGTCGCGGGGTGGGCGGGTGGAAGCAGGGTGACGGCCTGCCCGGTGGGGGTGCTGTAGCTGTCGGGAACGGTGGCGGTGGTGGTGCCGGTGGCGTCGTAGCGGTAGGTGCCCCACACGGTGCGGGCTCTGTCCATGCGGATCGCCGTGGGTAGACGCAATGCTGTGCCGGCGGTGCCGGGCCGGTCCTCGACCAGGGCACCGCCCTGTTCGCCCGGGTTTCGCGCCAGATCGATGGTGTTGAGGTAGAGACCGACGAGGTCTTGGTTGCGGCCGAGGCGTAGCGGCCAGAGCGGGCGGCGCAGGATGCTGTGCCACCGCTCGGGCTGGTCGGTGATCCAGACCGTCAGGGTGGTGAAGGCCAGGAACTCGCGGTCCTTGGGGTTGGACTTGGTGGGACGGCCTTCGGCGTCGAGGGGGTGGTAGGTCTCCAGGTCGACGCCCTGGCCTCGGGCGTGGAAGGCCATGGCGAACTGGAAGGTCTCGGCGATGTGCTGCCAGCCGCCGGCCGCGGCGGCGAGCATGCCGCCGACCGTGGAGGGCGGCGGGCAGGGCAGACCGACCTGGACCCCGGAGTACAGCGGATTGCGGAAGCTGGCGGCCGGGGCGGTGAACGTGGCCTGAAGTGCCGTGATGGGTCCGGTGGTCATGCTTTGGCGTCCTCGAACCAGGCGTCGTGGGTGCCGTCTTCGATCTCCTGGGCGAGGCCGTTGAGGATGGTGCGCGGGTGGTCGATCACCACGGCGTTCGCGGTGATGAGGTCGGCGAGGTCGGCGAGGTCGCGGCGGGCGCGGTCGCGCTGGTCACCGAGGAATCCGGGCGCCCACCCGATGCGTACCGGGCCGTCGAGCTCGTCACGCCACGCGGCAATCTCCTCGGTGAGGGTGTCGGCGGCGAAGACGGGCTTGCCGTCCTTGTTGGCCAGGACGCGGGTGAAGGGGTTGACGCCGCCCTTCATCGGAGCGAGGAGGATGAGGGCCGGAGTGCGGTCGCCGTAGTGGGCGGCGGGCTTGGCGCCTCCGCGCAGGGCAGCGAGGGTGCGCAGCACGAGCGCGGCGCGGCGGGGCGGCGTTCGGCGATGTCGAGGACGAGTGCCGACACTCCGCGGAACGTGGCCTCGGTGGCGCCCGCCGCTACCGCTTCCTCTGCGGCTTGGGGGAACAGGGCGATGCGGATGCCCTGGCCGTCGGTCTCGAAGGTGCCGACGCGGGGCAGGTCGAGGTTGATGTCGCCGGCGCACACGGCGGTGTAGAACTCGTGCTCGTGGATGACGGGGCTGTCGTCGGCAGCGAATCCGCGCGTCATGGTGCCGAAGTCCGAGGCGGGTCGCTGGGGGGTGACGCTGACGAAGGTGCCGGTGGCAAGCACGGTGTCCCGCTGGCACGAGCTGTCCGATCCCTTGACGGCGACCATGTAGCCGAACAGGTCGTCGTCGGCGAACAGGTCGGGCCGGCCGTTGGTGTACGCCTGCTGCTTTTTGCCCTTGCCCTCGCGGATGACGGGGGAGATGGGCTCGTCGGCGGGGAGGCTGTCGCGCAGCCAGCGGCGCACGGCCTGGGGGGAGATGTAGGGGTAGGTGTCGCGGCCGACCTGCATTTTCTTGACGGTGCCGACGTTGTCCTGGCCGCGTCCGTTGTTGGGGGCGCCGGCCTGGATGTCGAGTGCGAGCTTTCCGGCGAGGTGCGTCACGGGGTGATTCCTTCCTCAAGGGCTTCGGTGTCGGTGGGGTCGATGGCATCGGGGTCGAAGTCCTCGACGATGGTTTTGGCGTCCTTGGGCTGCCAGCCGCGCCTGTGCAGGTCGGCGAGGACGGAGGTCAGCAGGTATTGGCGGAAGAACCAGGCGTTGTTGTCCTGGCTGGGGGAGAACAGCAGCTCGAAGCCGTTCTCGGTGATCAGCGGTGCGTTGTCGTCGGGCCGAGTCAGGACCCATTCGACGGAGTGGCGCTGCAGCCAATTGCGCAGCTCTGTGCCGCGGCCGGCGCGGAACAGGGCGTGGAAGCCAGTGAGTTTGCCCCCGGTGTCGTCGGGCTTGAACAGCGCGGCGACGCTCTGTGCGGTCTGGCGGATTTCGGCGCGATCCTTTTCGTCCATGTGCATCACCTCGTGCAGGTAGGAGCTGATCAGTTCGGCGACGGCCGGGGACTCGGGTACCGGCAGGCCGCAGGTCTGGGTGCGGGCGGTCAGGTAGGCAGCGAGAACGGCGGGGATGCTCTCGGGGCGGTTGAACACCCGCCAGGCGAGGTTCTGTGCGCCGCTGCCTTTGTCGGTGCGGCAGGCACGCAGGAGGCATCGGAATCCGGTGCGCCGGGAGGGCAGACGCGTCGTGGTGCGCAGCCACTCGGCAAGCGGCTGATCCACTGCATGTGCGTCGAACGCCTGGTCCTGGTTGTTGTTCTTGAAGACCAGGAGCTCGACCCCGGCCGTGACCCGGTGCTCGTAGTGGCGTAGCGCCGCCAGCGCGGCGACCTCCGGCTTCGGGGCGGTTGGCTTCTGCCCGGTCGTGAGCAGCAGCTCGTTGCGCCTGACCTGCTGGCGGGTTGTGTGCGCGGTCAGACGCTCGTCCCATGTGTGCAGGGCGGTGAACGAGCCGCCGGTCAGGTGGCATCCGAACGGCAGGGCGTAAAAGGAACACAGGCAGGGCCAGCACAACGCAAGCCCGGCGTGACCGCGCGGAGTCGTGTTGCGGTGAATGATCGCCTCGGCGAGGACGACGTCCTTCTTGCCGTAGAAACCCACCGCCGCCGCGCCGCACAGCACGCATTCTGTCTGCGGCCAGGTCTCCGGTGCGGGGATGGTGCGCCACCGCTGGATGAACTCGCCCAGTGTGGAGCCGTTCTTCGCCTTGAACGTCTCAGTCAGCTCGCTTGCGGGCTTCTTCTTGTAGACCTGCGCCGTGTTGTTGTGGATCGGGCTGTTGGGCCACAGGCTGTACGAGCAGGCGAGGAGGAAGCCGTCTTCAGTATTCTTGTCGCGCGCGTGGGCAGCTGTCACAGCGGCCGCAGTCAGCTTGGCGGTGGCATCGGTGAACCTGGTGCCGACCACCTCGTCCGGATGCCGTACTCCGGCCAATGCAGCCAAGGTGAAAGCCCCGACTCGCTGCAGGGGATGCGGCGAGAACCGTAACGCGCTCTGTTCGGAGGGCAGTTCACTCACGCGACCACCCATCCGAACCCGGCCGCGGTCTGCTGGCCCAGCCCCGCCGACCACAGCGCGGCCAGTGCGGCGGCACCGCCGCTGACCTCGACCTCCACCGGTACACCGGTCCGCTGCCCGGAATGGCCCCGGCCGGTCACCCTGTACGGGCGGCGCGGCCCGATCCACGTGACCGCCTCAAGCCGAATATCCGGCTCATGCCCGAAGGTCTCCGCACGGCGGTTGAGGTTGCGCTCCAGCGCCACCGGGTACCCGGGATCCTCAGGCATCAGCGCACGGACGGGGCGACGACGCGCATCGCGTCGCCCCACAGTTCCCCGCCGGCCACCCCCTTCAGGACGACGACGGTGTCGCTGGCCTGGAAGTGCTGGTGCGTGATGTCCCGGTCGGGAGTGAGCGGGTCGGGCGTCGGCGCGAAGGCCGAAGTGGGCGGGGGCTGGGACATGCGGTTCCTTCCACGCAATCGGTGGCGGGGTGGGAGGAACAATGGTCCGGAGGAACGCCGGTTTGGCTAACCGGCGTTTCCCGGCTATGTTCCCCAGCCGTCAGCGGAACGGGTTCTGCGTACCGCGGTCGTTCTCGCCTGCAGCGTCGAGGAGTTCGAGCAGGTCACTGCCTTCGGCGTCGCGCTGGTCAATCCACCATCCGGCGAGGGTGATGGCGCGGGCCTTCTCCTCCAGCTCCGCCCAGTCCGCCTCGTCCCAGGTCCCTTCCACGACCAGCGCGGTGTGCGCGGCCGTCATCAGCTGGTGGCGGGAGCGCTCGCCCAACTCCAGGGCTTTGGCCGGGCCTTCCCACTGCGGCATGTCGAACTGCTTCGCCCACTCGACGGCAGCCTCCTGCTCAGGGGCGGGCTTGGCCGCGAGCCACTCCACCTTGGACTCGGTGTCGGCGTCGCGCGCCGCCTTCCAGCAGCCGGTGCTTCTCTGCGCTTCACTCGTAGCCGTGTCGGTGAAGGTCGAGCACGGCGTGGCGGGTACGGCGGACGTCATCTTGCTCGTGCTGGTGGACCTAGTACAGGCAGGAACTCGCGGACCGGGTCGAACTGTTCACGGATCAGGAACCAGTCGGCCAAGTGTGCGGCGTAGCGGCGACCACAAAGTCGTGGTCGAGATCGGCATCGAAGCGGAAGTGGTCGGACAGAGACGATTCCTTATCCGCGCGATCAGCGTTGCGCCGCCGCGGCCCGGGGCGTGGGCGGCGGTGCGGGGCGGGTGGTGAGCAGCCGCCGAGCGGGTACGGACAGAGCCGCCCGCCCGGTACGGCGCGGGCTTGACTGGCTTGACTACTCGAACGCTTCGCTGTCGGGGAGCCAGGGCATCGTTCTACGGTCTCCAGCGGGCATTGTCAGTGGCAGGGGTTAGCGTTCTGCAGCATGACCACCGATGCTTCCCCCGCGCTTGACTGGACCATGCTGGGCCAGTCCTTCGCGGACGCCCACGCCGAGCTTGACTCCAGTGACTATCTTCTCCCGACTGAGGCAGAGGCCGAGCAAACAACTCCTGTAAAACCAGCGGTAGTTGATGCTGCCGAACCGGAGGGAACCGACGAGAGACGTGCTCAGTGGCTCCGTACCGTCGAAAACATACGAACCTACTTCGGGCACGAGGCGTCTGACTTTACCCCTTGGCTCGCCCGGCGGCTGGGGATCGTGAAGCGCGCGGCTTGGTTCGAAAACCCACTCACGCTCGTGGGCACAGAGCAGAAGGTTGCCGGCTATCGCATCGACATTCTTGCCAAGACTCAAGTAGGTGATCGCGAACGCTTTGTGGTCATCGAGAACCAGTTGGAACGTACGGACGCGGACCATCTCGGACGCCTGATCACCTGTGCCGCAGAAGTGGAAGCCAGTCACGCTGTATGGATCAGCACGGAATTCAGGGATGACCACCTGAAAGTAATGGAAGCCCTTCAACAACACCACAGAGCCTGCTCATTCATCCCGCTGATAATCAATGGGGCGCTGACAGAGGGTAATCGCGCCGTTTTCGATCTTGTGCCGCCGCCCACATACCCGAGCCCTGAAGATCACCTGCGCGAGAAGCTCCACCTTGCGCTACGTCAAGCGCGCGAGGTTCATCTGACATTGAAGCGCGTTGAGGGCCTGATCTCGGCGAACCCCGAAGCTGACTTCACTCGATATCGTCGTCTGATCACGGAGGCTGGTTTGTGGAGCTACTATGCCGACGATGTGGCTGACTGCCTCTTGGAAACTATTCCCGAGGAGCGTCGCAAGCAGCAGGTGGGCTAGACAGGTTGCCGTATAGGCATTGAGCGTTCTGTGCTGGAGGAGGCTTCTCTTCAGCGGGAGGGATCAGCGGAACGGGTTCTCCGTCCCCGTGTCCGCCTCGGTGGCGGCCTTCAGGAGTTCGAGCAGGTCAGCGCCGTCGGCGTCGCGCTGGTCGATCCACCATCCGGTCCGGGTGATGGCGCGGGCCCTCTCCTCCAGCCCCGCCCAGTCCGCCTCGTCCCGCCACTGCCCGAGGCCGTCAGGTGGACGGTCGGTGCGTAGGCGGGCCTCGGCCGAAAGGATCCGCCCCCTGTCCGAACACTTCCACTTCGCCGTCCACCGAGCACGGCTTCGTCGCGGGTGCAAGAGGACCTCATCGGACCGCTGTGGGACAGCGGAGAGCTCCTGAAGGCTCTGCTTCACGACCACGTCTGCTGGGGTCAGCGGTGCGCTGCGGTAGTCCGGGGCGCGGAGGGCGGCGTCGGGCGGGCGGTGAGCAGGCGCGGGCCCGCAACAGGGCGGCGGTGGAGGCGTACACCACCCACCTCGCCCCGCACGGGTCCCAGCGGGCCTCGGCCACCCGCAGCCGCAGCTGTGCCTCCGGCCAGTCCTGCCAGGTCAGCAGCGTCGTGCCGGAGCGCCGCAGGCGGGCCGCAATGCGACGGCTGGTACGCAGGGCCACCTGCCCCATGGGGCCGAGCAAGACCACCGGCGTCGCCTCGCACACCGTCGCCAACACCTCGGGCCACCGCCGTCCCGGCTCGGGTACAGCTAGCCCGCACGCCAGGTCCAGACCGGCATCCGCCGCCGCGAGCCCGCCGAGCTGGGGCAGACCGACCGCTGCCCAGGCGCCGCCGTCGGTGGCGGCCTCCGCGGCCAACGCGATCAGCAGGGGCAGGTCGCCCCCGGCGCTCACTACCGCGCCGTGGGGCAGCTTCCCGCCTGGGAGCAGGCTGGAGAGCGTGCCCGGACTTGGCTCCGGTCGCCTCCGGAGTCCCTCGCTCACCAGGCGAAACGACGTGCATGAACACATGCTCGATTCCTTGTGCGAGAAATGCAAGCGGGCAAACACCACACCTGTGACTGGTCGCGATAGATGACACCTGGTCGCGACGACCGACACCCGAAGCGCTACCTGGCCCCGCCGCTGGACTCCGGCATCATGACGGCCGCGGCTCCCGTATCGCCCATCCTGGTCGCGCCTGCCGCAATCGCGGAGATCGACCGGGCCGCGGCCTTTCAGGACCGCTGGGGTGGTCTGGCGCTGCCGCCTGCCCCGTTCTACGGGAGCGGTCCGCGCATCCTGGACGCCGACGGTCCCGAGGGCTCGGCCGCTGAGGGCCGGTTGTCAGCGGCGGGAAGCTGCCGGGTGTCCATGGCCTACGGATTCATGATCGGCCCCGACGGCGCATTCGGGATCGATGCCTATCGCCGGACTCCGCTGCATGCCGGCCCAGACGGATGGGTGGAGTCCTTGGCGCCGGCCGCGCATGCCGGTCGCCGGGCCAAGACCGTGACAAAGATCAAAGGGAAGGCGTCGAGCCTTGGGACCTCGTCTTTACGCATCAAGTCCTGGAACCCTGCCATGACCTCGCGAGCTGTTACCTCCAGAGCGGCCGGCTCGGCCTTGAGACGCTCGAGCTGAAACTCGCGATGGTGTGCGCGTCCGCCGTGCTCATCACAAGGAGCGTACGAGGATCGCGTCGGGCCGGGAGGATTCCGGAGCAAACCCGCTCGTGGGCGGGCTCCGTTCGGCAGCCAGGGCCGGCGAACGGAGCCCGGGTCAGTCGCCGATGGTGCAGGCGTGTCCGTTGAGGGCGTATCTCTCAGGGGCCGAGGTGTCGCCCGTGTGGTTGGCCAGGTAGCCGATCTCGACGCTGTCGCCCGGCGCGATCGTCCCGTTGTACGCGGCGTTGGCCGCGGTGACCATGTCGCCGTTCTGGACGAGGTCGGTGTTCCAGTCCGAGATGATCGTCTGGCCCAGGGCGAGGGGGAAGACGAGCTTCCAGCCGGAGACGGGTGTGGTGCCGGTGTTGGTGAGGGTGAGGTTCGCGGTCAGGCCGCCGCCCCAGGCGTACGCGGTCTGGGTGATCCGGCAGGTCGGCGCGACCCTCTCGAACGACACCCGGTGCAGTCCACCGGGCAGGTCGTTGACGACGTAGAGTTCCCCCTGCGGCGTGGCGCCGAACGCCGTGACCTGGGTCGGCGTCCGCCCGATCTCGGCCTGGAGGTAGCCGCCCGCGCCGTCGTCGCGCAGCGCCCAGACGGTGGACGAGCAGTAGTCGGTGGCGATGTACGTGCCCCCGACCAGGTCCGCGAACTGCTTGCCGCGGTACACCTGCCCGCCGATGACCGCGCAGCTGCCGGTGCGCGGTGAGTAGGTGAAGACCGGATCGGTGAGCTCGGCGCCGCCCCCGCACTGGGCCTCGTCGAACACCACCAGCCCTTCGCGGCAGGACCAGCCGAGGTTCGCCCCGGGCTGCTCCGCGGGGCGCAGCCGGTCGATCTCCTCCCACCTGCCCTGACCGACGTCGCCGATCCACAGCGAGCCGTCCGCGGGGTCGAAGGAGAACCGCCAGGGGTTGCGCAGCCCGTAGGTCCAGATCTCCGGGCGGGCTCCCGCGACGCCGGCGAACGGATTGTCCCCGGGCACGCAGTACGCGAGGTCCCCGCAGCTCCGGCTCACGTCGATGCGCAGGATCTTGCCCAGCAGGGTGTCCACCCGCTGCCCGGAGTCGAAGGGGTCTCCGGAACCGCCGCCGTCGCCGATGCTCCAGTACAGGTGGCCGTCGGGGCCGAAGGCGAGCTGGCCGCCGTTGTGGTTGCTGTACGTGGCGTGCTCCTGGGACAGCAGCACCTTAAGGCTCGCGTCGTCGAGGTCGTAGCGGCCCAGGGTCACCGCTCCATCCGGCAGGGCGGTGTACGCCAGATACACCTCCCTGCTGTCCAGGAAGTCGGGCGCCGTCGCGATGCCGAGCAGCCCGCGCTCGTTGCCCGACTCGTCCACTGCGGACGTGATGTCGATGAGCGGGGTCTGCGCGAGGCCGGTGTCCGGGTGGTACACCCGCACGGTGCCGCGCTTCTCGGTGATGAACAGCCGGCCCGAGCCGTCGTCGGGCGCGGTGATGGCGGTGGGGCGCTTCAGGCCGGAGGCGACCTGGGTGGTGTGCGCGGCGATCTCCGGCAGCGGTACGGACGACTCCGCGCCGGCGTCGGCGGGTCTCGGGGGCTCCGGCGGGGAGGCGGAGGCTGCCGGAAGGGTCGACAGGGACAGCAGTGAGGCGATCAGCAGGGGTATTGCCCAGCGTCGTTTCAGCATGTCGGCTCCACGGGCGAGGGAGAGCCGCCCCACGGGCGGGAAGGAGTCGGCTCCACGGTCGAGTGAGTGCGGGCTTCATCCGGCGGGTGCGCGAGCGCACCCGCCGACCGTCGCTGTGGCGCGGCCTCGAGGCGGCGACGTTCGCCGCCTCGAGACCGCGCCTGGTGTCAGGGCCTGTCCGGCGGATCATGCCGCGGTAAGCGACGGCCCCTTGCGGGACCGCACCGGCGGGTACTGCACCCGGTGCTGCGACACGATCCACCGGACAGGCCCAAAGGGGATGGGGATCACGGTCGGGCGTCGGCCTGCCGGCGGCGCCGTCCGCGGTGGAACGCCGCACCCGCGACGCAGGCCACCAGGACCGCGGCTCCCGCCAGCGAGCCGGCCAGCGCGGTGAGCGGCGAGCCGCTCGTTGCCTCGCCGGCGGCGTTCACCGCGTCCACGTCCGGCGCCGCGGCGGCATGCGCCCCGTGCCCGGTGTGAGCCGCCGCTGCCTGGATGCCGGTGGACCCCGCCGCCTTCGCGGCGATCGCGTCGGCCGTCGTCCGGCCACCGCCCAGACCCGTGACCTCGCCCTGACCGCCATCGAAGACGACGTCGGAGCAGGAGAAGAAGTTCTCCTGGCTGTCCGAACGGATCCACTGGACGAAGAGCATGTGCGGACCGGACCGCGCCGGCAGCCGCAGGTCCCAGTAGTAGTGGCCGCCCACGCTACCCGGGCCACTCGTCTGCGGCGGGTCGGTGACGGTCTGCAGATGCGTCAGGTCACCCCATGCCAGGGGAGTGGTGGGCGACCAGCCGTTGTTGGTGATGTACACCTCGAACCTGCCCGGGTGGTGTGCCCAGTTGCTGTAGTTGATCTGGATGCTCGAGCCCGAGGTGAGGTGCGTCGTCGGCCAGTCTGTGCGGGCCGCGTTGTAGGGGGAGAAGTTGTACGGGCTCCTGTCGCCGGCGCTGCAGAGCTTCCCGTCAGGGACGTAGCCCACACTCCTGCCACCGGCGTTGGAGTCCAGCACGGCGAACCAGTTGTACAGCGGCGTGGTGCCGGCCTGCTGGACGGCGGCGCGACAGGCCGGGTTGGAGGGCATCTGGGTCGATTCGTTCTGGAGCAGGTCCAGGTAGCAGAGATACGTGCGCGAGCCGGGCCCCATGGCGACGCCGTGCGCCGCCGCCGGGGACGGCAGCGAGGCCACGGCGAGGGCCAGTAACACGGCTCCCAGCAGGGCGAGTAAGCGGTGGAAGCGGAGCCGCTTCCGGCTCCGGCCGACGTGTCCGATGATCATGTGGGGGATCTCCTCTGCGGTGATGCGGCACGGCGGGCAGCCGACCGGCATCGGCGCGCAGACGTCAGGTCGGCCGAGCGGCGACTCGCCCGCCGAACCGCCCGACTGTAGAAGTGCCGCGCACCCACCAAGGCGCCCGGCCGGTCCGGGACCGGATCGCCGTAAGGCGAATGGGAGCGCTCCCATACCATAGTGGCCAGCGGGACATCCGTGAATGCCCCCGTCGCATCCTCTTCTCCCCTGCCGAAGGCGGCCGGCTCGTACGCTTCCTGTCTCCTGGGAGCGCACAGTACGAGTGGGTCCAGACCAGGGCGAGGAAGCCGCCGTAGACGGCCGAGGCGAGGGTGGCGGGTATGAAGGCCCCGTACACGGTGGCTTGCGGGCCCTTGCCGCTAGCCGTCGACCGCGATCAGGACGAGTACGGCGGTGTAGATCCACACCACGGCGGGAGTCGGTGTCGGGTGCACAGGATCAGCCGCACCACCCCGGCCACCAGCGTGGCGGCGACCACGACGTGCCAGGTCAGCCGACCAACCCGAGCAGGTGCCAACAACGATGACCAAACGGCGCCAACTATCGAGACCAGAGTGGAGCATCGAGCCTGCTCGGCGGACCCCGCTGGTGTCATCTACCTCGACCAGTCACAACACCACTCGCACGAGCCTCGCGACCGACTGCGGTCGACGGCTCCGGTGAAGGGAGTGGCGGTCGTGAACGGCCATGCCGCGTACGCCCGTTCGCCTCGCCCCGTCCGCAGTCGCCCGGCGCATGCCCGCCGGCGGCGGCATCCTGCGGTCTCGCCGAGAGGCAGGCGTGCCGCACGTGCCTCGCTACGCTGCCGCAGTGATCGAGTCCTCCGCGCTGCCCGGTGATCCCACCGAGCTGCACCTACGGATCTCCTTCGATGACGAACTGTGGGGCACCCCGCAGGCCGACACGCTGGAGCGGTGGAACGTCGCCATCCTGCACCGTCGACGTACACATGACGGAGCCCAAGGCCCGGCGGCGGGCAGCGCCTGCGACGCCGCGGACTGTCCGTCGTGCACGACGGAGGATGTCGCCATAGGAGAGATGACCTTCTACCGGGTGCATCTCGACCGCGGCCGGAATGCCTACTGGGCCATGGCAGAGGAATCTGAGGAGCTGTACGAGACCGCCCAGTTCCTCCTCGATGCCGATACGGGCTCGTTCACGAGCGAGGCCAGCGAGCGGCCGGAGTACGTCGGCTCCGCCCTGCTCGTCATGGACCGGGTGACCCTTGAGCCACAGTGGCGCGGTCACGGGCTGGCTCCCGTACTCGCTATTGAGACGATCCACCGGCTCATGGCCGGCTGCCGGGCCATTGCCTGTTCGCCCGGCGTTACCGACCTCAGCAGCAAACCTCTGACGGACAGGTCGGAGTGGGACCGCGTGAACGCCAAGATCACCCACGGGTGGGAGTGCATCGGGTTCTGCCTGTACCGCGACAACGTCTATCTCCTGTCGCCGGCCTCGCAGGACCTGGAGGAGCAGCGCGGCGTACTTCGTGGGCAGCTCGCGGATCTAGGCGCGTCCTGGCGGACCACGATCTCCTGATGGACTCCGCTGTCGACGTACGGACCGTGCACCCGGACAAGGCCCTGCCGCCAATCCGCTGACCGGGCGACACTGCCCCCGTCGCCAGCTCACGGTGGAACACCTTCGACCATGTCCTCGACCTGGTCCCTGCCGGAGCCGATGCTCGCCACCCCCACATCGGACCCCGTGCTCCACCCGGAACACGCGGCCGAACCGAAATGGGACGGCTAGCGGGCGCTGCTGGGACGGTGGCCCGGCGACCGGGTCCTGATCCGTTCCCGCCGAGGCGGGAACCTGACGCCTTTCCCGAGATCGTCGCTGCGGCCTCGCAGTTGCCCGACGACACGGCGCTCGACGGGGAACTGGTGGTGTGGGAGAGCGACCGGCTGTCCTTCGAGCGTCTTCAGCAGCGTGCGCACCGCAGGGCGGCGACCGCTGTCCGTGCGGCCGAGCAGTGGCCGGCCCACTTTGTCGCCTTCGACCTGCTGCGGGCGGGCGCCGACCTGACCGCGCAGCCCTACCAGGCTCGCCGCGCGGCACTGGAACAGCTCTTCGCCGACCACCGCCTAAATGCTCCCTGGACCCTGTGTCCCTCCACCACTGACCCGAAGCAGGCCACCGACTGGCTGGAGTGGTCGACGGTCGCACTGGAGGGGCTCGTCTTCAAGCGCCTGGACCAGCGGTACGTGCCCGCGTTCAGGGCGTGGCGCAAATACCGGTCCCGGCACACGACCGAGGCCGTGATCGGCGCGGTCACCGGTGCCCCGGCCGCTCTCACCACGGCCCTGCTCGGCCGCCTCGACGCCGACGGCCGGCTCCAGTACGCCGGACGCACCACCGTCCTGAACCTGGCCGTCCGCCAAGCCCTGGCCGCCGAACTCCTACAGGGCGGACCCGCGCACCCGTGGACCGGGTGGACCTTCAGCGCGAGCTGGGGGTCGCGGGAGCAGCTCGCCGTACGGCTGGTCGAGCCGGTTGTCGTCGCAGAGGTCGCGGTCGACGTGTCCCTGGACGCGGCTGGCCGCTGGCGCCACCCTGTGCGGCTGGAGCGTGTCAGGAGCGATCTGACTCCCAGTGATGTGCCGCTGTTCGGGCAAGAACTCTGACCTCGGACAGCTCCCTGCCGGACGCTCCCACTCCTCAGCGCGCAACGGGTACGTCCTGCGCGGGCGGGGGGGGGGGGGGGGGACCGTCGTCGGTTGAGGACGGGGATACGGCGCTCTATTGCTGGGTGTCCTGACGTTGGCCGTTCGCCCCCTATTAGGTCTTGCTCCGCGCCCGCCGGCGCCGGCCTGGCGGCCGTCCAGACCGGCGGACGGGGCGACGTCACGCAGGGGCGCCGAGCGGCGGGTGCTCGAGCACGCGGGGCTTGTACTCGACCAGCTGGATGCGGCCGTCGAAGGTGCGGTGCTCGATCATCTCGAGGGCAACGTCCGGATAGCCGTCGTAGATGCGTTCTTCGCCCGTGGCCCCGGTGATCACCGGGAACATCACGACCCGGAAGCGGTCGACGAGTCCGGCTCGTAGCAGGGACCGGCACAGGCTGAGGCTGCCGATTGTGCTGAGGAGCCCCGAGCCGCTCGACTTCATGGCGCGGACCGCCTCGACGGCGTCGTCGCGGACGAGCGTGGAGTTGGCCCACGTCAGTGGCTCCTCGAGTGAGGAGGAGAACACCACCTTGGAGGCTTGCGTGAGCTCGTCGACGGACGCCTCTTCTTCGGGCCTGAACTCGTCTTGGCCCTCCGGGACCTCGCCTGCGGCGAAGCCCGACATCAGGCGGTAGGTGTTCGCTCCCATCAGGTAGGTGGCCTCGGGCTGCTCGCCGAGCCATGCGAGGTACTCCGGGCCCTCGAGGCCCCAGAACCCGGGCCATCCCTGTCCCGATGCGTGGCCATCGAGGGAGGTGATGAAGTCGACGAGAAGCTCCGACATGGCGGTGTCCTTTGCTAGGTGTCATGAGCTTGGACCGGCCGGGAGCCACTAACTCATCGGCCGCGCTGTGGAGTAACGAGAAAACTCATGACGCTGCAGCCGATCAGGTCGGCGGAGCGGCACTGCTTCGGAGGGCCCGGAGGGCCGGTTCAAAGATGGGTTCTGAGGCGGGACACACCCGGTACATTCGGCCGGACACACCAGGAGGAATACAACGGGGGGTTCCATGATTCGGTCGCTCCTACGACGTCGCCGGGCGGCCTCGGGCCTCCCGGTCCCGGACGTGTGCACGCCCGGCCGGCACGCCCTGGCCACCCGGCACCTGCTGTTCTACACCCCGGTGACCCAGCTCGACGCGTTGGCGGCCATCGCCGCGGGCGCGGACCCCGAGGCCCAGCGCTGGCAGGGGAACCAGGCCGGCCAGGTCGTACCGGACGCCGACACCAGACGGGCCCTGCTGCGCCTGGGCCACTCCGGCGCCTCCCTCCGTTGGTTCATCAGGTCCAACCCCGAGCTGGCCGAGCCCTTCGAACCCAGCGCCGAGTTGCCCGAGTTCATGGTCTGTGTACGCCGCGACACCGGGCGCTACGCCGGGTACCTCGAACTCGACCACGACAGGGGTGAGATCGGCGGCATTCTCGCCCCCGACCATCGAGGCCAGGGCCTCGGCGCTGAACTGTTCCTGGCGGGTGCGGAGTTCGCCCATGGCCACGCCGGTCTGCCGACGGTACGGGCGGGCACGGCGACGGCGAACCTTGTGTGCCGCCGCGCCCTGGAACGCGCCGGCTTCGTCCCGGCCCCCGGCCCGGCCCGCCACACCCTGCCGGACGGCCGTGAGCTGGACAGCGTCTGGTACCGGCACGAGGGCGCCGCGTCGGCGTGTGCGATGTGAGGCAGGAGCGGAGGGGCGGAGGGGCGGAGGAGCGAGTCCACCGCCTCGGAACTCCGCCGTGTCCAGCTCGAACCCGAGAGGAGCGGGCAGGGACACGGTCAGCCCGAGCTTGTGCCGGGCACTCTTGGCGTAGGCGTCGTCGTACGCGATTCGGGGAACCTTGTCCGCCTGCGGGGCGTGGGTGCTGGTCCGCGGGGATTCCGGCGCTGCGTTGCCGCCTCGCCAGGGATCCTACCTGCCGTACCGGGCCGGCCGAATGCCCTACGGGTGCCCGGAGTTATCCACAGGCCGTCACACGTTGTGCCGTCTCGTCGTACGGTGCTGCCCCTAGTTGATCACGAGCACGGGGGTGCGCGATGTCGTACAGGGTGGATCTGGTGTTCCGGGTCGACGAGGCGCTTGCCGACCTCCCGGAGGACGGCCGTCAGGAGGTCATGGAGACGATCGCCAAGGTGCTGGTTCGCCGGGACGCCTGGCCGTCGTTCGGCGGCTGGGAAGGGGTGCTCTGGTTCGGGTCTCGGTGCTGGGTGGCGTTCACCGCGTACCCGGATGGGATCGATGTGTACGACGTCGGCGGGGCAGGCTGAGTGAGACCGAGCCGCCTGCCTCATTTGCCCGCGTTCACCGCGCCCACGGCGTAACCACCACCCAGCCCATGGCGGACCTCGGGCTGGCCCGCAACGAGCTGTAACTACTGGTCTGCGGTCGTGCTACTGGAGGGCGGCGACGTCGGAAATCCAAGGCGTACCAGCGGGCCGCGCTGGCAGGATCACCGCATGCTCATCACACCGCGCCCCGGCGCAGACCGGAAGAACATCCGGCAGGCCCTCAGCGGCGTCCACACCACGGCGATGAACCTGCAGCGGCCGTACGGCAGCGCCTTCGAGGGGCTGCTGGCGTACCTGGAGTGGGCCACGGAGTCCGCGCGGATGCTGCGCTCCCAGATCAGCGACCGGGACCTCGACCAGCTCGTGTTCACCGACCGCTACCGGGCGCTGCTGGGCAGCTGCGGCACGCTCGCCGGGACCGCCCAGCAGCGCCTCGTGAACGGCCTGGTCCAACTTGAAGTCGCCGAACGGATCGAGGCGTTCGAGGCGGCCGTGGCCGCGCTGGATACGCAGGTCGGCCGGTGGAGCCAGCGGGAGGTGTTCGTCGTGGCGGACTCCAGCTTCTACATCCAGAACGAGGTGAAACTGGCTGACGTCGACCTGCATGAGGTGCTCGACGTGCCGCGCTGGCTGTTCGTGCGCCTGCTGTTCCCGATCGTGGTGGTCGACGAGCTGGACGACCTCAAGGACGCCAGCAAGCAGCGGGCCCGCTGGCGTGCCGCCCACACGCTCGGTCTCCTCGACGGGGTCCTCAACGGCGACACCCACGGGGTCCTGCATGAGGGGGAGCACACCGTTCAGGACGGCGAGACCCGCGGCAGGGTCAACGTGGAGATTGTCCTCGATCCCCCCGGCCACGTGCGTTTGGACCGCCCGGATGTCGAGATCATCGACCGGACGGTGGCCATCCAGGGCCTGGCCGGCCGCGACGTTCGGTTGCTGACGTGCGATACGAGTCAGCACACCCGGGGCCGGGCCGCCGGGCTGCAGGTGACCAAGGTGGCGACGAAGGACCCCGGGGACGAGCCGGACTGGTCGGCGGCCCCGGACAGGTCTGGTACTGGTGTGCGCGCGCAGCGGCGCGCCCGGCAGGCCGAAGCCGAGGCTCCGACGGCCAGTTGAGAATCGAGCACCACGGCAGTAACACTGCGCTACACACCACCTGGTGGTAGTTGCACGAGAACAAGGCCGAGACGGCGGAACCGGCGTCTCACTCGACTTTGTCTCGCCGCAAGTCAGGATGTCGTCCGGCGGCAAGATCGAATGAGACGGGACAGCCGGCCCTGCCTCGTTTGGACCCGGGACAAGGCTTCGCGGGCCGAGGCTACTGAACTTGATTGGGTGATGTCGGGGCTGTTCGCCTGACTGTGACCGGTCCGATCCGGTAGCCCTGGGCTGGTGAGATACGCGCAAGGCGGCGGGTTGACCGACGCTGGAAGGGCCGCACGGGAGCGTGTCCGGCTTCAGGCCGTGGAACGCTTCGAGCGCGGGGAGAAGAACAGGGACATCGCTGACGTGCTCCGGGTGACGGAGCGGTCCGTGGAGCGGTGGCGTCGCCAGTGGCGTGAGCGGGGCGAGGCGAGGCCGGTGTCCTGTCGAAGGGATCGCCGGGGCGGCCGAGGCTCGGTGAGGGGCAGATCGCCAGGCTGGAACGGGAGTTGGAGCGTGGCCCGCTGGCCCATGGCTGGGTGGACCAGCGGTGGACACTGGCGCGGATCAGGACGCTGATCGGCCGGTTGTTCCGCGTGAGGTACACGGTGGAGGGCACCTGGCGGCTGCTGAAGCGGCACGGCTGGTCCTGGCAGCAGCCGGCCCGGCGGGCGATCGAGCGGGACGACGAGGCGGTCGAGGTCTGGAAGAAGGAGACGTGGCCGCGGGTAAGAGGGCCGCGGCGGCGTTGGACGGCTGGATCGTCTTCGAGGATGAGGCTGGGCAGTCGATGACGCCGCCGCGCGCACGAAGCTGGGGACGCAGGGGTTCTACGCCGGTGGTCCGGGTTCGCGGCCGGGGCTCGGGCCGGGTGTCGATGGCGGGGCTGACGTGCTACAAGCCGGGCGAGCGGTCCCGGATGTTCTACTCGGTCCGCGAGTACCGGGGCCGTAAGGGTGAGCCGAAGGGCATCGGTTGGCGGGACCTGCGCGACCTGCTGGTCAGGGCACACAACCAGCTCGGCGGCCCGATCGTGCTGGTCTGGGACAACCTGCGGATGCACCTGGTCGAACCGCTTCGTGAGTTCATCGCCGCCCACGACGACTGGCTCACGGTCTTCCAGCTGCCCAACTACGCACCCGACCTGAACCCGCAGGAGGGAATCTGGTCACTGGTCAAGCGCGACGTCGGCAACCTCGCCGCAGCCGACCTCAGCCAGATCACCCGCACCATCAAGTGCAGGCTCAAGCAGATCCAGTACCGCCCGAACTTGGTCGACGGCTGCCTGGCGGGCACCGGGCTGGTCATGGACGGCTGGCATCCGACGTCACCCAATCGAGCTCAACAGCAACCCCCCGGCCGCCGGACCGCCATGCACCCCTCTTGCCCGCAACTCCTCCGCGACCGACAGTGGAATGGGGGTGACTGTTCATGAACTGGTTCAACCGGCTGTTGGTCGGCGACGACTTCGCGGATTCGCGCCTGGGGGTCGACAGCCTCGATCGCTACCTCGCTGACGTCCCCGACCTGACCGCGTTGGGCCTGGGACCAATCACCGACGACCGCTGCGCGGTATTCCCATACGAATGGCGCGACCTGCGGTTCGGCTTTGGATTCACGTTCCGGGTGTACGCAACCCCGGATCTGCCGGAGCACTCCCCTCCATACGGTCCATACGGTGTGGGGCGCGTCTACCGGATGCTGTGCACCCCCGACACGCAGCGCCGCTGGACCGACGCGGCGCTCGCCTACGCCGACGAGATCAGCGAGGCGTCCAAGGAGTTCTATGCGGCGGCCGGGCCCGTCCCGTACGTCGAACCCTGGTCCCTCCTCCGCTTCCTGCGCACCGGGCACGGCCGTCCGGCTCCACCTGCTGAGCCGCGCTGGACCGTGCCCCGCATGAAGTACCCCGACTACCGGCGACTCGAATCCCGTTACGAAGACCGGGTCTCAGCGGCGGAGAAGGCGTACGCGCCTGTCCGGACCGAGATCGAGAACCTGGTCGAGGAGGCCGAGCAAGCCGCATGGGAACGCGCCCGCGCCGACGAGCAGCGGAGAATGGACGCGTTCGCCGCCGAGGCCGTGTGGCTGTTCGTCATGAAAGGCACGCCGGAGTCCCGAACATGTCTCGTCTTTCGTCACGACGTCCCTCCTCGGATGCCGGTCACCGACCCCGAACGCCGGGTCACCCCGATGCGCCCCAGCGAACTCGATGTCGCGCTACGCCAGATCCTGACCCGGGAGAAGGCAAGAGTGGCCTGGGACCCCAACGCCGAGGACCACGTCAGGAACACCATGTACCTGACCATCGCGGCGCACTGGGGCACACTGTTCCCGGACTCACCCGTTTTCCCGAAGCCACCCGTTGTCCCGAAGCCACCCACCGCCCGAGGTCCGGGGCACGGACCCCGCTACTCCGCCACCTCCCACCACTCCAGCTACGGCATCGACGCCATCGGGGGAATCTTCTGACCAGCACACGAGCGGATCCGCCGCGCGTCGATCTCGCAGCCGTGCCGAACCCACCACGTCCGCGACGGACGATAAAATGAGCTTGTTCTTTATCTACCAGGATCTGCCAGGTCGGCCGATGGCCTTGAGGGTCTCGGGGCGTTTGACGGTCTTGCCGACGTCGTAGCGGGGCGCGGGATGGCGGTTCTTGGTCCCGGGCGGTCATCCGGGACCAGCGCCGCGAGGTTGGGGAACACGGGCCGGACAGAGCAGGTGGGCTCGGATGTTCCTGAACCCTCGGCGGACCCGGGCCGGGGTGAGGCGTTCGGGCTTGGCCGGCTTCTCCCAGGGCCGACGGAGGTCGGCGGCCAGCGGCCGGGCGAGGCGGAGCTGGGTGTGGGCGACGACCACGAGCCAAGTCCACCGGTCCGCGGCCTCGGGAGTACGGACCTTCGGGGTGGTCCAGCCGAGAATCTGCTTTCCGAACCTGAAGGTGTGCTCAAGATCGAATCTCCTGAGGAACACCTACCACCACAGATCCACGTCTGCCGGGGCGGCTCCGGTCTTGGAGGACCACAGCCAAACCGGCGGTGCTTCCCGTTCCTTGGAGAGGTGCTCAACCTTCAACCGGACCAAGGTGCCCTCGACGACGGGGAGTTCACCGTCGTGCTCCAGCCAGGCCGAGCGGTGGGTCAACCTCGGGTGGACCCGGTCCCACGCTTGGGCTTCGGCCTTGCCGTAGTTGGCGGTGTCGGTGACGGTGGTGATCGCCGCCTCGGGCCAGGTCTCGGGTCTGGCAAAGGCAAAGCGGAACTCCTTGCCGTGCTTCGGCGGTCGCCCACCCTGGGGATAGGCCAGGGCGTACTCCTTGAGCGAGGGCTTCGGCAGCCGCATCACCCGGTCACTGCGGATCCGCCCGACCAAGTCGACAGGAAGATCCCGCAGGACCCAGGCCAGGCGGGTGACGTCGTAACCCGCGTCCATGACGATCGTGATGTCCGGGTCGCCGGGCGCCCACTGGCCAGCTGAGATGAGCCGCTCGGCCACTGCGCGGAGTTGGGTGGCGGTGACGGCGGTCGCATCGTCTTCGGGACCGAGCCGGACCACGTCCAGGATCGACGTCCACGAGGTGGCTCCCGGTTCGAGGACGGCGACGAAGGAATACGGCCAACCCGGGATGAACTGGGAGGCGGACTTCGCTCGGCCGTAGACGTGGCAGAACAGCCGGTCCGCCGAGCACGGCGCGTCCGAGCGCAGCCACGGCGACACGTCGACCGCCAGCACCAGGCGCCCGCCCTCGAACCGGGGCAACGACAGCCCAGCGAGCAAGGTCCGCAGCCTCTCGACGTCGATCCGGCCCCGGTTGAGAGCTCCGTACAACGCGCCGTGCCCACGCCGGTGCTAGGGCACCATCGTCAGGTCCACCGGCGAGGTGACCGGCCCGTCGACGCACAACAGCGCGTCGACCACTTCGAACATTTCGTCACGCCGGGCGGTCAGACACCCGTAGAACTCAGCGCGGAAGCGTGACGCTTCCGCGAACGCTTCCCGCCGGACATCCGGGCACACCACACTCATGACAACAGCCTTCGACTGGTTCTCCTCGTGACGGAGCACAGGATCAGACGAAGGCCGCCCTCATGTCCGGCGAATGCCCAGGTGAGTGACCTCGTTCGGGACACCGTTCGAGGCCAGAAGAAGAACAACAAGTCAGCGGCACCGGAAGGTGTGGACCAGCCACCTCGCCACGCCGTCTGTGTCCGTTGTAGTCAGGTTCCGAGGCGTATAAAGCCGACCCGTCGCAAGAAGATCGTAAGGGTGCTCCACGCCGTCTTTCTGAAAATAACTATTGGCGCAGTACCCCTCACCGATGAAGTAACCCTCGGCTTGGGCCCACCCAAGATGCCTGTCCGTTCGCCTGTTTACAGGCAGGATCGCGTCGTAGACGGGGCCACCATCACTCGTTTCGTATACCACGCCGATGCCGACTTCGCTGGCATACGAGTTGTGGATGTAGCTCCAGGGCGGTGGGGCAGCGGATGCGGGAGTGGCGGTGAAGGGGAGCGCGGCGATTACCGCCAAGGCAAGCGCCGTCAGAATTCTCAGAGGCCTCATCGTGTCCTTCCTGGGGCGAGACAGGGGAGCTGTCGGCTGCGTCAGCTGGCACCGGTGCTGTCAGGGCGACAGCACACAGACTGGCGGCTGCTGGTCCGGTGACGAAAGATGATCCCAGTTTCATCGTCGCTACCTTCGGGTCGCCTCGCGTATCGATGGCCCCTTGCGTGGTGCGTCGCCCGTGGTGGCGTGCTCCGGGGGCCGCAGAGGATCTTTCCCCCTCTCACTCCTCACCTGGAGTGCTGATGCGGGTTGTCGCAGACGTACGGATCGGTTGGCCGCGCGCAGGAACGGTCTTGGCGTACCAGACGCGAGCGCTCGACAGCCGGCACGGCGAGAACAGCCAGGGGCAGGATCGGGAGTCGCATGCCTTCCCCCGTGGTGGCGGGCTTCGGATGGTCGAAACCCTTCGGTGTTCATTCGTGGTTGCTCTGGGCATTGACCGTAGGCGCGATCCCGGACTTCGTGGCACCACTACGTGCATTGTGGCTCCCCAGTTCGTGCACAAAGCGGCAGTAGAGTGTTCGTGCGAGCGGGGGCAGTTGGGGGTGCGTCGGCATGACGGACAGCAAGGGTTTCCGATTACGTGGAACGGAGCCGTTCGAGGCAGCGGTCTCGTCCTTGTTCGGTTCGCTGCGAGTGACGGATCCTGGCCCTCCGGGGTTCCAGGCCGTGGTCGACCACGTAGCCATTGGGGCACTGATGGTGACCCGCATCCAAGCCGCTGCCGCGACGGTGACACGGGACACCCGTTGCATCACCTCCACCGACGTGGAATGGATGCACCTCACGCTGCATCGCTGCGGCCAGGTCGCGGTGACCCAGGACGATCGGACCACCGCGCTGAAACCGGGTGTGCTGTTCGCCTGTGACAACACCCGGCCCTACCGGATCATCGGTGCCGAGGCCAGCGAGATGACCGTGCTCTGTGTTCCCCGTGCGAGTCTGGGCAAGCAGGCGGACTGCATGAGCCGGCGTACGGCACTCCCCATACCCACGCAGGACGGTATCGGCAGGCTTCTCGGCTGCGCACTGTCCGGGATGGAGAAGGACCTCCCCCGTCAAGGCGTAGCACGCACCTATCTGGCCGACGCGCTCACCACGCTCGTGCTCGCTGCCTTCGTCGACACCACTCCCGAGCAGGCCTCCGTCGCCAGCGATCTTGTCGATCGGATCCGCGTCTACGTGCTGGCCCATCTTGGCGACCCTCTGCTCAGTGCGGAACGAATCGCGCGTCGGCACCACATCTCGGTCCGCCACCTGCATGCACTGTTCAAAGGATACGACCTGACCTTCGCCGCCTGGGTCCGGCATGAACGCCTGCTACGGATCCGCCGTGACCTGCTTGACCCCGCCTGCGCAGACCGCTCCACGGCCGCGATCGCGGCACGGTGGGGAGTGCTCGACACCAAACATCTCGGCAGGGCATTGAAACGGGAGTTCGGCGAAACCGTCAGCGACCTACGCAGTGGCCAACAGGACGGCCATCGGTAGATCGTCAAATCCGCTTGCAGAGATCAAGTCCGTCTGCGGTGGTCACCGAGTCGATCAACCTCTGACCTTGTTCGTTTCGGTAGGGCATCGAACGATTTCCCGAACGTGCCCGCTCGTACGAGGGTTCCGGGGACGCGAGATCCTGCGTTCCGGCCAAAGAGGCACCTGACCAGCACGAAGGCCGCCCCCTACATCCGGCGTACCCCCAGGTGAGCGACCCAGTTCGAGGCAGGAAGATAAAGAACAAGATAAGAGGGTGTTTCTGATCCCTTGATCACTCGTTGGGCAGTTCGCGGATGCTCGCAGTGACGGCGTGGGGCCTGTGTGGCCGTGCTGCGCTTGACTTGCTCCAGCCGGAGCAGAGAGCCCGGTTCCGTCAACCGACCTGTTTCGGTCGGAAGATGCCTCCGCAGCTTTGGTGCCTGGCTGGCCGGCGGCCCTGCCCGGTGACCTTGTCTACGCACACATGGCACATCCAGGAATTGCAGCGATCACACCGCCGCGCGTAGAGCAGGGCGCTGACATCGGCCATCGGCCCAGCCAGATCCTCCCGGGTCAGACCGAGGTTCGCGGCGATGTCCCACAAGCCCCGCTCACCCATCGGGTCGGGACGCAAGTCCTCAGGATCGATGTATCGTCGGCAACTCACACATCTCGGATGGGGTTCAATGCGGTGGGACTTCTTCATTCTCACCTTGCCCGACGAAATTCCTCGTGGGGCGAGCTTCGGCTGCGGTTCTCGCTGCTCTGTGGCCGTCGAGTCAACCCTGGGGTTCCTCCGCTTGTACCTGGGCCTGGGCGCTCCGCCGCGCCCCGACGCTTGCTTCGGGGCTGGCTCAGGTTCGGGCTCCACTTCCGTCTTCGGTTCGGGTTCCGATCCCTCCTCGGAAGCTGCTATCTCCCGCGATTCGCCGGATAGTTGACTCTTCTTGCCTCTCCTGCGGAACCATCGCATGGGCGGATAATAATGGCGGGGATCGGGACCCCTCCCCAAGCTGGGATAGGGCGTCAGATGGCGCGTTCGCAACTGCCGCCCACCGCTGCGTGGCCCTGTGACGAGCAGCAGCGCCGCCAGACGTCGGTAGGCGCCGGTTTCCTCGGCCAGCTGGGGGTTGCACCCTTCCGGGCAAGGCGCCTGGTCATGAGGCAGCTACTTCAGCGACGACGACACTTCGAACAACTGGAGCCGGAGCGGAACTGCTCCGCGCCCTCAAGACCCAGAACGTGCAGGACGTCACGCTCCAGGGAACAGGGCAGAGCCGCTCCGCCGACACCGCCACCATCCAGGGGCTCTTGGGCAGGCTGCAGTTCCTGGAGATTTCAGAGGACGAAGAGGTACGCGAACGCCTGAAGATACTCGGGCCGGCTCAGCGCGATGCGCTCAAAAAGGTCATCAGCGACACCGGCGTCCTGGAAGTGCTGGCAGACGCCACGCTACGCGATCACACCCGCGAGGCCGTCGCCCTCAACGCGGAACAGACGTCCGCACTCACCGCAGCAGCCCGGCATCCCGACCTCCTCGACGCCCTCCACTCGGACAACGTCCGCCGCATCGCCCTCCACGCCGCCGGCCTCTCCGAGCCCAGTCCCCGCCCCGTCTTCGCCATGATCGACCACCTGCGCCAGGTAGAGGGCTCCCCCGACATCACGAATTCAATCTCAGTAGCGGGGCATCACGTGCATTCGGCTTGGGGGTTTACGGGCGTCCAGTCTGACGGGCCTAGAGCGCCGACCGCCCGGACTTGGAAGCACGCTCTGTACACTATGGGCTGGTGCCAGCTGGTTTTAGTGGTGTTCGGTGCCAGGCGAGCGACCTGGCCCGTAGTGACATTGCGGACTTCGTAACCGGTCTCGTTGGTTGCCGAGTCAGCCCACTCCAGAGAAATCCTGTGACTATCTCCAGGGACGCGGCTGGCGACGAGGTTCGAAGGCTCAGGCGGTGGCCCGTAGTTATGGCGAATGATGAATGAGGCCGCTGCAGAATCAGGCGAGTTGAATTCATCGTTCGGCGCATACAGAGTCACAAACCGCCCTTCAGCCTCGCCCACTGATGAGAACCGATAGTCTTCAGCATCGAGATCGAGGTTGTCACAGTGAGTCTCTTCGAAAAGTCTTAGTCTTGCGCTTGCGACAACCCGTTCGGCGTTAGTGAGCTGGAAGTTGATGGATAGTTCAGCCGTAGCCTGATCGCCTGCGCATACCTTCTGTACCAATTTCCCTCTCGGTCGCTGGTGTGTAAGGTGGTAGGGTCGGGTGAAATTGAATTCTTTAGTGTCACTTCCTTCGAACAACGAGCAACAGTTGAACGCGCGCACCCAGCCTTGGATAGTGACGGTGTGGACTTGAGCTGCCGCAGCGCGCTCCGTCATGCCCACGAACGGGATCGGTGCCAGCAGAACCGCCGCCGACATGAGTCGTGCAAGCTTCATCTTCGAACCTCGCGGATCTTGAAACCTAGATAGGTGGACACCGCGTCGTCGACAAGGGCATTCGATGCAGCCGCTTACCGTCAGAATCCCACTGCGGCGATTCTTGTGCATCTCGGGCGTCGCACCAGGTCGTGAGGAGCACGAACCGATCCTCGATGCCGGCCAGGTTCTCGTTCATCGGGTACGGGAAGACGGCCCGCGCGGCCTTCCGCTACGGGCGCCCCATCGGCGGAGGAGGAGCACGCCGGGGCCAATGACCGGAGCCGCTACTCGTCGGTCTTCCGCAGAAAGAGGAGGTCGCGGAGTCGCCCCTCGACGGCGGTTATCCGGGCCGCCTTCCTCACGGCCGCGCCCTCATATGGCCTCGGCCCCCTCAGCGGGTGCAGTCCCTTCTCATCCTCCATGGCGACCTCGCCGAAGATGTCGGCTGGGAGTGTCGACTCGGGCATCTGAATAAAGGTCTCCAGTGTGATGGGCGCGATCCGTTTCGTCCCCGATGCGGCGAGGTGTGGTCCATGCACTGCCCGCGGTTGTGATCATTGCAGGGTCATCGAGGACCGCGGCCCCGGTGAGGTGCCACTCAACGACCGCCGTGCACCACACGTGTTCACCGATCTGGTACGTCTTGATGTCCGTCACGGACCTGAGGCACGCCACCGTCAGGAACCACCCGAGAGCCTGGGTATCGATGCTGTCCAGCCCGAGGTCACCGACAACCGCCGTGCACCAGAAGCGGGTCAAGCGCTTCCGCGCCTGGTTCACAAGGGTGCGGAGTGCGGGGTCTGAGGAGAGGATCGTACGGACGAGCTCCTCGTCAGTCTCTACCTCTTCCGTGAACCGGGAGACAACCTCATCCAGGCTCGTCAAGTGCACGAACCTCTCACCGAGTTCCGCAATGTCCCGGTCCATCGGGGCCCGGTAGGACGATCCGTCCGTGAAGTCTTTGGTGTTCGAGCTGACGAAGTAGACCGTCTCGGCAGGGTGCTCCCGCGCATACTCAACCGCGGAAAGCCAGATCGCGGCATCCCTGCCACCCTTCTTCGGATCCTTCGGCGACGACGACCCCTTGCACGGGGGTAGCGCGTTCGCCTCCCGGAACAGCGCTTCACGCAAGGCCGTTTCGCTCGTCGGGATCGTGGCAGCGATCTCCCCGTACACCTTGCACCAGTGCTCTCGATAGCGCTCCAGGTCGCACGGGGCGAGGGACGCCTCCAACTCCCAGGGCGTGAGCCGGGAGACCGAATCGATGGCCGCGGCTGCCGCCGCGTGCATTTCGGCGTACTTCACGGCCTTCTGAGCGACCAGCTCCTCCATCACCATCCACGGGACGGCAACGTCATCCGCGCCTGCGGAAACGGCGATTCCGTCGCTGGCGATGGCTCGGATGGTCCGGAGGAAATCAGCGCTGCTGTCCTCCAGGGAGAGGCCCCGGAGGATGCACGTGTCCAAGATGATCAACGCTAGCTCCCCGCCCTCAACACGAATTAGGGTCCGTCTTCAAAGATCATCGGGTGGTGGATCATGGTGGGATGATACGTCGTCATGAACTCACCGATCAGGAGTGGGAGTTACTCGCTCCGCTGATACCGCGGGCTGTGACGGGCCGGCCGCGGGTGTCGGACCGGCAGGTCATCAACGGGATGGTCTACAAGATCCGGACCGGGATATCCTGGCGTGACCTGCCGGAACGCTACGGTCCATGGCAGACCGTCTACACCCGCTTCCGCCGCTACGCCCTGGACGGCGTGTTCACCCGGGCTCTTCAGCAGATCCAAGCTGGTGCGGACGCGGCCGGCGACATCGACTGGCTCGTCCAGATCGACTCCACCATCGTCCGCGTCCACCAGCACGCGGCCGCCACCGGCCGAAAAGGGGGCACCATCGGCCGGACGAACCGGACGATCACGCCCTCGGTCGATCCCGAGGCGGACTGACCACCAAAATCCATCTCGCCTGCGACGGCAAGGGGCGCCCGCTCGCAGTCCTGGTGACGCCAGGGCAACGTCACGACAGCATCTGCGCGCGCCCTCTTCTGGAGCGCATCCGTGTCCCTCGCACCGGACCGGGCCGACCCCGTTGCAGGCCTGATCAGGTCATCGCAGACAAGGCCTACAGCTCCCGCGGCTTCCGCGCCTACCTGCGTAAACGCGGCATCGGGCACACTATCCCGGAGAAGACCGACCAGCAGCGACACCGGCACAACCGTGGCGGTCGCGGCGGGCGGCCACCGGTGTTCGACCGGCAGGTCTACCGTCAACGCAACGTCGTCGAACGCTGCTTCAACCGGCTCAAAGGCTTCCGTGGAATCGCCACCCGATACGAGAAGACCGCCGCCTCCTACGAAGCAGCGGTCACACTCGCGTCATTCCTGCTCTGGGCAAGATCCGTTTGAAGACGGACCCTAGTGCAGTCGTTGCGGTTCCCAATCCGGCCCCCGTGCTGACATGTCAGCACGGGCTAGCGATCCGTTGCAGTCATGATTCCTGGCCGTCTCACTCTGCGCGGCACCCTTCATATTCCAGGAATCGCACGTCGTTGGATCGCGAGTGCTAACGCAAACCCCGTCCGAGCCTTCGGGTACACCACCGCGACGCGTCACACCGAGCGCCAGGCACCCTACTTCGGCCATAACGGAGCAGATGTGGGAAGTTCGCCTGGGCAGAATGCGTGTCGGCGGCGATTGAATCATTCAGACGGCACCAACGAGTGATCGGCCGTCAGACTGGATGTCCACCGACCACCCGACGAGAGATCTCTCAAAGGCCGTTGACACGCAGAGTCCCCGACGCTCTACGCGACGTTTGGCTGGGACCATCCCCGCGGGTGCGGGGAGCACTCGCTCACAGGGAAACACACGCTGGCGGTGCTGGGATCATCCCCGCGCCCGCGGGGATAGCCCTCCGGCGAACTGGATGAAGAAGACCACGGGTTGGTGCTCCCCGCGGACGCGGGTCCCAAGGAAGACTCACACGGCGGTGACCCGAAGGCGTGCTCCCCGCGGACGCGGGGATGGTCCCTCATACCGGCCCGCATCCCGGTGCCACGGGTCGTGCCCCTCCGTTATCTTCTTCGCGGTCCTGCAAGAGGGCCGCTGGCCTCCGGGCCCGGCATGGCTGGTCCCCCCTGTCGAACGGATGACCTGGGGGGTGGTGCCACCGGGCCCGAGAGGTGCCGTTGGAGACGCTGATGAGTGCCTCTGTGTGTCAAGCGGCCGAAGTGAGAGCCTTGTGGCGGTCGCGTTTAAGGGTGCGATAGACCACGTTCGAGAGACGCCGCTTGAGGGCCCTCCGTGCCTCCGCCGGTGTCTTGCCCTCGGCGATCTTGCGCAGGTAGTACTCCTGTCCACGGCCGCCGTCACGCCTCTGTCGAGCCACACCGCGCGCGTGCCGGCCAGCGGCGGCAAACTCATCATGAGCCAGCCCGAGTTGGAGCGGCATGAGGTCACGCGAGCCCATGCTGACCGGCACCCTGGACGCTACGGCTGCAGACCGTGCGTCTGGGCCCGATTCAACAAGTCAGAGGTCCGACTACCGCCCCGCCGAGCGCAAGGCCCGGCAGTACGCGGGCGGCAGGTCTGCATAACGTGGATGCGCGCACGACGCCGACGCCCAGGCCAGCACGCACGACATCCGTTCGGGAGGACGGCTTGAACGACAGCGACGAGATAGGCGTCTTCCTCGGTCTGGACGTCGGCAAGACCGCCCACCACGGCGCACGGGCTCACCCCGGCCGGCAAGAAGGTCTTCGACAAGCAGTTGCCCAACACCGAACCGAAGCTGCGGGACGTCTTCGAGAAGCTCAAGACCAAGTTCGACACCGTCCTCGTCGTGGTGGACCAGCCCGCTTCCATCGGCGCCCTCCCGCTCACGGTCGCCCGGGACACCGGCTGCAAGGTCGCCTACCTGCCCGGGCTGGCCATGCGGCGGATCGCCAACCTCTACCCCGGCGAGGCGAAAACTGACGCGAAGGACGCCGCGGTGATCGCGGACGCGGCCCGCAACATGCCGCACACCCTGCGCTCGCTGGAACTCACCGACGAGATCACCGCCGAGCTGACCGTGCTCGTCGGCTTCGACCAGGACCTGGCGGCCGAGGCCACCCGCACCTCCAACCGGATCCGCGGCCTGCTCACCCAGTTCCACCCCAGCCTCGAACGGGTCCTCGGCCCGCGACTGGACCACCAGGCCGTGACCTGGCTGCTGGAACGCTACGGATCCCCGGCCGCACTGCGAAAGGCCGGACGCCGCAGGCTGGTTGAGGTGGTCCGCCCCAAGGCCCCGCGCATGGCGTCACGACTGATCGACGACGTCTTCGAGGCACTCGACGAGCAGACCGTCGTCGTCCCGGGCACCGGCACCCTCGACATCGTGATCCCCTCCCGGGCTCGTAAAGACCGGCGTGGATCGCCCGGAACAGGCGCCCACCCCGCTCACCGGGCGTACAAACCAGGTCAAGTAGGCGCCACACCCGCTCAACAATCGCAGGACGCCATCATGGTCATCGCGTATCGGGCCGCGGTAGCAACGGCCTCTGTAGCTCTAGCGTTCGGAACCGCGGCCTCTGGTATCAGCGCCGCACAGCTCGTCTCCCAGACAGACAGCACTGTCAATGAGGCCGCCCGGGACAAGCCACGCCCCACGCAGCCGCTACATCCTCCCGGGCTCGGGCAGTCTGCTGACAACCGCCCGGACCAGGCGAGCACCCCGGAAGAACCGCCCTTGACCGGGCGAATTAATCGGGTCTTCGATCATCCTTCCCAGGGCCACGGGGCAACTCCGTAGAGGCAGTGGCGACAGCAATAACGGGAGTGGCGCCAAGAGTGGAAATAGAGAAACCCCCGACCCAACAGGGTTCGGGGGTCTTCTGCGATGCGGCCTGCTGCTCTTCCAGGTCTTCGATCGGGATCACAGCGTGAGGGGGTCGGTGAGTGCGGCCCTTCCGCGCATCCTTCGGCTCAGGCTCGGTGCCGAGTTCGCACGCCTCGATGTCGCCACCGAGTGGCCATCAGCCGTGAGATTCTGCCACTGGATCTGAGGCCCCGCTGACCACATGCGGGGTGCGCGGGGCGCTCGTAGGCTGGAGCTGCTCGGGGTAGTCGCGGAGGTCTGCCATGCCCCGAACCGTGTGGTCAGGTGCCATCCCGTTCGGCCTCGTCACTTCTCTGAACTAACACTCGCGTCCGCTACGGTGGCGCTCGTTCAGGTGCGCACAGAATCCGTACCGCCGCCGACCCTGATCTCTGGACACTGCGACAACGGCCGCCTGCCACGGGGGATAGACGGGCGGCTTCGCTTTATTCGTCGGCCCCTTCGCGCTCCGGCGCGGCGAGTTCGATTCCGCGGATGCAGCGGAGCCAGCGCGCTAGCTGTGCTGTTCGGGCACGTTGGTGACGGCACCGTGGTCTTGCATGGGTGAGGGCCTTCTGGATTCGGTGGGGATTGCGACATCGTCCGCCGACCGCAGGAGGCCCTCATGTGCCACCGTAATGCCCCGCTGACGCCTACCGGCAGACTGCGTCTGGCCTGGTGCGTGGTCGAGGACGGCTGGCCGTTACGGCAGGCAGCCGAACGGTTCCAGATCAGCCACACCACCGCGAAAAGGTGGGCCGACCGCTACCGGCTGCGGGGATGGGCCGGCATGTACGACCGCTCCAGCCGCCCCCATCACTCCCCGCGCAAGACTGCGGCCGCGGTCGAAGAGCGGGTGGTGCACCTGCGGCAAGAGCACCGGATCGGACCGCTCAGGCTGGCAGTGCGCACCGGTGTGGCCGCTTCCACCGCCCACCGCATCCTGCGTGATCACTGTTTGCCCCCGCTGGCAAGTCTGGACCGGGCAACCGGCCGACCGGTGCGCCGCTACGAGCGCACACGCCCCGGCGAACTGGTCCACATCGACGTCAAGAAGCTCGGCCGCATCCCTGACGGCGGCGGTCACAAGGTACTCGGCCGGGCCACCGGCCGGAGCAACCAGGCCCGCGCAGGCCACGGTTACCTGTACCTGCATACCGCCCTCGACGACCACTCCCGCCTTGCCTACACCGAGCATCTGCCCGATGAAACGGCCCCGACCTGCGCGGCCTTCCTGGTTCGGGCCACCGCATGGTTCGCCAAATACGGCGTCGTCATCGAGCGGGTGCTGACCGACAACGCCTGGGCCTACACGAAGAACACCTGGCGCAAGATCTGCCACGAGCTGGGTATCAGCCCCCGGTGGACTCGCCCCTGGCGGCCCCAGACCAACGGCAAGGTCGAACGCTTCCACCGCACCCTGCTCGACGAATGGGCCTACCGGCAGCCCTACACCTCAGAAACCGAACGCCAAGCGGCGTTTCCCGACTGGCTGGACTGGTACAACTACCACCGACCCCACACAGGAATCAGCGGCCAAACCCCAGCCAGCCGCGTCACCAACGTGTCCAAGCAGCACATGCGGACCACGAGCCGCCGCCCGTTCTCGTCCCGCTGGTCAGCCAACTCGGCTATGTAGAAGTTGACTTTGGCCTCCAGCGCGGCGGCCAGCATCCGTCGTGCGCCCTCCCGGACGATCTCGTCGATCAAGGAGGAGCCGTTGGCGGCGATGCCGTCGTCGTTCACTACTCTGAGCACAGACGCGCCTTCCCGACCGGTGCTGCAAACACCGGTCCTGCTCGGTGACCAATCGATCAATCACCTGGGAAGGTACGTCCTTCCCAGGCTGATCCACAGGTCTTGAGCATTGCTCCCGCTTCCGATCGCAGAAACTCGTCATTGGCTGTACCCAACGTTCCTCAAGGTGGCCTGGCAGAGCTGTCCGCGTTACATGCGCCATAACACCGCCTACAGTTCGTGCACCGCCGCACTCATCCCCCCGGGTACGCGTCGCGCCGCCGAGTGCGTGCCTGCGCGGCCTGGGCCGCGTGTGTGGTGATCTCGGCCTGCATCCGCGCAGCCCTGATGGCAACCCGGCCAGTGACCGACTAGCGGGGCTCACCGTGAGTCCCACTCTCTGGCCGCGAGCGGTGTTCCGTGGGCTTGGCGTCCTGTCTGACGGTCAGTGGTCTTGGGTCCTTTTGTGTTCCGGCTTCTCCAGGTACTCGGGGCAGTCGGGGTTGTGGCAGGTGCCCGGGCCCCACACCGGCACGAAGATTCCTAGAGTCTTGTGCCGTCCCTTGATGGTCATCTCGAGGGGGTGCTTGCAGACCGAGCACACCTGCGTCCTTCGGGAATCGGTCTCGCGCGCGATTTTGCTCATTCTTTAACAATAGGCTGTGTGGCCGGGGAAGGGGACGGGCCGCAGGGCCGTTCACCGCAGCGATGATCAGTGCGTCGACCGGGGTGTCACCGGGGCGGATCATCCGGCTGCTGGTCCTGTTCACCATGTGCGCCGGCAGGTCCGGGGTTCTCGGTTGGGGGGTCTGACAGGGAGGGTGCTTTCTCATCCTGTGCGGCGGGTGTCAGGTGGAGGGGGGCGGGTCGCCGCAGGCTGAATATGACGGATGCGGCCAGAACAACGACGATGACCGCGAGGCTGATCGGTGAGGGGATTTCCGGGATGCTGGGGCTGATCGTCTTGTGGGATGCCTGGAGGATGAGCTTGACGCCGATGAAAGCGAGGATGATCGCCAGGCCCTTGTTGAGGTAGTGGAAGCGGTCCAGCAGGCCCGCGAGCATGAAGTAGAGGGCGCGCAGGCCCAGGATGGCGAACGCGTTACTGGTGTAGACGATGAAGGCGTCGTCGCTGACAGCGAGGACAGCGGGGACGCTGTCGACGGCGAAGATCAAGTCGGCTGCCTCGATCGCGGCGACTACCGCGAGGAGCGGGGTGGCCACACGTTTGCCGGCCTCCCTGACGAAGAACTTCATGCCGGCGTACTCGTCCCGGACCGGCATGATTTTGCGGAGCATCCGCACGGCGAAGCTCTTGCCCGGGTCGAAGCTCTCCTCCTCGTTCTTGAGGAGCTTGTAGGTGCTGTAGAACAGGACGGCGGCGAAGGCGAACAGCACCGCGGTGAAGCGGCTGACGACGGCGACACCGAGCGAGAGGAAGATCCCGCGGAAGACGAGGGCGCCCATCACGCCGAAGAACAGGACTCGGTGCTGGTAGGCGCGCGGCACCTTAAAGTAGGCGAAGATCACCGCGAACACGAACAGGTTGTCCACCGACAGGCTCTTCTCCAGCAGCCACGCGGTGGTGTACTCGGTGCCGGCTGTCCCGCCGAGAACGAGGAAGACGACACCGGCGAAGACCAGAGCGAGACCCACCCAAAGGGCGCTCCAGGCGGCAGCCTCCTTGAAGCCGATGACATGCGCGGTGCGGTGGGCCAGCAGATCCACCGTCAGCGACACCACCACCGTCGCCGCGAACGCCCCCCACAGCCAGAACGGGACCTCAGGCACAACCCGTCACCTTCTCAGTGGCCCACACCGATACGGGCCCCTATACGGGAGTCTGCGACATTTCACTGGACCAGGCGACATCAGGGCTGGAGGCGGAGCATGTCTGGCTCGCCAGCTTCGCGGTGAGTGCACGCCACGAGGCGAGCGGCGCTCGGTACCTGGAGGTCTCCTGTCGCCGGGCCGGGCACCCCGGAGGACTTGGCGGTCGCGGGCGGTCGCGGTACACGGGCTTCTCGCTGTCCGAAGTTGATCAGCGGCGTACCGCAGGCCACGGCGGTTGCCCTGCGGGCATGCGGGCGGTGGCGAAGAGAGGCAAGGGCAAAGAGCCGGGTATAGCCTGAATTGCCGATTGATTGGCATGCGTCACTCAACACGCGGGAGAGGCTCATGACCTTCGTCCAGCTCATCGACTGCAAGACCAGCAATGTCGATCAACTCAACCAGCTCATGGACAGCTGGGTCGAGGCGACCCAGGGCAAGCGGACCGCCACACACTCGATCGTCGGGCGGGACCGCGCGGACTCCGCCCATGTCGTCGAGATCGTGGAGTTCCCGTCCTACGAGGAGGCGATGAAGAACTCCAACCTCCCCGAGACCAACCGCATCTTCGAGGAACTTGTCGCCGCCTGCGAGGAGACGCCCACCTTCACGGACCTCGACGTCGTACGGGACGAGCAGCTCAACAAGCTCGTCGTCCGCCGCTTCTTCGACGAGGTCATCAACGCCAAGAACCTCGACCTCGCCGACGAGCTGTGCACTGGCAACTACCGGGAGCACGACCCCTCCCTCTCCTCTTACGACGTGGACCTCGCCCAGGCCAAGCGGGAGAACGGCGAGATCCTGGACGCCTTCAATCCCCGGCTCACAGTGGAGAGCGTGATCGCCGAGGGCGACCTGGTGACCTGCCGGATCACCTTCCAGGGCCGGCACACCGGCACCTACCAGGGGCTGGAACCCACCAACCGGGACGTCGCCGGAACCGGGCACGCCACGTTCCGCTGCCAGGGCGGCAAGGTCGCCGAGAGCTGGTGGAACTGGGACGACCTCGGCCTGATGCGGCAACTGGGGGCCGTGGAAGCCTGACCCGTCCCAGGCTCTGGTTGCGTGAGGCGGCACGCCGAGTAAGGGGCGGTCCTATGCAGGCCGCCCCTTACTCGTGTGCCGTGGCCGTCGGTTACGGCAGCGGCGAGGAAACTCGCGATGTGATCAGCGAGCGCTCGGCCGTCGCCCGGCACGCTGTAGCACCTGTCCTGCGACGACACCGAGGGCCGCAACGCCTTCGACGATCCCGCGGGCGCCTACGGCCTATGGCCCTTCGCCGGGTTCGTCGACCTGCTGGCGGACGCCTGCGCCGCGAACCTTGTCAGCGACGACCGGTTCGCCTGCGCCGGCCCCGGCCGGCTGCTGCGCGAACTCTCCTGCGCGGTCGCCCGCTTGCCCTGGCCTATCAGGAGGCACCGCCCAATTGTTCCAGCTCCTCCACATCGACCACATCGACTACGTCCTCAGATGATGGAGCGGTCGCCGAAAGGCTTGTCGTAATCGGCCAGCGTGAGATCGCCGGGCTCGTCCCCGCCTTTTGTGACGACCCTGAGGATGTAGGGCTCGTCCTCCGTGGCGACGTAGGTGTTCGTGGTGGCGCCGTCCTCTTCCTTGGTCAGTGTGATGGCGTTCTGCCGCCGCGCTGCTTTCGCTGACAGAAGGACAGGCTCGACTGCACGTTGGCCCGCCTCGCCGGTGAGCGGCGCGAGGCGGGCCAGGCGCGGCCGACGACGGCCCGGGTGGCGCGTCTCACTCTGGCACGGGCGCTGTGCGCGCCGCGGTACCTCCGGTCGCGGCACGCCTTTCGGCGATGTCTGTCACCTGGTCGGGCCGTGTCAGGTGGTCTGTCCGGCTGCCAGCCGGACAAGCTGTCGTCGTCGCCGACGTCGGCGGTCAACCGCATGCCCGGCAGGTCGCTGACAGAGACCCCAACCGCGGCGGCGATGACCGCCGGCGGATGGCGCTCCGGCTCGCCGCGCTCGGATGGAGGGGTCGGCGACAATCTCGGCTTGATCACCGAACAGCAGCAGGACGCGGACGGTGATGCGCTCGGTGGTCATGGACGCCATTCCTTTCGGTAGCCAGGGTGGTGGGCGTAGCGTGACGCGCGCAGCCGGACGGCGGTCTCCAGACGGAGCACCCCGTACACGCCAACACCGTCGGGCAATCGGGGCGCGCAAGGGGCAGTGGCGAGCACGCACGCCGGCGCTGGGCGGGCCGAGCCTTTGGGGCCTGTCAGCCCCAGTGCCCAGCGGCACTGAACCCACTTGGACTTGGCGGAAGGCCGAAACTGTGACGACCCACCAGACCGTTTGCGTTTCGGTGTGCTGTCGGCCACATTTAGGCAGGTCACACCTGGTTCTCCAGCCGGAAACGGTGCTGGCCTTCATTGTCGGCGCCAAGGTTCGGGACCTCGCCCTGGGTGTGGCCACCGAACGCCTAAACGAAGTGGCTTTGACCTGCGCAAACGCGCTAACAAAGGAGGCTGGCTGCGTTATTCGGGACGCTACGCGACCGGAAAAGAGCAACGGTCAAAAGACAGTGTGCGTTTTGGCGTGTGCGGACGCGAGTCCGGACATTTCTCCCGCGACGGTGGCCGAGTTCTGCCGAGTTCTTCGGGGGCGTCTGCGTCGACCTGGGAGCGGAGGAAGCCATCGCTCAAGCCCGTACCTTCGCTCCCGATCTCATCATCGTCGAATCGGCCGACTACCTGGGGCGCTTCGCGGCGGCCGTCCTTGATGTACCTGTGGTCACGCACGGCGTGGGCATCGCCATCGAGGAGCAGCTGGCGCACGCCATGGACGCCGCCGCGGGCGCCCGGCTGTCCTCGCTCGAACTGACCCTTCCTGAGCCTCGCGCCTCCGTGGACCCGTGGCCCGAATGCCTTCAGCGGGACACCTGGCAGCCCCCCGTCGGGCGAATCGCGATCCGGTCCGAGGCGCATGAATCGGAGCCTCACGCGTCCGAGGCTCACGAAGGGGAGGACGGAAGCGAAGGGTCGAAGCCGGCCTTCCCTGGCCCCGGCCGTCAACACCTGCCTCGCGTGCTGGTCACGCTGGGTACTGTCCTCGACGAGCCCGAACTCCTCGCCACGATCGTGGACTCGCTGGCCGGGCCGGAGGTCAATGTCGTTGTCGCGGTCAATCCGTCCGCGCGGGCCGACACCGCGCCGACCGAACGTACCGGGGTCCGGGTCGTCGGATTCGTTCCTATGCGCCGCCTCCTCGAAGGCGTGGACGTCGTGGTCGCCTCGGGCGGAGCCGGCACCGTACTCGCGGTCCTCGGCTCCGGGATTCCCATGGTGTTGCTCCCCATGGGGCTGGACAAGCCGCTGAATGCCGAACGTGCGTCAGCGGTAGGAGCCGCGATGGTGGTGGACAGCCCCGATCAGATCGGTAAGGCGGTGACGAAGGTCCTGAGCGATGAGTCCTTCGCACACAGCGCGTCCACGGTGGCACAGGAGATCGCGGACATGAACTCCGCGGAGACCGTCCTCACCCTGCTGCTCGACCATGTGAGCTGACTCCGACAGTCGCCGCCAGCGACGGCGCGGCTGCGCCGTCGCTGGAAGGTACCCCGCATCCGCGCCGGTGAGCCATCACAGGTGACCGTCCGGTTGGGCATCACGGTCAGCAAGAACCGTGCTCCGCATGGCCATGGAGGTGCCGCGCAGATGGTGGATCTGTTGCCCGTGAACTAAGAGCAACCAATGGTTGCGCATACTGGAGGAAGGGTCTACAGTGATGTGCAACCAAAGGTTGCGAGATGGTGGGAGAGTGCGATGGAGTACGGCAGCATCGAGCGGGAGATCCACATCGAAGCCACGCCCGAGGTCGTCTACGAGGTCATCAGCAGGCCCGAACATCTGCGGGAGTGGTGGCCGGACGAGGCAGAGCTCGAGCCGGTGCCCGGCGCTACTGGGGCCATCTCGTTCGGCGACAGGACTGCGCCGGAGGCGAAGGTCGTACCACTCACCGTGGTGGAGGCCGACCCGCCCCGGCGGTTCTCCTTCCGCTGGGTGTACGACGAGGGGGAGGCCGCGACGTCGGACGACTCGCTCCTGGTGACCTTCGAGCTGGTCCCGTCGGGTGCGGGGACACTGCTGCGCTTCACCGAGGAGGGGTTCAGGGAGAGGGGCTGGGAGGTCGCCGTGCTCGAGGAGCAGTACCGCGAGCACGTCACCGGCTGGGACTACTTCCTGCCCCGCCTCGTCTCGTACGTCGCCCGGCTGGTGTCGACGCCATGAGCGTGACCATCGACGACGAGCTCTGGTCGGCGGTGGGGGACCCGACCCGGCGGCGGATGCTCGACCTGCTGTTGACCGACGGCGGCGGGACGGCGACCACGCTGAGTGAGCAGCTGCCGGTCACGCGGCAGGCGGTCGCCAAACACCTCGGCGTACTTGACCGGGTGGGGCTGGTGCACGTCACGCCGTCCGGACGCGAGCGCGTTTACCAGGTCGATGAGGCCCAACTCACCCGCGCAGTCGCGCAGTTGTCGTCGGTCGGGGCTGCCTGGGATGCCCGACTGCAACGCATCAAGCGGATCGCCGAAGCAATCCAGCGCGGCCAGGAGGGCTGACCCGCACGAACGAGCGCGCCGCCTCATCCGGGGCTGCGCTGATGAACCGCGCCCGCATGCGGGCGCCTACCCGAGGAACGAGGCATCGAGATGGTGGACATCCTGCACAGGATCGGAGTCGAGTCGTCTCCCGACGACGTCTACGCGGCCTTGGCCACGGTCGACGGTCTGGCGGGCTGGTGGACGGAGGACACCGACGGCGACACCAACGTCGGGGGAGTGATCCGGTTCCGCTTCGAGCCCGGCGGGTTCGACATGAAGGTACTGGAGGCCCGGCCCGCCGAGCGCGTGCTCTGGGAGGTCGTCGACGGTCCCGAGGAGTGGATCGGCACCAACATCCGCTTCGAGCTCAAGCAGGAGGACGGCTTCACGATCGTGCTGTTCCGGCACGAAGGCTGGAAGGAGCCGGTGGAGTTCATGTATCACTGCAGCACCAAGTGGGCGACCTTCCTGATGAGCCTCAAGAGGCTGGTCGAAACCGGCAAGGGCGAGCCCGCACCGCACGACGTCAAGATCAGCAACTGGCACTAGACCTTGCCCGTCACGTCTGTGCGAGCGTCAGGTGGGACGGCCCACCGGCTCGGGCCGCTGATCGTCCCGGGGGGCCGTCATCGGGAGATCCCGGCGCTCGTCCGCAGCAGCAAGGTCCGCAGCACCAGGGCGGCATGACGGGCGTTGGCATCCCGGCGGACACCATCTGCCGCGTCCTTGCCGCTGGGCGTGTTGTACGCCGATCGAAGGCCCGAACGGCCGTCATCCGCGTGTCCTCAGTAGGGGTGGCCTATGGAGTGGCATGGTCCTTGACGCTCTTTGCCGCGAGGGCCTGAGGTCGCCACACTCGGACCCTCGCGGCAGAGGCCCGCGTGACGCCGGCAGGGGAGGGGAGACCGGAGAAAGGGCAGCGCGCTCCTGGCGCGGTGGACGCGTGGGAGATCATGGTTGTACGGACGCGCGTGAGCCATAGTCGCCAGTTGTGGATCAGGTGATGCGGGGCGATGCGCAGTCGGCCCTGAGGGCCTGCTGATTCAGGCGTGTGCGCCGTGGGTGCCCGGGTCGCTGGGGTGAGTGGTGGCGCGGCTGCCGTGGGTGCACAGCGTAGGTCAGGTGCGTCACCCGCGACGACGGCTCCGAACGGACCGGCTCCAGTGCGATCCTCGGCCTCGCGGGCCTGGTCGAAGGCGTGCTCGATGCCGTCGTTGACGAAGTGGAACGTGGTGCCGCCGGGCCGCTCCCACGGGTCACGCTTGGTGTGCGTGACGACGAAGACGGGGGTGTGGAACGGCGCCTCTTCCGGCCAGGACTGCTCGCCGAGGTCGAACATGCGCCTGCCCATGACGCTCGCGCCGGTGCGCTCGCACATCTCCCGCGCGATGTCGTTGTCGCGGCCCTCCTCGCCGCCCTCGCCCAGCTTCAGGTTCTCCCGGAAGAACCGCAGCGGAAAGGCCCACTGCTGCAGCTCCGTCCACTGCGCCATCCAGCGCTGAACGTCCGGGTCCTGCCGCTGATCGAGTGCGAACAACTCGTCATCGGGCACGGACTCGGGCGCGACGCAGCCGTCCAGCGACATCGACACGCTGAAGAACACCTTCCCGGCCATCAGCCCTCCACCCCCTTCCGAACGATCTCGGTGACGTAGGCCGCCAGGCCGCTCAGGGTCTGCTGGCCGCCCTCGATCGCGTGGTACTTCTCGACCGCCTCGTCGCGCAGGTCAGAACCGACTCGAAGGCGTTCGGGTCGTCGCGGGACTCACCGTGCAGCAGCACGATCCGCTCCGGCGGGGCGATCCGCAGCCAGCGGATCCACTCGGAGTAGTCGGTCCCGTCCGGCCCGTGCAGCACGAAGTCCCACTCCCCGCCCTCGCGAAACACCGCGTGGTGGTGGTGAACCCTCCGGACCCCACCACCGCGACAGGTGCCGGACCTCGGTGAACGCCTCGAACACCAGCTCCCGCGGGGCGTCGATGACCCGGGAGATCACGATCTCCCGGTCGGCCGTCGCCGGCTCCGCCCGTTCTTGTCTCGCCCCTGCCATGGGTCAGTCGTCCTGCCGTGTCTGCTTGAGGTCCTGCACGTAGGTGTCCAGCCGGTCGAAACTCTCGTTCCAGAACCGCTCGAATCCGCCGACCCACTCGTGGACCGGCCGCAGCCCGCGGGCATCCAGGCCGTAGAGGCGCTGCTTGCCCGCCCCGCGGACCCGCACCAGCCCCACCTCCCGGAGCACCCGCAGGTGCTTGGACGCCCGCGGCTGGCTCATCCCCAGCTCCTGTGCCAGGTCGGTCGCCGGCCGCTCACCCGCCCGCAGCAGCGCCAGGATGTCCCGGCGCTGCGGCTCGGCGATCGCGTGGAACGCGTCCGATGTCGTTGCTGCTCGTGCCATGCCAGCGATCACATTCCCATATAGGCATGCGTCGACCCGGGGTGGAGCGGACGATCGACAGGCCCAAGGAACGTCCGCGCACCTCGACACGTCGGCCTACCTGTGGCCTCGAGAGTCGGGGTGCACGCAGAGGAGTCCGTAGGAGCCAGGGGCAGTCGTCGCCACATGGGCCAACGGGCCCGCACCATCAGGCGACCAGCGGTGATGGGCATGGCCTTTCCGGTGGACGAGGCGAGGGGCCTGCCGTCTGAGCGGTGCGAAGCCGACGTGCATCGGCGATGTGCTCGCGATCGGGCCTCGGGCTCGTCAACTGCGCTCCCCTTGACGGTGATTCAGCCGCGAGTACTCGACGGTGGCGCTGATGCGGCCGGGCCGCCGCGCCCGGCCGCAGGAAGATCCGCCGGACACGCCTAGAGCGTGTCTCTTTGATGGGTTGGCCGGTTGATCGAAGGTGTCTGTCCGGTTAGTCATCACTGATGCAATGTGGGACCGGATCAAGCCGCTGATGCCGGCCGATCCGGTTCGCGGACGGCGGTGGGCCGAGATGGGCTGAAGACGGCACCTGGGAACGGATCTTCGCCGCGGTTCTGGCCGCGGCGGATGCGAGAGATGACGTGGCGTGGACTGTGTCAGTGGACTCGACAGTCTGCCGTGCTCACCAGCACGCGGCCGGAGCCAGAAAGAGGGGGGCGCTTCTCCGGCTCGAACCCGACGATCACGCACTCGGACGCTCCCGTGGTGGCTTGAGCACCAAGGTCCACCTAGCCAGTGACAGCGAGGCCCGACCTCTGGCCATCCACGTCACTGCGGGCCAGGCCGGTGACGCGCCAGCCTTTGAGGCTGTCATGGGCAGGATCCGGATTCCGCGAAGCGGGCTCGGGAGGCCGAGAACCCAACCTGCCGCTGTCCTCGCGGACCGCGCTTACTCTTCTCGCGCGATCCGCGGGCATCTCCGTCGGCGAGGCATCCGTGCCGTCATTCCGCAGCCGGCCGACCAGGTCGGTCACCGCCTGCGGCGGGGTCGAGCAGGAGGTCGCCCGCCCGGCTTCGATGCTGAGGCATACAAGCAGCGCAACACCGTCGAGCGATGCATCAACCGCCTCAAGCAGTGGCGCGGCCTGGCCATGCGAACGGACAAGCTCGCCATCGCCTACCAGGCAGCGCTGCACCTCGCCGCCATCCTCATCTGGACCCGACGCTGACTGAGGAGCCAGAACCTATGACAGTGGCTGACCGCCAAGGCCCGTCTTGTTGACGCCCCGGGGCGAGAACGTCATGGGCCCTATCCAGCCCTGGCGGATGAGGGCGACTTGGGAAGGCAGCGGTGACACCGGGTCGATTGCCCTCCCGCGTGACCAGTTCTCCAACAGCCCCTCCGTCGTCTCGACAGCGGACACCACCATGGTCACCTTCAGGTTCCCGTCGCGCCAGGTGTTCCACAGCGCCCAGCCCTCAGACCTCGGCTCCACACCGATCCGGGCGCACACCTTCTCGTACCCTTCCTCCACCCCGGCCGGCATGGCCCCGGGCTTCAGCACTGAGGCTCCGACGAGTCGGACCAGAGGCCGGTGCTCCTCCGTGCAGCCATCGCCCTTGAAGTGGTAACTGCGCAAAGTCCGCGCAAGCGCGTTTACGCTGCGCTGGAGTGGTGTTGACTCTTCCGGATCTGCCTGGAACGAGAGCCATCCTTCGTTGGATGCCTCCACGCTGACGCGGTTGGCGAGGCGCTCAATCTCCCGGAGATAGTCCAGTTCGCTGAGCTCGGGTGAGGTCATGGCCTGAAGTTTCGCACCAGGCCAGTCGGCGCCGACACAAATTATCGATCCAGCATGCATCACCCATGCACACCACAGGTTCCAAGAGACAAGCCTAGCGGTGGGTGAGGCCGTCGATGATCAGGGTGAGGGTGAAGTCGAAGCGGTCGTGGCTTTCGCCGGCGGTGAGTTCGGCGGCGTGGCGGGTGGTGTGGGGGAAGGTCTCGGCGGGCAGGGCGGTGAGGCGGCGCAGCAGTTCGTTCCGGTCGTGGACCCAGATGGTGTCGTCGTGTGCTGCTCTCTGCCGGGCGATGGATGCTTCGAGGCAGTGGGCCGCCACGTACAGCAGGAGGGCGTCGGTGGCCCAGGCGGCGGCCTGCGGGGGAACGCCGCCGGCGAGCAGGATCGCCAGCATTCCTTCGCTGACGCGCAGGGTGTCGAGGTCGGTGGGGGCCATGGCGAGCGCGGCGCGGGAGATGCCGGGGTAGGCCAGGTACTGGTCGCGCAGCTGGGTGCACACGCTGCGGATCTGCTCCCGCCAGGCCGCGGGGTCGGGCTCGGGCAGGGCGAGTTGGGCGCACAGCCGGCCGATGAGCAGTTCGTCGAGGTCGGCCTTGTTGACCACGTGGGCGTAGAGCGAGGCGGGACCGGTGTCGAGGGCGCCGGCCAGCCGGCGCATGGTCAGTGCCTCGTAGCCCTCGGCGGCGATGACGGCCAGTGCGGTGTCGATGACCTGTTCCACGGTGATCGGGGCCTTGCGGCGCCGCGGCCTGGGGCCGGCTTCGGCCTCGGGGGTGGGCGGCTGGTGGCGCGCCGCGCGTCGCTCTCTGGGGTTCACCAGGCCACTATAACTTGTCACGAACATCGTTCGTTTATAGAACGCTGTTCGTGACAGTGAATATGGATCAGGATGTGGACGTGACCGTGGTCGGAGCCGGGCCGGTGGGCCTCGTACTCGCCGCGGAACTGGCGCTCTGCGGGGCGACGGTGCAGATACTCGAGCGGCGGGCCGAGCCGGACGAGGCCGTGAAGGCGCAGTCGATCAACCTGCCGACGGCCGAGGCCCTCGACCGCCGCGGCCTGCTGCCGGCCGCGAGGCGGTGCAGCGGGAACTGCTCGACCGCGTGGGATCGTTCGCCCGCACGGCCGACGACCCACCACCCGGTGGCGGCGGGCGCGCGCCCGAGGCACGGTTCACCGGGCACTTCGCGGGAATGATCCTCGACGCCGACCTCGTGGACTGGTCAGATCCCGACCTCACCGCGCACACAGCGGCCGGCGGAGCGAGGATGGTGCCGCAGCGCGAGCTGGAGGCGCTGCTCGCCGGACACGTTGCGCGACTCGGCGTACCGGTGCGCCGAGGGGTGGAGGTCACCGCGTTGGACGACACCGGCGACGGTGTGCTCGTCGGTACGAGTGCCGGCACGGTGCGCACCGGGTGGCTGGTCGGCTGCGACGGCGGGCACAGCACCGTGCGCCGCCTCGCGGGCATCGGCTTCTCCGGCACCGACCCCGAACTCACCGGGTACCAGGCCGTCGTCGACGTCGCCGACCCTTCGATGCTCGGACACGGCTGGACGTGGACGCCCAAGGGGGCCTACCGCTACGGGCCGCAGCCCGGCCGGGTGGCCACCGTCGAGTTCGACGGCGCTCACGCCGACCTCCCACACGCTCGGCTTCGCTCGCGCGGGACCCCCATGGCGCCGGTCACGCTTGAGGAGGTGCAGGCCAGCCTGCGCCGGGTCTCGGGCACCCACGTCACGCTGGCCGCACTGCGCGCCACCTCGACCCGCTGCACCGATGGGCTGGCACGCCGTCGTCGTAGCCACGACGGTCTTCGCCGGCGCCCCCACTTCCCGCTGCATATCGTCCAGGCAAGCCACCTAGTCTTCTGAGTCAGGAATTCTGTTCAGATAGCTGGCGAGGCATTCGAGGATCTGGTCTGCGGTCTTCGTCCAGATGTAGGGCTTGGGGTCGGTGTTCCATGCGCGCTCGTAGCGGCGGATGACCTGCCCGGTGGGCCGGTCCAGGGAGGCGAGTCGGCTCAGACCGTGCCGGACCAGGATCCGGTGCACGGTCGAGGCAGGCAGGCCCAGGATCGGACCCAGGCGGGCGGGACCGGGTTTTCGCTCCCGGCGCAGTCGGCAGACGCGGGCCTCCAGCGCTGAGGCGGTTCGCTGGGGCGTGGTCCGGGGTCGGCTGGACCGGTCGTGCAGCCCCGGCTCGCCCTCTGCCCGCCAGCGGCGGATCCACTTGTGGGCCGTGGCGCGCGAGATGCCCATCTCCGCTGCGACATGCGCAACCGGGCGGCCGACGCGAACACGCTCGATGAGCAACCGCCTGCCGTGAACGGTCAGCCGGGCATTACGGTGGGACACGAAGACCTCCGTGCGGTGCAGTCCTAGACAGCTCCACCACACCGGAGGTCTTCGCCATGATCAAGCCCGCCCAGTGTCAACAACGCTCGTGATCAATACACCTAGGCGCGCTCGAACTTCCAGGTGATGCTGGAGGCGTCGGCCTTGACGACGGTGACGGGGATGGAGAGGTCCTTGCCGTCGCCGTCCTTCGCGGTGCACGTCACCTCGGTACCGGCCACCGCCTTGAGGGCGGGGCACTTCACGATGGACGTGTCACCGCCGATCCACGGTAGCGGGCTGTACTTCGACGAGGTGCGGCCTGTGACGGTCTCTCCGCTGAGCGCCTTGTGGCCGTCCACGGTCACGGAGGTGGACTTGTCGAGTCTGGTGGTCGACTCCGTACCGCTCATCGCGTACGTGAGGGCTCCGCCGCCGACGACCACCGCCGCCACCGCGACGCCGGTAATGATGAGGGGCTTGCGTTCCATAAGGTGCTCCTGGTGGAGAGAGGTGGGGTTGCGGCACCCAATCTCTCCCGGCGGCAGGGGCGCCCGCCTCGGCCGAACGGCCAGGCTTCACGGCCCTCCCGACGCATTCCCTCAGCCGTACGGTCGATACGGGGGCTACCGGAAGTAACCCGGATCCTCAACGACGTACGGGACCACACGGTGAAAGCCGCGCCCCGCTGACGGCCCGTCGTTCCACGGCCAGGTCCTGTATGGGGTGGTGATCTGGGCTCGCGGGCCGTGGCACGTGCGCTCGCCGCGTTGACGGAAGGTCCCTAGGTCGCATATTTGGTTGCGATCAAGGAGTGGCTGGCGTGAGGTCCTTGATCCACATCATCGAAGCGCGGAGGTGGAGGCCAGCGAGGTAGCTTCCCGGGGTTTTGTCGTAGCGGGTGGCGATGCCTCGCCATGCCTTCATCCTGTTGATGGCGCGTTCGACAGTGTTCCGTTCCCTGTAGAGCTCGGCGTCGTGACTGATGGGCCTGCCGCCCCTGCTGCCCTTCTTCCTCCGATTGGCGGCCTGGTCATTCTTCTCCGGGATGACCGCCTTGATGCAGCGTTTGCGCAGGTAGGCGCGGTTGCCGCGGGACGAGTACGCCTTGTCCCCGGCGACCGCGTCCCCCCGGGTGCGGGGACGGCCGACAGGTCCGCGCACCCGAACCTTCTTCAGGACGGGGATGAATTGCGGGCTGTCCGCCGCCTGGCCCGTAGTCAGGACGAACGCCAGCGGGCGGCACTTCCGGTCGGCGGCGAGGTGGACCTTGCTGGTCTGCCCACCTCTGGAGCGCCCGAGGAGGGCAGCCTTCAGCCGGAGTTTGTGCCGACGCCGGACACGCCGTCGCTCTTCCCGCCCGGGATCCGCTTCGGCGTCCTGCCCGTTTCGTTCTTCGGCACTGCCCCCTTTGACCTCGCTTTCTCCTCGGCGGCAGCCTTCTCCAGCGCGGTGATGACGTCCTCGCCCAGGTGCATCCCGGCAGCGTCGTGGTGGGCCCGCGCGGTGGTGGAGTCCACGCTGACCAGGGACAAGTTCACCTCACCTCGCTTCGCGGCCTCAGCGATCAGTCCCTCCAGCAGGGGCTTCGAAGACACCGGCGTCCCACCACTGCCGGAATCGGTTGTGGACGATCGACCAGGCGCCGAACTCCTGCGGCATCTCCCGCCACTGCCCGCCCGTCTTGAACCGCCAGAGCACTCCTTCGAACTGCTGCCGCAGCCGCTCGGGATACGGGCCGTACTCGCCGATCGGCAGGTACGGCTCGATCAACTTCCACTCTTCGTCCGTCAGTTGCACTCGCGTCACGCAAGAACGTCTACCGGTCCCGGCCCCGCCACGAGAGCAAATCCCCCAGACTGATCACGACTCGATACGCGACCTAGTGGCGGTGCGAGCCGCACGAGCGGGGCGGCCCCCTCCCGCACAATGGGGCTGTGAACGCTCTCAATACCGGCCGGGAACTGGCCTGGACGTGTTGTCGACACCGAGAGAGACGCATCAGGCAGCTTCCCGATCGGGCATGTGGCTGTCAACTGTTGCGCATCAAAAATCCGCTGCACTCACGAGTCCGCAGCAGCGATGCATACACCTTCTATGGGCAGCCGCCGAACCATCAGAGAGATAGGCGCAGTTCAAGGCGCCTTTCCCGCCGACTCGACCAGCGTGGCAGGTGATCCGAGGCATCCACGACGCTCGAATCCACACAGAGACGAACAGCGAATGCCGACACAATCCTTGACGATCCATCAGTGGGGTACTTAGCCTCACTGCTCTGGGAGCGTTCCCACAAACCGAGCGAACTGCCCTGTTCACGCCGCCTCTCCGGGCAACCCGCGGGCGTTCACGCCCCTCCCCCCACATGGAGGTCATGGTGACCCACTCGAACGGGCACTCCTGTGCAGCGCCCCGCTTCGCGTCCCTTTCCCGCTTCATGGCCTGGGCCGCGGTCGCCATTCTCGCGGCCGGCACTGTCGTTGGGATTGCGGCTCCCGCCCAGGCGGTCAACACGACGTACTACGTGGACTCCGCCAGTGGCGCCGACTCCAATACCGGCCTTGACCAGTCCCATCCGTGGAAGAGTCTCAGCAAGGTCAATGCGACGACCTTCGGCGCAGGCGACCGCATCCTGCTCAAGGCCGGTAGCGCGTGGACCGGGCAGCTGTGGCCAAAGGGCTCCGGGGCAGCGGGTTCGCCCATCGTGATCGACTCCTACGGCAGCGGTGCCAAGCCTCGGATCAACGGCGCCGGCACGGCCGCCGACGCGGTACGCCTGTTCAACCAGCAGTACTGGACGATCCGCAACCTCGAGGTGACCAATACCGCCCCGTCGACCGGCACCCCCGGGGCCAACCTGGGCGACTTCCGCGGCATTCACGTCGGCGGCAACAACAGCCAGACCCTCGATGGGTTCGTCATCGACGCCGTCAACGTTCACGACGTCACCGGCCAGGTGAACTGGATCGGCGGCGACACGGCCGACAACAAGCCGGGCATCACTTTCCAGACCGGTTGGGACGCCTCGAAGAAGACGGGCGGGATCGTCTTCGACACCACCGTGCCGAACACCGCCGCGCCGCCGAGCACGCCGACCATCCTCAACGACGTGACAATCCAGAACTCGAGGATCTCCAACACGTCGTTCGCCGGCATCGTCGTCAAGCAGTACACGGGTTCGAGTCCGGGCGCGGTCTCGACCGGATGGGGCACCCGCACCAGCGCCACGGACACGAGGTTCAAACCCCACACCAACTTCACGATCCGGGGCAACCACATCACCCAGGCCGGCACGGCGTATGGCTGTAATGGCATCTACCTCACCGACGTGCGCGGTGGCACGATCGAACGCAACGTCGTGGACAAGACCGGCACTTCCGGCATCGAGACGTACTTCGCCGACAACGTCACGATCCAGTTCAACGAGGTCTTCGGCACCTCGAAGAAGGCGGGCGGGGCCGACTCCAACGGCATCGACCCCGACAAGGGCACCACCGGCCAGGTCGTGCAATACAACTATGTGCACGGCAACGGCGACGGCATCCTGCTGTGCCAGTTCGCCTTCGGCAACGTCGTGCTGCGCTACAACGTCATCACCAGCAACACCCGCTACCAGATCTACCTGCACTCCGACGCCGCCGCCAGGGCGCAGATCTACAACAACACCCTCTACAACGACGCCAGTAACTATCTGATCTACGGCTACGGCAAGTACCTGGCCTCCACGTATGCCATCAGCAACAACATCCTCTACTCGACCAGGGCGAACGCCACCCTCTCGACCAGCTCCACCATCACCTACAGGAACAACCTCTACGGTGGAGCGACCCTGGCCGTCCCCGGCGGAGACTCCGGGGCCGTCGTGGCGAACCCGCAGTTCGTGTCCGCCCCGATCAACGCCCCCTCGGGCACGCCCGACACCGGTCCCGCTTTGGCCGCCGCGTACGAGCTCAAAGTCGCCGCGGGCTCCCCGGCGGTCAACGCCGGCGTGAGCATCGCCGGCAACGGCGGCCGTGACTATGAGGGGAACGCGCTCTACAACGGCGCCCCGGACATCGGCGCCTTCGAGCAGCCGAGCGGCGGTGGCTCGGCTACTCGTTATGAGGCGGAGACCTCGCCGGCGGTGTGCACGGGCACGATTGATGCCAACTGGTCGGGCTATTCCGGCAGCGGGTTCTGCAACGGCGACAATGCTGCCGGTGCGTACGCACAGTTCACTGTCAATGCGAGCACGGCGGGGACGGCGACGGTGAGCGTACGTTTCGCCAACGGGAGCACGACCGACCGGCCGGCTGATCTGGTGGTGAACGGCTCGACGGTGCAGACGGTGTCACTTCCGGGTACCGGGGCGTGGAGCACATGGGGCACCAAGACGGCTACCATCTCGCTCGCTGCAGGCAGTAACACGATCCGGCTCAGCCCGACCACGACCGGCGGCCTGGCCAACATCGACTACCTCGACGTCACGACGCCCTAGCCATACATCGCAGTCGAAGCGTCGGGTTCCCTTAGGTTGCGTATCGAGTCGTGATCAGTCTGGGGGATTTGCTCTCGTGGCGGGGCCGGGACCGGTAGACGTTCTTGCGTGACGCGAGTGCAACTGACGGACGAAGAGTGGAAGTTGATCGAGCCGTACCTGCCGATCGGCGAGTACGGCCCGTATCCCGAGCGGCTGCGGCAGCAGTTCGAAGGAGTGCTCTGGCGGTTCAAGACGGGCGGGCAGTGGCGGGAGATGCCGCAGGAGTTCGGCGCCTGGTCGATCGTCCACAACCGATTCCGGCAGTGGTGGGACGCCGGTGTCTTCGAAGCCCCTGCTGGAGGGACTGATCGCTGAGGCCGCGAAGCGAGGTGAGGTGAACTTGTCCCTGGTCAGCGTGGACTCCACCACCGCGCGGGCCCACCACGACGCTGCCGGGATGCACCTGGGCGAGGACGTCATCACCGCGCTGGAGAAGGCTGCCGCCGAGGAGAAAGCGAGGTCAAAGGGGGCAGTGCCGAAGAACGAAACGGGCAGGACGCCGAAGCGGATCCCGGGCGGGAAGAGCGACGGCGTGTCCGGCGTCGGCACAAACTCCGGCTGAAGGCTGCCCTCCTCGGGCGCTCCAGAGGTGGGCAGACCAGCAAGGTCCACCTCGCCGCCGACCGGAAGTGCCGCCCGCTGGCGTTCGTCCTGACTACGGGCCAGGCGGCGGACAGCCCGCAATTCATCCCCGTCCTGAAGAAGGTTCGGGTGCGCGGACCTGTCGGCCGTCCCCGCACCCGGGGGACGCGGTCGCCGGGGACAAGGCGTACTCGTCCCGCGGCAACCGCGCCTACCTGCGCAAACGCTGCATCAAGGCGGTCATCCCGGAGAAGAATGACCAGGCCGCCAATCGGAGGAAGAAGGGCAGCAGGGGCGGCAGGCCCATCAGTCACGACGCCGAGCTCTACAGGGAACGGAACACTGTCGAACGCGCCATCAACAGGATGAAGGCATGGCGAGGCATCGCCACCCGCTACGACAAAACCCCGGGAAGCTACCTCGCTGGCCTCCACCTCCGCGCTTCGATGATGTGGATCAAGGACCTCACGCCAGCCACTCCTTGATCGCAACCAAATATGCGACCTAGGTCCTGTCTCCCCGATCACAAGTGGTCCTCACGAGTGGGATGTTCCGTATGAACCGATCAAGCGGGCCAGCTGTCGGCTCGTCGCCCGTAGTGGTTCCTCACTGCGGTTGACCTGTGCCGTCACTTCGGCGCCTTCCAGGGCGCTGATGATGGTGGTCGCCAACTCCCGGGCGTCACGGGCCTGGAAGCCGGAGCGCAGGAGCTTGTCGGTGACGATCTGCTCCCAGCTGCGCAGTGCGTCGGCACATGCCTGCTGGATCCCGGATTCGGTTCCCAAGGTTTCCAGTGCCGCTGCCGTGACCGGGCAGCCGTCGGTCCAACCCGACGCGCGCAGTCCTTCGGCGAGGACCCGGGCGCAGGCCTGAACGCCCGCGCCCGGGTCCTCCTCGCTGTCCAGCGCGTCGCGGAGGACCGCCGCGAACTCCTGGTCGCTGTACTTGATGGCGGCGACCGCGACGGCCTCTTTGCCGCCCGGGAAGAAGTGGTAGACGGAGCCCAGTGTGGCCTCCGCCTCCTTGGCGATCTGCTTGATGCCCGTGCCGACATAGCCCTGGCGCTGCAGGAGGCGCGCTGCGGCGATGACGATCCGGTCCCGGGTGCTGGCCTGTCCCATGTGCACACCCTACTGGTTAGAGCGTTCGTTTTAGAGCCGTGCTACATTGCCTCCGCACTCTGGATAGAGCGTTCGTTTTAGTCGCCTCGTCACTCGTACCGCGGAGGTCTTCCCAATGAGCAGCAAGCAGTCCGTGACCGTCATCGGACTCGGCCCCATGGGGCAGGCCATGGTCCACGCCTTACTCGGCAAGGGGCACCCCGTCACCGTCTGGAACCGCACCCCATCGCGTGCCGATGCCCTCGTCGCGCGCGGCGCCGTACTCGCAAAGAGCGCCGAAGACGCCCTGACCGCCAATGAGCTGGTCGTCCTGAGCCTTACCGACTACGACGCGATGTACGCCGTGCTGGAGCCGGCTTCCCACGCCCTGGCCGGCCGCGTGCTCGTCAACCTCAGCTCCGACACCCCGGAGAAGACCCGCGCTGGGGCGCGGTGGGTGTCCGAGCACGGCGGGGTCCACCTCACCGGTGGCGTCAACGCCTCGCCTTCCGGCATCGGACAGCCCGGGTCGTCCACCTTCTACAGCGGGCCGCGTGAGGTGTTCGAGGCGCACCGGTCGATCCTCGAAGTCCTGACCGACACGGACTACCGGGGCGACGATCCCGGCCTGGCCGCGCTCCTGTACCAGATCGTCGTGGGCATGTTCTGGACGTCCGTGCTCGGATACTGGCAGGCCATCGCGCTCGCCGACGCCAACGGCCTCACGGCGGCTGACGTCCTCCCGCACGCCACCGAGCTGCTGACCGGGATGCCGGGCTTCCTCTCCTTTTACGCTGAGCGCATCGACGCCGGCGAGCACGGCGGCGACGCGGAGCGGCTGGCCATGGGCATGGCCAGCGTCGAACACGTTCTGCACACCAACGCCGACGCGGGCGTCGACACCACGCTGCCGGCCGCCGTGGCCGCTCTGTTCCGGCGCGGCATGGACGCCGGACACGGGGCGGACAGCGCCTCCAGCCTGGCGGAGCTGATGAAGACGGCCAAGGCATAGCAGCAAGTCGGCGAGATACCCGTTGGTCTGAACATGATCAGCAGGGGTGACTTGACCGACGTTGAGTGGGCCGTGCTGGAACCACTGCTGCCGGTGACCAACAATCGGTGCGGCCGGTGGCGGGACCACCGCCAGGTGATCAACGGGATCCTCCACCGGCTCAGCACCGGGGCGCAGTGGAGAGAGTTGCCCGAACGCTTCGGCCCGTGGAAGACCGTGCACAAGCGGCACTTACTGTGGTCGGCCGATGGCACCTGGGAAATGCTCCTCCAACACGTCCAGGCCCAAGCCGACGCCGAGGGTGACATCGACTGGGACATCAACGTCGACTCCACCTCTGTCCGCGCCCACCAGCACGCCGCTGGGGCGCCCAGGGCGGCACCGTCCACACCGCCGGGTTCTTCAGGGGCTCCGCGAAGATCAGTTCGCGGAGCCGACGAGGGCGAGTCCGCGGCTCCTCCTGGAGGAGGCGGTGCGGCGGGCGAAGCCCTCGGCAGGTCCCGTGGCGGACTGACCTGCAAGATTCATCTGAGCGCGGAGGGACACTGCCGTCCGCTGTCCTTGCTCATCACGCCGGGGCAACGAGCCGACTGCACGCAGTTCGAGCCGGTCATGGGCAAGATCCGTGTCCCCCGGCTGGGTCTCGGGCGTCCGCGCCGCACACCGAACAGCGTTGCTGCCGACAAGGCGTACAGCAACCGCAAGACCCGCGTTTATCTACGGAAGCGCGGGATCCGGCACGTGATCCCGGAGAAGAACGACCACAAGGTCGCCCGTCTCCGGCGTGGTTCACGTGGCGGACAGCCATCGGGTTTCGACAAGGACCGCTACAAGAAGCGCAACACGGTCGAGAGGGCGATCAATAAGCTCAAGCTGTTCAGAGCCGTGGCCACCCGCTATGACAAGCGCGGATACGTTTACCTGGGCACCGTCACCGCCGCGGCACTCCTCATCTGGCTCCGGTCGTGATCGGAGAGACAGGACCTAGTGCTGTGACGGCATAGCTTCGCCGGGTTGGTGTCGCTGATGGGGCTCTCTCTCCCATGCTCAGGTTCTCCTCATCCATGCTCGCCTTTGCTCCCCAGGTGGGACGGCGACCTGCGATTGGACGCCGTAGCTCTGGATTTACCTGAGAGCAGGTCGGGCCCCAACTGGCGAGCGAGTCTGGGAGACGTCCTTCTACTCCGAGCCGTCCGCGTCGCCTGTGGCACGGCTGGCCAGTCGTTCGTATCGCTGCCTGGCGGCTTGCGGAGTGCCAAGCCCGAGTCCGAAAGCGATCTCCTGCCAGGTCATGCCGCGGCCCCGTGCCATCTGGAGGAGTCCGGTTTCCAATTCGTCCATCTCCCCGCGAGCCAGTGGGACGAGGCTCAATGCAGCGGTGATATCAGCGTGGTCCACCTCCGGTTCGCCGTCATCGGGCTGTGCGGCTCCGCTGAGCAGGAACGACACAAGCCTGACGGCCTCGTGCGGCCCGATGACCGAAGGATGAACCTGTCGGCGGCGTTGCTTGTCAGTGGTCGCGTGGCGTTCGGCGATGCGAAACAGGGACGCGTAGACGCGGTCTGCTCGCGCCTGCTCCGGCTGCGGAGGCGTGAAGAGATCGGCCTGCTGATCAGGAGTCGAAGGCATGAGATGAGGATGAGATGCGCACGACTCAATGTCAACTATGCGTTGTAAACAATCTGTTTACTTGCTGCCGCTTCATGCGCCCGGTGCCCCCTTGGCTGAACCGGCGGGCGGAAACCCTCGTCATCGTGACGGCTGGATATACCGTGACGTCCGATCCGACCGCCGGAGGCGCGGCGGCTGAGCCTGTTCGTGTGCGCATCGCAGGACATTCAGCACCGCCCGGCCCCGGTTTGAATGCCGCACCCAAGCGGAGCGAGCGTATCCAGCGGCACGTCATCGGGCACCTTGATCGCGTTGCGCTCCGTGACAAGGGCATAGGTCGTGAAGGACGACTGACCGAAGAAGTGCCCATGCAGCGGTGTATCCCCCTGCCGCAGAGTGGGCTGCCGTCCGGACGGGCACCGGCAGCGAAATTGAGCGGCAGGAAATGGGCACACTGACTGGGCAGACCCATACGGTAGCGAGCGTAGGCACCACATGAGGCGAAGGTGAGAACCACCCTGTCGCCGTGGTGAAGAGAGGTGACGCCCGCCCCGACCTCCTCCACCACATGTCGACTCCTACCGTACGTCAGTTGCAGGTCGTGAAAACGGGTCGTAGCTCCCGACCCAACGGGACAGACGAGATTAAGGGCCCCGCTCTCTGACACAACGGGGCCCTTAATTGTGATGTTCGCTTCGTGGATCAGTACCAAAGGTACAAGATTCAATGGCCCTCTACGTCTGGGCGGCAGTCGTAGGGATAACCCAACCACTTGTAGAACCATTTACCATCGTCTATGCAGTCGTTGATATTTGGGTAGCCGCCGTAGAAATGCCAATCTGCGGGCACGGCCGAGGAAGCCTGAACGGAGCTCCGCTCTGCTGCCTGCGTCGCGTCCGCGGGTGTCGCCGCTGCTACTCCAGCACCCACCAATGGCAGCATGCCGACGGTGACTACGGTCGCCACGACCGTCACCACGCGGCGGGGCCATGTAGCTCTCTTCATGTCTTCGTCCCTTCATGTGGTGCCGGCCGGAACCGGTACCGTGACAGCTGGATTAGCGATGGAATGCCTTCAGACCGTCGCGGCTTCCCTCGATCAACCTGGCAGACAGCCGCCGATGCAGGGGCACGTCCACTATCTGGGTGGAGGTCAGCCCGGACTCGATGGGGGAAGCCTGCTCAGCCTGCACCGGCTGAGCAAAAGGGCGGCGGCCACTTCGTGTTGAAGCGTCAGACCCAGTCTTGGTACTGGCCCCCATTACACCTGGCGGTGCGGAATCCGCTGTCGTCACTGTCGTCGATACAGCGGTCGGTGGCCTGGTTCCTGAAGGTGAGGCGCCCTTGATGATGACGAATGACGCCCCAGCTTACGTTCTCTGAGCTGTCGCAGGATTGCGTGCTGAATCCCCGAGGGCCGTCGTAGATGCATCGTTGAGTCGCCACGTTCTGGAAACGGCGTGTGCCGTCGTTGAAAACGTGGACGTTCCAGTTTTGGAAATCGCTGCCGTTGCATGGGAAGGTCCGAAATCCCAGGTTGCTGTCGTCCATGCACCTATCTGTGCCCAGGCTGTGGAAGGTGTTCACGACGAGCACAGCGGTAGCATTGTCGCCGGACGCCCCTGCGGCTTCGGCGGTGCCCGGGGTTCCGAGCAGCGCGCCAGCACACAGTAAAGGCATCAATAATGCCGTGATCGATTTTCTCGTTCTCATCGAGTTACCCCGTCGTCGATGTCTCTGATGGCCGAGCGGCCCGAGGGCTCATTTGACTGTCTACCACCAGTCCGTGCACACGATCTGCCCGCTGGCCTCGCCACAAGCCCGCATCACGCGACTGTTGTCGTCGAAGGCGGCGGTATACAGGCCTGTGTCAGTTCCCAGCATGCTGAAGCCGAGTCGGGGCTCCCACCTACCGGCGCCCGCCTCGTGTATGTTCCGGGCGCGGTCCAGCCATATCGAGTCGTACTTGCGACCGTTCGAAATCCGACCCCAGGCACAGCCGGTGCCATCGTGGTAGCGCAGCTCGTACAGCACACCACTGGCCGACCGTACCGATCTCGCGGTCGTTGGATTGGCCAGCCCCGACGGATCGCTCCAATCCGTACAAGCCTGCTGCTTGGCTGGGGCAGCTTGAGCCGATGGCGCCATCAGCATGCCACCGATGGCGGCACTCGCCGCCAATGCGATTCCTGCACTACGAAACAGAAAACTCATCGATCCCCTCTACTTCGGTTCTGCCCTAGCCATGATCTTTGCGAGCTCTGAAGTGTTCGGCTCTCACCGAACGCCTGCCTGATTGATTCACCAGTTCGCATCGCGTCACCGGCCAGGGCGACTGATTCGGTCTTGAGGGAGACCATGACCACACGGCGGTTGTCAGGCAAGGGGGAGCGCCCCTCTCTGGACAATCAAACACTCCGGACAATTCTCTGACCAGGCGTTCTGTGCTTGAACGGGGTTGCGGACGTACCGCTCGGGATGTGCGGTCATTGACATCACGCTCGTTGTCGCGGACGCCGGATACGGTGATGCCTCTGCCTTTCGCCGTGGCCTGGAGGAGCGCAATCCGCCCTATGCGGTGGGAATTTCCTCCCGCCACACCGCCGACCGCCAATGTCCGGCCGGTCCAGCCTGCCTATGCGGGTACCGGTCGGCCACCGAAAATGCAGTATCTCGACCGGCCCCGGAGTGTGAAAAAACTGGTCATCCAAGCCGGCCGGGCGGCCGCGAGGCGGGTGTCCCGGCGGGAAGGCTCCCGGCGGGGCAACAGCCAAAGCGGCTTCAACCGCATCTACTCACGGTTCGTGGCCCTGCATATCCGCCCCGCCGGACGGGGCATCCCCACAGCTACCCATGATCCCGAGCTGCCCGAGCGCTGGCTGCTGGCGGAACGGCCGGCCGGCGAGAGCGAGTCGGTGCAGTTCTGGCTGTGCCCTTCTGGGCACGACTACCGCGAGACGAAACAGGCCCTGGGATTTGCCTACTTCGAAGGGCGCGCATGGAAAACGGCTGGCACCACCGCGTCATGCTCGTCTCCGCAGCCCACGTCTTCTGCACTCTGCAACGACTGGCGCACCGCCCAAAAGACACAGGACCGCCTGCCCCGCCTGCACCGCGACATACCCACATGCGTCAGGTGGAGACCGGGCCAAGGCGTGTCGCGTGCTGTGTCAGCGGTCGGTAGGGCAGGGCGGGTCGTACGCGATGGCGGGGAAGTAGCGGCGCCACTCGGCGCGCGTGATGCGGGGATGGGCCAGGACGCAGATCCGCGCTGCCGTCGGCTGCAGGCGGGTTGGCCACAGCCGGGCGGTCCGGTCCTCGCTCGATGTGAGTAGCGTGCCGTCGTGCGGGGCGAACGCGACGGCATATACCTGGCCGGTGTGGCCGGTGAGCACGGCGTCGGCCCGCGGATGGCGCAGGTCGCTGACGTCCCACAGGCGGGCGGTGCCGTCCTGGCCTGCGGTGGCGAGGGTACGGCCGCCGGGTGCGAAGGTCACGCCCTGGACACCACCGACGTGGCCGGTCAGCATGGCGAGGGCGCGAGGCCGTCCCGAATCGCCGACGTCCCACAGGCGGGCGGTGCCGTCGAGCCCGGCGGTGGCCAGCGTGCGGCCGTCGGACGCGAACGCCACGGCCTGGACCGTGTCAGTGTGTCCTGCCACCGTGCCCAGACGTCGTGGTTTGGAGGGGCGGCGGACGTCCCACAGGTGCACATCGTTCAAGGTGGTGACGGCCAGTACGCCTCCGTGCGGGCTGAACGCCACGGAGATGGAACCGGCGTCCTCTTCCAGTACGCCGGCGGCTCGCGGCCGGCGCGGGTCGCTGGCGTCCCAGAGCCGGATCCGGGGGACGCCGCCTCCGGCGGTCGCGATCAGGTGGCCGTCCGGCGAGAGCGAGACCGTCCGCACGTCCGCACCCGTCCGGACGGACGCCACGCGCATCGGTCGGGTGGGGGACGTGACGTCCCACAGCCCGACCGTGGTGTCGATGTTCCCGGTCGCCGCTGTGCGGCCGTCCCGGCTGAAGGCCACGGCTTTGACCTGCCCGGTGTGCCCGGTCAGGGTGGCCATCGGCACGGGTCGCCGGTCGGGGCCGTGGATGTTCCACAGTCGCGCGGTGTAGTCCTCGCTGCCGACGATGGCAAGTCGCCCGTCAGGACTGACGGCCGCAGTCGACAGGGCCTCTCCGTGGCCGCCCAGCACCGCCCCGGGTACGTCGGTGAGGGCGACGGTGTGATCCGAACTCGCCGAGGCCAGCGTCCGGCCGTCTGGACTGAAGGTAAGAGACCAGATGTTGTTGGTGTGGTTGGCGAGCTGTTCCAGGGGGCGGGGCCGGCGGCGGTCGGATAGGTCCCACAGCCGTACAGCCTGGTCCCAGCCGCCGGTCGCCACCGTCCGCCCGTCCGGGCTGAAGGCGACGGCAAGGAAGGGCGCGGTGTGCCCGGTCAGCGGAGTACGGGCAGCCGGCTCGGCGCGATCAAAGACGTCCCACAGCTGGACCTGGTGGTCCGCGCCGGCCGCCGCGAGCGTACGCCCGTCGGGGCTGAACGCGACCCCGGACACCGCGCCTTCGCGCGTCGGCAGCCAGGCCACTCGGCGTGGTCGGCGGGAGTCCGCCACGTCCCACAGCGCGGTACGGCCGTCATCCGAGGCGGTCGCCAGCGTCCGGCCGTCCGGCGCGAAGGCGACCGCGCCGACGGTCGCCGTATGACCCGTCAGCAGTGCCAGCCGGCGCGCGGAGCGCGGCCGGGAGACGTCCCACAGCCCTGCCGTGCCGTCCGCGCTCGCCGTGGCCAGGGTCCGCCCGTCCGGGCTCAGCACCACGCGGAACACGGCCTCGCGGTGCGCGGGGAGCCCGATCAGCAGCTCCAGTGTGTCTCCTGCGGCGACGTCCCAGATCCGGACCGAGCCGTCGTATGCCCCGCTCACCAGGATCCGGCCGTCGGCGCTGTACGCCAGCGACTCGACGTCCTCCGGCTGGTCCCCGGGGGCGGTCGCGATCACCTTCGGGGGTCGGGTGACGTCCCAGATGCGGATCTTTCGGTCGTCTCCTCCGGTGGCCATCCGCCGGCCGTCGGGGCTGAACGCCACGGTGTTCACCTCGTGCCGCAGACGGGTGGCCATGGGCGCGGCGAAACTGCTCAGCAGCGCGCCCCGGGCGGCGAGCGTGGGGGACAGGCGGTACGCGGCCAGGCTCAGCTGGGCCGCCAGCGCGGGGTCGACCCGACGCAGGTCGGCGGCCTCTTCGGCGACCTTCTCGGACAGGGCGCGATCCCGCTGGTCGTTCGCCGACCGCTCGGCCCGCACCGCAACCACGGCCGCGACGAGGGCCAGCACCAGCAGCACCGCCATACCGCCGGTGACCTGGCGGGAGCGGCGCGTGCGCCTGCGGTCGCCGACGGAGCTGGCAGCGAGGAAGGTTCTCTCCAGGTCGTTCATGCTGCTGCCGTGGCGCTGCGTCCAGCTCTGCGCGGCGGCGAGCCGGCCGCCGCGGTAGAGCAGCTCCCGGTCGTGGTCGAACTCGTCCCAGGAGATGGCCGCCTCGGTCAGTCGGCGATGGGTGAGCAGGTCCTCGCGGTCGTCGGCGAGCCATCCGCGCAGCCGCGGCCAGGCGCCGATCACCGCCTCGTGGGACACCTCCACGCTGTCCGCGCCGTGCTCGCCGAGGGTGACCAACCGTGCGGCGGCCAGCGTGTCGAGCAGCCTGCCGACGGTGCCAGGGTCGGCGAGTCCGGCCAGCTCGGCCCGGGAGATCCGGCGCCGAGTGTCCTCGGTGCCCTCACCGAGCGCGGTCAGCCGCAGGAAGACGGTGCGTAGGACCTCCCGCTCCCGCTCGTCGGCCGACGTGTACACCGCTTCCGCGCTCTGGGCCACCGCGCCGCGCAAGCCTCCGCTGGCCTGGTAGTCGGGCGCCCGCAGTGCCGGTCCGCTGCCTCGCAGCCAGGTCTGGCGCAGTACGTGCGACAGTAGCGGAAGCGATCCGGGTCGGCCGTCGGCCTCGGCGAGCAGGGTGCCGACCAGGTCCGGATCGACAGTCACGCCCAGGTGCGTGGCCGGTCCGGTGACGATCTCGCGCAGCTCAGCGCCAGAGGGTGCCGCGATGGGCAGCTGCCGGCTCTCGCGCAGCACGCCCGCAAGGCTGGGATGTGCACAGCAGTGGGCGTAGAAGTCGGCGCGCACGGCCAGCAGGACCCGGATCCCGTCGTCGGGGACACCGCCCAGGGCAGCCACGGCGGTGAGGAAGGCGTCCCGCTCGGCCGCGTCCGGGCACAACGTGAACACCTCCACGAACTGGTCGATGACCAGCAGGAGTCCGTCGTCCTGCGAGCCATGCCCGGCCGGCCGGATACTCAGTTCGGCACAGAGGGCAGCGGGGTCCTCGCTGAGGCGTGAGGCCAGTGACTGGACCGCTTCGTCGCGGGACCTGCCCGCTTCACGCCCGGTGGTGTCCGGCCGGTCTGCGGGTGAGTCCGCCACCGGCGCCCGGTCAGCGTGCTCGTCACGCTCATCCTCAGCCGGTCCGGCCGCCGCGTGGGTCAAATGCACGGCTGCTCGGGCCAGTTCGCTCAGCGGCCGGGCACCCGGCGTCAGGCGGTAGTGGCGCAACCGCGGTCGTAGCACAGGCAGCACCCCGGCATGGATGAGGGAGGATTTGCCGCTTCCGGAGGCCCCGAATACCGCGGTCAGCGAGGTCTGGCCCGGGCGCTCGACTGCCAGGACTGTCTGCTCGACCAGCCCTCGCCGGCCGAAGAACACCTCGGCGTCCCGCTCGGTGTAAGCGGCCAGCCCCGGGTAGGGGCAGGGCGGTCTCTCGTCGGCAGTCTCCTCGGGGGCCTGTTCGGGCACGTCACGGTTCAACGCCTGCGCGGCCGCAAGCCACCGCGCCTCCCACTCACCGGCATCGCCGCCGCAAGCCCGCACATACGCGAGCGTCACCTCCAGCGTAGGGAGCCGGTCGCCCTTGGCCGCGTCGGCCAGGGTGCTCGCCGCATAGTGCGCCTTCTTCGCCAGGACCCGATAGGCGGGCGAGCCCGCGAGCGCCCGTAACTCCCGCAGTCCCCACGCCAGTTTGGCCACCGGTCCGGAGGACGGGTCCACCGGACGCTGTGGTCGGCCGACCCGGGGGCGGTGCTCGCGGCCGGCTTCACTCATCGGTGCACCCGCCACGCCCCGGCTCCACGTGGTGTGGTGCCCCAAGTACCGCCGTCGCGTGCTCGGTGGCAGGGTCGCGGTCCGGCTGCGTGAGCTGATCGAGCAGAAGGCCGCCGAGAAGGGCTGGGAGATCACCGCCCTTGAGGTGATGCCCGATCACGTGCACCTGTTCGTCAAGCGCGATCCGAAGGCTTCCGCCTCCTACGTCGCGAACCCGTTCAAGGGGTTCACCTCCAGCGTGCTGCGGGAGGAGTTCCCGCACCTCAAGAGCCGTATGCCCACGCTGTGGTCGTCGTCGTTCTTCGTCGCCTCGGTCGGCGCGGTCAGCGCGGACACGGTGGAGAAGTACATCAACACGCAGTGGGAACGGCCCTGGACGAAGAAGCAGAAGGAGGGCAACGCGTGATACGCGCCTATAAGTTCCTCCTTCGCCCCACCACCCGCCAGGCTCAAGCCTTGGGCGAGATGCTGCGGGATCACTGCTCCCTCTACAACGGGGCCTTGCAGGAACGCCGCGACGCCTACCGGCACGCCTCGAAGACCTCGATCAAGTACGGGCAGCAGTCCGCGCCGCTCAAGGAGATCCGGGCGGTCGACCCCGAGCGTCAAGGCCGCTGGTCGTTCTCCTCGCAGCAGGCCACCTTGCGCCGCCTGGACAAGGCGTTCCAAGCCTTCTTCCGCCGCGTGAAGGCCGGTGAGAAGCCCGGACATCCCAGGTTCCGGGGCGTGAACTGGTTCGACACCGTGGAGTTCCCGAAGGACCGGGACGGCTGCCGGTGGGACTCCACCCCACACGACCCCGTCACCCGAGTACGGCTGCAAGGCGTCGGGCACGTCCGCGTGCACCAGCACCGGTCTGTCAAGGGGCGGGTCAAGACCGTCAGCATCAAGCGCGAGGGGCGGCAGTGGTACGTCGTCCTCGCCTGTGACAACGTGCCCGCCGAACCGCTCCCGGCCACGGGCGCGGTGACTGGCATCGACATGGGTGTCACGCACTTCCTCACCACGTCCGAGGGCACGCACGTCGAAAACCCTCGGCACGGCAAGCGCAACGCCGACGCCTTGGCCGAAGCTCAGCGCGCCCTCAAGGTGTTCCCGCGCCGGAAGCGGGAGAACCGCACCGCCAAGCACCGCCGGGCAGTGGAGAAGGTGGCCAAGCTGCACCGCAAGGTGCGCCGTCAGCGCACCGACCACGCGCACAAAGCCGCGCTCGCCCTGGTCCGCGACTACGACCAGATCGCGCATGAGCGGCTGAACATCGCGAACATGGTTCGCACCCCCAAACCGAAGCCCGACCCCGAGACCCCCGGCGCGTTCCTGCCGAACGGCGCCGCCTCGAAGGCCGGACTCAACCGCAGCATTCTTGACGCGGGTTGGGGGGTATTCCTGGGATCTGCCCGAGCGGCGCGAGATCAAGAAGATCGCGAAGTCCAAGCCGACCGAACACGACCTGCCCTTTTCGACCTGGAGCCTGACCAAGCTGGCGGACTTCCTGGTCGCCGAGGGGGTGGTCGACGACATCAGCCACGAGGGACTGCGCATCCTGCTCCGCGAGGAAGGCGTCTCCTTTCAACGCCTGAAGACCTGGAAGACCTCCCGCGACCCCGACTACGGGGCCAAGAAGGCCCGCGTCGAACACCTCTACGCGATCGCCGACGGCGAGGTGATACCCGAGGAGGACGAGCCCGAAGTCGTCTTCTGCATGGACGAGTTCGGACCGCTCAACCTGATGCCCCACCCGGGCCGGCAGTGGGCCGAACGCGGGGGCAAGCACAAGGACCCCGACCGCGAACCACGCCACAGGCGGCGGGCGACCTACAACCGCTACGGCGGAGTACGTCACCTGTTCGCCGCCCTGGACCTGGCCAAGGACAAGCTCTACGGCCACATCAAGCCGGTCAAAAAGCGCACTCAGTTCCTGGAGTTCTGCCGCTACCTGCGTAGCCTCTACCCGCCCGAGGTCCGTATCGCGATCGTCTGTGACAACTTCTCCCCGCACCTGACCACGAAGAAGTGCCAGCGGGTCGGCACCTGGGCGGCCGCGAACAACGTCGAGATCGCCTACACCCCGACCAACAGCTCCTGGCTCAACCGCATCGAAGCCCAGTTCACCGCCCTGTGCTACTTCACCCTTGATGGCACCGACCACGCCAGCCACAAGGAGCAGGGCAGCATGATCCGCCGCTACATCATCTGGCGAAACCACCACGCCGACGACCGGCGCCTGCGCGCCGTCGTGGACAGGGCCAACGTCGCCTGAAACCGCATGAAGGCAGGGAAGATGACCACACACACCGACTGTGTCGACCACGAACTGATCCGGGCAGCGGCGCACGTCGCGGCCACACGCTGCGGGGGCGACAACCACACCATGGCGGCTGCGGCCCGCGCCCGGGACGGCCGGATCGTCACCGCGGTGAACGCCTACCACTTCACCGGAGGCCCCTGCGCGGAGCTGGTCCTGATCGGCACCGCTGCCGCCCAGGGTGCCTATGACCTGGACACCATTGTCGCCGTGGGTGACCGTGACCGAGGCGTCGTGCCCCCATGTGGCCGCTGCCGCCAGGTCCTTCTTGACTACTTTCCAGCCCTCAAGGTCATCGTCGGGACAAAAGACGGACTCCGAACGGTGCCCGTCACTGACCTGCTTCCCGAAAGCTACATATGGGCGGACCACCAGCTCGACGCGGAGGAGAGCGCACCACTCAGCACGAACTGAGGCCCCAGGCGGTTACAGGGCAAACGTTGCCTGCGGCGGCACTAGCTGCAGGATTGCTCGCACGCTGAAGGTGGGGGAGGGGAGCCCGGCTCCCCGGGACGCCGCGACCGTCATCCGCCGTACCGCCGCCGCGAGTGGTGTTCCTGCGCAAGCCGCCTCAGAGCCAGCAGTGCGGGCTCCAGCAGGACGGTCAGCAGGACGGCGCGCTCCGCCTGCTCCAGCGGATCGCCCGCGTCCTGGAGCTGGTCGAGGTCCAACGCGGCGGTGCGGTCGGCGAGTTCGGCATACGGCAGCAAGGACCGCCAGTCGAAGTCCACTCCGAGTGCGCGCAGCGTCTCAAGCGTCTCGGCGACGACGAGGGCCGCGGGCGGGTGCGGGGAGGTCTGCCAGCCCATCTCCGCGGTCAGCGCCGCGACTTCGGACAGCCCGGCCGTATCGGCGCCACCCGAGTCATCCGGTTCGTCCGGCGTGCTGCGGCGCTCGGCGGGCACGACCCCCAGCACCAGCCCGAGCAGCACATGCACATCCCCCAGATGCTCGTCCACGGCGGCCAGTACGTCCTTGGTGGCACTGACCGACAGTCCGCGCACCCCGATCAGCGAGCGGATCAGACGCAGTCGGCGCAGATGGCTCTCGTCGTAGTCGGCCTGGTTGGCGGCCGTGGCCCGGCCGGGCGGCAGCAGCCCGTCCCGCAGGTAGTACTTGATCGTGGGGATGGAGACACCACTGCGACGGCTCAGCTCGGAGACCCGCATCAGGCACCGCCCCTTCCCTGTCCCGCTGGTGATTCCACGGGGTCCTGAATCCCGCTGGCTAATGGATAGTGTCGCTGCCTACTATGGATAGTGTCACTCACCACTCCCTGAAGGCGAGGCCACCGTGCCGACACTGCCCTGGACCATCCCGAATCCGCCCCCGCCGCACGGCACCGCGTTCGTCATGGCATCCCGCTTCGAAGTCCGGTCGGCCACAGACGTTCCCCGCTTCTTCCTGCGCTCCCTGGCCGCCTGGAGCCAGGTACGCAACGCCCCGGGCGCATACGGCGCCTCGCTCATCGCCCGGCCGCTCAAACGCGTGTTCTGCACGCTGTCGGCCTGGGAAGACCGCGATGCGCTGTACACGTACGCCAGAACCGAACCGCACCGCGGCATCATGACGTCCCTGCGCCCGACGATGCGCACCTCCACCTTCACCTTCTGGGAGGTCGACGCCGGTCAGCTGCCCCTTACTTGGGCCGAGGCCGAACAGCGCCTGACCGAGCAGGCCCGCAACGACGCGGCGGGCAGCGGAGCCGCCGGCTGATCAACCAGCCCTCGGCTCCGGGGTTCCCGCACCCGGGCACCGCCGACGCCCGGCGTGCCCTTCGCGTCGTACCGCACACCGTCTGCACGCTGCCGAGGGTCCGCGGGCATCGTCCTGCGCCTGACCGCAGCCACACAGGCCCTCGCGCCGCGCCCGTGGACACTCGCCCGGGCGGCGGCGCACCCGGGCACCTTCGGGCGAACGCCTCGAACTGGCCCGCGCCTACGCCGATTTCGCCCCCGCTCCCGGTCTTCCCGGCGACCCCGAGCGGCCGCGACCTCCATCAACGCGCCCGTCTCGATCACCAAGATCCCGCGCTGGTGCATCACCCGAGACCGCCGTATCAGCTCCCGTCATCGGGTTTTTGGGCCAGGAAGCCGGCGACCGTCCTTTTCGCACCGTCGCCGGGTGCCTGTACGAGCCGCGCGGTGACGACGAGCCCGGCCTGCTCGAGCAGTTCGGCAAGCTGGTCCGCGGGCTGCAGATACGACGTGAACGACACCGGATGACCGCCGTATGCCGTCTCCGGCCGCAGCCGCTCACCGTCTCCCGCGTATCCGGCCATGAACAGCCGGCCCCCGGGTGCGAGGGTGCGGTGGAACTCGGCGAACACGGTCGGCAGCAGTTCCGGCGGCGTGTGATGGGTGGAGTAGTAGGCGAGGATCCCCCCAAGCCCACCGTCCTCGATCTCGAGCGCGGTCATCGACCCCACCAGAAAGCGGAGCTCCGGATAGGCCTCACGGGCCATTTCGACCATCCTCGGCGACACATCGACACCGAACGCCGGCACGCCCAGCCCGGCCAGATACGCCGTCACCTTCCCGGGCCCGCACCCCAGATCCGCGACCGGTCCCCGCCCGCCGCCCTGCATGAACTCGGCGAAGACCCCCAGCATCGCCCGCGACAACGGATCCAACTCACGCGGGTCCGGGACGCGTTCGGTATAGGCGGCGGCGACGGTGTCGTACGACTCACGGACAGCAGCGAGGTAGGACGGCTCATTCATGAGGGGAATCTAGGCGACAGCACTGACACCCGACCGCCGGCCCATGCCTTCCCGCCGTAGCCCGCTTCAGTCGATGGCCGCGCCCGGCATCAGTCGATGACGGCGACGGCCTCGACCTCGACCAGATGCTCAGGCACATCCAGTGCCGCGACGCCCAGCAGTGAGCCCGGCGGGACCGGGGTGATCCCCAGCCTCGCCGCCGCCCGGCCGAGCCCGTCCAGGAGGAGAGGCATCTTGTCCGGGACCCAGTCGACGGCGTAAATGGTCACCTTCGCCACGTCGTCGAAGGTGGCGCCGGCCGCGGCCAGGGCGGTGGCGATGTTGAGGTAGCACTGCTCGACCTGAGCGGCGAGATCGCCTGCGCCCACCGTGACCCCGTCGGCGTCCCAGGCGACTTGACCGGCGATGAAGACCAGCTTCGACCCGGTCGCGATCGACACCTGCCGATAGGCGTCGACCTTCGGCAGTCCGTCGGGGTTCACCAGAGTGATGGCCATGCTGCCTGCCTCCGTTGCGAGAAGAAATGCTCTCTTGTGGTTACTCAGGCACCGTAGGAGAGTGAGCGATGACTTGGAAGAACGCACTTTTCGGTGACTGGGGAACCTGATGGTGACCAAGCGGCTGCTCAAGGGCTTGCCCGAGGACGCTGACCTGCGGCGCGCGGACTCCCTGGCGCGGCAGACCTTCTCGGACGTCGCCAACAAGATCGAGGGTGTCGGCACCAAGATGCTCACCCACGCTCTCGGTGCGTGCTTTGGATGGCTGCGCCGCAAACACCGCCGCGCCACCTGGAAGGAACTCCGCCGCAGATTCGCCTGCGACGGATAGTGGCCGCCACCGGCGATGTGGTCTTGTTCGACCCGTCCGCGGTGAAGATCACTTACTACCGCTACCGGGGAACGAAGTTCCCACCGCCGTGGCCGAGCACTGCGTGAGGAACACCGGCAGGTTCGCCGGGACTTGTGGAGAGCCCGGTGCTCGGTAACGGGCACGCCGGGTTCGGGAGGTTCGGGGAAACCCACCGGTGGAAACACCGACAGGGTGCCCCGAACCGAGCTCACCTGCTGCTGGATTCGTTGTTACGGCAGGGCGGTCGACGGTCCGAGTCCGACACGATCGCTCCGTGCGCCCGCCAGGGCACCTGCCCTGCGCTGAACGCGGCGGGTGGCTACCGGGAGCGCCAGTAGTCGCCGGTGCGGTCGGTGGTCTTGAGGACGCGGTACGGTCCCGGTTCGGCCGGCCAGACCTGCAGCAGGTGCTCTTCCGGCTCGTCGCCCTCACCCGCGTCGGTGTCCGAGCCCCACAGGGTCATGGCATCGCCGGACCAAGGGAGGGAGGCTTCCGCGACGTTGTCCCAGGAGGCGTCGTCGACCGGCGGTGATACGGACCAGGTCTCCGCGGTGATCCGGACGTCGCCGATGTGCGTGCCACAGGTCACCGATGCCGCCGTCGCGCCTTCCTCGGTGACGGCCACGACGCCGGCCTCCACGGGATTGACGAAACGCCGGGGTGGGTCTTACGGGTTGACGATCGCATAGGTGTTGCTCTCGACGAACACAAGCTCGCTGGCGCGCGTGAGTGGTCCTGTGCCCTCAGATCCCCCGGGCATGGTCTCGGCCATGGCTGCGCACCTCCTTGCCGGCTTCGAGGGCCGGGACGCACCGCGAGTGGCACGTCCCGGCCATGAGCAGTGTCTCGGTCGTCCCGGCCTCGGCCGGGTCCCGCCGGGAGCGTACGGTCAGCTCTTCGAGGGGGCAGCCAGTCGGGAGCCGCGGCCGCGCCGCCGGGTGGGAGGATGACGCGCACCCAGAACCGGTCGTTCTCCAGCAGGCGGTTGTCGTTGTACCAGGGTCTGCGGTAGTCCCGGCCCCCCGCGACGTTCTGGCCCGCGTCGATCATGTGCCAAGAGAAGTCCGTGGCCGAAGGCAGCGCCCACAGGCGCACTCCGCGATCGGTGCCGACACACACGCGGGAGCCGTCCGGCGTCACCACCAGGCTTCGCACGCTGCCCTCGACTCCGGACAACGGGTCGGATCGGCTGGAACCCATCCGCAGTCCAGTACCGCTCGGCTCGCGCGGGCGAGGGCGCTCAACTCGGCGAACGCGCGCTGCTCGACGGGGTCAGCGGGTGTCCACTCCGCCTCGTCGAGCATGCGCAGCATCCGCCCTCCCCAAGCCGGCGGTGCTGCGAACGCCAGCCGCCACAGGGACTCCCACCGCTCCGTCGCGCCGAGAATCCCGGCGATGGCCGACCAGTCCCGGTCGGTCACCATGGCAAACCGCCTGGATGGCCGCCCGCCCACGACCGCCCGTACCCACTGCAGGCACGTCTCGTCGCGGGCGCGTTCGGCCAGGTGGAAACGGAGCATGTCGTCGCCGCGCTCGTGCACCTCGCGCAGCGCCGTCCCCGTCGCATCGAGCCTGCGGTATCGCTCGACGTCGCCGGTCAGGAACGACAACACCGCATCACGCTGACCATCCGAATGCCGGTGGCCGGCCTCCTTGACCAGACGGGCGAGCCACGGATCGCCCGTCTCCAGCAGCGCATCGCAGGCCGCATCCACCAGGGGCTGCTCGGCAAGCCCGGTGAACGCCGTCCGCGCGCTGTCCGCGACCTTGGCGTCCCTGTGAGACACCAAGAGGGACACGGCGATCACCGCAAGAGCCCGGACCGAGGTCGGCGTTTGAAGCTTCGAGAGCCGCCGCACGGCTCGGCGGCGCTCCCACCAGCCGCCCGACTCCACCCGCTCGACGAGGACCCCGACACTGTCCATCCCGCTCCGTCAACTCGCTGAACACGAACCCACGTCACTGACGCTATGGCCGTGTCTGCGGGACCGGTCCCGCAGACAGCCGAGCGACAACTTGCCGAGCACCGTCCCGTCCACGCCCTGATCTGGGGCATGGCCGGGAAGGGAAGCCTGCGCCACCGGCGCGCCTTACGGGACGCGTTCCTGGCCGCCGTGAGCACCGGCCTCGCCGCGGAGCCGGACGGGCATCGTCATGAGCTGGTCACGGCCACAGGCCGCGGGCGCGGAACTGCATCACCCGGTAGGGCCAGTTGTCCTCGCTGTGCCACTGGCTGACCGCCAAGTGCAGGTCGTTCAGCGTGGAGCCCGGGATGACGTATCCGCCGTACAGCTGCGCGACGTGCGTGTCGTCCTCGTTGCCCCAATCCGTGCCCCAGATAAGGGTCTGGCGGAGGGCAGTGGTGAGGTCGGAGGTCGGGGTGTCCATGACGATGGCGTCGATGCGGTAGTCACCGGCGTTGAACCAGGTAAGGATCCACTTCCCTTCTGCCGGCATCGGGCGCAGGCACAGCTCGCCGAAGGCGCCCTCCAGGATGGGCGTGGGCGGGTTCCCCCAGGCCCATGCTCCGTTCAGGAAGCCCCAGGTCTCGTAGGCCGCCGGGTCGGCGATCGCCTCGGCGCGGACCCGTTGCAGGATGATCGGCTTGTCGCGCTGGAAGCCGGTGGAGTAGAGATACACGAACCCGTCGTTCCCCAGGCTCCAGCTGAGCTGCTGGAACAACCCGCCGTGCACGTCCGGGGGCCATGTCGCGCCGGTGAAGGCCCAGGTCGCGCCGTAGTCGTCCGAGCGCCAGAGCTCCGTGCGCACCACGTTGCCCAGTTCCCCCTGGTTCAGGATGACGTGCAGGTAGGTGGTGCTGCCGATGGTGATCCCGTCGGTGGGCAGGATGGTGGAGTACTCACCGTTGTTGTGGTCGTACGGCCACAGCTGCTGCGCGGCCTCACCACCGACCGCGCCGGACCAGGTGACCCCGGCGTTCAGGTCCGTGGTCGTCGAGTACAGCGCCACCGGGGAGCGCCACCAGCCGGCGCCGACGGCCGGGCCCTCGAAGGTGTCGCCGAAGAAGAACAGCAGACGGCCGTCGGCCGTGGGGACGGGGATGCCCAGGTCGGTGGCCTCCATGCGGAAACGGGTCGTCAGGCCCGGACCGGTGAGGTCGGCGATCTTGTTCACCTGCAACTGCCGCGGGGACGACGCGGCCCGGGCGGTAGCGGGGGCCAACGACCCCAGCGCGCCCGCGACGGCGGCTCCCGCCGCGGTCCTTAAGAACGTAGCTCGTTTCATGTTGCCTCGTTCCTCAGCTCTGTCGTGTGGTCAGCCCTTGGCGGACCCGTGGACACCCCCGATGCGCTACAGCCGCCCGGACCGGTCATGACGATGACAGGCCGGACCGGGGACCCCTCCCGAGCGATACGATCACCGCCGACACCAGCAAGCTGACGTCGGGCGTCCATCACACGGCGGGCACGCTCAACCAGCCCCGCAACATCATCAAGTCCGGCATCCCGCTGGGCGAGATCACCGCATCTGGTCTGTATGCCCCGTACAACTCCGCGGCCGGCGGCGGCACCCAGATCCTCGCCGGATTCCTCGTTGCCGAGACCGCATTCACCCCCGGCTCCGCGAAGACCGCGGGCGCACTGCTCTGGCGCGGCGAGGTGTATGCGGCGAAGCAGCCCGTCGCCTTCGCGCCCCCGGCCGCCGCGAGCACGACCGCCTTCATCAACGCTCCAGGTAGGCGGCGCATTTGAACCGTCTCGCATGCACAATCAAATCCGCGGCGGGTCGAAGAGAGTCAAGGAGAATTTCCTCCCCAGAATTCGGGGCGGGTTCGCGGGCGGGCTGGTCTTCGGAGTCACCTTTGGGCTCGCAAGGGCGGTCTATGTGGGTTGCCCCGCTTACCCCTGGACCGTGATCGCCTCGACGCTCGGGTTTTGGCTCCTGGCCGGGCTTGCACTCGGACTGGCGGTCGGGCTCGTACTCGCTCTCATGGCCGGGCTTGAGGCTCTCATCGAGACAGAATCCTCGGTAAGCCCGTCGGATCTGTTGAACACGAACCGCAGGACCGTGCTCGCCCAAGTGCTTGCGGTCGAACTGACGATCGGGCTCGGGTATGGAATCGTCGTCGCGCCTGCGAACGGGTTCGAGAAGGGGGTCACGACTGGGCTCGCGAGCGGCTTTGCGGTCGGCCTTGGGGTCGGCACGTTGACGGCTTGGGGCCGGTGGGTGGTCCTGGTCCGAGTCTGGCTACCCCTGACGGGTCGGCTCCCCTGGGCGGTGAACGCCTTCCTGGACGACGCCTACCAGCGAGGCGCGGTCTGCACGATCTCCAGCCAGATGCGGTGCTGGGCGGTGCGGTGGAGGGGGGGCGGGTCCGCAACCCGGTGGCCCGGGCGGCCCGGATGCGGTCCTCGGCCCGGGCCCGCAGCCGGCGACGGAGCTCGAGCTCCGCGATTGGCCGGCCGGATGTGTTGGTGGGGAAGCAGGTAAGCCACATGCCGTCCGCATCGGTCAGCCTCAACTGGGCTCCCGGGTGGGGCCGTTCCTTGCGGACGATCAGCCGCCTCCCCTTCGGCCAACCCTCCAGGACGTCGCCGGTGAGTTCGGCGACCATGCGCCGTCACGGATCTCGCCGCCTGCCTCGACGGCCGGTATCCAGGCGGATGCCGGAACTTTGAGCACCTGCTCGTGAATCGCATCCGTGATCACCATGCCGACCGAGTAGGACAACCACCGTCCTCGCCGGGCCAGCCAGGCCACGAAGTCATGGGTGCTGCTCGCGGAGTTGGTGCGGATCAGGGTCTGGCGTACACGGCCTTCTCGCGAGCTACTGCTGATCGGCGGTGCTCCGAGCGAGTTCTGCCGCGAGTGGGTGAAGTCCTCGTTCGACGCGTCGGCGGGGAGGAACAACAACTGGCACAAGAGAATCCATGACCTGCGACTGCACGTACGCGGGGCGCGCGGTCTGTGTCCCGCGTGGCGGTTGTCCATCGAGGACGTGGTGCACATGGTCGGCAGGCCGACCATCGGCAAGACCACCTTGCTCGCCGTCCTGGCGGTGTGGGCAACAGGACGCCCGCTACACGATTACACGATGGCGTTGGTATCGGGCGATGTGCTCTCGGTGCTGAACCTGGTGGGTGTGACCTGAGTCGGCGTCTACCGGACTCTGCAGCGCCGATCTTGGGCGCGTGCACGCGCGGGCAGCATCTGCACCAGCTGCATCGGCCCGCCAATCCCCGGGTAGCTGGGGTGGAGTCGCTTCGCGACGAGCGGCTGCGCTGGGTGGTCGACGGCGTGTCACCTCCAAAGTGCGATGCCACAGCTGACGCTTCCGGTGAACCTTGGCGATGCTCCTTGTTACGGACGTCTCGAGACCGAGCAGGGCGAGGTCGAGAAGGCGAACGCCCGAGATGAGCAGTGTGCGTGCCCGCTGCCCTTCCGATGCGGTCGGCACGAGGTGGCACGTGCTCTGGTAGACGCCTCGATCTGGGTGGCCACCGCTCCGAGCCTGTTGTACTGCTGTGTCCCTGCGCACCAGCGGTATCTCGAACTGGCTGACGAGCGCTCCCCACCCGCCGAGCGGATGGGGAGCGCCTGCCGTCAGGTCCTGGGTCTGTGGAGAGCGTCGATGGCCTTCGCGACCAGCGCCCGCGCCTCCACTCCATACACCGCCATGCTTCGCATCCGCTCGAACACGTCCGCGCACACCACGATGTCAATGGCCGGTGGGACCGTCACGCGCGCTGACCCGACGGACGATCTACCCCACAGGGTGCATCCGCCACCAGCATGAGACCCCGGAACTGAGTCACGCGAGCCCCTGTGAACAGCCGACTTCAAGATGGCGCTCGCTCAGTGGTATTTCATCTTGCGGTCTTGGTTCTCATGCCGTCATCGGGCGGCGACCATCTCGATGTCCTCTGCCTCCTCCGAGGCATCCGCGGGGATGGCATTGCTCGGACCGCGGAGGAGGATGTAGACGAGCAGCACGCCCATGACGACCACGCCTGCCCACATGGACTGCTGCCATCCGTCGACGTAGGACTGCTTTGCGGCGTGGACCAGGTCCTGCGCCTGTGGGCCTGCGTTGCCCGACGCCTCGATGGCGTTGGCGATGCCGTCCCGTGCGGTGTCCGCGGTCCCCTCGGGGATGCCGTCCAACCTGTCGTCGATGGCGTTGCGGTAGCCGGCCGTCAGGATTGCGCCGAGCATGGCGACGCCGAGTGCGGTGCCGAATTCGCGGGTGACATCGTTGAGGGCGGAGGCGACGCCTTGCTTCTCCTGCGGCAGAGAGCGGGTGATGGCCTCGGTGGACGGCACCATGGACAGACCCATGCCGACGCCCATGAGAATAATGCCGGGCAGGATCTTCAGGTATCCATCGTCGACGGAGACGAACAGGGCCATGAGCGCCAGGCTGACGCCGGTCAGCGCGATCCCCAAGGCCATGGTCGAGCGGGGGCCGATGCGCACGGCCATCTTGGGGGCCACGTTGGCGGACGTCATGATCCCGATGGCCAGGGGCATCAGCGCCGCCGCGGACAGCAGTCCCGACCAGTCGAGCACGGCCTGGAGGAACGGGAAGAGGACCACTTGGACGCCCCCCTGGACACCGAAGACCACTACCAGCGTGATCGAGCCGCCGGACAGGCCGCGCTCACGGAACAGGCGCATGTCCAGCAGCGCGGCGTCCCGGCGGCGCAGCTCCCAGAGCACGAAACCGACCGCGGCGATGAGGCCGACGGCGAGGCTGATCAGAGTCAGAGGTTCGGTCCAGCCGCTCTCCGGTCCCTCCTGCAGGACGAAGATGAGGCCGACCACAGCGACGGTGGATGCCAGTGCGCCGACGGCGTCGAAGGCGTGGGCGGAGCGCTCATGGGAATTGGGCACCGACTTCAGGGTCAGGGCCAGGGCCACGACCACCAGGGCTACGGGCAGGGCGAACAGCCAGCGCCAGTCGGCGACGTCGGTGAGAAAGGCGGAGAGGAACATGCCCAGGACGCCGCCGCCTCCGGCGACGCCGGTCCACACGCCGATCGCCTTGCCGCGCTGCTCCTCGGGGAAAGTGGAGGTGATGACGGCCAGGGTGATGGGCATGATCATTGCTGCGCCGACACCGGCGACCAAACGCGCGGCAAGCATCAGCTCAGCGGTCGGGGCCACGGCCCCCGCAATGCTCGCGACGCCGAAGACGGCCAGCCCGGCGATCAGCATGGGCTTGCGGCCTAAGCGGTCACCGATCGCACCGAGCGGCAGCAACAGCGCGGCCAGGGCGAGGGTGTAGATGTTGATGATCCACAGGACCGTGTCCTGCGAGGCGTCGAACTCGACGGCCATTTGCGTCTGGGCGACGATCAGCCCGGCCACTGACGCGATGACGGCCATCAGCGCTATCGAGACGGCGGTCAGGATCGCGCGCAGCTGACGCGCATCCGGCACGCCCCCGCCGCTCCCGTCAGGGGGTGCCGCCTTTGCAGGGTTCGTACTCATGGATTCCTCTCAAAAAGGGCATGCAGAATCAGTGCTGGAGGTCAGGTTGTGGTGGCGCCCCGTGTTGCAGCGAGGGCTGTGTCGGTGTCAGCAGCGCCGACAGAGGGAGTTGATCTGGGAGGCGGCCGGCGCCCCATGTTGTCGGGCAGCTCCTCCATCGGCAGCTTCAGGCCGTCCAGGCCCTCGGTATGAGCCTGCATCTGGGCCGGGCACCGCGAGGATGTGGCGGGCCGCGACTGTGCCGTCGGTGAGATGTACTCATGCGATGCCGCCGCCCTCGCTGGTCATTGGCTTCCTGTACCGAAACTGATGACGAGGATGTTGATCGTCAGACCAATCAGCGCCGACCAGCGACTTTTGACAGCCATAAGTAAATGATAGTCAATCTCGCTTGAGAGTCAGTCGAGATTGGGTGGAACTCGCCGTTCCGGCGTCGGCGCGGATTGGTGTGACGCTGGAGGAGCACCAGGTCAGCGCCGTCCCGGCTCGCTCTTCCGTGACCGGAACTGCAGGATCCTCAACGGCACCGCGCTCGACGTCTGCGGAGGCCGGATGAGGCGATTGCCCTCGTCGGCGGAGGGGAGTCAGTTCTTGACATTGCCCTTGACGTGCCGCTCTACGAACTCGTGGGCCAGGTCGCCGAACTGCTCACCGAAGGCCAGGGACCTCTCGGTCGTCTCCCTGAAGTGGACGCCGCCATCCACCCGGCTCCTGGCACACGCCTTGTTGAATTCGGAGAAGGTGGCGAAGTGCACCTTGACGTCCTTGGCAGGGGTGATCCCCGGCTCCACCCGCGACGTGCCGGCCGGGAAGTCGATCGTCCAGTCCAGTTCGTCGGAGCCGAAGTAGCGCCGTGCCGCCTGCGCCGCGGCGGCACACAGCGACGTGCTGCCCGACGGGTATTCCGGGTGGTCGCCCGTCGGCAGGTAGCCGACCCACTCGTTGGCCGGAAGGTCGTTGACCGTGCCCTTGCCCGGACCGCCCCAGGCCGTCAGTTTGCTGCGGCCGTACACGTGCCGAACCGCGCTGACCGGCCGCACGGCGTCGAACCCGGCCTTGTGGTGCCAGGCGGCGATCAGCGTGTCGAAGGTCGCCAGGATGTGCCGGAGCGACCACTGAACCCAGCCGTGCACGCCCATCTCGTCGTTCTGGTCGTGCTTGCGGGCGAGGACGAGGGAATGGTGCCCGATCCCCCAGAGCTTGTTGTCCATGATCTCGGCGATCGCCTTGCGCTCGTCGGTGAGCGAGGCCGACGCCTCCACGATCTCGTCCACCGCGCGCTTGTAGGCGCGGGGGTTGGTGTGGTCGCTGAAACGGGGCGCGGCGAGCTTGAACTGGTCCGGGTGCCGGAAGATGTGGGGCTTGGTCAGCCCGATCTGCGGTGTCACGAAGTGCTGAGCGACGAAGATGCCCATATCCCCCGGGCCGCCGCCGACACGACGGCCGTTGTGGGCGCCCAGCTGCGGCTGCCAGCGCGAGGGGTCGACCAGCTTGTAGGGCGTGTTCACGGGCACGTAGCCCGTGTAGTCCGCCCACGGCTTGGGGTGGTACTTACGGCCGCCCTCGTGGCCGAGAACGTTCATGCCATCGTTCTTCAGCGCCTCCCAGGTGGCCTTGGCCGCCACATTGCCGATGCCGACCGGGGTGGTCAGGTTCTCCGACTCGTCGTCGGGGTTCAGGCCGAGCCCTGTCATCAGCTGCCGCAGGCCGCCCGCAAACTGCGGCAGCAGACGCTTCCAGATGCCGAGCTGGACATAGAGGGTGGCGATGTTCAAGTTCCGGTTGGTGGCGGACTCGCTGGAGGGGCGGCGGGGGATCCTGGAGTAAACGCCGACCGCGGTCTCGTGGTACGGCGCCAGTGCGTCGAAAGCCGCCAGCATCGCCACGCGGCTCGTCCACAGGAAGATGGTCGCGTCCATCGGGCCGATGAGCGCCAGCCTGCCCTCTTCGCCGACCGGCGCTTCAGTGGGCTGGGTCCACTTGACGTAGTTGTCCTTGTCGAGGTCGAAGTCGATCTCGGCTGCCTTCTCGCCGGTGGCGGCACTGGCCGTGCGGGAGAAGGCCAGCATGGACAGCGCAGCTGCCGAAGCACCGCCGACCAGCAGCGGTCGACGGCCCAAAGAGGAACCTGAGCCAGGAGTGTGTCCGGAAGTCGTCATGATGATGCTCCTTGTCCTGCCTCTAAAGAGGAGGGAAGAGGGATTAATGACCGTGCCATGGGCCCTCTGGGCTCTTGGGACCAGAGGAGCGGGGGGAGGCTGAGCGCGGCGGTGGGCTGCGGTGCTGGTGCCCGTCGCCGTGGCAGTAGGCGATGCCCCACAGCCTGTTGTCGAAGACCTCCGCGAGCACCTTCTGCTCGTCGGTGAGCGAGGCCGGCGCCTCCAGGATCCCGTCCACCGAGCGCTGGTAGGCGCGGACGTTGGTGTGGTCGGTGTGATCGGGCGGACGCAGTGGGAATTGGCTCGGGTCGGTGAAGGTTTAGGGCTCGACCAGGTTGTCGCCGGTGTAGTCCTCAAAGGGCTGGCCGTCGTACTTCCGGCCCTCGTTGCCAAGGAAATTCATGCCGTCCCTCAGCCGGGCCTTGACGGCGGCTGTGCCGGCTACGTCGCCGATGCCGACAGGGCTGGTCAGATTCTCCGACTCGTCGTCGGGGTTCAAGCCGAGCGCGGCGAACAGGCTCCGGACGCCCGGCACCTGCTTCGGCAGTATGACCCTGATCACCTGGTACTGGGCATGCAAGCAGGCGATGTTCATGGTCCGGTTCGTGGACTCGCTGGAGGGGCGGCGGGGGATCCGGGCGTGCACGCCGACCGCGGTCGGGTGGGAGGGCGTCACCGCGTCGAACCACGAAACAAGGACGACGTGGGCCATCCAGAGGATTACGGTCACGTCCATGGGGCCAGAGATGCGCCAGGGCCGTCCCCTTGGTGTCCTGGTCCTCTTCGCTGGGCCGGGTCCATGCGATGTAGCTGCCGGTGCCGAGATCAAAGTCGATCTTGGGCGGCTCGTCGCCCTGTCGGGCAGCGGCCGTTCCGCCGAGTCCCATAGCCGGCGCCGCCGCACCGTTGGCTCTACCGAGCAGAAGCGACCTGCGCGGTGGTGAAAAAGCTGATACTGGAGCGGGTCTTCGTCCAGACGCCGCCATGGTGCGCCCCGTTTCTTTGAGGAGCTGGATTTCCAGAAGTGTGTGGTCGGTGTCCTGGTAGGGGCGCCCACGAAGGGTGCGGTCGCAAACTCCTTTTCCTCAGCCGGCTTGAGCTTGTCAGATGCAGGCTTGAGGATTCCTTGGATAACGCTCGAATTCCGCTGTCCATGTTTAGGCTTGCCCGCGACCCTCGATGAGGGGACGAGTTGCAACCTGTAGCGTTACGAACTCCCGCCACGGGCCGACCCGTCAGCCGGATGACTCCAGAAGCGCCCACCGTCGACGATCCCGCAGTCAATCTAGTGCTTCCTCGCGGGGGCGTCAGGATCTCCGAGTCTTGCTGTCCTGGAGAGGGAAGATGACACCACAGTTCGCCGGGAATCCACCCTCTTAGGTGGACAGAATCGGCCAGACATTATGACGCGAAAACGTCGCATCGACCTGTCGGGCTGATTCCTCGATGGTCGAGTGCATCCCCCAATGCCTTCGGACCTCAAGTACTCCAAGCAGTCGATGTCGATCATTTATTCTAGGGAACCTCTTGTTCGCGAGCGGCCTTACCAGCCGCCGCTCGAAAGTCACTCGGCGTGCATTAGGGAAAGGAATCTTCTTGGTATGCCGACTGCCCGGCGCCGAAATTCGCGGGGTGACGAAATTGGGGCGTACCATGCCCGTGTGCCTGCTCATCATAGGCAAGAAAAATGTCAGACCGACGTCCTGATCACGAACGGTAGTTCGTCATACCTGCAGTAGCGTGGGCTGGCGGCTGGGTGGTTCGGTCGAACAGCGGCGCCAAGAGTCAACTGCCGTGCTGGGGGCCGAAGATGACCGCCCTCCGTTCGTGTCCGCACGCGCCAGGCCCGTTGGGGGAGTACGCGGCCCGGTTTGTACTCCAGTTGTAGATCGTGATCTCGATGGTGAGGGGCGCCGAGGAGACAGGTGGTCAGTGTCGATCATCCGGACGAGATCGACCACGCCACCGAGGGTGTCCGTTCCTTCTCGCCTACCCGACTACTCAAGTCCACCGAGACGGAGGGCGTCCCTTAATGCGCTGAGCTTCTCGGTCGTCGCCGGGGTCCGCTCCTTCGCCTGTCCAGCGAGTCGGAGGGCATCCTCAATCTCGTTGAGTTTCGCGTAGGGCAGGGCGCCCGCCCGCTCGATCAAGTCGTCCCGGGACACGGTGGTCAGCCACGTGCAAGGGGTAAAGCCCGGACACGGGAACGCGAACCGCAGCACGCCTTCAAAGGGCAGTCCTTCCATGGCGCCTACTGCCACTTCGACGCCCAGACCGCTGATGTCGACGCCCGCCGGAGCCACGACCTGCATCACCCGGATCCCGGACGCGTCGCCTTCCGACAGCAGTACGACCGGCCGCCGCTCGTCGAACTCGACCCACCAGACTTCGCCACGTTGCACATGTCCTCCTGACACAGGACGGCAGGCGGACGCTGCGCGACCCTGACGCGCTGTGGAGACGGGTGCGGCCACGTTGATCATCGGTGTGTGAAGACAAACGATCACGCAGTGGCCGCAGTCACAGCGTAGACCCTCCCCGCTGGCAGGAGGCGTTCGATGGCCTGATGAGCCGGATAGCCGGGCGGTTCGCGCGGGTCGAACCCCGCCTCCGGGCCAAGCGCTTGGCGCTGGGCCTGCTGTCGGATCTGCCGCGCAAGAACTGCTGGACGATCGCAGAGTGGGCCGGGGAGGCCACCCCTGGCCTGGTAGAGGCGTAAAGGGCCTCTGAACAGGTGCTTTGCTGTCTCGGTACAGGTTCCCGTTTTCCGTCTAGCTCGGTCCTCATCTGGGTGATTCCGGCTGTTCCTGACCGCTACTGGTCACGCGCTGGTCACGTGACCAACCGTCGGGGGCGGCCCCTGCGAAGCTTCTCGACGACGTCCTCGTCGAGCTGCGACGGCTCCGACCCGCCTGCCCCGACCCCCCCAGCGACCACTCTCCTGCTCATGCTGTACGAGGCGTACGAGGGTGGCAGCGACACCGTCAAAAGCGGCGGTGGTGGCCTTCGGGATCCACCCGCGAGTGGTCGGGGACGTGGCAGCCGCCGTCTCTACTCTGCACCGTGGGCCGGAGATAGGACGCCGGGGCCAGGGGATGGGCGGAAGCCCAGTGCGTAGCTCCGCCGAAGGCGTCCTTGACGGCTCGGCACGGCTCGCACACTCCACGAGCGGGCGGCCCTGGCTCGCCACCTGCGAGGTGCTCGCTTTCGCTCCCCACTCGGTTTGGTAACGGAGCAAGTGAGGCGACGAGTAGTCCTGGCCGAATCCAGAGATGCTCATCAGGATCATGCGCTCAGGGTTACTCGGACGCCTGCCTCCCGCTGCCCGTACGGTCCACTCGGGCGCGGCCGCCCGTGCCCGCTTGGAGGGGGCAAAGGCAGACCATGACCAACGTCGCCATCGATGGGTGGACTGGTGCCGGGAGGCCGCCGACGTGTCGGTGGCGGCCTCCCAGTGTTCATGCGCTCTGATCAGCTCAGCTCGTCGGGGTAGAACGGTCCGAACCTGTTGTTCACCTTGCTGGTGCTCCAGTTGATCTGGTCGACCCACTCGGAGATACGGGAGGCCACCTTCTTCTGGGTGGTGGTGACTCTTTCGACGGCCCCGACGAGAAAGCCGGCGCGCAGCAGCGGATGCTGGTCACCCGATGCGAGTTCGCGGTCGAGCCACTGAGATGCCAGCGGACGGTAGTCGCCGCGCATGCCGGAGACCAGCAGGTGCGGCGTACTGATGTAGTTCCCGGCGTCCTCCTGGACGAGCAGGCGCAGGTTCTCGAAGCGCTCCCATGCCTCGGTGAATGCGCTCTCGTTGGCCACCACGTGCCCGGTGAAGATGGGCTTGAGGTACCCGTGTACCCGTGCCGCGGAGGTGCGCAGGCCGAGAACCGTCTCGGGCCCGAGCAGGGCCGCCGCGGGCATGTCGGCCCTGCGCATGATGTCCTCGGCACGGGTGCCGGTGAGCAGGCGGGCCGCCAGCGGCCAGCGCTCGGCCGCGATGGCGGCGATACCGGCGCTGTGCAGGAGCAGGGTGGCCGGCGCGCGGCGCAGGTCGTTGAGCGCCCTCTGCCCGTTACCCCAGGTGACGGTTGCGAGGCGCTCGATGTCGGCGAACCAGTACCGGTCTGTGGTGTCGTTGCCCCAGTAGGCGGTGACCGCGGCGAGGGCGGCCAGCGTCTCGTCTCGAACTTTGCCTCTTGGAGGCGGTCGACGAGGTTGGCTTGGATCTCCTGGAGGCGTGGCATCTGGGCTGGATCCACGAGCAGTAGGGGGCATCTGACACAGGCTTCTCTGAACTAGCGATCGCTACTCGAGGCTCTGTGTAAACCGCTGGCAGCTGGGTCCTCGCCGGGCAAGGATGCAGCCATGCGCTATGCCAGCACCGACCCCGAGCTCATGGACCTGGTCCGACGATTCGTCACGCCCGGCCGGCGGTACCTGCGGCTGGGTGGAAGCTCGCTGCGGTTGAGCGGGCCTGAGCGCGACCTTTTCATGAGGGAGCTGGTCCAGGCTGCCGGGGAGATCACTCCCGCTGAGCTAGGCATCCTTTTCGAAGGCGGTTGGCGAGAGCGTAAGACTGCCTCCTGGCTGGTTGTTGTAGCCGGCAGGACCGAGTTCCGCAGCCGCATCGGCGAACTCCTGCTGGCCAGCGGAGGCCCCTACGGCGGGTCCTACTGCATCACTCTTGCCACTTTCGGCACCAGCGCGGACGCCGATCTGGTCTGCAGATACCTTGATCGCTACTTGCCTCAACCCGACCTCGTCTACGACCAGACCTTTGCTCTCAGCACACTGCTTCACCTCGATGCCGTCCTCGGGACCGAGCGAGCATCCCGATACCTTGCCGCCGGTGGCCTGTGGCAGCAGTGGACCGATGCCACGTCGAACATGGTGCGAGATCCGCAGGAGTACCGGCAGGTCGTGGACCAGCTCTGTTCCTTCGCCAGCGAGTGCGCTGAACTCTTCGCCAGAATGGAAACCAGGCGCTGATCCTCCCGGCCTGACCGCTGGACGCCGACTGCTTCGCACCCCTCGGTAGAGTCTGGACAATGACAGGAAACCAGGGCCGCTGGCCAAAGATCGACCAGGATGGTGGCATCGAGGACGTGACACTCCTCATCCTGGAATGGCTGGGTGAGCAGGGCGTGAATGCCATGATCAGGATTGACGCCGAGAGGGTGGCTGATAACGCGCCGGCGCGGACGTTCGCAGCCAGCGGCGGTCCCTTGGAGCACGGCATGCGTGCTGATGGGAGGACTGTGCAGCAATGCATGTCCACAGCCCTGTCCCAGCTGCGTGAGGCCGGGCTGTCGGTTCCGTTTTGATCCTCGTCTTCGCTCGCCTCTGGGTTCGATCATGACGTTGGTCTCGGCGTCCCAGCGGTTCCTGCGGACCGGCTGAAGCCCGGCATGCCGAGCTGGACCGCAGCCGACTGTCTCTCGGCTAGTGCGTCGACCTGGGCGAGCTTGTCTTTGGCACCGGCCAAGCTGACACGAAGCCCCTCAACTGAAGTTTCCCCGTGATCTTGGATACTCGTCGGTTATGCCGCGAGGGCGTGTTGGTGCCGCTGCCTGGTCTCGGCCGGGGTGAGGTAGCCGAAGGTCTTGTGCTTGCGCAGGCGGCGGCGGTTGTAGAAGGTCTCGATAAAGGTGAAGACTTCGGCGCGGGCGGTGGCCCGGTCGGGCCAGATGCGGGTGCCGATCTCTTCCTTGAGCAGGGCCCAGAAACTCTCCGCGGCCGCGTTGTCGAAGCATGATCCGGTGCGTCCGCAGCTGTTCCGCAGTCCCAACTCCCTTATTCGGTCGCAGAATTGGGTCGAGGTGTATTCGCTGCCGCGGTCACTGTGGATCACGCAGCCAGGCTCCAGGTTCCCTCGGCCGTAGGCCATGTCGAGGGCGTCCACGACGAGTTCTGCGCGGTGGTGATCAGCCATGGCATAACCGACGACCTCGCGGGTGGCCAGGTCCAGCCAGCGGGCGAGGTAGAGCCAGCCCTCGGCAGTGGGCAGGTAGGTGATGTCGCCGACCAGCTTGATCCCGGGCCGCTCGGCGTGGAAGTCGCGGCCGATCAGGTCAGGGGCCGGCTTCGCCTTCTTGTCGGGCCGGGTCAACGAGCGGCGCTTGCGCCGGGTGACGCCTCGGATGTCGCGCTCGCGTATCACGCGGGCGATGCGCTTGCGGTTCACTCGCCGCCCCAGACGCCGCAGTTCGGCGTGGATGCGCGGGACACCGTAGGTGTGGCGGGAGGCGACGTGCAGCACTGTGATCTCGTGCGCGAGCGCGTCGTCGGCGGCCTGCCGGGCATGGCGGGCGGTCTCGCCCTCGCGCCACGCGTAGTAGGAGGAGCGGGCGACGTGCAGCACCCGGCACAACAGAACAATCGGGTAGTTCGCCTTCTCCGCATGGATGAACCGGCACAACTCGCTCACCGGTCGTTCTCCTTCACGAAGAAGGCGGTCGCTTTTTTCAGGATCTCGATCGTCTGCTGCTGCTCGCGGTTCTCCCGCCGCAGCCGCTTGAGCTCCTCGCGCTCGGCACTGCTCAATTCACCGGGAGTGCCCTCGCCCTGCTCCGCCTTCGCCTTGCGGTACCAGCCACGCAGGGACTCGGAGCTGATGCCGAGTTCCCGGGCGACTGCCGTGACCGTCTTGCCCGAGGAGTCGACGAGCGCGATCGCGTCCCGCTTGAACTCTTCGGTGTACCGCTTCGTGTACTTGCTTCCCACCTGGTGCTACTTCCTCTGGAACCTCAGGTCCCAGTCTCCAGGTGTCCACGATCAAGGGGAAGGTTCACGGTTTTGATTGACCCCGCCTGCCGCACGTCGCACCGCTCCATGCGGCCCCACGCCGCGAAGGAATGACCGGCAGCCGAGCACGGCCCTGCCGTCACCCCATCAAGGGCTGGAGAACAACGACACCCACAACCTCATCCCCACCGGGCCATCCCACACGCCCGCCGTCACGCAGCTCGCTGACGGCGAGTTGCTCCATGCTGCCCACAACCGCCCGACAACCTGCACAAACACGGCACTTGACGTTCCTCGCCCCTTCAGGAATGACAATTACTCCCCTGGTCATGGCCCCGACCATGCGGGAGGACGACACCTTGGTCAACACGCGCTTACGCCCGGCCCGCTGGTTGTCCTTGATCGGCACCTTGCCGATACGGACACGCTCAGCAAGGTCGACCCGCTGGTGGTGACCCAGGTGACGGCCGACCAACTCAAGAACCTCAGCATCACGGCCGGTGACGCGCAGCCGGTCCTGAATCCGGGCCCCGGACGGGGCCGCGACGGTGAACGGGTCAGCGAGTACACGAAGATGCTCCTTCTTCCGCCTGCGCGCCACTCGCTGACCTCCTCTCAACTCGACTACCGAAAGTATCTATCTTGGCCAATACTGGCCTACAAATCGTGTTCGCTGACCGTGGACTTGACCGCTCTGGTGAGTGCGCGGGCCTTCGCGGAACGCGGCCCGTACAGGCGCCCAGAGAACGACGTGACCACTGCGAGCATGTCCCGCACCAGATCCCCATCGCCGACACCATCCAGCTCCTCGTCCCCGCCCACGATCTCCAGCCGGCAAGCCCACGACGGCAGCACCACCTCAGCCAACAGGCCCGTACCAAACCGCGCCAGCCGCTCATCATGCGTGACCAGCAGCGCAGTCACGCCCTCCTGCTGGCAGGCCCGCAGCGCCCGGCGAAGACTCTTGCGCTTGTCCGACAGTCCCGAGGCGACATCGAAGAACTCCCCAGCCACCGGCCGGCTACCGGCAGCGTCCCGAAGCCGGGCAAGCTGTCGGTCCAGATCCCCTTCGCCCCGCTGACGGTGCGAGGACACACGCCCATACAGCACCACCGAGCCATCGCGCTCAACCGGTCGGCCCCGCGTCCGCGCAACCCCGTCCAGGTCGCCCACGCGGAAGATCCGCCGACCGCCCGGAGACCTCCGGTCCTCCAGCAGACCTTCGAGGGTGTACGGCCGAAGCGTCCGCGTCGACACCCCAAGCCGCTTCGCAGCCCGCCCAAAGAGATGATCCCGACAAGGGCAGCGAGCCCCACGCCGACGTCCGGGCATCCACGTCCGGACGTCCGGAGACGCATCTGGACACGACAAAGCCCCCCGAACGCGACGAACACAACGGGGGACGGCCTGCTGAGCAGCACTAATACTGGCAATATAGGTGGTATGACCGATTTGTTTAGCGGTGGAGGCTTCACCGCCCCCACTGTGTGCGGGTGAGCAGGAGGCGCGGTGACGGCTGACAAGGCTGGCTCCGTGAGCGACGCAGAGCCGCCCGAGCTGCTGCTGTTCGGCTCCCCGGCAGCCCCTGGCGAAGACGCCTGGGGGGAAGGAGCGCCGGTCACGGAGACGCTGGACCTCGTCCTCCACCATGCGACAACATGCCTGGACGGCCTGGGCGCCCTGGTGCACCGGCATGATCCTGCCGCCGGTCGGCTGCGCCTGGTCGCGGCCAGTGGGCTTGCCCGGGCAGGCGTGGGGGAGTGGGCGGATCTGCCCGACGAGCAGGACGTGGCGCCCGCGCACGCCGTGCGGCGTGGTGCCTTCGTCTGCGTTGCCGGGGACAGCCTGGGGATCGGCGCGGCCGGCACGGCGGCAATACCTCTCCCCGGCGCCGATGGGCCGGTCGGTGTGCTGTCCGTGCTCACGGCAGGGCCCGGTGAGCCAGATGAGGCGCAACGGTCCCTACTGCATGCGTTGGCGGCGTGGGCCGGTGCGCGCCTAAGTGGCGGGGCGGCCACGTCGCCCGGCCCTGGTCCGGTGGCCGGGGCCAAGCGATCTGTACGCATGGGTGAGCTGACCGCCGCGCTGGCTGAGGCCGTCACCTCCCACGACGTTGTGCAGGCAGTGGCTGAGTTCGTCCTGCCCCCGTTCGGTGCCGACGGGCTGGTGTTTCAGATGCTGGAAGGCGGCCGCCTGAAAGTCGTCGGCGCCGCCGGATATCCGCAGGAATTCCTCAGTCTGGTCGACGGGATCCCGCTCGCCGCCCATGCCTCTTTCCACGATGTGGTGCGAACTCGTACTCCTCGGTTCATCGAGTCGACGGCCGAGGCTTTCAGACGCTATCCGGCGCTGAGGCATGTGCACGAGGTGTCACCGAAGGAGGCGTGGGCGTTTCTGCCCATGATGGCCTCCGGACGCGTCATCGGCTTGTGTGTGGTGTCCTTCAGTGAGCCGCGTTCCTTCAGCGACGAGGAGCGCACCTTGCTGACGGCGCTGAGCGGCCTGGTCGGTCAGTCCCTGGAGCGGGCCCGCCTCTACGACCTGGAGCACGCCCGGGCCCAGGAACTGCAGCGCGGACTGCTGCCCAGGACGCTGCCCCGCCTGCCCGCCGCCAGCGCCGCCGCCCGGTACCTGCCCGCGGGCCGGGGCGAGGAAGTGGGTGGCGACTGGTACGACGTGATTCCGCTGTCCGCCGACCGGGTCGCCATGGTGATCGGCGACGTCATGGGGCACGGCATCACCGAGGCGGCCATCATGGGTCGGCTGCGTACCGCCGTACGCACCCTCGCCGACCTGGAGATGCCCCCCGACGAGTTGTTCAGCCGTCTCAACGACCTGGTCTCCGAGCTTGGCGAGGACTTCTACGCCACCTGCCTGTACGCCATTTTCGACCCCGTCGCGCGCACGTGCACGTACTGCCTGGCCGGTCACCCCCCGCCGGTTGTCGTCCACCCCGATGGCACCGTACACAGCCCCGAGGGGACTCCCGACCCTCCGCTGGGGGCCGCCAGCCCGCCCTTCGCCACTCACCAACTGCACTTGCCAGACGAGAGCCTTGTCGTCCTGTGCACCGACGGGCTCATCGAATCCGCCACCCGGGACATCGACCAGGGACTCGCTCAACTGCGGCAGATCCTCTCCCAGGGCACGGCCCACACCGCCTGTTTCGAGGCCGCCGACGAGGACGACGATGTCCGATGCCTGGAGGAGCTGTGCGACAGGGTCGTCTCGGCTCTGCTGCCCGACCAGGGGCAGACCAATGACGACGCCGGCCTCCTCGTCGTCCATACCCGGTGCGCCGCCGCCCGTGATGTCGCCTCCTGCAGCCTTCCCGACGATCCCCGGGCAGCCGGACAGGCCCGCGAATACATCCGCAAACAGCTCGACACATGGGGGCTGGGCGACCTCGCGCTGACCACGGAGCTACTGGTGAGCGAGCTGGTCGGCAACGTCGTCCGGCACGCCAAGGGCCCCATCCGCCTGCGCCTGCTGCGCAGCCGCTCACTGATATGCGAGCTCTACGACGGCAGCCTCACCACCCCCCGCATCCGCCACGCCAGTTACACCGACGAAGGCGGACGCGGCCTGCAACTCATTGCCGCCCTTTCCCGGCGTTGGGGCGCCCGCTATCTCCAGGACGGCAAGTGCATCTGGACGGAGCAGGACCTCCCGCTTGCGCATGCCTCCGGAGAACCTGGGCGCACAAGCGTTCTCGCGTAGCGGCAGTCAGTGTCCCTCGAAACAGTTATCCGGGCAGGCGCCCGGCCGGGGCCCCGGGGCTGCTCGGTGTGTTCAGCAGTCGATGGTGATGGAGGCTCCTGCAACGCGGGAGGCGCACGCGCACATCGTTCGGCCGTCGGCGTTGACGTTCCGAGAGAAACACGTCCTGGTCGTCGACCTTGCCGGCCACGTCGAGTATCGAGACTCTGCACAGGCCGCATTCGCCGCGGCGGCAGTCGTACATCATCTCCACTCCGGCGCTTTGCAGGGCGTCCAGGAGTCTGGCGCCAACGGCTACGTCGATGCGCACCCCGTGTGCGGGAGCCTCTACGCGGAACGGGCTGCGGGCAGGGCTCCGCTCGCGCCGAACGTTTCGAAGCGGAGCCCGCCGGGTGGTCTGACGGCGTGCTGCCAGGCTGCTCACAACGGCTGTGAGCAGGCCCATCGGGCGTCAGACGTTGCCCTTGCCGAAAATCTCATCCGACCTGGTGGGGGCCGGTGTGCGGGATGCATGGGAGCTTGGCGGCGGTTACCCGATGCAGCGCTGTGGCCGGATGTCCTTCGGGTCGGTGGGCTCGTCGTCGCCGGCGCCTACGCCTTGCCGGCGCGCGGGCGGACGTGGGGCGCGTGTGCAGCCCGGGCCAAGCGCAGGATGTGGTTTCGGTCGTACGGAGAATGCTGCGCGATCTCACCCTGGGAGTCACACGGCCGTCCGGCCGCAGTTCGCAGAGGCCGAAGCCGGTGTGCACGCTGCCGTCGTCCTCACCGACCAGCGTGCGCCGCCGATGGCCGAGTTCGTCGTACGGCGGCTCGGGCACCTCGGCGGCCCGGCGCACCAGGTGGCTGGTCATGCCGTGGGCTTCGCCTCCTTCGCTGCCAGGAGCCGGTCCCGGGACTCCTCGACGAGCCGCAGCGCCCGTGCGGTGTCGGCGGTCAGCCTGCCGTCGCGTTTGCGGATCACGCCGTCGACGACAACGGTCTCGACGTTGGACACGTCCGCGCACAGCGTCACGGCGGCCGCGGCGTCGTGCACGGGGGCGACGTTCAGCGCGGTGGCGTCGATCGCGACGATGTCGGCGCGCTTGCCGGGGGTGAGCGAGCCGGTGCGCTGTTCCAGGCCCGCGACGTGGGCGCCGTTGACGGTGGCGATCTCCAGCATCTGGCGTGCCGTCAACATCGTCTCGGGCACCGGCAGGTTGGCCTGCCAGCAGTCGGCGTTGACCCGGGCGCGTTCGGCGCCGAAGGCGGCGCGGATCTGGGTGAACATGTCGCCGGGCACGGTGGTGACGACGTCGATGCTCAGGGACGGCCGCAGCCCGTGCTCGATGGCCTTCATCACGGGCGGCCAGCCGTGCCCCATCTGCTCCTCGACCTGCGGCGCGATCGAGACCGTACCGCCGCTGTCGGCGACCATCCGCCACTCCTCCTCGTGGAGGTAGCAGCAGTGGATGTAGGTGGTGTCGGGGCCGAGGAGCCCCAGGTCGTGGAGCTGCTTGACCATGCCGAAGCGGCCGGCCAGCCGCCCCATGGCCACGTGCACGGTGATCGGGATGCCGAGGTCGCGGGCGAGTGTCCACTCGGCGGTGACGACGTCGTTGGTGCAGAAGCCGGGGCCGCGGGTGGCCAGCGCCATGGTCAGCAGGCCGTCGTCGGAGGCGAAGTACTTGGCGTGGATACGGCGTACGTCGTCGGCCGGCATCGCGATCTTGCTGTCGAACAAGTAGTCGGCGAGGGAGGTGTTGGCGCTGCCGTACGCGTACTGGGCGCGGATGCCGGTCTCCGTGAGCGCCTGGATCGCGGCGTCCGGGTGGGCGGGCGTATTGTTGATGTGCGACCAGTCGACCAACGTGGTGATGCCGGCGTTCAGGCATTCCAAGGCACCGGCGAGGTTGCCCGCGTAGACGTCTTCGGGCGTGTACAGCGGCGCGAACGTGTCGAGGATGTCGACGAAGTAGTCGTCCAGCGTGGCGTCGGGGGCGACGCCCCGGATCGGGGCCTCCCAGGTGTGCCGGTGGGTGTCGACGAAGCCGGGGATCACGATGCGGCCGGTCATGTCGAGGACCTCGGCGTCGGCGCTGATCTCGCGCTGCACGGCCGTGATCCTGCCGTCCTCGATGAGGACGTCCCCCTGGGGCAGCTCTCCGATGCCGGGATCCATCGAGATCACGTGGCCGGAGCGCAGGAGCATCCGATTGGTCATCGCCCTTCCTCCCATGGGGTGTTCAGTACGCGGCGAGTGCGCGGACCGTCGTCACGACCGCCGAAGCAGTGGCGCGGCTCCTCTGCTTCCTCTGGGACCGTCCGTCCCAGTATCAGGCTGTCCGGGCAGCGGGGGAACTTCAATCGCGCTCGTCGACTCCTTGGGCAAGACGGTCACGGCAGTCGCCCGGGAACTCGGCATCAGCTCCGGGTCCCTGCGTGGCTGGTACCGCAAGGCGAAGGCGGAGCAGGGCGAGGGCACTCCGGTGAATTGAGCAGTGCCGAGCGCGAGGAGCTCAAGCGGCTGCGGCGGGAGAACCGCGAGCAGCAGCAGACGATCGAGATTCTGAAAAAAGCGACCGCCTTCTTCGTGAAGGAGAACGACCGGTGAGCGAGTTGTGCCGGTTCATCCATGCGGAGAAGGCGAACTACCCGATTGTTCTGTTGTGCCGGGTGCTGAAGGTCGCCCGCTCCTCTACTACGCGTGGCGCGAGGGCGAGACCGCCCGCCGTGCCCGGCAGGCCGCCGACGACGCGCTCGCGCACGAGATCACAGTGCTGCACGTCGCGTCCCGCCACACCTACGGTGTCCCGCGCATCCACGCCGAACTGCGGCGTCTGGAGCGGCGAGTGAACCGCAAGCGCATCGCCCGAGTGATGCGCGAGCGCGACATCCGAGGCGTCACCCGGCGCAAGCGCCGCTCGTTGACCCGGCCCGACAAGAAGGCGAAGCCGGCCCCTGACCTGATCGGCCGCGACTTCCACGCCGAGCGGCCCGGGATCAAGCTGGTCGGCGACATCACCTATCTGGCCACTGCCGAGGGCTGGCTCTACCTCGCCCGCTGGCTGGACCTGGCCACCCGCGAGGTCGTCGGTTATGCCATGGCTGATCACCACCGCGCAGAACTCGTCATGGACGCCCTCGACATGGCCTACGGCCGAGGGAACCTGGAGCCTGGCTGCGTGATCCACAGTGACCGCGGCAGCGAATACACCTCGACCCAATTCTGCGACCGAATAAGGGAGTTGGGACTGCGGAACAGCTGCGGACGCACCGGATCATGCTTCGACAACGCGGCCGCGGAGAGTTTCTGGGCCCTGCTCAAGGAAGAGATCGGCACCCGCATCTGGCCCGACCGGGCCACCGCCCGCGCCGAAGTCTTCACCTTTATCGAGACCTTCTACAACCGCCGCCGCCTGCGCAAGCACAAGACCTTCGGCTACCTCACCCCGGCCGAGACCAGGCAGCGGCACCAACACGCCCTCGCGGCATAACCGACGAGTATCCAAGATCACGGGGAAACTTCACATGCATCAGATGGCGGGCTGCTGGAGCGGGCTTCGGCGCTGCTGCGACGCTTCTCATCGCAACCTGTAGTTCGTCCGGTACCACGCCTTCGGGCTCGGCCGGGGGCGTCGCGGTGTCCGCCACCACTTCGAGCGCGCCAGCATCCGCCAACACGTCCTCGGCGGCTCCGGCCCACGCAGCGGCCGAGCAGGCCAAAGCGGCGTACGTCGCGATGTGGCAGGACATGGCGCAGGCGGGGAGGACCTCGAACTGGAAGTCTCCGAGGCTGGCGGCTCACGCCACCGGAGACGCGTTGTCGGCGATGTCCCGCATTCTGTACGCGGATCATCTCAACGGACTTGTCAGCAAGGGGGCACCGAGGAACCGTCCCGAAGTGACCTCGGCGACCCCGACAGCCAGGCCGACCACGATGATGATCGAGGACTGCGGAGACTCGACGCACTGGCTGCAGTACCGGAAGGACACCGGCAGGCTCGCCGACGCAACCCCGGGCGCCCGACGTGCGATTACAGCTGAGGTGCAGCAACAGTCGGACGGCACTTGGAAGGTGACGCGCTTCGCAGTCGAGGGGCTGGGCTCATGCGGAGGCGCTCAGCGGTGATCTTCGGCCTGGCGCTGGCAGTCACGGCAGTCGGCGCGGGAACCGCGGTTGCCGGTGATGAATGGGGAGCAGCGGACTGTTCCCAGAACCCGTTGCCCGGATGCGAACTCAGCGCCGGGAGGGACGGCCGTCAGGGTGCACCTCGGCACGACAGTGGTGAGGCCTCGCCAGGCGACGACAGCAGGGGCGGTGGCGGAGACACCGGCGGTGGCCAAGACGTGCCGACGAGCCGAAACCCGGATCTGAACCGGGCAAACTGCTCCTACCGACGGAGCGACTACCAGCCCCCGCCCGGGGCGGTACAGGCCGCGTACGTTCAGCCGTCCGGCGGGGCGGCGGTGGCCCAGCCTGCGGTGTACACGCCGACCTCGCCGAGCACTGTGCTGTCGGTCGCAGATCCAAAGCCAGGGGAGTCCGGGGCTTGGTACGTATACAAGTGCGCCGCCGGAGGGGTACGGGACGCGCTTTACCGTGCGCCGGTGTGGATCCCGGATGGGCCACAGCAAGCTGCCGAGGCTCCTCAACCGAGTCCGGCGGAGCTCGCCCAGATGGCACGTGACCAGCTGCGGTTGCCGTCGCTCGCAATCGAGTCGAGTCCGGCGGGTGAGCAACTGGTAAGTCTGCCGACCTGGTTGTGGCTGGACCGTGGCGACTGGGGCTCGGTGTCTGCAACGGCTTCGATGCCTGAGGTCTCGGTGACAGCCACAGCGCGACCGACGTCGGTGGACTGGGCGATGGGCGACGGCAGCTCGGTGACGTGCAAGGGCCCAGGGACGCCGTACGGCACGAAGCGCCAGTCGTCGGGCAGCCCTCAGAGCGCATCTCCGGATTGCGGCCACACCTACCACACTTCTTCCGCCGAACAACCGGACAACGCATTCCCCGTGTCGGCGACCGTGCACTGGACGGTGACCTGGGAAGGCGCCGGCGAGAGTGGTGCCTTCCCCGATCTGATGACTACATCGCAAGCGGCGTTCCGCGTCGTAGAGAGTCAGGCGCTGAACAGCGGTCGGTGACCTCGAGTCCTCTCCTTCTTGATCTGCGGAAGAAGAGACAACTTCCACGCAGTCGTGATCGCCGCGTCGGTGGCGTGGTGCTGAGCAGTCCTGTGCCACTAGGAGGAATTTGATGAGCACCCGTGCGCCAACGCACTCGGATCCAGAGACGAGGGATGGGGCGTTCCCGGCCGGCCGCTGGGCTGGCCGTCGTGACGGACAAACACCTGCCCGAGGGGTCGGAATCTCACGGCTCCGCAGCACGCCGTATCTGCTACTCGGAGTGCTCCTGGTCGTCGGCTGCACGACCGGCGGGGTGGTGGTGGCCACCCAGATGGGGCACCGCGAGGCAGTGCTCGCTCTGGCCCGCCCCGTGACCGTCGGCCAGGAACTGTCTGCCCGGGACGTGCGAGAGGCGAGCCTGTCGGTGGACAGTGGACTTGCGGTGATCCCCGCGCGCTCCCGAGCATCCGTGGAAGGGCGCGCCGTTGGCTACTCCATGCCGGCGGGGACGCTGCTGACAAAGGACGTACTGGGCGAAGCTCGAGTTCCCCCAGCCGGGCAGGCTGTGGTCGCAGTGGGAATCAAGCCTGGTCAGTATCCCCCGGACCTGCGGGCAGGCAACCGCGTCACGGTGGTCGTGGCGGCGACGAGTGATCAATCCACCGGTTCGGCTTCTTCCCGTTCCTCGGCGTGGGACGCGACGGTGACGGGCGTCCACTTGGACACCGACGAGCTGACTACCACGGTGTCCCTGCAGATGGCTCAAGACGACGCCCGCGAGCTGGCTGCGGAGCCAACTGGGCAGGTCAGCGTCCTCATGGTGCATGGAGGCGCACAGTGACGCTGGTGGCGTTGTGCAGTTTGAAAGGCTCTCCTGGCGTCACGACGGCCGCGCTCGGCCTGGCATCACGGTGGCCAGCTGGAGAGCAGCCGGTGGTGGTGGAGTGCGACCCGGCCGGAGGCGCCCTGCTCGCCCGCTTCGGCTTGGATACGTCTCCGAGTCTGGTGAGCCTGGCCGCTGCAGTACACCGAGGCGCGGAGCCTGGGCTCGTGTGGCAGCACACCCAGCGACTGTCCGGGGGCCTGCCGGTCGTGGCCGGCCCGGCCGGACCGGAGCAGGCGCGCTTCGCTCGTACAGATCACCGGGGCCGGAGCCGCCCCGCTGCGGTGCGCCGCGGACCGGCCCGGCACGGTCGTGATCGCGGATTGCGGCAGGAACGACCCAGGCTCCGCGGCCCAGGGCATCCTGCGAGCGGCAGACATGACGCTACTGCTCGCCCGCTCCCAGAACGACGCCCTGATGCATGTGGCCGCCAATCTGGACAGGGTCTTGCGCTGGTCGCGCCATCCCCGCTTCGTGCTGGTAGGCGACGGCTACCCCACCGCCGAGGTCGCCCACACGCTGGGGATCGAGGTGATCGGCCGCATCCCGCACGATCGCAGTGGTGCGGCAGTGTTGAGCGGACGGCCCGCACGGCGCTCTGCCCCGGCACAATCCCCGCTCGGCCGGGCCTTGGCCCGCATTGCCGCCACTTGCGCCTCCGCCCCACCTCAGAGGGAGCAGGAGAACGCGGCGGAGTTGCCCGGCAGGGGTAGCGGCAGACCTCCCGAATCGAGGCGGTGCGATTCGCCGGGCTCTCAGGAAGAGGTGCCGCGATGAGTACACCAGGAAGAGGACATGCCTCTCTTCCGTACGGTGGCGCCTTTCCCCCGCATGGACCCGCTGGGCAGTCGTCAGCAAGTGGCACTGGGGCTCGCTCGGTGGGTGTCGATGCCGGCGAGATGGAGATCGGTTCTTCCTCAGAGCAGCTGCGACACCGCTTGATGCGCGAGCTTCCGACGCGGCTGGCTGCTCTGGCTCGCGCCGACGAAGCCGATGGCCGCCCCGCGATGGAGGATGCCCAACGCCGTGCTCGGGTGGAGAAGACCCTCTCGGACGTCGCGGAGGAGCACGCCCGGATGTTGCTCACGCGCGGGGAGAGTCTCGTGGCCCCGGATGTCGAGCAACAGGTGATCGCCGCCGTGCTGGCGGAAGTGCTTGGGCTGGCAGGGCTGGAGCCGCTGCTGCGGAACCCGGACATCGAGAACATCAACATCAACGGTGATCGCGTCTTCGTGCGCTACGCCGACGGCCGGCGCGAGTAGCTGCCGCCTGGGTGGTGCGGGTTTCGGGGAGGGGGTTGTGGGTCTGTGTGTGGGTGGTCGGTGGCATGGGTGTGGGGTGTGGGGTGTGGGGTGTGGGGTGTGGGGTTGGTTGTGTAGGTCGGTCAATGGCTTGCAAAGAACCGTCCAACCGGTATATTTCTTGTTCGTTGGTGGGTTCGTTGGTGGGTTCGTTGGTGGGTTCGTTGGTGGGTTCGTTGGTGTGGGTGGTTGGGGGGGTGGGGTTGGTGTGGGGTTTGCGGGTGGAGGTGGTGGTTGTGGGTGGGGGGCCGGTGGGGTTGGTTCTTGCTGCGGAGTTGGCGGGGTTTGGGGTGCGGACGGTGGTGGTGGAGTCGGCTGTGGGTGTGTCGGGGTGGCCGAAGGCGACGACGTTGCATGCGCGTGCGGTGCAGTGTTTGGTGAGGCGTGGTTATTTGGGGGGGTTGGTGGGTGGGGGTGGTGTGGGGGGTGGTTTGTTTCATTTTGGGGGGATTCCGGGGTTGGTGATTTCGGTTCCTGCTGGGGAGCCGGAGGCGGTGTTGAAGTGTTCGCAGGAGGAGTTGGAGCGTCATTTTGAGTGGCGGGCGCGGGTGGCTGGTGCGTGGGTTTTGCGTGGGTATCGGGTGACGGGGGTGTGGCAGGGGCGGGAGGGGGTGGGTGTTACGGCGCAGGGTCCGGGGGGGCGGGTGGGGTTGGTGGGTGGGTATTTGGTGGGGGCGGATGGTGCGCGCAGTGTGGTGCGGGAGCAGGGGGGTTTTGTGTCGCGGACGTGTCCGGCCACGGTGTCGGCGTTGGCGGGTGATGTTCGTGTGGTGGGGGGTGGGGTTCTTGAGGCGGGGTGGCATCGTACGGAGCGGGGGTGGATTGTTGCCAAGGAGGTGGCGGGGGGTGTGGTGCGGTTGCGGACTCTTAATTGCGGGGGTGCGCATGTTGAGCGTGGTGTGCCGCTGACTTTGGAGGAGTTGCGGCGGGAGGTGTGCTGGATCGCGGGGCGGGATGTCGCGTTGGGGGAGGGGAGGTGGTTGAGCAGGTTCAGTGATTTCTCCCGGTTGGCGGTGTCCTACCGCAGGGGGCGGATCTTTTTGGCGGGGGATGCGGCGCATGTGCATTTCCCGATCGGTGGGCAGGGGCTGTCTACCGGGCTGCTGGATGCGGTCAACCTCGGCTGGAAGCTTGCGTTTACGGTGCGTGGCGGTGCGGGCGCGGGGCTGCTGGACACCTATGATGCCGAGCGCCGGCCTGCTGCTCAGCGGGTTATCGACAGTGCGCGGGCCCAGTTGGCTCTGATGCGGCCGGGGCCCGAGTTCGACCGGCTGCGTGTGCTGTTCGGCCGGTTGCTGGCCGGTGGCGGGGAGGGTGGCGCGCTGGCGGCCATGGTCAGTGCCCAGGACACGGTTCTTCCGCCGCGTACCGCGCGGCCCTCTCCGTGGGAGGGAAGGTTTTTGCATAATGTCCAGCTGGCTACCCGTGAGGGTCCTGCTGATGTGATCGGGCTGCTGCGTGAGGGCCGGCCCCTGCTGCTGCTGTTCGGTGAGCGGGGCGGCCGTTATCTTCGGCAGGCGCGGGGCTGGGGCTCGCTGCTGCGTATCGTGCGGGCGGCGCGGACGCCGCAGCTGCCGTGCGAGGCGCTGCTGGTGCGGCCCGACGGGTATGTCGCCTGGGGGCCGGGGGGTGAGGGGCTTGAGGCGGCGCTGGGGCAGTGGTTCGGCGGCCCCCCGGACACCCCGGACACCCCGGACACCCCGGTCACCCCGGTCACCCCGGTCACCCCGGGCATCCCGGCTGCCCCGGCTGCCCCGGCTGCCGGGGGTGCCCGGGGTGTGGTGGCGGGGGGTCTGGCTGGCTGGGGTGTCTAGGGCCGGCGTGCGGATGTGGCCAGTGCCTGAAGTTCCTCGAAGACCGCTGCGCCGCGGCTCTCGGTGAGGTCTGCGGAGGTCAGGACGGAGGACAGGACCACGCTGGGCAGCAGGTGCCGCAGCAGGGCGGCGACCCTGTTCAGCAGGTCCTGGTAGTTGCACATGGCCTGGGACATGGCCTGGACGCCGGCGAAGGAGCCCACCATGACGTCGGCGGTTTCCTTCGGCTGGACGTGCGGGAGCAGTTCGCCTTGGGTCTGTGCCTTTTCCAGCAGTTCGGTGACGACCTCGGCCCAGCGTACGAAGGGGCCGCTGCGGTCGAGTCCGTGGGCCTGCTGGTCGAGTGAGAGCCGCACGCCTGCCCGTACCATCGGGTCGGTCTGCAGCCGGTATGCCTGCAGCAGCACGGTGTCCACGATCTGCTGGATCTTGCAGGCGCGGTCGGGGATGGGCAGCTGCTGGTCCTGCTCGTGGAGCACTCCTTGGGCCAGGTGTTCCTTCGAGGGGAAGTGGAAGTACAGGGCCCCCTTGGTCACGTCGGCCGCGGCGAGGATCTCGCTGATGGTCGCGGCCTGGTAGCCGCGTTCCTCGAAGATCCTGGCCGCGGCGACGAGGATCGTTCGCCGTGTCCGGATTGCCCGGTCCTGCTTGACCATGTCGGCCTCCTCCAATCGATGAGCCCGGAGACCCCTTACAAAAAAACCGTCTAGTTTGTATCTTACAGGTAGTCGCGTGGTGCGCAGCCCTCCGGTCGTGCCGAATTCAAGGAATGGCGTGAAGCCTGCAGGCGGACGACGGACGACGGACGACGGACGACGGACGAGGGACGAGGGGGCTGTGGGGCGCGGCAGGTGCGGTCGGTGTGTGGCAGGCAGGCGGGCATGCGGGCAGGCATGCGGGTGGGTGGGGAGGGGTGTGATGATTCTCGTGACGGGGGCCACCGGGACGGTGGGCCGGGAGGTGGTCCGGCTGCTGGGGGCGGATGTGGGCGTTCGTGTCATGGCCCGGGATCCGGCACGGGTGAGGGGGGCGTCTGAGACTGCGGAGATAGTTGCGGGGGACTACAGGGATCCGCGGTCGCTTGGCCGGGCTCTGGCGGGGGTTCGCACGGCGTTCCTGGTGACCGGTGATGTCGCCGGCGGTGACGATGTCCGGTTCATTCGTGCTGCGCAGATGGCCGGTGTCGGGCGGGTGGTGAAGCTCTCGGCGGCCGCTGTTGTTGACCGCTGTGCCGATGACCTGGTCACCCGGTGGCAGCGTGCCGGTGAGGAGGTGTTGTGTGCCTCGGGTCTTCAGTGGACTGTGCTGCGTCCGCGCGCGTTCATGTCCAATACGCTGTCCTGGGCGCGGTCCGTGCGCTGCGAAGGCGTGGTCCGGGCGCTGTATGGGTCGTCTGTCAATGCCTGCGTGGATCCCCGGGACGTCGCGGAGGTGGCCGTGCGCGTCCTGACCGAGGACGGGCACGCGGGAGGGGCCTACACGCTGACCGGGCCGGAGGCGCTCAGTGCGGCTCAGCAGGTGGATCAGCTCGGCCGGCTGCTCGGGGTGCCGTTGCGCTTGGAGGAACTGAGCCCGGGCCAGGCGCGCCTCGCGCTGGGCCGGCGCTATCCGGTGCCGGTCGTCGAGGCGCTGCTGCAGAGCGCGGAACGTCAGCGGGCGGGAGCCAAGGCGCAGGTTCAGGACACGGTGCGCGCGGTGACCGGCCGCCCGGCCAGAACCTTCCGTGTCTGGGCGAAGGACCATCTGGCGGCGTTCGTGCCCGGCGCGGCGGATGAGGCGGGGCAGTCGCCGCGCCGGGCGGGTCATGGCACGGGCCGCTGGCTCACTGGGTGAGGCAGGCCATGGTGACGGTGGAGCGGGTCACGAGCCGTGCCGGAACTTTCGGTGTCTGGGCGATGGGCCGTGTGGCGGTGTTCGCGTCCGGCGCGGCGGATGAGGCGGGGCGGCCGCCGCGCCGGGCGGGTCATGGCACGGGCCGCTGGCTCACTGGGTGAGGGGGGCCATGGTGACGGTGGAGCGGAACACGAGCTGCCCTTCCTGGTGTCCGGTCACGAGCACGGACTGCGGCCGGTCCGTGTCCGTGCCGGGCGCAGGGCGCGCTTCGATCAGGCAGGGCGTGTGCAGTTCGGCGTAGCGCTTGAACTCGCTGGTGATGTCCAGGGGGATGACCGGGCGCCCCGCGGTGGCGGCGGTGGCCTGGCGGGCGGCCTCGAGCAGCACCATGCCCGGTACGTGGTCGGTGGGGTGGTCGAAGAGGACGGGGTGGCGGGTGTCGACCCTGAGCTGCCAGGAGTTGGGCTGCCCGATGGGGGACAGGACGACGTCCATGGGGGAGACCCGGCCGACGTCCTGGGGTGCTATCGGGGCGGTGAGGGGCAGCGCGGGCCGCCCCCCGTCCAGCTGCTGGGTGCGCAGGCGGTTGTATGTCGCCGGCTGCACACAGGTGAAGTCGGCGCGTCCCGTTGCGGCGATGTGAGGGCCCCGGCGGATGGTGACGTTGTAGTGGAACCCTGCCAGGTTGCCGCGGCGCCACTTGACGTCGTGGCAGGTGATGTCCAGCTCGAGCGAGGCGGGTGCGCTGCCGACCCGCAGGTGCGCGGGCCGGACGTCGATCGCGAGGTCCCACATGAGGAAGTGGTGGCCGAGCGGGACGCCGTACTCGGTGTGCGCCAGGAGGATGCCGGCCTGGCGGATCGTTTCGGCAGCGATCAGCGGGTCGTGGCAGTCGTCCACGTTGACGAAGAAGCTGTGTCCGCGGGGCCACTGGGCCTCGACGCAGAAATGATCGTCGTCCATGCGCGCCCAGTCGGTCAGCATGACCTCGGCGACGCTCGCGCGGTGGACGAATTCCTTGGGGACCGTGGTGGTCAGGGACCGGTGGGGCAGGGCACCGGTCCCGGTAAGGGCCGTGTCGCTCCCGGTGTGTGCCGCGCTGCGTATCGCGCGGTTCCTGTGGAACGTGCTCGCAGACATGATTCCCCCTGAGCCGCTGTGGCTTGAATGTAAGTGGCAGAGCCCTCAGGAGAGCGAAGATACATACCACCCGGTTTAATTTCTAGAAGGAACGCGGCACTCCGCCCGGCGCGAAAAGGAGCGGCGCATTCCCCGATGTGCGGGTGATCGCCTGGCGGCCTGTGGCCCGCCCGGGACCCGCAGGTCGTCCCCGCACGCCGGGCCGTGTGACGGCTGGTGTCTGCCGGGGCGGGTCAGGGGCGGCCCGCCGGCGCACCTCAAGTGATCTCAAAGCCATTCTTGAGCGGCCTGCCCGACCGTGTCCCTAAGGCCCGAGGTGAAGGGGGAGCGGTCGGATGGACGGGAGGGAAGTCCTGATCAGGGTGGAGCGGGGCCGGCCCGACGAGGCGGAACTGGCCGCCGTGGTCGCGGTGCTGCTCGCCGTGCGGGCGCCCGCACGCCAGGCGCCCGGGCAGCCGCCGGTCGCCGGGATGCGGTGGTGGCGCACGCCGGACGCCTACGCGGCGCCCGACGGCTGGCACTGAGGCCGGGGGCCGGCGCTGAGGCCGGCGGCGGCCCCCGCAATACGTACAATAGAAACCGCGCGTGCGGTTTGTTATTATGCTGTCACGATCCGGGACGGGGCCTGAACGGTCTTGTCCCAGGAAGGCACCTGACATGGCGATGACGACTGCCCTGGCACCGGCCGGACCGGGGCCCACCGATATCCGCGGGCGGGTGGCGGAACTGCACGGCATCCGTGAGCAGGCGCTGGCCGGTCCCGGTGGGAAGGCGACCGCGGCGCAGCACGCCAAGGGCAAGCTGACCGCGCGGGAGCGGATCGGGCTGCTGCTGGACGCGGGTTCCTTCCGGGAGGTCGAGCAGCTGCGCCGGCACCGGGCGACCGGTTTCGGGCTGGAGATGAACAAGCCGTACACGGACGGTGTGATCACCGGCTGGGGGACGGTCCAGGGCCGTACGGTCTTCGTGTACGCGCACGACTTCCGCATCTTCGGCGGTGCGCTGGGCGAGGCCCACGCCACGAAGATCCACAAGATCATGGACATGGCGCTTGCCACCGGGGCGCCGCTGGTGTCGCTGAACGACGGCGCGGGGGCCCGTATCCAGGAGGGTGTCTCGGCGCTTGCCGGGTACGGCGGCATCTTCCAGCGCAACACCAGGGCTTCGGGTGTGATCCCGCAGATCTCGGTGGTGCTGGGCCCGTGCGCGGGCGGCGCGGCCTACAGCCCGGCGCTGACCGACTTCGTGTTCATGGTCCGTGAGACCTCGCAGATGTTCATCACCGGCCCGGACGTGGTCAAGACGGTGACCGGTGAGGAGATCACGCAGAACGGCCTGGGCGGCGCGGACGTGCACGCCGAGACCTCCGGTGTGGCCCACTTCGCCTACGACGACGAGGAGACGTGCCTGGCGGAGGTGCGCTACCTGCTGTCGATGCTCCCGCAGAACAACCGGGAGGCCCCGCCGAGGGCGCTGGGCGGTGACCGGGCCGAGAGGCGCTCGGAGGTGCTGCTGGACCTGGTGCCGGCCGACGGCAACCGGCCCTACGACATGGCCGCCGTCATCGAGGAGATCGTCGACGACGGCGAGTACCTCGAGGTCCACGAGCGCTGGGCCCGCAACATCATCTGCGCGCTGGCCCGGCTGGACGGCCAGGTCGTCGGCATCGTCGCCAACCAGCCGCAGTCCCTGGCCGGGGTCCTGGACATCGAGGCGTCGCAGAAGGCCGCACGCTTCGTCCAGATGTGCGACGCCTTCAACATCGCGCTCGTCACCCTGCTGGACGTCCCCGGATTCCTGCCCGGCGTCGGCCAGGAGCACGGCGGGATCATCCGGCACGGCGCGAAGCTGCTGTACGCCTACTGCAACGCGACCGTGCCGCGGATCTCGCTGATCCTGCGCAAGGCCTACGGCGGCGCGTACATCGTGATGGACTCGGCGTCCACCGGCGCCGACCTGACCTACGCCTGGCCGACCAACGAGATCGCCGTGATGGGCGCCGAGGGCGCGGCGGGCGTCATCTTCCGCCGGCAGATCGCCGAGGCGGAAGACCCCGAGGCCATGCGGCACAAGATGGTCAAGGAGTACAGGACCGAGCTCATGCACCCCTACTACGCGGCCGAGCGCGGCCTGGTCGACGACGTCATCGACCCGGCCGCCACCCGCGAGGTCCTCATCCGCTCCCTGGCCATGCTCCGCAGCAAGCACGCCGACCTGCCCTCCCGCAAGCACGGCAATCCCCCGCAGTAGCACCACGCCCACGGGACGCGGGACGCCGGTGCGGCGGCGGCCCCCGGTCTCCCGCTCTGTGTAGGAGAGTGCACATGGTCAAACAGGAGCGAGCGGTGCGCACCCGGCACGCGCTGATCCAGGCCGCGGCCGCGGTGTTCGCCGAGGAAGGCTTCGTCACCGCCTCGCTGAGCACCATCAGCGGCCGGGCCGGTGTCAGCAACGGTGCGCTGCACTTCCACTTCGCCAGCAAGAACAGGCTCGCCGAAGCGGTCCGGGCCCAGGCCGCCGAGGCCCTCGGGCGGATCACCGAGACGGCGCGGGCCCGCCACGGCGACTCCCTGCAGACGGTGGTGGACGCCACGCACGAGCTGATGGACAGCCTCGCCCGCGACATCGTGGTCCGCGGCGGCTTCGAACTCGCCGGCGACGCCGCGCGCCGGGGCGGGCCCTCCCTGCGCAGGCAGTGGCAGCGCTGGGTGGAGGACAGCCTGCGCCGGGCCGAGCGCAGCGGCGCCCTGGCCCAAGGGGTGTCCGCCGCGGACGGCGCCCGCGTCATCGTCGCCGCGACCGCGGGCTTCGAGATCCTCGGCGGCGAGGACGTCTCCTGGCTCTCCCGCCGCAGCGTCACCCGCTTCTGGGAGGTCCTGCTGCCGCTGCTCGCCGGCCGGCAGAACCTGGACGGGCTGGTGTGCGCGGGCTCGAACCTGCTGACCGCCGTCCCCCCGCAGGAGCAGTCCGCGCGGGCCAGCCCCCCAAATTTGCATACCAAGAGGTCTGTTTAAGACCTGGGCCTCAGTTGCATCTTCCCCGCTACCCCTTGAGGATCCCTCAAGGATGCCCCGCGAACGCCTTGAGTTCCACTGGAGATCGAGCATCCGGCCTGCTCGGGGGACGCATGACCTCGACTCGGAGCGGAAGAGATACAGGATGCGCGGTTTGATATTGACATACCGCACGTGCTGTTTTTAGTCTTGGCAGGGAGCCGGACTGGCCTTTGCTGGCGGCCACGGACTGACCGGAGCTCGTGCATAAGACAGGGGAGATCGCGTGGACATCAAGGTACTGGGCGCACTGGCCGTCACGGAGAACGGCGTCTCCATCACGCCGACGGCCCCCAAGCCGCGCCAGGTTCTGGCTCTGCTGGCACTGCACGCCGACCGGGTGGTGCCCGTCTCCGCCCTCATCGAGGAGCTGTGGGGCCTCACCCCGCCGCGCAGCGCCCGCACCACCCTGCAGACCTACGTCCTGCAGCTGCGGGAACTCATCGCCGTGGCCCTGGAGCAGGACGGCCACGGCGGTGCGGACGGACCCGGCGCACCGCGCACCGCCAAGGACGTGCTGGTGACGATGCCCGGCGGCTATCTGCTGGCCAGCGGCGGCGGACCCAGTGACGTCCGCCTGTTCGAGCGTCTTGCGGGCATGGGATACCGGGCCATGGACGCGGGTGACTTCCCCGGCGCCGCACGCCAGCTGCGCGAAGCGCTCACGCTGTGGTCCGGCACCGCCTTCGCGGACGTGCAGGTCGGGGAGCAGCTGGAGACGGAGATCAAGCGTCTTGAGGAGAGCCGGCTGTGCGCTCTTGACCAGCGTATCGAGGCCGATCTGCGGCTGGGACGCCACCGTGAACTGCTGGCCGAGCTGACGGTTTTGGTGAACCGTTACCGCACGCACGAGAGCCTGCACGGCCAGTTCATGCTCGCGCTGTACCGCTCGGGGCGGCGCGGAGAGGCCCTGGAGGCCTATCAGCGGCTGCGTGCCACGCTCGTACGCGACCTCGGTCTGGAGCCGTCCGCGGGGCTGCAGCGCCTGCAGCGGTCCGTCCTGACGGCCAGCCCCGAGTCCACGGCGGCACCTCACGCGGCCAAGGAGCGGCTCGTGTCGACGAGCTGAGTGCCCGCGCCCGCCCCCGGGGGCCTGCGCGCAGCGGGTGGCACCCGGTGGCCGGCGCCCCGGAACGCGGCAGGCGCCGGCCCCCGAGGCCGCCGAGCCGTCCACGCCGCCCTGATCCGCGGGCGCGCCGCCGCCCCTGGTGCACGGCCCGAACACGCCGGCGCCCCTGGGGGATCCGGCAGTGGCCCGGCAGCGCGGCCCGCACGGACCGTACGCCGGCTCTCCCGCCACGGCCGCCACCGTCTGCGCCGTCACGGCCCTGAGCGCGCAGAAGGACACCGCAGCCCGCCCCGCCCTGCCCCGGCCCGGCCCGCCCGCCTTGCCGCCGGTGCCGTCCCCCGGCCGCCGAAGCCGCGGTGCACACCGTGGCCGGCTTTCGCCGCCCTGCCCCCGGACGGCCGGCCCTCCCGCCGCCCGGGCCGCTGATCACGCATCCGGGCCCTCCCCCCACCGGCTGCGCCGGAGCCGCGCGCTTCCCCTGACGCGGGGACAGACGGCACCCGTCCCCGCCGGGCATGCCCGGCGGGCGGAGCGGCCGGGTTCCCGCATTTCGGTTTCTCTGCAGCAAAACTCCACGGGAGCGGGGACCGGAAAGAGTATTCCGTGATACGCCGGACGCGTCCGGTGCCAGGAGGCGTCCGCTATTCCTGAGCGGATCAATTGTGCGGATCCAGGTGTTCCGCTGAAACATCCTCGAGCTCTGGTCGAAGAAAGGAGGGTGTGGCGCGATTTTGGCTAGTGTGCTGACGGTGACGGAATTCAGCCATGAGAGGAACTCGGCGAGCTACGGAGGAAAGCAGTGAAGATTCAGGTTCTGGGTCCGTTGAGTGCCGAGGTCAATGGGGGATCGATTGTCCCGACGGCCGGTAAGCCGCGGCAGATTCTTTCCCTGCTGGCCCTCTACCCGGGACGGGTGATGCCCGTTCCCATGCTCATGGAGGAAATCTGGGGAACCGAGCCGCCGCAGAGCGCGCTCACCACGCTGCAGACCTACATCCTCCAACTGCGCCGGCGCCTGGGCACCGCGATGGGGCCCGACGCCCCCGGCACGGCCAAGGAAGTGCTGGCCACCCGCCACGGCGGCTATCTGCTGCAGATACCGGCCGAGAGCGTCGACGTGCACGAGTACGAACGCATGGTCACCGAAGGCAGGTCGGCTTTCGAGACCGGGGACGACGCGACCTCGGCCGCCCGTTTCCGGCAGGCGCTGGAGCTGTGGCGCGGCCCCGCGCTGGTCGACGTACGGGTCGGACCGATCCTCGGGATCGAGGTCATGCGCCTGGAGGAGAGCCGGCTCGGCACCGTCGAGCGGCGGATCGACGCCGATCTGCGGCTCGGCCGGCACGCCGAACTCATCGCGGAACTCGCCGAGCTGACGGCGCGCTACCCGCAGCACGAAGGGCTGCACTCGCAGGCCATGGTGGCCATGTACCGGTCGGGGCGGCAGGCATCGGCCCTCGCCGTCTACCGGCAGCTGCGCAACCGGCTGATCGACGAACTGGGCGTCGAGCCCTCGCCGCAGGTGCAGCGGCTGCACCAGGCCATGCTGGCCGTCGACCCGCAACTGGACGTCGTCGCCGGAGTGCGGCGCAGCTCGACCTTCGATCTTTACGCCGCCTGAGGCCGGCCGGAGCGGGGGCCTGCGCCGTCCTCAGTGCCTATGGGTGAGCCCGGATTCTGAGAGGCCTGGTGGCCTGAGCCCGGTGGGAATTTGCGAGGAGGCCGGGCGTGTGTGCCCGGGGCTGCGGCCGGCGGCTGCAGCCCGGCCACACGCTCTGACACCCTGCATGGCCCGGCAGTGTGGGCGCGCGCACTGTCCACGTCCCGAGCCGGCGCGGCCCTTTTGCCGCCCGGGGCGGCGGGCCACCTGCAGGGCGGGTGAGCCGTGCGCGAGGCGGTGCACCGCCAGGTTTCGAACGGGCCACCACCGCACCCGCGGATTCCCCGGGCGGGAGGGGGCACTGCCCGAAGGCTGCGGTCATCTTCTCGGCCCTACCGACCGCAGGAGCATCGGATACCGGCTCTGAACGGTGGAGCCGCCCGGTTCCGCGCTCGCTGCGTCCTGTGCAGGTCGTGTCTCGTTGTGCCGGGAACACGCCGCGGGCTGGTCCGCCTCGTGCCTCACGCAGCGTTCGTACCAGATGCCCGTGAGGCGTCAGTTGCGTCGTACGGCCGCTGTTACTTCACCGGCTCCGGCTCCGGCGTGCTCTGCGTCTTGGCCGAGTCCTGCGGATCGGCCGGGGTCTTCACGCAGTCCAGCAGGAGCTGGGCGACGTCGACGACCTGGATGGACTTCTTCGCCTTGCCGTCGTTCTTCTTGCCGTTGACGGAGTCGGTCAGCATCACGAGGCAGAACGGGCAGGCGGTGGACACGATGTCCGGGTTCACCGACAGCGCCTCGTCGACCCGCTCGTTGTTGATGCGCTTGCCGATGCGCTCCTCCATCCACATCCGCGCGCCGCCGGCGCCGCAGCAGAAGCCGCGCTCCTTGTGGCGGTGCATCTCCTCGTTGCGGATGCCGGGACGCTGGCGATGATCTCGCGCGGGGGCGTGTAGATCTTGTGACCGGGGTGATGGGGACCAGCCTGCCCGCATCCACGAGGTGCTGGAGCAGCTGGGTGTGGTGGATGACCTCGTAGTCGCCGCCGAGCTGCGGGTACTCGTTGCCGATCGTGTTCAGGCAGTGCGGGCAGGTGGCGACGATCTTCTTCGAGGACTTCGGCTTCTTGGTGCTCTCGTCCTCGTCGTCCTCGCCGAACGCCATGTTCAGCGCGGCCACGTTCTCCATGCCGAGCTCCTGGAACAGCGGCTCGTTGCCCAGGCGGCGGGCGGAGTCACCGGTGCAACCAGTGCGCCACACCGACGACGCCCCACCGGTTCATCCGGGTGTGGCCGAGGAACTCCTTCACCAGGGCCGCGCCGCGCCGGCAGGGGTGGTCGGTCCGGGCGCGGGCCGGCACCGGCTGTCCGAGCTTGAAGTACCGGATGAACTCGCCGATGGCGCGTGCGAACAGCGCCGAGCCGACGACGGCAAGGGAGGAGCGCAACAATGATCGCGGCGAGTTGCATGGGCGGGCTCCCCGTACCGGCGAGAACGGGCCTACTGGGCGGTAACTTGTGGGCTCGGTCGGAGAGTACCCACTTCGGACTCCGCAAGGTGGCCAGGCCGCGGTGATCGGTGTCGCGGGCCCCGCCCCGGCTGCGGCGGTTCCGGCAGCCCGGCTGCACGCCCCAAGGGCCTGCACGGCCAGGGGAGTTGCGGTGCGCAGCGGTGCGGTGCCCGCCGGGCCGGCAGGTCTGGCACCGCTGCGGGCTCCAGAGGCAATCGAGGGTCTTTCACCTTGCCCTGCACCCGGGGGCTGTGCGCGGCTGCTCGCCTTCGGGCGGGCCTCAGCCCGCTCTCCAGGGATGCTTGAGGCTGTCCGGCGATTCTCGAACCGCACCCCTGCGCCCCAGGGGGAGGCCAAGGAGGATGCCATGCCGGACGACCAGCCAGTGCGGCTGCACTGTTTCGCGCACTCCGCGGGGGTGTCTCCGTCTTCGACGGCTGGGCGGAGCGCGCCGGACCCGGGGTGGAGGTCAGGGCGCTGTGCCTGCCGGGGGGTGAACGGCGGCGGTCCGAACCCCGGGTGACCACGCACGAGGCGCTGCTCGCCGATGTGCTGCCCCAGTTCACCGACCCGTGCTCGGGCCCCTACGTCCTGTACGGGCACGGTCTGGGCGCCATGGTCGCCCTCACCGTGACGCGCGCCCTGCACGAGGCGGGGATGCCCGGCCCCGCGCTCCTTGCCGTCAGTGCCTGCCCGCCGCCCCACGTGCCCTGCGCGCTGGCGGATGTCCGCGGGGCGAGTGATGCCGAAGTGCTGCACATCCTGGGCGGCAACGGCGCCGTGCCGCCCGGCAGCGACGAAGGGATCTGGCTGCGGGCCATGCTGCCGGTGCTCCGCGCCGACCTGGAGCTGGCAAAGGCCCTGGAAGAGGCGGCCCGCACCCCCTCGTCCAGGGGTCCGCTGAGCACACCGGTCCTCGTCCTCGCCTCGCAGGCGAACCCGCTTGCGCCGCCTGCGATCACCGACGGCTGGTGGCAGTGGACCGAGGGGCCCGTCCGCTCGCGCACCGTCCCCGGACGTCACTTCTTCGTACGCGGCGGCCGTGAACTGCCGCGGCTGCTGGGCCGGGCCTGCCGCGTCGCCGGCCGCCTCGCCCGCGAGCGCGTGCCCGTCGGCTGAGCCCGCGCTCCGGCCACCCGGTGCGGGCAGGAGCGCCTGCGCCCTCGGAATCACAGTGCGATGCACGTCAGCCGGCGGATACGGGGGCAGCGCTTCACCCGCTCATGCTCCAGCGGTTTTCATCCGGCCGTCCGAATTCTGTTCGCGTCCCCGTCCCGTCCGCGTAAGGCAAGGAGAGAGGTGTCCAGATGTCTGCTGAGCTCGCGGACAAGACCGCGCACACGGTGCACGTGTCCGCACCCGCCGGTGTGGTCTACGCGCTGATTACCGACGCGGCGAAGTGGCCGCTCTACTTCTCCCCGGTCATCCATGTGGAGCAGCTGGACTTCGACGGCGAACGGGGGTGGCTGAGGATGTGGTCCCTCATGGACGGCCTGCTGAAATCGTGGACCTCGTGGCGGCACCTGGACCCGGTGCAGCGCCGCGTGGACTTCCGGCAGGAACTGCCCGCGTCCCCGTTCGACTCGATGGGCGGCACCTTGAACGTGCGTTCGCAGGGCCCGCACCGTACCGAGCTGGAACTGCTGTACGACTACAGCATCACCGGGGACCGGCCCGATGACGTGGCGTGGGCGCAGCGGGCCACCGGCGGCAACAGCCGCGCCCAGCTCGCCGACGTGAAGGCCTTCGCCGAGCGGTGGACGCGCCTGGACGAACTGGTCCTGTCCTTCGAGGACTCGGTGCGCATCCACGGCCCGGCCGAGCTGGTCTACGACTTTCTCTACCGGGCCGGGGCCTGGCCCGAACTGGTCCCGCACGTCACCCGGGTCGACCTCACCGAGGACGCGCCCGGAGTGCAGCGCATGACCGTACAGACGCTGACCGAGTCCGGTTCGCACAGCGCCGAGTCGGTGCGGATCTGCTTCCCGCACGCGGGCCGCATCGTCTACAAGGAGACCGCGACCTCCCCCCTGCTGGGGGCACACACCGGCGAATGGTCCGTCGTCCCGGACGAGACGGGGGTGACCGTCCTCGCGCAGCACAGCGTCGTGCTGCGCGAGGAGAACATCACCGCCGTGCTGGGCGAGCAGGCGGGCCTGGCACACGCCCGCTGGCATGTGCGCCAGACCCTCGGCCGAAACTGCCGGGCCCTGCTGGCCCTGGCCAAGCAGCACGCGGAAAGCGCCGTCCGCATGCTGTGACCGCGGCCGGGCGCGGGCGGCCGCGCCCAAAAGCAGCCCTGCGCACGGGAAACGGCAGCGGTGTGCTGCGGGAATCCTTGGAAAGGAGTCGAGCCGCGGCACAAAGGAAAGCAGTGCCTCGCCGGGCACCCCGTACCGTGGTTTTTGCCCGGACATGGCGAGGAGCTGCAATGTTCAATGACATAGGCGCGCTTGAGCTGGTGATGCTCGCGATTCTTGCCGTGCTCATCTTCGGCCCGGACAAGCTGCCGAAGGTAATTCAGGACGCGGCCCGGATCATCCGGAAGGTCCGTGCCTTCTCGGACCAGGCCCAGCAGGACATCCGCGAGGAACTCGGCCCCGAGTTCAAGGACGTCAACTTCGAGGACCTGAATCCCAAGACGTTCATCCGCAAGCAGCTGGGCGACGACGAACTGGGGCTCAAGGAGATCCGTAACGGCTTCGACCTGCGCACACAAGCGGCAGAAGTCGCCGACGCGGTGAACGGCCAGGAGAGCGAGTCGCCCCGCAGGCCCGGACCCCCCTCGCCGCCGTAGCCGCCACCTGAACGTCCCCGCCCCGCCCCCCCCTTTTTGAGGCAACGCCCCTTGGCCGGGGCGCCGGCCCGCCTGGGCCCGGCGCGGCCGGGCCCGGCGCCCCGGCTGGTGTGGTCACGGGCCCTGCCCTGGGGCACCGCTCGGCCCCCGCTGCACACCCGCTTGGGAAAACGGACGCCGGCGCCGTACGGCAACTAGCGTGCTTAGCCCGACCGTTGTGGACGTCCAGGCCAGGAGGCCGTCATGGGGGACAGGCACGACAGCCCGGCCCGGCCCACGCATACGCCGCCCTGCGCCGCCCGCGCCGCATCCACCCCTGCCAGCCCCGCCTGCCCGGGCCGGTGCGTGGCCTTCCACCGTGCCGCCGCCCCGGCCCCGTACGGCGCGAGGGGACGTGATCCGTCCGCCGCCCCGGCCGGGCCGCCGCCGCCTGGCCCGGCGGCCGGGTCGTTCTAGGAGCCCGCATGCCCGTTCAGCGCCCGCAGAAAGGAGAGAGGGTACCCGGCCCTCGCGACGGACCGCACACCCCGGCCACCATGACTGTTCACCGTTGCCCCCACGCGCCGATCTCCGTGCTCGTCGCCCCCGGCCCCGCCCCGTACGCGAGCCGGTGGGACCTCGAGCTGCGCGGGCCGCTCGACCGTGCCGCCCTGGACCACATCCTGGGCGAGCTCAGCGCCGATGACCTGGATCGGCCGGTGCCGCAGCACCAGCTGCTGCGGCACGGCCCCGACCACCACACGCTGCGGTTGTGGGCGACGCAGGCAGGGCCCGCCGCCTTGGTTTCGGGCCGCCTCGCCGATCGGCTCACCGAGCCGCCGCCGGCCGCCGGCCACCCGCTGACCACCGCCCAGCGCGCGGTCCTCGCATCCGGCGCAGCGCACCGCTATGAGGCGGTGCTGCTCGCAACGGACGCTGTGCCGGACGCGAGCGCGCTGCGCGAGGCCCTGGGTGCCGTCCTGGCCGCCCACCCTCAGCTGCGCTCCCGCATCTGCGGCCCGGACGGCCGGCTCACCGCCCAGGCCCAGGACGGGGCGGCAGGTCACCAGGATCCGCTGGTGGAGAGGGAGTTCACCAACGAGGCCGACTTCGGCGCGGCTGTGGACTTCACCGGCCGCACGCTCGACGCGCGCGCCGGCATCCAGCTGCGGGCGCTGCTCGCCAGGGACCGCCGTCCGGCCGGACCGCGTGCCGACCGGCTTGCCGTGGTCGCGCATGAGCTCGCCGTGGACGCCGCGTCCTGGCGCATCCTGCTCGACGACCTGGCCGCCGCCCTCGACGCGGTTGGTGCCGGACGTCCGGCGCGGCCGCAGCACCGGCCCGACGGCCTGGCCGACTGGATCGGCGAACTGCGGGAGCTGGCCCGTGACCCCGCCGAGGCGCGGCACTGGAGCCTGGTCGCCGGGCGCAGGCAGCGGGCGGGCGTTTCCCGCCGGCCCGCCCCGCCGGCCAGGCCGGGCGATGCGCCCGACGCCGCCCCGGCGCCCGCCCGCACGGCCGGGCTTGGGGAGGCCCGCCGCACCGGGTTCGTCCTGGACGAGGACCACACCGAGCGGATCGTCCAGGTCCTGGCCCGGCGGCTCGCGCTGACCCCGCAGAGGCGCTGACCGGCGTGTTCGCCCTCGCCCTTGCCCGCTGGCAGGGATCCGATGAGGTCAGCTTCGACGTACGCAGCGACCCCCGCAGCGGCCGGCGGAGCCTACGACACCACGTGGGCCGGCTCACCGACCCCTACCCGGTCCATCTCACACCGGACCAAGGCCTCGACCCGCTTCGCCAACTGACCGCTCTGGCCGGCCCCTTGGCCGACTGCGCGGGCGGCGCCCCGGCGGCGCCGGCTTCGGAGCCTGCCGCGAGCGGAGCCCCGATCCGCCGCTGCGGCGCCGGCTGCGCGAACTGCCGCCCGCCCGGACGTGTCGTGACCGTGCCCGGCCCCGGCGAACTGCTGCCGCGGCTCCGCCCGCCCCGCGCGCGCCGGCGCACCGGGCCGGCCCCTGCACCGTGTCGAGGCGGGGGCCCGAGCTCGCCGACGGCCGGCTGCACATCACTCTCGACTGGGCCACCGCCCCGGCCCACGGCGTCACCGACACATCGGTGGCCGCCCTCAAGGACCTGCTGCAGGATCTGCTGGCAGAACTGGCCGACGAGCCCGCCACCCCGGCTCCGCTCGTCTTGCGGGCCACCCCCCAGCAGTCGGCGCTGTACACGGGCGGCGAGGGACGGCCCGGCACCGGACGCCATGTCGAGCAGCTCGTATGGCTCTGGCACGGCCCGCTCGACGCCGGCCGCTTCGCCGCAGCCTGGCAGTCGGTCTTCGACTGCGAGACGGTGCTGCGCACCGCGTTCACCGGCGGCGGCGAACCGCTGCTCGTGGTGCACGACCGGGTCACGCCCGAGATCACCCGCCGGGCCATCAGCGACGACGACTGGCACCCCTTCCTCGAGCGGGACCGGCTGCGCGGCTTCGACCTGCACTGCCCCGCACTGCTGCGCCTCACCCTGCTGGAGGCGCAGCGGACCCCGCCCGCCCCCGCCATCGCCCCCACCCGGATCCTGGCTGAGCTACCACCGGGCCCTGCTCGACACCTGGAGCGCGCACATCCTGCTGCGCGAGTTCTACCGCGCCTATCTCCGCCGGCGGCATCCTGCCCGGCGGTGAGCGCCGCCCCGACCTGCGCGACTACACGGCCTGGGTCGCGGCCCAGAACCCGGAGCCCGCCCGCGGGTTCTGGGCGCGCAGCGCGCCCCCACGGTGCGGCTCCACGGCCCGGCCGGCCCGCCGCCACCGGCCTGACCGGCGCCGGCCGCGCCCGGCTCCGCCTGGATCCCGCCGACACCGCCCGCCTCGCCCGCTGGGCCGGCACCTGGGGCACGGCCGAGAGCAGCGTGCTGCAGGCCGTCTGGGCCATGCTGATCTACTGGGCCTCCGGCGCCACCAAAGCGGCCCCCGTCTGTTTCGCGGTGACCGTGTCGGGACGCGGCATACCGCTGGACGGCGCGGCCCGGATACCGGGGCCGCTGCACAACCCGCTCCCCATGACCGTCGAGGTGGACCCGGCGGGCACCGTGCCGCGTCTGCTGCGGCAACTGCGCGACCGCGCCATGGAGATGTCCGCATACGAATGGGTACCCGCCGACTGGATCCGCGCCTGGAGCCACAGCAGCGTGGACGCCGACACCGTCATCGCCTTCGAGGATCCGCCCCATCCGGTGGAAGGCCTGGAGGCCGAACTCGCCGCCCACGGTCTGCGGGCCGAGTTCCCCGGCATCCTGCCCGCCCACTCCGTGCTCCCCGTCGGGCTGCTGGCCCACCACGACAGCGCGGGCGGCCTGGTCCTCACGGAGGTACACGACCGGGCCCAGCTCGGGGAGGAGGCGGCCGGCGCGCTGCTGGCGCACAGTGCCCTGCTGCTGCGTGAACTTCCCCTGTGGGCGGACGAGTCCACCACGGTCGAAGAAGCCCTGCAGTTCCTTGAGGGCAGCACCGTACCCCTCATGGCCGACGCCTTCAGGGACGGCCAGGACACCCCCTTGGTCACCCTGCGCGCGGCGCGCCAGGACCAGGCGGGGACGATCTGCCTGATACCGCCGCCGGGCGCCCCCCTGACCTGCTACGACCTGCTGGCCCACGCCTATCCGGGCCCCCAGGAACTGCTGGTGCTCCCCGCCGAAGCCGACCCTGACGGCGCACAGCCCGCCCTCACCGCGCTCGGCAGGGACCAATCCCTGCTGCTCGGCGGATTCTCCGGAGCCGGCGCCGGCGCCTGTGACATCGCCCGGCGCATCGCGGCGGACGGCGGCCGCCCGCCGCGGGTGGTACTCGCCGGTGCGACGGCAGACGAGTGGGAGCGGGCCCGCGATCTGGCCGGAGCCCTGAAGGCCGCCACCGAAGGGGCCATCGACGACGCCGACGGCGCGAGGGGCACCCCGGGGGGCGGCCCCGCAGCCGCGTGCCCGACGGCCGCGGCTGCGGGGCAGCCGCACCCCGGGGTGCGCCCGGTGCCCGCCGGGGCGCCGCCTGCCCGCCGTTTTCCCCACCGCTCCGCAAGGCGTTTTCCCCACCGCTTTTCGAGCGTTTTTCGTGTGACGTTGTGCAGGGTGGCTGATGCACGGGCGGCCCCCGCCCGGTTGCCGCGGACTCGTCCGCAGGAGCTCTGAGCCGTCGGGAGCCTCATGCACGCGCCGGCGTCATGGCTCGGTGGCTCGTACAAGCCCGGCCGCCACCCCACGCGAGCCGGCCGGACAGGAGGATCGGATGTACGACACCGAAGAAGAGGGCAGCAGGATGCCCAACGGAGCGGATGGATCTTTCCCTGCCGCACGTCCCGCCGCTCCGGCTTGCCGGAATCGACGAAGACGACACCTTGGAGCCCCACGTCGTGCGCGGTATCGACTGATTGCCAGGACGGCCCGGGCGGCGAGGCGCGTCGCTGCGGCCCGGGCAATCCTCGACCGAGGTGCGAGTGGACCTTGTCTGACAGCCTGCGAAGACAGCCGCGAGGCGAAGGTGCAGGGAGCGGTCATGAAACGGTCAGTGTTCGCGTCGCGGCCGGCAGGCGATCTCACGGCGGACCATTGCGCCGCGCCCGCTCGGTGGCGGTCCCTGGTGACCTTCGGGGCCCACCCAGCCGCTCGGCCGAGGCGTATCACGCGGCGGGCGGCCCCTCTTCGGCCTCGTGCACTCAGGATCCCTTCGCACACGCCCGGCAAGGCCCGCCGCCCGCCCACCCCGAGCGATTGCGCTGCGGCACCTGCCGCTCTCTGAAGACGGAGCGGCAGCTCGCCCTGTGAGCTGTGGCCGGGCGTACGACGCCGGACGGCGTGTTTTTGACGGCAGCTGACGACGCGGCCGGGCCGGCCGGTCGAGACGGTGGTGATGACCTCGTCGATGTCCAGCCGCGGGGAGCGCGGCAACCAGGCGTCCGGGCCCGGCTTGCCGATGTTGACGATCATCAGCGGCCGCGGTCGTCGTCCAGGAAGCTCCTTCCGGACGCCGGCGAAGTCGAAACCGGTCATCGGGCCGGCGGCGAGGCCGGCGGAGCGGACGCCCATGATGAAGTACGCTGGCCCTGCAGGGCGCCGTTGACCAGGGCGGACCGCTCGCGGACCGGGCGCTCGGCGTAGAGCATGTCCTTGACCTGCTGGGGAAGCCGGAGAGAGCAGCTTGGGCAGTTCCTCGTGGAAACTCGTTGTCCACGGAGAGGATCGCGACCAGCGGGGCAGTGGCGGTCTTCGCGCGTGTTGGCCCTGGCCATGTGCTGCGACCAGGCGGCCGCGGGCTTCTCTTGGCGGAGCGGACGAGGGCGATGCGCAGCGGGGCCTGGTTGAAGGCGGTCGGGCCGTACTTGACCAGGCGCGCGCGCGCGCGCGCGCGCGCGCGCGCGCGCGCGCGCGCGCGCGCGCGCGCGCGGCTTGAGATCGCCTGGACCCGCCGCTGGGTCACCGGCTCGTCGGTGAACGTGTTGGCGGTTCTGGCCTCCCGGAACAGGAGGTTCTGGGGCGGTGGTGCCAAGGACAAGCGACATGGCTGCAACCTTTGTGTCAGGGGCGGTGGACCAGCGTGCGGGCACTGCGCGGAGCACGCCCGTGTCTCCCGGGAACCCCCGGTCGTGCGTGATCGCTCGACACCGCGCGGCCCCGGTCGCCTGAACGCGCCGGCCGGATTGCGAACGTGCCGGGGCCGGCGGCGGCCGGCGCACGAGGACGCGGCACGGCGAACCGTCCGATCCCGGCGAGCGCGGCACGCCTCGGCGGGCAGGCGAGCTGTCCGAGCAGCATCCCGGGCGCAGCGACCAGCAGGTGCGGGGCGGACACGGCGGTGCAGGTCGTGACATGGCGGCCGCTGCGCAAGGCGTGACCCCTTCGGCCGCCCGGGCCACGGGGCGGCCTTGCTCGTCTGCGCGCGGGGAGCTGCTGGTCACCGCCGCGGCCCGTCAGGTGATGTCGTCGTGGCCGTTCAGCCGCCGCTCCTGGTCCGGGCCGGCCTGCGCGGTGACGTGCGGTGCCGCGTACACCGTAGCTCGGCCGCGTCCACGTCCTGCGGGCAGAGGCCGAGGGGGGACGCTTCGTCGTCGCCGAGGCCGGCGTCGGGGTCGTTGCGGGCGCGGCGTCTGTCGTTGAGCAGGCAGATGACCAGCGCGATGACGCACAGGAGCGGCGTATCGGGGCGGCCAGCGACAGCATGGTCAGCGGGTCACCGGTCGGCGTGGCGAACGCGGAGAACAGGGCGATGCCCATGAGCATGCCGCGCCACCAGCCGGCCAGCCGCTTCCCGGGTCAGCACTTTGGTGATGTTGAGCAGCACGAGCAGCAGCGGCAGCTCGAAGGCGAGCCCGAAGACGATCACCATGCGGGTGACCAGGTCGAGGTAGTCGTCGACCGGGAGCAGATTCTGACGGTGTCCTGGGCGAGAAGCCGACAAGGGCGGTCCGCGGTCTGCGGGAAGAATCACGTAGGCGAGCACGGCACCGCCGAGGAACAGCGGCACACCGGCGCCGACGAAGGCCAGCGCGTACTTCCTCTCACGGGTGTGCAGGCCGGGAGCCATGTGAAGGCCCACAGCTGGTAGAGCCAGATCGGCGATGCCAGGACCACGCCGGACATGAGCGAGACCTTGAGCGCGATCGAGACGGGCGCGCCGAGCCCGTTGACGGTCATGTCGGCGCACGGCACGCCGCCGTTCGCCTGCCGGCGCGAGCGGTCCGCACAGCCCACGGAGTCCAGGATCGGCCTCAGCAGGAAGTCGATCAGTTCCTTGTAGAAGACAGCGGCGACGACCGTGACGACCAGGACGCCCAGGACCGACTTGAGCAGCCGGTTACGCAGCTCACGCAGGTGCTCCGCGAGGGGCATGCGCCCCTCGGCCGTCTCTCTTGTCCTGCTTGCTGTAGTCTTCAGCACCCCACGTTCCTCCGTCGTGCGGCGGCCGTCGGAACGCGGCGTCAGCTGTGGATGGTGTGGCGCGGCTCGGTCACCGCACGGGAGCCGGTCACGTCCCCTGGCGCGGCCTTCAGGGTGCGGGGCGCGGCCTGCCCGGCGGCCTCAGCGGGGTTGTGCGCGGTCGCCGCCGCCTCGTCGTCCTTCTTCATCGCCTTGGCCTCGCTCTTGAGAACGCGAGCGGACTTGCCGAGCGACCGGGCCATTTCCGGCAGTTCTTCGCGCCGAAAAGCAGCGCGATGAGAGCAACTATCAGAACGATCTCCAGGGGCTTCAGATTGCCTGTCATGTGCCACTTCCTTCTTGCCGAAGCAGGGATCTGTTGCTCATGTGGAGGTACCGGCCAAATGGAGCACGACGAGAGGAGAATATGATGCGAGGAAGGCCGTCGGGTGGCCGTGCAACTGTCTCGAGCCGTTTTCCAGGGCCTCTTCACCATTCGACCAGCGCGAAACTCGCCGCCATGCCCCCGCCGAAGCCGGCCAGGAGGATCAGCTCGCCCGGGGCGGAAGGCGCCCGCGCGGGCGGCCGCGTCCAGGGTGATCGGGATGGAGGCGGCTCCCGTGTTGCCGTAGTGGTCAGCGTGCGGTGCATGGTGGCGCGGGGCATGGCCAGGTCCGTGAGGACTTCGTCGAGCATGACGCCGTTGGCCTGGTGCGGGATGACGTGGCTGATGTCGGCGGGCTCGACACCGGCCTCGTGGAGGAATCCCTTGACCAGCTGCGGCAGCTGCTCCACGACGAAAAGCGGCGCATCTGCCTGTCCATCGCGAAGTACTGCAGGCCCGCGTCGAGGCCGGCCCGGTCCAGGGCAGCCGGCTGCCGCCCGCGGGCACCTGGATCAGGCCCGAGAGGTCACCGAACGTGTGCAGCGCGACATGCCGCACGAGCGGGCCCTTCTCGGTCGTGCCCAGGACCATCGCGCCGGCGCCGTCCCCAACAGCACGACCGTCTTGCGGTCGGCCGGGTTCAGGATGCGCGAGTACACGTCCGCGCCGATGACCAGCGCATAGCCGCCCCGCCGCAGGATCACGCTGCCGACCGCGGAGAGCGCGAACACCGTGCCGGAACACACCGCGTTGACGTCGAACGCCGCGGTGCCGGCCGCGCCGAGGTTTTGCTGGACATAGGCCGCCGTGGGCGGCCTGGGGCTGGTCCGGCGTGGACGTGGCGACCGCGATCACGGACAGCTGCTCGGCGGTGATGCCGGCCGACTCCATCGCGGCACGCGCCGCGGCCGTCGCCAGATCCGAGGTGGCCTGCCCGACGGCGGCCCAACGCCGCTGGCGGATCGCGGTCTTACGGGTGATCCAGGCGTCGTCCACCCCGGCCGGCGCACCGACTTCGTCGTTGGAGACGACCCTTGGCGGCACGTAGGTGCCCGTACCGAGAATCCTGACATCGATGGCGCCGACGATCCGGTCCGGCCCGTCGGCACCCGGACCGAGGTTCTTGACATCCCTCATGCGCGTGCCCTCCCCTACTCTTAAAATGGGTCTGTGAACACAGGTGTGAAAGGCCGGCAGGTATGCGGCCATGACTGACCCGTTGCGCGGGCAGCCCGCGAGAAGGCTGCCCACGCAGCGCAACGGGTGCTCAAGGTGCTGCTAGCGCGTCTGGTAGAGGCGCTTGTGGCCGCTGAGCCCGGCCAGCCGAAGGGCCCGGTGGTCTGTGCCTCGGTGGCGTGGTGGCCGCCGTCGGTCGGGAAGGACCGCGCGTGCAGCGCGCGGTAGCCGGCGAGAGTCGACGGGCTTGCGCTGGGTGATCGCCTGAGCTTGGCCCGGTGCGCAGGTGCTCGCGGTAGCCGGCGACCACGGTGGCGGCGAAGAACTCGGCGACGCTGCCGGAGCCGTAGCTGAACAAGCCGACGGGCCGGCCGGTCAGGTCGTCTGCCTGGTCGAGCAGCGCGGCGAGGGCGAGGTACACCGACGCGGTGTAGCTGTTGCCGATCACGGTGTTGTAGGCCGTGGTGCGGGCGATGGCGCGCGCGATGTCGTCCTTGTCGGTGTCGTAGCCGCAGTAGTTCAGCAGGTGGCGGTGCGCCTTGTAGGCCATCTTCGTGAACGGCTGGTGGTAGCAGAACGCGGCGAACTCCTCGAGCGTGCGGCCGCCCTGCTCCGCGTAGTCCTTCCAGGTGCCCTCGACGGCCTGCAGATACGCGTTGATGACTCCTGCCCGTCGACCAGGGCCGCATCCCGGGCGTTGGGCCGCCAGAAGTCCATGACGTCGGCGGTGAACAGGCCGGAGGGGTCCTCGATGCGCACCAGGGCGGGATCCGCGCCGACCAGCATGGCCACCGCCGCCGCGCCCTGGGCGGCCTCACCGGGGCTGTCCAGCTCGT